>CAWBAV010000032.1:0-14601 GCA_963786865.1 uncultured delta proteobacterium | reverse complement strand
CCTCGTTGACCAAATGTTGACCACGAGATCTGAAACCGCATGATCTGAAGTGACGAATCCTGAACATGGCGATGCGGCTAAGTGGTTGTTAGGGTTCAGAATTCCCTGCGTTTTGCAGGGGATTATGTGATCGTCCCAAACCCGTCTTTTGGGATTTGGGAGCATGAGGTCGCTGGTTCGAATCCAGTCGCCCCGACTCATCATTATCGCCATGTCCGCGTTCGTCGGGAACAGGTCTAACATATCCCGACGAAACCGGCGCACCCGAGGTCGGCGGTAGACCGGGATTCGTCCTGCCGACACGAGGTTTCGCAGATGGCGAATCGACCACTCCCGTCTGGGACGCCGCTTGCGCGTAGCTCCGCGAGCGCGACGTGGATATCGAGCGACTGCTTCCCTGATGCGGCTTCTCGTCGCGACGATGAACCGCGGAAGCTGGCGGAGTACCAGCGTGTCTTCGCGGGTGTTCCGGGGCTAGAGCTCCAATCGATGGCCTCGCTTCCTCGGCCGGGGGCCCAAGGGCACCCACGGGTTTGGCTACGACTCGGTGCTCGTGCCCGCTGGTGAGAGGCAAACGATCGCAGAGCTCGGACGCGAAACCAAAAACGAGATCAGTCACCGCGCAAGGCTGCCCGAGAGCTGACGGCCCTGCTGCAGGACTTGCGGAACCCCCGAGATTCGCGGGGCAAGGTATGAGCTGCTAATAACGCGGTGTGACCCTGCCCAACGCACTGATCGGTGGCGCCCCTAAGTGCGGAACCACGTCGCTGGCCGATGCGCTTGCAGGGCACCCCGACATTTTCATTCCTTACCGGAAGGAGCTGTCGTTTTTTCACGCCGACAGCAACTACGAGCGCGGCCTCGAGTGGTATGAGCGCTTCTTCGTCGAGGGCTCGAACAAGCCAATCCGCCTCGAGGCGACACCAGACTATCTTGCTTCCCGGGAGTCGTGCCGCCGGATTCGGGAGAACCTGCCCGGCTGTAAGCTGATCTTTCTCATAAGAGACCCAGTGGAGCGGGCGCATTCCCATTACTGGTTTCGCGTCCGATCTGGGCGTGAGTCACGCACGTGCGCCGAGGCGCTTCGAGACGAGCAACGGTCGCCCGATGATCCGAATTGCTACCTGATTCGCTATGGCCAGTACGCCGAGCAACTTCGCCGGTATTTCGATGCGTTTGAACGCGAGCAGATCCTCGTGATGCGTTTCTCCGCCTTGACTCGAACACCGGAAGCCTCGCTACGGAGTGTTCAGGAGTTTCTCGGCGTGTCTCCCAGGGTCACTACTCTTCCAAACAGCAATCCCGCTTACGAAGTACGCAGCACCGTGCTGCAGGATGCCGTTCGCCGTCTCACCAGCGATCGGGGGCCGATCACGCAGAGCTTGCGTGCCGTCGTGCCGAGCAAGATTCGTTACCAATTGCGGCAGGGACTCAAGCGACTCAATGCGAGACCCGTGGCCAAGCCGCCACTCGAGTCCGAGGCACGAGAAATTCTCGCGGGAATCTATCGACCCGAGATCGATGACCTCGAAGCGCTCCTTGGCGTGCGGTTCGACGAGTGGCGAGCGTCGCCGACAGCCAGCGCCTAGACCGCGCGCCTGGCGTGCTCTTGCATGGCGGTTGCGAGAAGCCGCTCGTAGCGGTCGAGCATTGATTCGAAGGTGAACGCACGTTCGTACAGAGCGCGCGACGCTTCGGAGAGCTGGCGTCGCCAGGCGGTGTCGACAGCGAAGCGCCGAAGCTCATCTGCCATCTCGCGAGCGTCTGCAGCGGCGATGCAATCCTCGCCGGGCGTGAACTCAGGCGCGCAGGCGAACGTTTGATGATAGCCCATGTTCACGGTCCCGTACGCCGCCGCGACGGTGAACTTGGCTCTGTAGCCGGTGTCGTGAAGGTAGGGAACGAAACAGATATCGCCGTAGCCCAGCGCGTCTGCCAAATCGTCGACGTAGCCGTGCACCTCGTCGAACGCCGTCTCCAACCAGTGCCAACTGGGGTCGGGTCGTTCCGGCGGCGCACCGAGCTGGTGCCATTCGACGCCTTCGACTTGGGACAGCTCGCTCCACAGGTCTCGCCATAGGTGTGTGCGGGCGGATTTTTGGGCCGTGTTGCTGTTCCCAAACAGGAAGATTCCGGGTTTCCGTCTCAAGTTGCGATTCGGCAACGAGACTGTCGGCCCGACTACGGGGATGGCCGTTGCATGTGCACCCTCTGCGTTCAGGAAGTCGGCTTCGGTTTGGGAAACGCTCTGCACGTGGGAGGCCCGTCTGCATAGATCGAGCTCGACGTCGCGCAATCGGCCAAGCGTCATGATGTCGGGCCGCGTGAGCGCGTTTCGCACTGCCCGGACTTTGTTCTTCGCGCGGGCGATCTCGCGCAAGTCAATGTGCTCACGCGTGTCCTTGCGTACTTGTTTCAGCTTGTGGAGGAAGTCGTATTGGCCATAGACGACGGGAAGCTCGAACGGCGCCACCGAGAGGGCGAAAATCGTATCGGCCCAGACGAGGTCCGTTCCGAGCTTCCCCGCGAGCTCACGCACGCGCGTCTGGTACCCCTTGGCGTCAGGGAAGCGGAGGTTCACGGTGTCGGGGTGAAACGCACGTGAGGCCAAACCGACTTGCGACAGTCGCGGCGGCTCGGTCGGTTCAATCCAATGAATGTCGCGAACTCGTTCCCGGACGTCGTGCTCCACTTCCATGGGCTCTCCGCACACGACCAAATCCACCTCATGCCCGAGCGCGACCAGCGCGCACAGCGTCTGGTACGTGCCGAGCTCGCCGCCGCCGCGCGCCTGCCGTTTGGGCAGTCGCTCATAGCTGAGCTGGATGATTCTCATCGTTGCAGCACCGCTCCCGACGCCAGGGCGTCTGCGATGTGCTGAACGTTCTCGGGCCCGAGGACCGCCTTCTGGTTGCGGAGCCTCTTGTAGAACGCTGCCGGCCGTCGCCCGTCGAGTAGGTTTCGTTCCGACCAAATCATTCTGTGGATGGGGATCCCGCAACGCTCTTCGCGCTCTCGCAAGAAGCCGATGTCTGCCGCGGTGCTCTCAGTCGGCTCCAACACGTCTCTCGTGAAGATCAGCAGAGGGTCGTAATCGACATCGCCGGTAGCCAGAAACGAGGCCTGATCCTGCCCCCACACGGTGCCTCCGAACGCGTCGACCCCGTATTGGTCGCGCAGCACCCGGTGCACCGAGATGACGCGGCTCGCGCGGTCTTCGGTGCTCATGACGACTCGATCGATGCGAGTTACTTTGCGAGCGGCATCGATCGAGTGTGCGATCAACGGCTTTCTGCCGAGCTCACGGACGTTCTTGCGCGGCACTCCCTTCGAGCCACCGCGTGCGGGCACCAGCCCTAGGATGCGCATGGTCCTACCGTAGCGCGAAGTCGCCGCGCGGGTAGCCAATAGGAGTTGAACCCGTCGCGGAAATCCGCCATGGTCGCCGACCAGAGTCGGAGGGCAGCATGAAGACGGCGCTGATCACGGGGGTTACGGGACAAGATGGCAGCTATCTTGCCGAGCTGCTTCTGAAAAAGGGCTACGAAGTTCATGGTGTCAAGCGCCGGGCTTCGTCACTGAACAGCCAGCGAATCGACCACCTCTATCTGGATCCACATGTCGAGGGTGCGCGTTTTCACCTGCACTATGGCGACATGACCGACTCGACGAACCTGCTTCGCATCGTGCAACAGACCCAGCCGGACGAAATCTACAACCTCGCGGCGCAATCCCACGTTCGCGTGTCTTTCGAAACGCCGGAGTACACAGCCAATGCCGACGCGATCGGCACGTTGCGCGCGCTCGAGGCGATTCGAATCTTGGGTTTGGAGGAGCGAACGCGGTTCTACCAGGCCAGCACGAGTGAGCTGTACGGGAAAACGGCGGAGGTACCACAGAGTGAGACGACGCCTTTCTATCCGCGCAGCCCCTACGGTGTGGCCAAGCTCTACGGGTACTGGATTGCGGTCAACTACCGCGAGGCCTACGGGATCTACGCATCGAATGGAATCCTGTTCAATCACGAGTCCGAGCGCCGTGGGGAGACGTTCGTTTCGCGAAAGATCACCCGTGTCGTTGCGCGAGTCGCTCATCGTCTGGAGAGCACGCTCCATCTCGGTAATCTCGATGCAAAACGCGACTGGGGTCATGCCGAGGAGTACGTGGAAGGCATGTGGCGTATGCTCCAACAGCCGACTCCGGACGACTATGTGCTCGCGACGGGCGAGTCACACACGGTGCGAGATTTCGCCGAGCGTGCCTTTCGCTACATCGGAGTGGAGATCGGATGGCGCGGAGAAGGTGTGGACGAAGAGGGATTTGACCTCAAGTCCGGCGAGACGCGGGTGCGAATCGACCCCCGGCTCTATCGACCCACCGAAGTCGATCATCTCGTCGGTGACGCCACCAAAGCTCGCAACACGCTAGGGTGGGAAGCCAAGGTGACTTTTGACGAGTTGGTGGAGCGGATGATGAAGCACGATTTGTCACTGGTAGAAATGGGCCTGGGTACGACGTCATGAACTTGCGAGATGCGAAAGTGCTCGTCACCGGCGGGCACGGATTCCTCGGACGACACGTCGTCGAAGCGCTGAGGGCCCGCGGTGTGTACCCGATCACGTTTGGATCGGCCGACTGTGACTTGAGGGACTGGCAGCGGACGCGAGCGTTTTTCGAGGAGAAGCGCCCTGACGTGGTCATTCACATTGCGTGGACGGGAGGCGGCATCGGTTACATGCGCAGTCATCCTGGGAGCATCGCCCGAGACAACACCCTCATGGCTTGCCACGTACTTGAGGCGTCACGGCTGTTCGGGGCGCAAAAGGTCGTCGGGATCGGGTCGGTGTGCTCCTATCCGAAGTACACCGACGTGCCCTTCAAGGAGGAGGACCTTTGGCTCGGTTACCCGGAAGAAACCAACGCGCCCTACGGCATCTCCAAGAAGATGATGCTGGTGCTCACTCAATCATTTGCCGAGGAGTTCAACCTCAACGGAGTGCACCTGCTGATGGTCAACATGTACGGCCCCTGGGACAATTTCGATCTGGAGAGCAGTCACGTCATTCCGGCCATGATTCGGAAGTTTCTCGCTGCGAAGGAGCGCGGCGACGCAGAGGTGACTTTGTGGGGTGACGGGAGCCCGACCCGCGAATTCGTCTACGTAACCGACGCCGCAGAGGCTGTGGTTCTGGCGACCGAGCGCTATGACTCACCGGATCCTGTCAACATCGGGTCGGCTACCGAAGCATCGATCGAGCTCCTGGCCGACAAGATTCGAGCGCTCGTGGGTTTCGAAGGAAACATCGTGTGGGATACGAGCAAGCCCAATGGGCAGCCACGTCGCAAGCTCGATGTGTCCAAGGCGTCGGAGCGATTCGGTTTTCAGGCTCAGATGCCGCTCGACGAAGGCCTCGAGCGAACGTATCGGTGGTATCTCGATACGGGCCGCGAGATTTGGGAAGGCTGACCCTTCAGAAGCGGCCTTCAATCGAGTGTCCTTCGACGTGTGACGTGATCTGAGGTCTGTAACGAAGTGGGCCTGGAGCCTCCGGGGTTTGACCGGTGCATCATGCAGCGGCCCGAGCAGTCCATGCGCTTGGCGGCCACCTGTGGGCGTTCAAGCCGTTCGCGTGCGATGGCGGCATCTCGTTTTCGCCGGTCGTGGTCACCCGCACCGAAGTGACGGCATTCCCGGTGTCGCTCACCGTCGCGATACCTGTTAAGCTGAGAGAGTGAGTCGGGGAATCACGGCCGTCCTGGCGTTTGTGGCCCTCACGAGCTTTGGGGTTTCGCGGGCGACGGATGTCTACGGGCCACGAGAGACGGGCAGCTATCAGGTCACTCCCATGGAGGACACGGCATCGAGCAAGATCTGCCGCGACGGTCCGCTCGACAAGCCTCGATCGAACTGCGCACCGGAGCCCCCACCGAGCACCGGCAACCCTTACCAGGACTGCGTAACCAGGATCAATCAGCTGCGCGTCGAGTGTCAGTGTCTTCCTCCACTCGAGCGTTGGAAAGGCGGTGAAGCCTGCGCGAACAAGCACGCCAAGCACGATGCGAAGCACGGCATTCACGCCGGGTTCAACGCAAAGCTCTGCAAGCCGAGCGGACGTGCTCAGAACGAGTGCCCAGCCTGGCCGTCGACCCAGCGAGTCGTCGGCGACTGCCTTCAACGGATGTGGGACGAGGGCCCAGGCAAACGTTTTTCGAAGCACGGCCACTATCTCAACCTGAGCAGCGTCGCCCATGAGGCGGTCGCTTGCGGGTTTGGAGAAGACGCAACCGGCCAGATCTGGAGCGTTCAGAACTTCCGCTGAACAGCGTCCATCGGGTGCACGGGCGCAACCGCTTCGACTCGCGATGGCCGCCCGAGCCCGAACGTCGCCGGAGCTCCCGAGATGGGAAGATCTGCGGTAGCATTCTTCGGGAGGCGAAATCATGGAACGGACTGCGCATGGATGGTCGATCTTGGACAAGGACGCTGGTGTGCTTTCGTACACATACAGGTTCGGTGCTGGATCTGCGAACGCGTTTGTTGCGCGCTACGATGGCGACAAGCTTCTCGTGCTGAGCCCTCCGAGCGGGCTCTCGGAAGGTGCGTTTGCAGACCTCGAAGCGTTTGGCACCGTCGAGTCGGTGGTCGCCAACAACGGCTTTCACCATTTGGGTCAAGCCGAGTGGAAGCGGCGCTATCCGTCGGCGTCATTTTACGCCTCACCTGCGGCGGCCAAGCGCATCAAGAAGAAGAATCCGGAGGCCGGGGACTTCGCACCGCTGTCGCAGCTCGTACAGAAGCTCACTGGAGACGTGGGCGTGGTCGTTGCGCCCGCGGACAAGTGCGGAGAGACGTGGGCTTACGCCAAAACGGCGAAGGGCTACGTCTGGTACGCGTCGGACACCTTGGCGAACATGGCTGAGCTTCCCAAGGCGCTGCCGTTCAAGCTGGTGATGAAGTTGACGAAAAGTGCGCCGGGCTACCGCGTGTTCGGCTTGGCGCTGAAGTTCGTCACGTCCGACAAGGGGGGCCTCCTGCGCGCGATGCAAGCGGCGCTTCGAGCTCGCCCAGTGGTGATCATGGTGCCCGCACACGGTGGTATCCTGGCACACGAGGGACTGGCAGAGGAAACGCAACGGCTCATCGCGTCCGCCCTGTAGTTGCCCCGGCGGGGGCTTCTCGCTCCATCCGGCGCGTCGCGAGTCGATTGATCTCGGCGCGCGGTCTTGGTACAAAGCTGAGGTGGTAGCTTCGATGCTTACTCTTCATTCAACTCGACACGCAACCCAATGTTGATGCGTGTCGAGCTTGTGGCGGAACCGCGCCACCTGCCCTCGGGTGTCAAAGTCCCAGATGTGAACTTCATCCTCTTCTACAACTGTCCGGCCGGTGGCCTTGATGACAAACGCGACATCTATGAGGGCGACGACCACGCCACCACGCTCCAGCAGGGTCTTCGGTTCAAACTTCTGGAACTCAAGAGCTCCCAGAGACTCGAAGAACCCTGGAACCTCGGCCCGTCCATGTCGCGGTTGCAGCCAGGGCACACCAGGGACGGCCATTCCGTCGTCCCATTCGATGTTTTCAGACAAATGGCCCAGGAGCGCAGGAATGTCGCCTCGCCCGAAAGCCTCGTAAATGCTCTGTACCGTCGGGATGTTGCTCACTTGTTGGGCTCCTTCGGTCCGCGGGTCGGACCTCGAATCGTCTTGGTGGCTTTAGAAGAGAATGTGGTCGGTATAAATCGGGCCGGTAGGGGTGGGAGGATCTTCCAGGGGAGGCGCGCAAATCGCATAGACATCGCTCGCATCCGCGAGATCGGCGAGCCACTGGGTCGCCGGATGCCCGTCGGAAACGAACAAGGCGATGTGACTGATGTCCTGCCCCGCGAGCTCGCGGGCGGCTTCACTCAGCAGGCCGGTCAGCTCGGCCCGGCCGGTCTCGCCGGCGAAGCCGTAGTCGAGGGCGAGGGCCAAAGTGCGCCTCGTTTCGGCCCCGCTCTTTCGGTAGGTACGCCGCTCGCCCGAGGGCCAGAGCGCGAGGGCGGCGCGGTCGGTGAGGCGCCAGCAATCATCCCCGTAGACCGCGGGCGCACGATTGATCCGTCGCAAGAGGAAATCCGGGGTGCGCGGAACCCAAAAGGTCATTCCCGCGTGTGTCTCGTTGAGAAGGTGTGCGGCGTGCGCGGGATCGAAGGGGCGGCGTGTTGGTGCGAATTCCTCGCGCGCGGCGAGCGCATGAATCGGCAAGAAGAGCCGGCGTGCCCGTGTGGGCCATGGCGTGCCGAAGCTGAGCCTGAGACCGGCCGGGTTCTTCACGTCCACGATGGAGGCAAACTGGTCGATCACCGGGAAGATGTCCTGGTAGAGCGTCGTGACCAGATACATCAGGTTGCCGGCGTTCCGCGTCCGCGGATCCGACCGCGAATAGTGATTGTACGCAAACCGGTAAGGTCTTCCGCTGACCGGCGCTTCGACGAGTGCCACGGCCTGAATGGCGACCATGCGCCCCTCTTTGAAGACCGCCAGCCAGCGGTGATCGCGAAGCACGCTCTCGTGCTCGAATTGCTTTCCGTTGTGGTCGATGATGACCTCGGTTCCGTCGTCGCGTTGAACCGGAGCGGCAAGCTCGAGCTCGGCCATGGTCGGAAGGTCATCGGGGGTCGGAGGCCGCACCTCCATGCCTTCAGCAAGCGTGGGCCTGGTCCCGATTCGGGCGATGCGGCCGGAGGTGTCGGATTCGAAGGCGACGACGAGCTCCCAGCTGCGCCCGCGTGCGTCCTCGAGCATGCAGCGCAGCGGGCCGCCGGGGTCTCTTTGGCTGCCCCGCACGGCGCACCCTCGGGCAGTAGCAATGGCCATTTCGATGGCGACCCGTGCCATCCCTTGGCTCCGCCAGGACGGCGCAATCAGCTCTTCGTATGGAAGAGAAGGCGCGGGCGCTGAGGCGATTCGGGCGAGCAACCATTGCACGGTGGTTGCCTGTACCGGTGAAAGAAGCGCGTCGAGGGACCTCTGAGCCATGACTGCCTCCGCGGACAGTAGCTCCGAGTGACCGGGGCGGACAACGACTTCCTGATCCCTCTATCTACCACCGGAGGAAGGGGCCTACTATAGGACTCCTATGAAAGCGCTCGTAACCGGTGCGAACGGTCATCTGGGGTTCAATCTCTGCGCGGCGCTCCTCGAACACAACGACGTCGCGGTCCGCGCGTCTGTTCGCGATCGGGCCGACGAAGCGAAAGTCGAGCCGCTCCGTATGCTGGGCGGACTCGAGATCGTGGAGCTGGACATCCGTGATCGGCACCAGTTCGATAATGCGCTCGTCGGGATCGACGTGCTGTTTCACGTTGCGGCAAACTACACAGTCGTCACGAAGAGCGCCGAGCAAGCAGAGCAGGTCGTCCGGGACAGCGTCGAGGGCGTGGAGTTGGCGCTCCGATCTGCGGCAGAAGCGGGCGTTCGAAAAGTGGTCCTTACCTCGTCGGTGGTAACGCTGCCTCTCACGGCACCGGGCGACCCGCCGGTGACCGAGGCCGATTGGCTGAACGATTCGCCCGTGCCCTACATACGCGCCAAGACCGAGGCCGAACGCAGGGCCTGGGAGCTCGCGGAGGAGCTGTGCGTCCCACTGGTGACGGTCTTGCCTGGAGGGATCGGCGGCCCGGGGTTCGTCCGACGGACTCCGACCATCGATCTGCTCGAGGGGATGATGCTCGGGACCTTGCGGTTCGGAGCCCCGGACGCGAACTTCACCTACGTCGATGCTCGCGACGTAGCGATGGGACACATTCTTGCCGCCCAAAAGGACGTCGGGGGTAGGTTCATCCTTTGCGATCAGCAACCGTCGTTTGCGGAGTTCACCCGGTTCATGCACGAGATCGATCCGGAGGTGCCGGTGGCGCCTTGGCTGCTTCCTGGCTTTCTCTTGGGAAGCCTGCCGTTGTTCGACGCGCTGAATGCCAAGCTGCTCGGCTCGCAGCGCTTCGTGACACGCGACGGAATCGCCGCGATTCGGGGACGCGTCTACAACGTCAGCAGCGCGCGTGCCAGACTCGAGCTCGGCTGGGAGCCTGCCTGGTCAATTCGGGAGAGCCTGCGCGACACGATGGCCGCGATCCGGATGCTCCGTCGGAGCGAGGGCAAGCGCCGGATGGCATGAGGAGGATGAATGGTGGAGATGCGATTCGATTTCGCTCGATGTCCTGACTGCCACGGGGCTCTCGGGGCCGAAGAGGGCAGGGCGCTCGTTTGTCAGCATTGCTCGAATAGGTATCCGATCGTCGATGGCATTCCTCGGCTGGTCGGCGGGAAGAGCGCGATCAATGCGAGCGAGGTCGAAATCCAGGACTACGTGACGGACTTCTACGAAAACCTGCGGTACAAGCTGCCTTGGGCGCGCGCCTATCATGAGCACACCCTTCAGCAGATGCTCGGGCTTGCCGACTTGAAGGGCAGAGTGCTCGACGACGGCTGTGGAAATGGCGTGTTCTTGGAGCGGCTCGCACGCGAGAGTGTACCAGGCACCGAATTGGTCGGCACCGACATCAGCTCGGGGATGCTTGCCCACGCTAGACGTCGCTTGAACGCTTGCGAGTCCGCCATCACGCTCGTACAGGCGGACGCGTGCCGTTTGCCTTTCGCGGACGACACCTTCGATGTCGTCTTCGCGCGCGGCCTGCTTCATCACTTACCCGACCCTGGAGCCGGGGCGCGCGAGATGGCTCGAGTCCTTCGCGCAGGGGGGGTCGTCATTGCTCTCGATCCCAACCGGACGCTGATCTCCGAGCTACCGCGTCGGCTCTTACGGGGATCTTCGCACTTCGACGAGGACCACAAGAACTTCACCGCAGGTCAGATGCGCGAGATTCTCTCACCCTACTTTCGGATCGATGCGGTTCACCACGTGGGATACGTGGCATACCCGCTGCTCGGATTTCCCGACATCACGAACTTTGGAAAGATTCTGCCGTTGAACGCGCTGGCGCCGGCTCTGATGAAACTGGATGACGGGCTGGCGGCCGTTCCAGGGGTACGCGGTCTAAGTTGGGGCCTCATGGTCCGCGCCGTCGTCGACTAGCCCGGGCTCGACTCGTTCCGCCGGTGGATTCGTCATCTCCTCGTAGTCGTCGGGGGCAGGTCCGCCGATCTGCGTGAGGCGCATCCGGCTGATCTGGTCTGCCACGAGGCCAAACATGACGAGCAGGACGCCGGTGACGATGAGCAGGAGACCCGCGACCGGGAGCCCCCGTCCACTGAGAACCGCACGCACGATGCCGTAGGCCGTCCCACTGAGGAGGAAGAAGCCTCCGAAGCTCAGGAAGATACGGAGTGGAGCGAACAGCATCACCATTCGGAGAACCAGCGCCATCGTCGAGAAGCCGTGGCCGAGCTTCACTTTGCTCGTGCCGATGCGCTCTTCGACGTCGATCTCCTCGAATGCGAACGGGTACCCCTCTTCGATGAGGACCATCGTGCTCGTCATGCTTGCACTGAACGAATCGGGAAGAAGCGAAAGGTAGCGAAGGATGACCGACCTGCGAAACACGCGGAGGCCGCAATTGAGGTCCTTGCCGAGGCGCACGCCTAGCGTTCGGGCCAGCATGCGGATCGCCCATTTTCCATAGTTGCGGACGACCGAAGGCCCGGCTTTCGGTCTCCGGCCGATTACGGCGGCGAGGGATTCGCGTTGGATTCTTTCGACCATGCGCTCGAGATCCTCGACGCGATGCTCGTTGTCGGCATCGAACCACGCCACGTACGGGCGAGAGGCGGCCCTCATCCCGGTCTTCAGCGCACCTCCGTAGCCACGATTGAACCGGTGCTTCAGCACCCGCACGCCCGGAACCGCGACGGCCCTTTCGAGCGTACGATCCGTGCTGCCGTCATCGACGACGATGATCTCGGACGATCGAAATACGGTTCGGAGGCCCGCGAGCGTTCGGCCGATGCCTCCTTCCTCGTTGTAAGCAGGGATCACGATTGAAAGCTGCTCAGCCGAGGTTTGCTTGCTGCGTTTCATGTGACAGGAGCCCGATCGAAGCTGATCACCATCTGCGATCTACATGACACGAGGTTCGAGTCAGAAGCAAGCGCGCTAACGGGGCTTACCGGCGCCGCCTTCCGCGCGCAGCGGTTGGTGCAGGGTGGCAAGCGCGTAGACGATGACGACGAAGCCGACCATGAGCCCCACGATGAGCATGGCCGTCATCGGCGCCGGGTGCTTGATGGAGGCAGCAAGCGCCTGTTCGATGGGAAAGGTTCGAACCTTTCCTGCGAGGATGGCTGCGTACGTCACGTTCACGGAGTAGGCGATCAGGAACGTCGCAAAATAGCCGAGGACAGGGGCGATTCGGCGCCCCGTCCAGGTGAAACCTATGGCGAGTGCCAGGCTGATGACATAAAGGGCCCCAAACGTGTATCGCTGATGCAGTCCGCCACCGCGCGCATGATAGACGAAGGTGGGAAGGAAGACGCTCGCGAATACCGCTGCGACGACCAACCACGCAAAGAACCTCGGTGAGCGCCAATCGCGCGCGCGTTCCCAGAAGCGCACTTGCCACAGCGCGATGGCAGCGCCAAGGAGCGAAACGATCGTGAGCGCGCTCGCGAGGCCTTCCAGGCTTCCTCGGATGAAGATCGACCCTGCTAGGCGGCCCCAAGTCTCATCGTGAATCTCTAGCCATTTTCGCGGATCGAACATGACCGCGAACGGCGATCGAATCGGGTGATTTCGCACCTGCTGGAGCAACTCGGCTTGGCCGGTGAGGTCCCCTGATGCCGAAAGGTTTCCCCAGTAGAACCAGCCGGATGTGGCTGCGACCCAGGCTATCAACGTAATCGGAGCTGCCGCGCTAAGGAGCGCTCTCCGACGCGGCGACCCCTCGACGTTCCACCACGTCCCGGCTGCAACCGCGAACAAGGCCACCGGCATGACGAGCACGCCCGACACCCGGCTGAGAGCGACGATGGAGAGAGTGAGAGCGAGAAATAGGCAGCGCGGCCAGCTCGGACCCCGCAGAAGGATCAGAAGAGCCAGGTAGATCATCGCAAACTGCGATGCCAGCGATAACGAATCGTTGCCGAGCACCGCGCAGTTGTTCGAGTAGGACGGCATGACTGCCATGATCGCGGTGGTATGAACGGCCAATGCCGGGTGATTCGGTAGCAACAGCCGAACGATTAGAAACGCGAAGATCAAAGCTACCGCGCCGAAGGAGACGGACACGCAGCGCGCTGCTCGGACTGCGCCTTCGATACCTTCGGTCGACTCGACGCCCCGCATGACGGTTTTCGCTACCAAGGCGTAGTACAGAGGCGGGTGCGTGGCTGCGCGCGTCTCTTCGACCGTTGGAAGGCGATCGCTCGTTTCGATTACCACGACATATTTCGTGTGACGCTTCTCGTCACCCGGTTGATAGATCCGAACCATCCACACGTGCAGCAGCGCGAGGCACAAGTACACCAAGATCACTCCGATGAGGCCAGCGTGCGTCGTGCGGGAAGCGCTCAGCATGATCCGCCGTATACCGTCGAATGCGGAGTTTGGGAATTCGGGCGCTCGATCGCCAGGCCGTGTATAGTGCTGCACGCCGATGAAAGGTGGTTCCAACTTGCTGCGTTTTCTCGTCCGGCTGACGGGCCCCCTGCTGCTAATCCTGGTCATCTGGTCGTTGGACGACAGGGCGGCTCTCTGGGAAGCGATGAAGCACGCGAGCTGGCCGCACCTTGCGGCAGCGACCGCCCTGATCATCCCGGTCATCCACCTGAAGGTGGCGCGCTGGCGAGGGCTGCTGGCCGCGCGGGGCTTTGCCTACGGGTTGCGGCGCACCTACGCTGCCGTATTGCCGTCGCTCTACCTCGGCATGCTGACTCCAGGTCGCGTCGGCGATGCGCTCCGCATCCAGTACGTGCATCGCGAAATCGACGTCCCATACAGCGATGGCCTTGCCACAACCGTCATGGATCGCTTCAGTGATCTATACGTCGTAGCTTTGGTAGCTGCCGTCGGCCTGGTGCACTTCGCGTCGATCCTTCGCGCAGATCTGGCGAACGCAACCTGGGTCGCAGTGGCGATCGCTCTCATTGCGCCTTTGTTAACGATGGTGAGAGGTCCCGCCGATCTCTTCGGTTGGGTGCTGCGTCGGCTCACCGATCGCTGGCACGAGAGCTACGGAAACGTACTTCGCTCCATGCGCTCGCTGGTGTGGAAGTGTCTGACGTTCGCGGTTCCTCTTGCCGCTGCGGCGTTTGCCATCAACTACGTGCAGGGATGGCTGATCGCGCGAGCCATCGGCGTGGACCTGACCTACCTCGACGTCGCGAGCTTGCTGTCCGCCACGAGTCTCCTTGGCCTGATGCCAATCTCGATCGCAGGCGTCGGCGTGCGGGAGCTGTTCTTGGCGCTGGTCTTTCCCGCGCTGGGACTTCCGGCTGCACAGGGTGTTGCGTGGGGGCTGTTGATTTTCGCATGCATCAACCTTTCGACCGTGTTGGTAGGCTTCGTCGCGTGGCAGATCGCGCCTCCTCCCGTCGGCGCGAGCGAACCCGACGCATCGTTCTAACGCGACCTGCTTCTCGTCACGCACCCATCGAACCATCAAG
>CAWBAV010000031.1:0-3122 GCA_963786865.1 uncultured delta proteobacterium | reverse complement strand
CCGCGCCCGATAGACCGATTCCACCACGGCGAGCTCCCGGTCGTGCGCTTCGATCAGCGCAAAGCGCGACGCCTCGCCGAGAGCAACTGCGTGCTCGAGGCTCGCAACCAGTGCACGCAACGCGGGGAGGGTTTGTTCTTCGAGAATCTGAACGACTTCAGCGCTATGTCGGAGCTCGTGGAGAGCCTCCTCGAGCTCGGCATGGACTCGCAGTCTCGCGCTCGTGGTCGCTACGCTCGCGCCTGCTGCATCCCCCGCTGCGATGGAGCTCCATCGATGCTTCTGGCCGAATCCTTGAAACGCCACCCCAGTCACGCCGAAGATCACCCAGGGCCCGAGCGCGCTGTGCTCCGCTTGCGCGCCGAGGGTCAGCACCGGTGCGTATTGGGCAGAGGCCTCGACGGCATGGGCCCGGGCTGCCGTCTCGCGCAGCCGCTCGACGACGAGGTCCGGCGCAGCGTCGACGTTGTTGATCTGCTCGCGAATCTCGGGTTCCTCGGGCAAGAATGGCTCCGGCATCGCTCCCGCGGTACGCAGCAGCTCTGGTTGAGGTGCACGCCCCACGGACAGCGATAGCTGGGTCGCCGCGGAAAACTCGTCCCCTTCCAGCTCCAGTCGCCTCTGCCGGATCTGCGCAAGCCATGCGCGCGCGTCCGCCAAGGCTCGTGTCGTTCCAACTCCAGCCGTTAGAGCTCGCTCCCGGCTCGCGACCAGCGACGCCAGGCCTCGAATCCGCGATTCGACGACCTCTGCGACCTCGGAAAGCGTCGCTAAATCGAATCCAGCGGCGCGCAGCCTCCAAACGTGACCGAAGTGCGGCGGCGCGAACCGATGCTTGCAAGACGCCCCGCTCGCTCCTCGCCGCGTCTTGCCGGGCGCCACCGAGATCACGAAGGTTCCAGCCCTGGGTGATCGTGGCCTGCATCTCGAAGCCCTCGTTCTCGCCCCTGACGAACAGCGCCCCGGGCATGAAGATCAGACTGGTCGCACCCGCCGTGCCGCCGATCTTTCGATCACCGGATTCACGCGCCTCCAGCATCTCTCGCGGCCCGGATACCGCTGGCGTATGCTCTCCGAGGGCGAGCGCCTGGTCGAAGCTGATCTCCTCCGCGCGTGCATGCTCCGTGAACGAGAAGACGACCAGCATGGTCGCCATAAACGCGACTGAGCTCCGTCCGTCGGACGGTGCCGGACTCTCTTCTCCAAGGTTCATCGGAGGCCGAGACCTGGCACCAGCCAACTCAGCGGTCCATCCATCGGATGTTACATACCGCGCATTCGCGTGCTTTCCCAGCCCAATCGCGGTCTGTTCAGAACATGTAGCCGACGCCAAAGTTCCAGCGGTTGATCGCCAGGCCGGTCGATGGGCGCTCGTACTGGTAGTCGAACTTGAAGACCACCTGCGGGATCGGCCGATAGCTCAGGCCGATCGTCGGCACCAAGAAGGCCGGCAGGTCGTACAGCGGGTCGGACTCACGGAACGTGGTGTCGAAGTAGTCGACCCGGACGAACGGAACGAGCGCCATTTCAGTGTCGACATAATAGAGCACGTTGTAACCCAGCTCCCCGTAGACACCGAAGAGGTTCGAGCCGACCGTACTGGTCGGTTCGGTCTCGCCCGGCGGGATCGCTCTCAGGGCATCGGTATCGCTCACGTGGAAGTACGCAATCAGTGCGCGCGACTCGAATCCTTTGCGCAGGACGCGCCAATCTCCGGAGATCCCGCCGACCCTCGCGTTCACGTCCGCAAGGTCCCGCGGCCCGGCCCATCCAAAGTAGGGCGATATCCCAAGGATCATGCCAAGCGTGGGCTCCCATTCAGCGCGTCCCGTGAACGCAGGGCCATTGAGAACGGCCTCGGTGACATTCAGACGGCCACCACGAAGACCGCTCGCCCCAGTGAATCCCGACGCGTCGAGACCCCCGACCACGTACAGCTCGTAGCGGAACGCGTCCGTGGCCTGACCCCAGATCCCGATTCCGCCTTCGCGCCATGTGGTCGGGATGATGACTCGATCCACCTGGGGGCGCTCGACGCCGTTGAAGATCGGCGGCTCGTGCCACTGGTTGATGATGCCCATGGGCACCAGGATCACGCCGGCGCGTAGATAGAGCGCTTCGCTTGATCCCCTCAGCACGCGCCAGTCGATGAGTAGCTGCTCAATTTGTACCGCGCCGGGGACGGCCACCCCACCACTGTTCGCGACGAACGCATGCTCGAGCTCGACCTCTGAATAGAACTGAAATCGATCGTTGAACCGATGCGCGAAGAAGAGAACGAAACGGTGTAGATCGAGTATGGCTTCGAAGCTTCCTTCTTCCGGCCTTTCCATGTTCAAGTGAAGCTCACCGTATCCGCCGATCGTCGTCTTCTGCTCGCGACGGATACGCGCTGGCTGGAGCCCACGCATCGGATCGACTTCCATCTCGAACAGACCCGCCCTTGGTTGCTCGGGCGCGATCTCGCCGGGAGCCAAGATGATCGTCGGCTCCCCGTCGACCGTCCCAGTGTCGAGGACGGGGTCGATGCTGGGCGCGGCGTCGGTGTCCGCGTTAGCGTCCGTGTCGGTGTCAGCGTCCGTGTCCATGTCCGTGCCAGTGTCAGTGTCGGCGCGAGCGTCCGTGCCAGGCGCGGCGTCCTGAGAGGGGGCGGGCGCCTTCGGCTCGTCTGCCTGAGCCGAGAACTGGGGTAAGGCGAGCCACGCGAACAGGCCAAGCAGAAGCAAACCCTTGAATCCATGAGTCATTGAGGAGGTCTTCCTGATGCAAATGAAAATGATTTGCAACTTCACTAGCACGTCGGAAAAGAGGTGCAAGGATGATCCAGATGGCACAGCCTGGCTCAATGGTTATGAAGAGATCACAGGGTTATTCGCCCGGCATGTTGTTTGCTTGTCTTACACGCAGCTAGGAGGACGAGGATGCATAAGTTCCACGGAATGCTTTTCTTGATTGTTTTGGGGCTGATCGCCGGCCCGGTCGCGTGCAGCAACAGCTCCGAGGTGAGCGACTACGAGGCGGCCTTGAAGCAAGCCGCGACTTGCGACGAGGTGCTCGACGCGATTCAAGAGGACGCGATCGCCAAGGTCGACTTGGAGCTCAAGTCGTTCATCGAGCAGGAT
>CAWBAV010000030.1:0-3659 GCA_963786865.1 uncultured delta proteobacterium | reverse complement strand
GACCGACGCCGCAAGCACGAGTCTCGCGGCCCGTCTCAGCTTCGTGCGTAGAGGCATGAGCACCGACCGTAACGCGACCGGGACCTCGGATCAAAGCCCGCATCGGCCGATTGACGTGAGGGACTTCCGGGCATACGAGAGCTGTCCATAGCGAGGGGAAGAAGCCGATGATGCGAATTTCGATGATGACCGGATTGCTCTTCTTGCTAGGGGCTTGCAATGCCACGCCCGAAGAGCAGGCCCGGATGGAGCGGTCCGAGGACATGGAGGAGACGGTCGGCAACGAGCGCACCATGGTCCAGGCCGAGGATGGCGGTGGCGAGGGCATGTACTACCCGCCCAACGCCGAAGAAGACGTCGAGATGCAGTCCGAGCCCTATCCCGAGTGAGGATGGGCTGAGCTAGACGCGCGAATCGTTCGGCGCAAACCTGCGTGGGTCGCGGCGGCTACGGAGCGACGTAGGCGCCGGTGCGCACCAGCGGTGGGTGCGCGAAGAGGTCGAGCGTGCCGGAGTCGATCGAAGAGCCTACGAGCAGACGGTAGCTGAACGACGTACCGGACCAGTCGGGCGCGCTCGGTTGGAACATGTTGTCACCGATGATCTGGTACACCACGTCCCCGGCGCCGTAGCCGCCCATGCGCCGTGCGCTATGAAACGGGGGCGTGCCCCAGAAGGTCCCGAGCGGCGCGAAGAGAGCGCGATCCCCATCGTTGCGGAGGGCAACCGGTCCGATGCTGGTACGCTCCCGCACGCGGTGGGACAGTTGGATCGTCTCTGCGTTTTCGCACTCGAAGCTCAGCCATCCGTCCGGAGACTGGGGGTTCCAGGTTTGTCGGCCCGGACGCGCGGGTCTAGAGCGCTCGATCCCGCCCATGGTCCGCCAGCGAATCCTCTCGACGTCGCCCTCGCAGGAGAGCGGCGTGAGGGCTACGCTTTCAGCGCGCTCGCGATCCGACGCGGTTCCCATCTGCGCTTCGACTTCGATGAGGGTGCCCGGGTGCCCATCGTAGCGTGAACGTGTGACGGTGACCTCGCCCGTGCCGTCGCAAAAGCCGAGCGCATAGACCTGCGAATCGAACCTGCGAACAGCGGCAACATCGACGCCTGCTTCATGGGTGCCGGGTACCGCATCGCTTCGCTCACCATCGCACTGGGTGAAAGGAGGCTCCAAGGGCACGTCGTCCAACGGGCCGACGGACCCGGTCGCCGAACGCGGGCTGGCCGGATCGTAGCGCCAAGTGAGGGTCTTCGATTCCTCGGCGGCGAAGGGAAGGACGACGCTCGCCCGGAGGCTCACGGGGTCGCCGCTCGCATCGAGCTCTTCGATGAGGGACGCGAGCTCGGTTCCATCGTCTTCGATACGCAGGCCATCGACGGTTTGATACGCGGCGGCGGGCACTTCGATTGGAATCTCGAGCAGAGCCGTTCCCGCCGATGCGCGCGCATTGAGAAGCTCGATCGTGCCCGGAGCGGGCTCTCCAGCGTCGGCCGCGGCGAGCTCGAAGGCCTGCGCGGCCTCAGACCGTGACTGTTCGGCGAGGGCGCGCGCGTCGGCCTCCCGATCGGGATGTAGGAACGGGGCCGCGAGGCCGAAGTTGGTCGTCGAGAGCGTGATGAGCCTCGTATCGAGTGCGACCTGCACCTGCGTTTCGACCGCCGTGTTCCCCGGAGCAAGCGCGCGAGCCCAATCGCTCAGGTCTCGCGCCTCGGCGACCTTGGTAGAGACCACCTGGTCGACCTGCTTTTCGGCCCAGGACTGAAACCCATCTCCAACTCCATCGGCCAGGTCGCCCTCGAGCGTGATCTCGGCGACCGGCCCATGCGTGTCGAGGTAGTCTTGAATGGTCGTGAATCGAACGAAGTCGAGCTCCGCCGCGCCTCGGATCTCCTGATCGAAGGTGAGCCAGGTGTCGCTGTCCGCATCGAAATGAATCACGAGCAGGACGTCGCCGGGGAATCGATCGGAGAGCTGCTGCGCCCAGCCTGCGAGGTTTCCGTGGTCGAGGACATCCGCGTGATGATAGACGGGGACCATCGTCATCGTATCCTCGCCGTCTCGAAGCGTGACCGGGTTGTAGAGCGCCTCCGCTTCGAGCTGCACGTCCGACGGGATTCCCGTGAATGGCGTCATCGAGTTGAAGAGCGTGATCCATTCGATCCCGAGGTCCCGGTACCAGCCGACATGGTCCGGCGAGAACATGTTCTCCTGGGGCTGGACCCCCGGATCGAAGCTCCCGAAGGCGTCGATGTAGCTCGTCTTCGCGCGCTCGACCGACTGCTCGAACTCTTCGAAGGTCTGCCAGGACACTGCGCCGTTGTTCCAGGACATCAGCCGGATGCCGTCCTTGCCGGCTTCGCGGCGTGCGCGAATGCGTTCGAGGATGTCCGGGGCGTACTCGGCGAGCCAGCCGTCGACGGAGAAATAGTTCTCGATGTCCCAATCGGCATGAACCTCGGGGAGCTCGTCGAGCCAATCGAGCGTGTTGCGAATGACCCGGATGTCGAGCCCAAAGCCCTCGTCGTCGTTCGTGTTGCCGCGAAAGGAGTGATAGAGATTGGTGTGCATGGAGAACGCGAGGTGAACGGTGCCGCCCGCGGCGTTCATCTCGCCTCCGGAACCGGTGCGACGCTCGAGTGAGAAGACGCGCCCATCGCTCAGCAAGGCGACGGCATCGGAGACGGCGACCACGGCCGTGTCCACGCCGGGTGAGGGACCTTCGGTGCCGGTGACATCCGCGGCGCGCGACCAGGTTTCGGTCTCGATCTCCCAGCGCCAGGGTCCGCGCGTTCCCGAGGCCACGGCGATGCCGGTGTCATAGGCGCTCAGGCAGAGTATGTCGCTGGGGCCGCCGAGCGACTCCCAGACGCCGAGCTCGCTCAGGCGAAAGAGCCCTTTGTCTTGCGTGGAGACGTAAACCCGCTCGTCCGCGCCCAGGACGACGCCCGAGGGCGCGTTCGACGGAAACGCGGTCCCGAGCGCGCTCCATCGGGCACCGCCGTCGGTCGAGACGTACACGCCGCCGTCGAGAATATCGAGAAACGACGGGGGGAGGATGCCGACCGGCAGCAACGCGGTCGCGTAGAACGTGTCTCCTCGAAGCGCCGCGCCGGTGAACAAGATATTCACCTTACCCGGGGCGCCGGGAACGCTCACCGTACGCCAGCTCAGCCCTCCGTCCTCGCTGAGCGAGAGACCTCCTGGCCCGGTTGCCGCAATCCGTGCGCGGTCCTGAGGATCGCGGGTGAGCAGGTACGGAACCATCGGCGCGCGCGTGTTCGTCGCCACCGTGATGAGCGGATCGAGTGTCGGTTGGCCGATGCGGGTCCAGCTCGATCCTGCGTCGTCGCTCCCGTACAGACCTCGACCCCAGACGTAAGCCAGCAGTGAATGTTCATCGGTGGCCGTCATCGCAACCACGTGACCCGGAGGCAGCCCCGTGGCTCCCAAGGGTTGCCAGCTTCGACCGTCATCGCTCGAGGACGCGAGTCCGTCATCTGCTGCAGCGACCAGGGTGCCGTCGCCGAGGCGAGCAAGCGCCTGGCCTTCGCCATCGAGCGGCGCGCGCTCGGTCCAGAGTACGTCTCCCGGTTCCGCGTC
This sequence comes from uncultured delta proteobacterium, assembly GCA_963786865.1. GTDB lineage: Bacteria > Myxococcota_A > Polyangia > Polyangiales > Houyiibacteriaceae > SG8-38. The sequence continues at coordinate 59 of CAWBAV010000030.1, read as the reverse complement.
ACCGCTTTGGCTGCACCCAGCCAGCACGAGCACGATGCAAAGCACGCAGCGCTTCATGG
>CAWBAV010000029.1:0-186119 GCA_963786865.1 uncultured delta proteobacterium | reverse complement strand
CCTCTCCCTTCGGCGATGCCCCAGACCACCAAGGACTGGCCGCGGCGACAATCACCCGCGGCGAAGACGCCGGGTGTGCTAGTGGCGTCCTTGCCATACTCCGCTTGGAAGTTGGTGCACGCATCGCGCCCGAGACCAAGTTGGTCCACGGGCGTGGCTTCGGGTCCGAGGAAGCCCATCGCGAGAAAGACGAGTTCGCGCTCGATCGCACCTGCTCCGGTTCCCGGGGACCTCGCGCAATCGCCCATCCGCGCCTCGGTATCCTTCGCCCACTCGACTCGGACCGTCTCGACTCTGGCGCACGGTCCCGTTGCCGCCACCGATTTCGAAACGGTGGCTGAGAACGCGGTACACGCGAATCCCGACCGAACTCAGCTCGGCCCTTCCTCGTGACCATAGTCGGTCCGAAAGATCGTCGGCCACTGGGGCCAGGATTGCCGCGGCACGCTCGGCGGGCGGGCGGGGTAGCACCTCAAGCTGACCACGCGGTGCAGCGGTGACGAAGCGAGTACGAGCAATCCGTGCCCGTGTCACCGCCCCCGACCACGACGACATCGCTGCCCTTGGCAGCTGAATGAACCCGCCATCTTTCTCGCCGTCCAGCACGCTCCGGGTGTTGTTGAGCAAGGAACTCCATCGCAAATGGACTCCCTTCAGATCACGACCGGGCACTCGGCAAATCACGGGGAACGATGGCGCCGGTGCGAAGACCACGAGCGTCGTACTCTCGACCGTAGCTTGCGTGCGGCTTTGTTCTCTCCCGACGTCGAGCGTCGTCACGAACCCACCCCCTCCGCGGCAGCTGATCGACGCGCCGCTGAACCAGCCCTTGTCGAGCTTCATGTTCGGGATGCCGTAGGTGAGCAGTCCGCCTATTCGATCGTCGCGTTCGATAGACGGTCACCGTCGTGGCCAGCTCGGTTGAGCTGTTGCGCGGCGGTGAGGCCCGCCGGACCGCCCACGATCGCGCACCTCTCTTCCCGTTCGCTCGACGGTGGCTGGGGCTGGATCCACCCTTCGGCCCATCCCTGTCGACGATCGCGCACTCGATGTTCTTGATCGTCGACCGGCGGGCTCGTTGATGCCGAGCACGCAGGCGCCCTCACAGGGAGCCGGGCAGACGCGTCCGGTGAACTCCGGGAAGTTGTTCGTCTTGTGCAGACGATCCAGGGCCTCGCGCCATCGTCCGCTGTAGACCAGGTCGTTCCATTCGGGGATCAGGTTGTCGATCGGGCACCCGGTGGACCGACTACAACGGAACGCCGCAATCCATGCAACGTGCACCCTGCTTCCGAAGGTGCTCCTCCGGCACGTCGACGGTGAACTCATCCCAGCCGGAGATGCGCTGCAGCGGGTCACGGTACGAATCGTTTCCCTCGGAAACTCTTTGAAACCGGTTGGCTTACCCATCGTCTTACTCCGCCGCCGGAAGGCCCTGGGGCTGAGGGGCGCGGGCCCGGGAACACCCATCGAAAGATCGCCGGTCTCCTGAGCACGCGCTTAAAGTCGGTCGGCATCACCTTCACGAACGTCCGCACCGCGTTGTCCCAGTCCTTCAGCAATCGCTGGGCAACGGCCGAACTGGTCCGGTCCTGGTGCTCTCCGACGAGCCCCTTCACGACCGCGATCTCTTCGGCGTACTGAATGCGTCGACTCGACCATCTCTTGGTTGCACTTGCTGTGAAAGACGCCTTTCTGATCGAAGACGTACGCTACGCCGCCGCTCATGCCCGCGCCGAAGTTGCGCCCCGTACCTCCGAGGACCACGACTCGGCCGCCGGTCATGTACTCGCAGGCGTGATCGCCAACCCCTTCGATGACGGCCCATGCACCGGAGTTGCGCACGCAGAATCGCTCCGCGGCCCGGCCACGGAAGAAAGCTTTTCCGCTGACCGCGCCGTATAGGACGACGTTTCCGACAATTACGTTCTCCGCAGGCACGAAGGTAGCCTTCTTCGACGGATAGACGACGATGGTGCCGCCCGAGAGACCCTTGCCAACATAATCGTTGGCATCGCCCTCGAGCTCGAGCGTCACGCCTTTCGCGAGCCATGTCGCCGAAGCTCTGACCCGCGAGGCCGTCGAACTTGAAATGCACGGTACCATCGGGAAGAAGCTCTTCGCCCCATTTCTTGGCGATCTCGTGACTCAGCATGGTTCCCACGGTTCGATTCGTGTTCTTGATCGCGAGCGACGCCCGAACCCGCTTGCCGTCACAGATCGCACGCTGTGCGATCTCGATGAGCCTGTTGTCGAGCGCCTTGTCGAGACCGTGGTCTTGCTGTTTCGTGCAGTAAACGTCCGTGACGGCGTTCTTCTTCTTTGCTTTCGTCAGTATTGGCGAGAGATCGATGCCCTGCGCCTTCCAGTGAACAATGGCATCGGCTGTGTCGAGCATGTCGACGCGGCCGACCATCTCCTCGAACGTGCGGAAGCCGAGCAGAGCCATGATACCACGCGCCTCCTCGGCAACCATGAAAAGGTAATTGATGACGTGCTCGGGCTTGCCCGTGAACTTATTGCGAAGCTCGGGATCCTGCGTGGCGATGCCGACTGGGCAGGTGTTGAGATGGCACTTTCTCATCATGATGCAGCCCATCGCGACGAGGGGCGCAGTGCTCATGCCGATTTCCTCGGCGCCGAGCAGCGCTCCGATCACGACGTCGCGGCCGGTCTTTATCTGTCCATCCGTCTGAAGAACGACTCGGCTTCGGAGGTCGTTCATGACCAGCGTTTGATGCGTCTCCGCGATACCGAGCTCCCATGGAAGCCCGGCGTGCTTGATCGACGTGAGCGGTGATGCGCCTGTGCCGCCGTCGTGACCACTGATGAGAATGTGGTCTGCATGCGCTTTGGAGACGCCGGCCGCGATCGTGCCTACGCCGACCTCGCTGACCAGCTTCACGCTGATACGCGCGGATGGATTGCTGTTCTTGAGGTCATGAATGAGCTGCGCCAGATCTTCGATGGAATAGATGTCGTGGTGGGGCGGCGGGCTGATCAATCCAACACCCGGCGTAGAATGACGCGCGGTACGATCTTCTCGTCGACCTTCCGTCCAGGAAGCTCGCCACCTTCACCCGGCTTCGCACCCTGCGCCATTTTGATCTGAATCTCGTCGGCGTTGGTGAGATAGTTGATGGTCACGCCGAAGCGGCCCGAAGCGACCTGCTTGATCGCGGAGCGCATCGGATTCATCGAGCCGTTCGCGAGCAGCTTTAGCGTTCGGATCTGCGCCGCCCTCACCCGTATTCGACTTGCCTCCGAGCGCGTTCATCGCGATGGCCAGCGTGGAGTGTGCTTCCATCGAAATCGAGCCAAAGCTCATCGCGCCGGTCGCGAACCGCTTGACGATCTCGCTAGCCGGCTCGACCTCGCTCAACGGAATGCTCTGCCCTTTCTTGAAACGCATCAAACCACGGAGCGTGCAGCGATCCCGGGCGCTGTCATTCGCGTGCTCAGCAAAACGCTTGTACGCATCGCTGCTGTTCGCGCGCGCGGCTACCTGTAGGTTCGCGATCGTCTCCGGGTTCCACATGTGCCGCTCGCCGTTCGCGCGCCAATGGAACTGACCGTCGTTGGGAAGGATCGGGAGTCGAGGCTCGTCTCCGGAGGGATAGCCAAGCGAGTGACGCTCGACGAGCTCTTGCGCCATGACGTTGAAGCCGATGCCCTGAATCCTGCTGGCCGTGCCGACGAAGCAAAGGTCGATGACAGAGCTGTTCAAACCGACCGCTTCGAAGATCTGCGCGCCCTTGTACGACTGGAGCGTCGAGATCCCCATCTTGCCAAACACCTTGAGCAAGCCCTTGGCGACTGCTTTGCGATAACCGTCGACGATGCTGTCGTCGTCGGGGAATCGCCTCGCGTCGAGCGTCCCCAGGCGACGCTCCTGCCAGAGCGCCTCGAATGCCAGGTAAGGGTTGATCGCGTCCGCCCCGTAACCGAGGAGACAGCAGTGATGATGCACTTCGCGCGCCTCGCCGGTCGCAACGATGATCCCGACTCTCGTGCGCTTTTCGGTCGCAACGAGGTGATGGTGGGCCGCCCCGGTGGCGAGCAATGCACTGACAGGAATGCGGTCCTGGCCTGCGCCGCGGTCGGTCAGCAGGATCAGGCTATACCCCTCGTCTACCGCCCGCTCAGCTTCGTGCCGTATGCGTTGGAGCGCGGGTTCGAGTCCTTCGGGGCCCTCGCTTCTGGGCCAGGTGATGTCGATGAGCTTGCTACGCCAGCCGCGCTCGTCGATCGTCCTCAGCGCCCTGACCTCTTCATTGGTCAAAATCGGGTGCGGAATGCGTAGGCGTTGAGCGTGCTCGGGCGTCGTGGTGAGCAGGTTCCGCTCGGGTCCGACGTAGCACTCGACTCCCATGATCAATTCCTCGCGGATCGAGTCGATCGGCGGGTTGGTAACCTGCGCGAAAAGCTGCTTGAAATAGTCGTACGCGAGGCGCGGTTGATCGCTCAGGACCGCGAGGGCCGAGTCGTTGCCCATGGACCCGACCGGATCGCGCTTCTCGTCGATCATCGGACGCAACATGAACTGCATGGTCTCTGTCGTGTATCCGAACGACTGCATGCGCGCGAGAAGCGTCTCGGGCTCGAAACCATGCGCATCGCCGTGCACGGGCAGCTCGCTGAGCTCGAGACGCCCCTCTCTGAGCCAGTCGCCGTAGGGACGACGCGTCGCAAAGTCGTCCTTCAGCTCTTCGTCCGGAATCATGCGGCCCTGCTCGAAGTCGATCAGGAACATGCGTCCGGGCTGCAGGCGGCCCTTGTGCTTCACCGTCTCGGGAGGTACGGGGAGCACGCCGACTTCCGACGCCATGATCACTCTATCGTCGTGGGTGAGATAGTAGCGGCTCGGACGCAGACCATTGCGGTCGAGCGTCGCGCCGATGATCTTTCCGTCGGTGAACGCAATCGACGCAGGGCCGTCCCAGGGCTCCATCAGACAGCTGTGGTACTCGTAGAAGTCGCGCTTCACCTGAGGCATGTGCTCGTGCTTCTGCCAGGCCTCGGGAATCATCATCATGGCGGCCTCGGGCATCGACCGCCCGTTCATGTAGAGGAACTCGAGGACGTTATCGAGCGTGCCCGAGTCGGATAGACCCAGCTCGGCGACCGGAAAAAGCTTCTTCAAATCGGCGCCAAAAAGCGCGCTCGCCACGACGCCCTGGCGGGAATGCATGGCATTCTTGTTGCCACGAAGCGTGTTGATCTCGCCGTTGTGACTGAGGCAGCGCAGCGGCTGTGCGCGCTCCCAAGTCGGGAAAGTGTTGGTCGCGAAGCGCGAATGCACCATCGCGAGGTGGGTTTCGTAGTCCGGGTTCGTGAGATCCCCGTAGAAAGGCAGAACCTGCTCGCACGCGAGCATGCCCTTGTAGATGATCGTGCGGCTCGACAGAGAGCAGGCGTACAGCATCTTGCGCTGCTCGAGCGTCTCATCGACGCGAAGCGGGCTCGCTGCGCTCTTGCGGATCACGTAGAGCTGCCGCTCGAAAGCATCTTGGTCCATCCCGTCCGCGGCGCCGACGAACAGTTGCTCGATGCGCGGCATGCTTTCGAGCGCGGTTGGTCCGAGGTTGGCGCCGTCAGGATCGGTCGGGACGACTCGCCAGCCGAGGAAGCGCTGCCCCTGAGCCTCGATGGACCTCATGAACGCTGCCTTGCAGTAGGCTCGCTCCTCGTCGTTGGTCGGCAAGAAGATGTTGCCAACGCCGTACTTGCCGCGCTCGGGGAGCTCGATACCGAGCTCCGTCTTGGCGGCGATGCGCAGAAGCTTGTCGGGAATCGCAGTGAGCATCCCAGCGCCATCGCCAGTGTTCGTCTCCGAGCCACGCGCGCCGCGATGGTCCATGTTGCAGAGAATGCGATTGGCATCCTTGACGATCTGGTGGGAGGCAACGCCCTTGATCTGCGCAACGAAACCGACGCCGCACGCGTCCTTCTCGTTTTCCGGGTCGTAGAGACCGTGTTTTTCGGGGAGTCCGTACTGCATGTTCATGTGGTCGGTAGGGGTTTGCTGGCGTCCGCCGGTCGGCGGGGGCGTTTGCGTCGGCGCGCGTCAGACGCGACTTCGCCGCGGGGTAGCGCAATCTCTACCCGCTCGGTGTGGGTTGAAAGCACCACCATGGTCTCGGTGCTGGCAACCCCCTCCATGGACCTGATACGGCTGATGAGCTGCTCCAGGGCCTTGGTGTTCTGCGTCTTTACCTTGAGAAGTAGGGTGTGGCTACCTGTGACGTGGTGGCACTCGAGGACCTGAGCGATCGAATCGACCCAGTCTTCGAACGCGGAAAGCAGACCGGGACTGCTGATGGAGACCCCTATGAACGCGGAGATGTCGAGCCCGAGCTTCCGAGCGTCGAGCAGCGCGTGATATCCCTTGATGATTCCTGCGCCTTCGAGCTTCCCGCACCCGTTCCATGACCGACGGGGCGCTCAGCCCCACGGCGGCGCCGATCTCTTTCAGAGACCGCTTGCAGTCGCTCTGCAGCTCGTCGAGAAGCTGCCGATCAATTTCATCTAGCACGTATGCTTCCCCTAAATTCATTAGGCATATTTTGTAAAGGGCCTAATAGATAGGGTGCCTGCGCCACAAAGTCAAACGAAACGATCGTAGATGAATTTGTTCTAAGAACTGCATTATATATGTAATACTTTGCTGTAGACGGTATTAGGCCGTCTGGCTCCTGGCCTGAGGAACTCCGGATGAGGGATTCGATAGCCGAAGACATGGGATCTATGAGCTCAGGCCGCCCGAAGCGCCTTTCAGGGGGCTCGCTCGCCCCGCCACGCAGCGCACCGGAGAGGATTGGCCGGTACGAGCTCTGCTTCGAGCTTGCTTCCGGGGGTATGGCGAGCGTGTACCTTGCGCGCGCCGGAGGTGCACCTGGATTCCAGAAGCTCGTCGCGCTCAAGCGCATCCACGCCCATCTCGCCACGGAGAAGGAATACGTGGAGATGTTCCTCGACGAGGCGCACATCGCCTCGCGGATCACCCACGCCAACGTCTGTAGTGTCTTCGACTTCGGAGAAGCCGACGGGGAGTACTTCATCGCCATGGAGTACTTGGTTGGAGAGCCGCTGTCGCGCGTTCATCGGCGGGTCGTGGCGAATGCGGAGCAACGCAGCTCCCCACTCCTCCCTTCGCGCATGGCTCGGATCATAGCGCAAGCCGCCGAAGGGCTTCATGCCGCGCATGAGCTCAAAGACGCCGACGGCGAATCACTGAATGTCGTGCACCGGGACGTGTCGGCGGAAAACCTATTCGTCACCTACGATGGCGACACCCAGGTCGTGGATTTTGGGATCGCGCACGCGCGCCAGCGCGTGCACCACACCGAAGCAGGACAGGTCAAGGGCACGTTTCCTTACATGGCACCGGAGCAGATGACTGCTGCGATAGTAGACCGACGAGTCGACGTTTGGGCGCTGGGCGCCGTTCTTTGGGAGCTTCTCACACTGCGAAGACTCTTCCTTCGGGACACGGACGTGAACACGATGTACGCCGTCCTGTCAGGCGAGATTCGGCCGCCTTCTGAATATCGAAAAGACGTGCCTCCCGAGCTCGACGAAATCGTTATGAAGGCGCTGCAACGAAATCCCGACGAACGTTGGCAAAGCGCTCGCGAGATGGGTAAAGCCCTCCGGCGTTTCCTCGCGAAGCAAGAGGACTTGGTGGGCCCAGCGGAGATCGCCGAGTGGATGGCCGAGCTGTTTCCAAACGGCGAGGCCCGCAAGCATCACCTCATGGAGATAGCGCGTACCAGCCCGCTCCAGATCGCTGGAGATTCGGCGTATCGAACGGTACTGAAGAGCGATCGACGAGATAGGGCGATCCCATCCACGGCGAAACGTCGCGTGCCGGCACCTCCGCCTCTGCCGGCCAGTCTGCTGGTGATGGTGATCGGTGTGGCAACGGTGCTGACGCTCGTGGCTCTCGACTGGCTTCGGCAGTAGCGTCGTCGAGCCGCGTATCCCTACAAACGATCAGTCCTCCCGCGAACGCCAGATCCATTAGATCTCGTCTATTTCTTGGCGAAAGGAGCAATTCTCGATACACCGAACGGGCATGCTCCGCTCGCTCGGGATCGCACTCTTGTGCCTCACCGCGTTGGTTTCGTCCCGAGCGAAGGCCGAAGCGCACTACGTGATCGTCCAACGAGGCGATGCGCTCAGTCTGATCGCGGAACGCGCCAAGGTTTCGGTCGCGCAACTCCGCGAATGGAATCAGCTGGATGGCGATTTGATTCGCATCGGACAGAAGCTGATCATCGGACGGAATTCTCAACGAGCGCATCCCGAGTCCGTAAGCTCCGCCGAGAAGGAACCACCGTCCGGTAAGACGCAAGCTTCGGGATCGTACGACGACGGCATCGATTGGACACCTCCATTCGACTATGCAGCGGCAGCCGCCGAAGTGGAGATGAAGGCTGATGAGGACCCCGCTCCGCGGATCGCAGCCCGCGACCCTGCAACGGCGGTCGCCGCACGAGCTTACGACAAACCCGTGGAGAAGAAGAAGCGTTCTAGACTCTACCGGGTGCAAAGCGGCGATACGCTCACGGGAATCGCCCTGAGGCACGAAACGACGGTCGCAGATCTGCTCGCGGCCAACCCTGGGTTGGACGCGAGTCGGATCCGTCCTGGCCAGACGATCGACGTGGGAGAGCCAATTCCACAGGTGGTGTTCAAGCTCGAGCGCGGGGACACGGTCTTGGCGGCTGCGAGCCGCTATGGCGTGAGCTCGCGAGATCTTCAACGCTGGAACGCCAACTTAGAGCATCGAGAGGCTCGTCCTGGCACGAGCATTCGCATCCATACGCGAGTTCCCGTGAGCCCATCCGAAGCGGTGGGACCGACCAACCGCGGGCGTCTCGAGAACGCCGTGCGCCTGCCTCCGCACCGGGGTTATACGATTCGAAATCCGGATCGCGCGTACGGCACGGAGGAAACCACGCGCTGGGTCATGGCGGCGATCGACGCGGTGAGCTCGAAGTACAAGTACACGAAAGTCGTCCGCATTCACGACATCAGTGACAAGAACGGCGGCAAGCTGCCGCACCACAAGAGCCATCAGAACGGGCGCGATGTCGACATGAGTTACTACCAGGAGAGTTGTCCCCGAACGGGATGCCCTTTCGAGTACGTGAAGTCGTCCGACCTCGACGTAGCCCGGCAGTGGACCCTACTCGAATACTGGCTCCGCAACGGACAGGCCGAGATGATCTTCATCGACTATCGTTTGCAGGCAAAGCTATACCGCTACGCCAAGCGCAAAGGGGCGACGAAGGCCCAACTCGAGCAATGGATGCAGTATCCGCGCGGCCGATACGAGCCGCAAGGCATCATCCGACATTTCCCGAATCACGAAGACCATTTGCACGTCCGGTTCGTGTGCGCGTATTCGGACGTCAAGTGCCGGCCCTAGAACGCACGGGAGCAAAGAGTCCGTCTTTGAGCTTTCTCATCGCTGCGGCGCGCGCGTTGACGCGAAGCCGATGGGCGGGCGTCATCTCACCGTATGTGATCGCGTACCCGTCGGGCAGAAACATCGGCTCGAAACCATGCCCGAGCTCACCGCGGATCGGCCAGACCAGCGTTCCGAGCGTTTCGCCTCGAAACGTGCGCGTGCGTCCGTCGGGCCAGCCGACGCATAGAACGCAAACATAGGTTGCTCGACGACTGGCCTGCGGACCCAGCTCTTCGAGACGTTCTTGAACGAGGCGGCGGGCGATGTCGAAGTCGCGCATCTCGCCTGCCCATCGAGCGGTATGGATGCCCGGTTCGCCGCCGAGCGCATGAACCTCGACGCCTGAGTCGTCTGCCAGTGCGGGCATCCCGATGGCCATCGCCGCCGCAGACGCCTTGAGCTCCGCGTTGGCTTCGAACGTCGACCCGACTTCGTCGGGCTCTGGCAAGCCCAGCTCGGCGGCGGGTCGAAGGCGGACGGGCATTTCGGCGAAGAGGCGATTGAGCTCCTCGACCTTGCCGGCGTTGTGACTCGCGAGGACCCAATCTTCCGCGAGATCAACCATCACTTCGACCTCTCGAACGGCAAGCGGGGCGGGGGTTCCGTGGCGAAGCTAGGGTAGGGTCGGCGTCGCGTGAGCTGTCGTTGGAACACGGACCCATTGCTGGTTGGGAGCTCGCACCTGCCTCGTTCACAGACGTAAGCGGTGCTCTTCCCGCCGATCGCGACCTTACCCTCGAGCCAGGGGACCCGGGTGCGTTGTTGAGCTGCGTCGTCACTAGCGAGGACGACAAACGCCTTGTTGGGGACGAAGGTCCTGCGAAGCCGATCTGCGAGCAGCGCTGCTTCTTCGCGGCGCGTCGGCGCGATCACGGCGATCTCGAGCGGCCTGTCATAGTAGTGATCGAGCGCGGCTAGCAGCAACGGGTGTTCCGTAGGCGATCGCGTGACGCGGAATCCCATCATGGCGAAGAGGCGCTCGGCCGTCTGCCGCCATTTCCCCTCCCCCGTCAGATCGTGGAGGCGCAGAAGGTTGCTTGCTGTCACCGAATTCCCGGAGGGAACCGCGCTATCGTAGATGGGCTTTTCCCTCACCAGCAGTGTCTCGCCGTCGCTCGGCGCGAGATAGTAGCCGCCGCCTTGCGCGTCGCCATAGCGGGTGTCCTGGTCGGTTTGGAGCGCGAGGGCGCGCTCGAGCCAAACGTCCTTGCCCGTCGTCTCGTAGAGGTCGAGGCTGGCCGCAATCATCGAAGCATAGTCGTCGAGGAAAGACGTCGCGCCTTTCTCGCCTCGGTAATAAGTGCGCACCAGCGAGCCGTCTTCGTCGCGCATTCGTTCGAGCACGAACCCCGCCGCGCGCTCGGCCGTTTCGGCGTATGACTGGTCTCCTAGCGCAAAGCCGCCTCTCGCAAATGCGCTGATCATCATCCCATTCCAGGCCGCGATGATCTTCTCATCGCGGAGGGGTGCTGGCCGCGCGCTGCGCGCGGTGTAGAGCACCTTTCGTCCCTTCTCCAGGACCTCCGCAACGCGCTTGTGCTCCATCTGGAGATCCGACGCCACATCACGCTCCGATCGAACGCGATGAAGAATGTTGCGTCCCTCGAAGTTTCCGCGCTCGGTCACCCCGTACGCAGCCGAGACGATCCGCGCATCGTCCGCGCCGAGGAGCGAATCGAGCTCGGCAGGGGTCCATGTGAAGAACCGACCCTCCTCTTCATGCCCCTGGGGCGTGGGGCTGTCCGCATCGGTTGCCGAGTAAAATCCTCCATCGGGCGAGGTCATCTCTCGAGCGACGTAATCGAGTATCTCGCGAGCAACGCGAGCGTATTCAGAGTCGGCGGTGAGCTGCCATGCCTCCAGATAGACGAGCGCCAGCTGAGCGTTGTCGTAGAGCATCTTTTCGAAGTGTGGAACGAGCCATTCGGAATCGGTCGAGTATCGGTGGAATCCGCCACCAATCTGATCGTAGATGCCGCCGGCGGCCATACGGTCGAGAGTAGTGGCCACCATGGCCGTAGCTCCGTCGTCTCCCGTGCGGCGCGCGTACCTCAAGAGAAGCAATAGACGAGACGGCTGCGGGAACTTGGGTGCGCCCGTGAAGCCGCCATCAACCCGATCGAACATCGTGGCGTACTGCTGGACCGCGACCGCGATCACTTTGTCGCTTGGTACTCCGGGTCCTGCTTGTATCGAGGCTACTTGCTCGATGCGCTGGCTCAGCTCTTGACCGCGCGCCACCGCCTGCTGGGGCTCGTTGGTGTAAACCCGTAGCATCTCTGCGAGGATGTCGGCGAGACCCGCGCCGCTTCCGCGCACTCCCCTGCGAGGCGGAAAATACGTTCCTCCGAAGAATGGCTCTTTGTCGGGTGTCATGATGACCGTCATCGGCCAACCAGCGCGGCCTGTGAGGATGTTGACGGCGCTCATGTATACGCTGTCGATGTCGGGTCGCTCTTCCCTGTCGACCTTGATCGCGATGAAGTGGCGGTTGAGGAACGCGGCGATCTCTTCATCCTCGAACGATTCCCGCTCCATCACGTGGCACCAGTGACAGGTCGAGTAGCCTACCGACAAGAAGATCGGCTTGTTCTCGCGCTTGGCTCGCTCGAAGGCTTCGTCGGACCAGGCGTACCAGTTCACCGGATTGTGAGCGTGTTGAAGGAGGTAGGGGCTCGCCTGCTCTATCAACCGATTGGTGAATTGGGGGGAGCCGTTTTCGTCGAGATGTCGTGTGCGCGCGACGTAGCCTGGCCCTTTCGCAGCGAGTGCGCGGTCGAGCCGATCTTGGAGCGCCTGGTCGATGGAAGCGACGCCGGGCAGCCGAGGATTGCTCTCGGGCGCCTCGACGGGCTCACGGGCGGATCGAGGCTCGCTTTCGCTGGCCGGGCGACATGAAGCGCCGAGGGCAATCGCGAACGCGAACGCAGGCAAGGCCGCCGGGCGCATTACTGAGAATCGGTTCATTTTGCCTAAACCCCAATGAGAACGGGAGGTTGCCGAACAGTGCTCGTAGGGCTACACCCAGACGATCGCAAGCGGATGCAAGGGCCGCATGTCCGTGATACACGACGGGCTCGCTTTTCCGGCCCCCAGGGTCGGCTTCTACCCGATTTTTGAGGATCTGTAACCGATGTCAGAGACTACACCCTCCGTTCCCCCGCGCGTCTTCGAGCACGCCAGTCGCAAGGACTGGGGTCGCTCGGTGCTTCTCATGGAGATTCCCGACAAGCGCACGTTTCTCTTCGAAGACGGCGCTGAGCGCAGCTTTCGGCCGGACTACTGGCACAAGATGGAGATCGTCGACGTGCAGCCGAACGAGGCCGTTCGCATCGATCGACTGGCCCGACGCAATCAGGAACCCGCCCCTGGGTCGTCGCGCAAGTCCAAGGCCCCACCGAAGAAGCCCGAGATCACGTTCGAGCAGCAGGTCGCCTATTTCATGACGCTCTATCCCGTGGGCTTCGAGGATGAATCCTACACGAAGTCCGAACGAGGCGACTCTGAAGGCAAGACCGGGGAGAAGCTCAAGAACGCGGCCATCGAGCGCGCCGAGGATCTCTTGAGCCAGAAGAACCTCGACGAGCTCCTCGGCAACGGGAGCTACGAAGAGATCCATCAGATGATTTACGAGCTCCTCACCGCGACGAAGAGCACTACGCAGAAGGCCGAGGCTACTCGCTTCAAGAACCTCCCTGAAGAGTTGCGCGAACCAGTCGCCATCGCGCTTCGTGAGCTGCTCTACGGCGAGAGGGCATACCCGATTCGTTTCGATTCGTTCGTGGCCGCACTCGACGTGGAAGATGGCGCAACCTGGCCACTTTCGACCCTGCTTCCGGCGCTGGTCTACCCTAGGGAACACCTGTTCGTGAAGCCAACTTTCTTCAAGAAGCAGGCACTGATCTTGGACATCGATCCCAAGTACGACACGGCACCCAACTCGACGACGTACATGCAGTTCCTCGAAACCGCCAACAAGACGATGGAGCTGCTCCAGAAGGCCGGACAGCGCCCGCGGGACCTCTGGGACGTTCACGTATTCGTCTGCAAGACGCTTAGCCCCAAGGCGATCAAAGACGCGACCGCCGCCAAGTAGCCGGTGCGATGAAGGCATCGGTCCGAGCTGAGTCCTGGCCGATTCGAGGAGGCTTTCGAATTGCCCGCGGCGCTCGCTCGGCGGCCGAGATCGTGGTGCTCGAGCTCCATGACGGCGAACATGTTGGGCGCGCCGAATGTGTGCCCTACGCCCGATATGGCGAGTCGATCGAATCGGTGCGCGCAGAAATCGAGGAAGGCTGCCGTGAGCTGCACATCGCAGAAGCCCGCGCGGAAGCGCATGCGATGCCCGCGGGGGCGGCCCGAAACGCGATCGACTGCGCGCTCTGGGATCTCGAATCGAAGCGGGCCGGAAGACCGGTTTGGCAGTTGGCGGGCCTCGATGCAGGGCCCGAGCCGGTGTACACGATGCGGACGGTGAGCGTAGGCAGCGTCGATGAGATGCGGGCGGCCGCCGCCGCGTTCGACGGGTCTCGAGTGATCAAGGTCAAGGTGGATGGCGGCCTAGACTTGGAGCGCATCCAGGCGGTGCATCAGGCCGTTCCGACCGCGTGCTTGGTAGTCGACGCGAACGAAGCATGGTCGACCGAGCAAGTTCGTGCCTGGCTCCCGAGACTACCCGAGCTCGGCGTCAGCGTCCTCGAACAACCCCTCCCTGCAGGCCGCGATTCCGTCCTCGAGAGCCTACAGCGCGACGTTCTGATTTGCGCCGATGAGTCGTTCCACGATCGCCAATCGTTTTCGGGCATCGCTGATCGCTATGACATGGTCAACATCAAGCTCGACAAGGCGGGGGGACTCAGCGAAGCGCTGTACTGCATGAGGCTCGCGCGGAGCTCTGGAATTCAGGTGATGCTGGGCTGCATGGTGAGCACCTCGCTCGCGATCGAGCCTGCCTTGCTCTTGGCATCGGGCGCCGAGTACGTCGACTTGGATGGGCCCTTGCTGCTCGAAGCCGATCGGGAGGGCGCGTGCCACGACCGCGATTCCGGGCTCCTGCGCCCCTCACCATCAATTTGGGGCGCCTCCTAAGAACGACACCGCCCTTCGAATGACGAACGGATTGTTCATCACGAAGGTGTGGACCGAAGGAACGACGTGGTGCTCGCCCGTCCCTCCGAGCCGCGTCTCGTCGACAGTCAGCAGGCCGTCCCCGGAGACGCCTGCGACGTCGCCCGCAAAGATGGCAACTGGCACGTTCGGTACCGGAAGCGACTCCGCGTACCCTTCGGCAATCTGACGGTATGACGGTCCCAGAATTCCGCGCAGAATGCCTCCTCTGTCGAGCAAGGCCGCGAGAGAAGCTCCTTGATTCGGCGGAGCGAGCATCACGATTCGCTCGACCACCGCGCGCCAGGGTGCGTCGTAGGTCAGCAGACGTCGAACGATCAGGCCGCCAAGGCTGTGGGATGCGAACGAAAGCTTCTTGGGGGTAGGAACGTGATCGAGCAGCTCAGCGATGGTGGCCGCGTGCTCTTCAATGGTCCTTCGTGTACTCGGGTAGTCGAGCCGGGCGGTCGTGAACCCGGCGCGCAAGAGAGCCCGGTCCAAGGTAGCGAGGGAACGACGAGTACGGCCGAGCCCGTGCAACAAGACGACGAGGTGCTCGGCCGGAACCGGATTTGGGCACTCTTCGTCGAGGGCTTTCTCGCACTTGGAAAGCGATCCACGGCAAACGATCCGATCCGCAGGATCGATCAAGCGATGGATCCCGGCGTTCCATCGGGATTGCAGGCGCCAGCCATCACGCCAACGCACGTCAGCCCAGAACTGCGTGCCGGGCCGCTCGATCATCCCCCGAGGTCTTCTCTCAGCAAATCTTGGATCTTGTCGTCACTAGGGTAGATTTCTTCCACATGCTCCGAATCGACTAGCGCCGAAGTGATCTTCTTCAGCATGTGTTTCGCCGAGCGCGCATCCGAACCCGCCGTGACGAGCTCGATCA
Organism: uncultured delta proteobacterium; assembly: GCA_963786865.1. Classification (GTDB taxonomy): domain Bacteria; phylum Myxococcota_A; class Polyangia; order Polyangiales; family Houyiibacteriaceae; genus SG8-38. The sequence continues at coordinate 170,640 of CAWBAV010000029.1, read as the reverse complement.
GCAAGGCCTCTTTGCGGTCAGGGTCGATCTCGAGCTCCCCTTGCGCCACCATGCGGTCGAGCGAAGCCGAAAGGGCGTGCATCAGCTTTCTAGTGAATGGCGTATGCTGAAATGGGGGCGGTTCATCGACGAAAGGATCTTTCTCGTCGGGTGCCGGCACACTGGCCGCAGTACGCCAACCATCGTGACGCTCGATCCATTCGCGCGCCAAGGAAGCCAACTTGCGGTCCTTGGATGCTGCCGTTTCTTCGATCACCCTGGGGACGTCGCCGGCGTGGATGGCTTGCTCGAAATCGATCAAGTGGTCGACGAGCGCACGGTGAATCGCGTCCATGTCTGACACTCCGATCTCCTCGGGGAGCTCTAGCGCGCGGGTCGCGAGGAACCGTCGAGTGATCCAGAGTGAGAGCCTTCGCTGCCATCCATCCTCGCGTTCGACCGTCGGGCTGCTGCCGTCCGACTCGACCAGAGGCCACTGGCCACGGGAAATCGCGTCCCACGCCTCGACGAGCGGCGTATCGAGCAACTCTTCCACGACGTTGAGACCTGAAGTCGGGCCGCTCTCCCATTCATCATCGAGCACCGACGCGGATTCGCTCTGGATTTCCTCGAGCTGCGCGTCGTCGATTTCCCCCTTCGCATGCCGCACCTGAGCGGTCATCCAACGAAGGACGTGAGTGAGATCGGCAAACTCCAGATCTCCGCGCGCGCCATCCTCGATGGTGTACACGCGGTGGTGCCCTTCAGGGTCGGCGATGGTATCGGCGAGAAAGGTGAGGTCCTCGTGTCCAGGCGCGACGAACGGCTCGACCTCGCCAACCTGAATCGCCCAATGCAGGCGCCAAGGACGAGACTTGTCGCCTACGGCGATCCCTGCGTACGGTGAGTCGAGCAAGTCGAGCAAGCGAAACCCGTGCTCTGCACTCGACGTCACGTGAAGAAGATCGACGAACGCATCGATCCGAGAATCGGCAAGCTCGGGCGGCGAGCCCGGCTGACCGAGGGCATCCCAGTACGACTGGATTCCCTTGAGAAAGGCCTGTTGCGGCATAGGGGCGGGAAACTAGCCCAAATTCGGCTGGGCGAAAGCCCACCGTCCACTTGAAACACGTTCTATTTCTTCCTAGACCCTGGGAAGTATGGTCGCAGCCAGCCCTTCCTCTGCTCCAAGTGCTGCTTCTCTTCGCTTCCGGCTTCCGAACGGCATCACGATTGCCGCGGATGCCTACGGAAGCCGCTCCGATCAGACCGTGCTGTTCCTTCACGGGGGAGGACAAACCCGGCACGCCTGGGGCGGAGCGGCGGAGCGTTTGGGCGCAATGGGATTTTACGCGATCTCGATGGATCAGCGTGGTCATGGCGAAAGCAGCTGGGATCCGGGTGGAAACTACTACGTGAGCGGGCTGGTCGAGGACCTGCTGGCCCTGGTCGAGCAGTTGGACGACAAGCCGTTTCTAGTCGGCGCATCGATCGGCGGCATCACGGCGCTCCTGGCGGAGACGGCGTCGCCTGAGTCGATCTCGAGCGGGCTGATCCTGGTCGATGTGACGCCCCGGCTCGAGAAGAAGGGCGTCGACCGAATCATCGAGTTCATGAAGGGCGGCGCCGATGGATTCGACTCCCTCGATGAGGTGGCCAACGCCGTCGCAAGCTATCTTCCGCATCGCTCGCGACCGAGCGACCTCAGCGGCCTCGCGAAGAACCTGCGCAAGGGGGAGGACGGCCGATATCGCTGGCACTGGGACCCAAGAGTGCTCGAGGCCTGGGACTACAAGGCCTACACGAAGGAAGACGGCGAACGGATCGTGCGGGAGCGTCTCGAGGCCTCTTCGCGCCTGACGGTGCCGACGCTCCTGGTGCGGGGTCGAATGAGTGATGTGGTCACCGAGGAACACGCGCTCGAGTTCCTGAAGATGGCGCCGCATGCCCAGTACGTCGACCTAGCGGGGGCAGCGCACATGGTTGCCGGGGACAAGAACGACGTGTTCATCGAAGTCGTGAGCAAGTTCATCAGATCGCAGTTCGCGGGGTAGAATTCAGGGAGCAAGAGCATGCCAGTCGACCAGGATGCGTTCAGAGAAGCCCTTCGGGGCTGGGCCAGTGGAGTCACGGTGGTGACGTCACGCAGCGGCGACCGAGTTCATGGAATGACGGTTTCCGCTTTCTCGAGTGTCTCGGCCGACCCTCCTCTCGTGCTCGTCTGCGCCAACCGGTCCTCGAAGACGCATGAGATCATCGAGGAAGGTGGCCTGTTCGCGGTGAACATCCTGGCCTCCCACCAAGCTGAGGTGTCGAACGTTTTCGCGTCCTCGAAGCACGAAGACTCGCGGCTGGAGCGAGTCGACTGGGTCGAGGGAGCGACTGGAGCGCCGCTCATCGCTGAGGCTCTGGCGTCGTTGGAATGCACTGTTACGAGCTCCCACCGGGAGGGAAGTCACACGATCTACGTCGGTCGCGTGGAATCGGTGATAGTCCGCGAAGCGGAGCCCCTGCTCTACTACAAGGGAGGCTACCGCTCGTTGCATTGCGACGACTAGCCTTCGAGGAACTGACGCCAAAGCGTCTCCATCGTCGTCTCGTGCATGCCGAGCTTGGTGGCGTTGTAAGGCGTGAAGTTCATCAGCCGAACGTAGGCGACTCGCGCCTGGGCTCCCTGTCCGTCGATGTCCAAGACATTGAGGCAGCCAGCATCTTGTTCGATGCGGCTGTAGATCTCTGGCCCGGTTCCCAACGCGAGCGCCAGGATCGTCCGATTGACCACCCCGTGACAGGCCACCAGGGCCTGGCTCCAGTCGTCGCGGGACAGAAGCCCCTGCCAGGCCGCAGTGACTCGGAGCCCGAGCTCCTCGTATGACTCCCCGGTGAGGAATCGCGCACCAGGCCGATCGGCGCCGTCGAACGCATGGGTGAACAGCGCTTCCATATCGGCGGCGCTCTCCACGTCGGAGAAACTCCCGGTCTTCGCTTCGCTCAGGCCCTCGATGACCCCGATTGGAAGCTCACGCCCGCCAATCGCAAGGCGCGCCGTCTGCTGGGTACGGCGTAGCCCGGTGCAGACCGCAAGGTCGATCGGTACTTCGGCCAGGAGTCGCCCGAGAGCTTCAGCCTGGGCGATCCCCCTCTCGTTGAGGGGTGGATCGTGGTCCCCCGGCTCTTGCCCGGGCTCGAAGTAGGACACGTCGCCGTGCCGTGCCAAGTACACCCTTCGTCGATGGCTCACAGGCGCGCAGCATAGCAGCGGGTGGCTGGCCGTGCCCCGGATGCTAGGTTGCGGTCCATGTTCCAGACAAAGTGGGCGCTCATCATCCTTGCCGCGGTAGCGGCCTTGGGTTGCACGAAGAAAGAATCCCCTGCTCCAGCCGACGAAAAAGCCGCGGCCGTCGAGCAGGAAAAGCCGGCGGTCGTTGCAGTCGAGCCGCTCCAGCCACTCCCGAGCTCCGTGAACGTGAACATGGACAAGGTGTTGCTGGGTCGAAGCCTCTACCACGACACGGCCCTGTCGGGTGACGGGACCATCTCCTGTGCGACCTGCCATGCCCTGGATGGGGGCGGCGCGGAGCCTCGCAAGACATCGATCGGCATCAACGGGCATGTGGGACCGATCAATGCGCCGACGGTCTTGAACTCCGGGTTCAACTTCGTTCAGTTCTGGGACGGCCGCGCGAAAGATCTTCAAGAACAGGCAGCGGGCCCCGTCGCGAATCCTGGCGAGATGGGCGAGACGTGGGAAAACGTGGTCGAGAAGCTCAAGAAGAACCCCGAGTACGTCGCTGGCTTCTCGAAGCTCTACGAGGACGGGATCACGCAGAACAACGTGACGGACGCGATCGCCGAGTATGAGAAATCGCTGATCACGCCGTCGCGCTTCGACGCGTATCTCTTGGGTGACGAGGATGCGATCACCGAGGCCGAGAAGGAAGGTTACGCAGCGTTCAAGGAGGCGGGGTGCACGGCCTGTCACACGGGGATCATCGTCGGTGGTACGATGTTCCAGAAGATGGGCCTCGTCGCCGACTACTTCAAAGACCGCGGCACTCCGATCACGGACGCGGACCTCGGGCGTTTCAACGTCAGCAAGAACCCGGCGGAGAAGCACTTCTTCAAGGTCCCCACGCTCCGCAACATCGAGCTGACCGCGCCTTACCTGCACGATGGTTCGCGCGATACCCTCGAAGAAACCGTCCAGATCATGGGCAAGTACCAGCTAGGGCGGGAGCTCAGCCAGGCGCAGATCAAGAGCATCGTCGCGTTTCTCAAGAGCCTCACCGGGGAGCTCCCCTCCCACGCCAAGCCCCCTGCAGGCTGAGGAAACGGGCCGGCTCCGCATCGAATGGCGAAAACCAGACCGGCCCGGCTTTCAGCCGACGACGTGTAGACGAACGGTCTCCGGCTCGTGCTCCGCGCGCGGCTTCGGCGCTGAAACGTACTCGTGGCTGCTGGGGATCTCAGCCTCGGCACTCTCTTCCGACTTGGGTACCGCACGCCTCATGAGAGAAGCCCAGGCATCTTTCGGTGCCGGAATCTTCTCTTTCAGCTCGACGTAGATCAAGCGGCCGAGTGATGGCAGGTAGGGCGCCATCTTGTCGAAGGTTGCCTTCGCGTGGGGAAGGTCCTCGGAGAAAAATCCTCGGGTCCGGGATGCGGCGCGCGCGGCATGCACCTTGGCGCGTTCGAAGCGGCTCTTCCCGACGAGCGGCCCGATTTGGTGAATGAGATCGGCGCTGGTTCCCGCCACCACGTGCGGAGCCTTGTAGAACGTCTTTGCGTAGCGGGTGCCCTTGATGAACTCGCGGGCCTGCTCTTCGGTGATTCCATACTGGTCGAGGGCCGCCTGGTGCTCTTGTCGCGCACGTTCTCGCGCCTTGAACATGTACATCTGCACGCGCGAGTGAAAGTTCACCGCGCCGTCGCCGCTGGTCTCGACGGGACAATAGATCGCGTTCGGGTGAAGCTCGGTGACGACTGTCTGGATACCGTCCGAAACTCCGGAGCTCGGCATGCATCCAAAGGGCTTCACGCTCAGCGTCATGGTCGCCTTTTGCTTGGCCACGTTGAGGACGAGCTTGGCGACCTCCATGTGACCTTCGCCTCCACGCAGCTCGTTGTTGTAGAAGCTGTGTCCAATTTTGGCGATCTCATCCATGTCCGGCAGCTTGTTGCCCTTGAGGCCGGCAATGGCGCTAAACGTGGCAAACGTGGCGCGCAAGGCGAGCTCTCCGAGCCAAACACCTGCCATCTTGTAGCCGACGTCGGAGCCCTCGAGTCCGTAGTACGACTCGTCGGTCCCCCGAAGCGTCATGCGCCGTTCGGTGTCGTGGCGCATCTCCCAGAGGGTATAGAGGAGCCAATTCACCAACGTTTGAATGTCGTTCTCCCCGCCTTCGGATTCGACGAAGCGTTGGAGGTGGTAGTTGCCATCGCCCTCGGTTGTCATCGCCCAGAATTCGCCGATGATTGCGACCTTGGGCTTGGCGCGAAGGCGATCGACTTCGACTGCCTGGAGGTACTTCCGGCCGCGCCAGAGGGCGCGAAGCACGCTCTTGTTCTGCCGTAGGGCCTCGTGAACCTCGCCCTTCACGGCCGCGATGGCTCGATCGGTCGCGCCCTCTTCGACCTCGTAGGGACGAATGCGATAGCTGAGCACGTTGAGCACGTCGCCGGCGAAGAGACCTCGCGCGAGCGCCATGAAGAACTGCGGGTTGAGAACCAGTCCGATCTCTTCGCCCGTGGCTTGCTTGAAGCCCGACTGCTGTTGGAAGAGCACTACCCGGAATCCATCGAAGCCGGCGTCTCGCAAAGCTTTGCGGTATTCGGTCACGTACATGCCAAACCGGCAAGGGCCGCATGCACCAGCAGTGAGAAAGACGTGACTGTCGATGATCTCCTGGGCAGTCATCCCCTCCTCGTCACGCAGACGGGTGAGCTCTTTCACTAGGTTGCCCACGGTGAAGTAGGTGGGGTTGCACTGCGCCTTGTTTCCGAACTCCTTGCCGTAACGGAGCGAAGCGACGTCGGCGCAGTCCATCGAGCGCGTGTTGTAGCCGATGCCCTTGAGGGCGGACGCGACGAATTCGTCGTGCGCCATCGTGAGCCCGCCGTTGAGAATCGTGGTGGTCGCTCGCTCTTTGGCCGAGAAGAAGGGATCGATCATCGAATCGGTCCACTGCTCCCGCTTGTCTTCGAGCCCTAGCCGGGCGCGCTCGTCCGCCTCGAATGCGGCGAGCTCTTTGTCGATGTCGATTTCGAAACCATCAGCCATGTCTAGCCCCTTCACACTCGGACGACTGTGCCGTCCTTGGTCTTTCTCCCGAGACGAATCAAACTTTCAGGCGCAGCACCAGGCGACGTTGCGTCGTCTTCGGACTCCGCCGCTTCGATACGGTATCGACTTACTTTCTCGGCGAGCTCGAGAATCTCGCGCTCGAGCCCGAGGTCGGCGCGCCGATGCGCGGCCAGCTGGTCGTGCTTCATCCGCAGTAGCTCCAGGCGCTTCTCGTCGATGCGCCTCTGGAGCTCGGCCTTTCGCGCAGCGACGTCCTCGAGATGCTCCTCGCGAAGCTTGAGCGAATGCGCGTACGTCTTCACCCGGATCTTGATCGAGCCACCGGGCTTGTTGGCGTCGATGTCGTGGAGCGAGGACGATGGCACGCCGCTCTTGGCGACGATGCTGTCGATGATTCCGTAAGTCGGAGCGTCGTGCCCGCACTTGAAGCTGCTCAGATCCAAGATCGCGACGTTGGGATGACGCGAAGCAAACTTCGCGGCCCAGACCTTCTGCGCCGAGTTGGCAGAGTAGTTTTCAGGCCAGACGTCGTTGACGCTGAGAATGTCTTCGTCTTCTCCGTAGAAGCGCCGAAGCCACTCCGGGTCCTTTGGAATCGAGCGAATGCTGAGGATCGGGTAACCGAGAACTTGAAACTCGTCCGGGATACCGTGATGAAGACCGGGATCGTTGTGGTAGGGGCGCCCCAGAACGAGAATGGCGACCTTGTTGTCGTACTCGACCTGATCGAGGATCGCTTTGCCTTTTTCTTGAAGGTCTAGGTCGAATCGCTCGAGCGCGGCCAGCCCTTGCTCGACCGCAAAGTCGCTTTCGTCCTCGGTCACTCCAAGGACGCGCTCGAATGCCTCGAACATGTCGCGCTTCAAGAGCGTGGGCTCCGCGAAGCTGAACGCCGGGGCCAGATACTCGATACCGCGGTTTCCGAAGTAATCCTGCTCTTTGGTAAACGCCGCCTTCATCACGTCCGGAGTACCGGCAACGATGGGACAGCTCGCGTAATCGACGGCGCCAGTGACGAAAGACGGCACGTGCGTGAGTATCGGAAAGAAGATCGCGTCGAACGGGCTCTGCGCGTGCTTGTGAAAGAAGAGCTGGTGGAAGTGGGCTTGTGCGACTTTGGACGGATAGCAAGGATCGACTGAACCGTACTTGCCGCCCTCTGCGAACATTTCCTCAGAGCTGGGTTCACTGAAGACGATGTTCTTCGGTCGGACGCCGAGTACTTCGAAAAATGTCCGGAAGAATGGCGCCGTCGAGTACATGTTGAGAACGCGCGGTATTCCGACGCGCCAAGTCGCCCGCTTTTCGGCAGATTCTTGCGACGAGCGCTGGAAACCACGCGTGTACTTCGTCCGCTCGATTGCTCCGAAGAACTTGCGTTCGACCTTCACGTCCTCGATCGGCATGCCGGCTTCGGGCAAGGGCTCGACGCCGGCGATGCGCTTGAATGCTTTGAGGCCCTCGTAGGTCACGAGGTTCGGAAACTCCTTCATGATCTTGCGTCGCTCTTTGACGATTTCCTCCATGGCGTCTTTGGACTCGACCATGCCCTTTTCGCAGGAAAATCCACTGATGTACCGGCTGGTGGAGCCATCGGGCCGAAAGGCGTCGATGAACGTTCGGGAGCAGTTGTTCGCGCAGAAGTGACAGGTCGTGGTTTCGTCGTTGGTGGTTTGGAACCGAAGATCGATCGCGGCGTCCAGGCCGATGAACGTCGAGGCTCCTCTCCGCTTCACGACTCGTAGCGTTTCCATCGCGGCGCCTATCGCGCCCGCTTCGCCACTGTGCGGGTGAACGTAGACCTCCGCGTTCGGCACGCGCGCCCGGATGTAGTCGACCTGCGCCTTCACGGCCGCCATGTTGTATTGGGTACCGCCCTGCAGCACGAACTTGCGTCCTAGCGCCGCCATGCGAGGAACGCCCACCACGTACTGCCAGACGTTCTTCGGCAGCACCTGCGCGAGACCGGCGAGCAGCTCTTCTTTGCTGAAGCCTTCTTTCTGGAAATTCACCCGATCGGTGTCGAGGAAGACCGCGCAGCCGTAACTGAATTTCGGCGCTAGCTCGGCTTTGAATGCGTTCTCAGCATACTCGGTGACAGGAAGACCGAACTGATCAGCCATGGCCTGAAGAAGCATGCCGTTGCCCGCGGAGCACTGGTTCGACAGCTTGAACGTCTTGATGTCGCCGTTCTCCATGAACAGCACCTTGATGTCTTGACCGCCGATGTCGCAAATCACGTCTACATCGCCGAAATAGTGAGTCGCGCTCATCATGTGTGCGACCGTCTCGACGATGTTGACGTCGGCTCGCACGCATTCTTCGAGGACGTCCGCTGCGTAGCCGGTAGCGCCGAAGCCGAGCACTTCGATCTCGGCGCCCTTGGCGCGCATCCGACCACGAAGCTCTCCGAGCAGCTCTTTGCTATCTTGGATCGGGTTACCCTTCGAGAGCGTGTACGCCTTCATCAAGACTTCGCCGTCCTCGCTGAGAAGCACGGCCTTCGATGAAGTACTCCCGCCGTCGAGCCCGATGACCGCACGTACCGTTTCGGTCGTGATGTCGGGCTCGATGAACATCGGAACGTGGTAGGCTCCCATGAACTGCTCGAGCTCCAAGTCGTCACGGGCCAAGGGCGGGCCAGCGCTTTCACCCAGGCGTTCTTTGCGGCCCTCGGTGATGTACCGGCGGAGACCGTCGAGGCCTTCGTAAACGCCCACAGCCGCAGGCTCGTGCATCCCGTACATGACGGCGCCGTAGGCCGCATAGAGGGCGGCGTTTTCCGGGACCGGAATGAGCTCTTCGATCGGGACGTCCTTGGGGTAGTCGTATCCGCGCTCGTTCCAGGTCTCGGGAATGCGCTTGCGCCAACACTCCTGAAGGAAGGGAAGGAACGTGTTGGGACCACCAAGAAGCAAGACCTTGTGCCGAAGGGTATTGCCTCGCGTGAGGACCGAGAGATTCTGCATCACGATGGCGTCCGCGAGCGAGCACATGATCTCGTCCGAAGGAATGCCCGTCTTGACGAGGTTTACGATGTCCGTCTCCGCGAAGACGCCGCACTTCGCGGCAACGTGGTGGAGGTGCGCGTCGTCGAAGTGGAGATGCAAAGTCTCCTCGGACGGCATTCCGACCTTGATCATGCACTTGTCGATGGTGGCACCCGTGCCGGACGCGCACTTGTCGTTCATGGATGCGATGGCCGACTTGTCACCCGTCTGCTTGTTCTCCTTGAAGATGATGATCTTGGCGTCCTGGCCACCGAGCTCGACTACGGACCCTGCATCGGGATGAAGGGTCTCGACGGCAAGCGTGACCGAGTTCACCTCTTGAACGAATTTCGCGCCCAGCGGAGCTTCGAGCGGTTTTGCTCCCGACCCTGTGGCAAACACCCTGACCCGGTCGCAACCGAGATCAGCCAGGACTTGCTCGATTCGCACCATGAAATCGAGGACGCACTCCGCCTGTTTGGTATGGTGGCGCTTGTAGTCGCTCCAGACGATGTCTTTGGTCTCGGGATCGACCACTACCGCTTTGACGGTCGTGGAGCCGACGTCCAAACCCACTATCGCATTCAGCATAAGATCGGTTGAGCCCTTCTCTCGCAAGCTGCATGAGGTAAACACACGATCTAATGAAAGTCACGCGACTTGGCTTGCAAATCGGGGACGTCGACGTCACACCTCGCACTGCAGGCAGACAGATTGTATAGCCCAGTTCGGAGGACTCCATGAGCAAGGTGTTGATCATTGGCGCTGGTGGCGTAGGCGGTGTTGTCACCCATAAATGCGCAGACGATCGCGACACGTTTTCCGAGGTCGTACTGGCGAGCCGCACGCTTTCGCGCTGTGAAAACATCCAAAGACAAGTGCGCGAGCTTCGCGGCCGTGAGATCAAAATCGCCCAAGTGGATGCCGATGACCTCGCACAAACAGTTGCGTTGATCAAACGAGTGCAACCGGACTTGTTGATCAACGTCGCCCTTCCTTACCAGGACCTTCCCCTCATGGATGCCTGCCTCGAGACGGGGATCGACTACCTGGACACCGCCAACTACGAGCCCCCCGACGAGGCGAAATTCGAATACAAGTGGCAATGGGCCTACCACGAACGTTTCCAATCTGCTGGAATCATGGGGCTATTGGGGTCGGGCTTCGATCCTGGGGTCACCAATGTGTTCTGCGCGTATGCACAGAAGAATCTGTTCGACGAGATCGATTACATCGACATCTTGGACTGCAATGGCGGCGACCACGGCCGCCCGTTCGCCACGAACTTCAACCCGGAGATCAACATCCGTGAGATCACCCAGCGCGGCCGATATTGGGAGAACGGGGAATGGGTCGAGATCGACCCGATGTCGCAGTCGCGAATGTTCGATTTCCCGGCGGTCGGCGAGCGCAAAGCCTACCTCTTGTACCACGAAGAGCTCGAGTCCTTGGTGAAGCACATCGATGGGCTCAAACGCATTCGTTTTTGGATGACGTTCGGCGAGGAGTACATCACTCACCTTCGAGTGCTCCAAAACGTCGGAATGACCAGCATCGAGCCCATTGAATTCCAGGGCCGAGAGATCGTGCCCATCCAGTTCTTGAAAGCCCTGCTACCCGATCCATCCACGCTCGGCGAGAACTATACGGGCAAGACGAGCATTGGCTGTCTCATCGAAGGTCGCAAAGGCGGGAAGGCCCGCAAAGTGTTCATCTACAACGTCTGCGATCACGAAGAGACTTGGAAGGAAGTTCGCGCTCAGGCTGTCTCTTACACCACCGGCGTGCCTACCATGGTCGGTGCCAAGATGATGTTGACGGGTAAGTGGCGCGGCAAAGGCGTATTCAACGTCGAGCAGTTCGAGCCGGAGCCTTTCCTCGAGGAGCTCGCAGTACGTGGGCTTCCCTGGCACGTGAAGGAAATGTAGTGCTGCCTTGCGCCCAGCTCGATCTGAGCCGAGTCGATTCGCCCGCGTTCGTGATCGACCTGGCTGCGCTGGAAGACAACTTGCGGCTCCTGGCTCAGGTGCAGCGCAGCGCCGGCTGCGGAATACTGCTGGCGCTCAAGGGTTTCGCGGCCTGGTCGACATTTTCGCTCGTGGGTAGGTACCTCGAAGGTGTTGCGGCCAGCGGCCCCGACGAAGCTCGGCTCGGGCGGGAAGAGCTCGGTAAACAAGTTCATACGTATTGCCCCGCATTCGACGAAGCCTCGCTTCTGGAAGCGATTCGCTATTCCGACCACGTGACCTTCAACTCGCCTTCGCAAATCGGGCGCTTCCGTGCTCTCGTCGATGAACATCGATCCGACACGAGCTTCGGGCTACGGATCAATCCCGAGCACTCGGAAGTCGAGGTCCCCATTTACGACCCCTGTGCATCGGGATCTAGGCTCGGAGCGACGCGGCATCAGCTAGTGGATGCCGATCTTCGTGGGATAGAGGGACTGCACTTTCACACGCTCTGCGAGCTCGGCGCCGACGCGCTGCAGCGAACGCTCGCAGTCGTCGAGGATCGCTTCGCGCCCTGGTTGAAGGAAGCCGAGTGGGTAAATTTCGGAGGCGGACATCACATCACGCGCCCCGGATACGACTTGGATCTGCTGGTGGATCTGGTGCGTGCGTTCAAGGAAGCACACGAGGTCGAAGTGTTTCTGGAGCCAGGAGAAGCGATCGGCCTGAACACGGGCGTGCTGATCGCATCCGTCCTCGACATCGTCGAGAACGATGGGCCAATTGCGATTCTGGATACCTCGGCGACCGCTCACATGCCCGACGTTCTGGAGATGCCCTACCGCCCCCAAGTTCGCGGTGCGGCTGAACCCGGAGCCCTGCCCCACACCTATCGACTTGGCGGCCTGAGTTGCCTCGCTGGCGACGTGATCGGGGACTACTCGTTTCGCCAACCCCTGGAGATCGGCGACAAGCTGGTATTCGAAGACATGGCCCATTACACGATGGTGAAGACGACCACCTTCAATGGGGTCCGACTGCCATCGATCGCGCTCTACGACCCGCGTGACGAGTCGTACCGGGTACAGCGACGCTTCACCTACGAGGATTACCGAAACCGTCTCTCTTGACGCTTGAACTTCGATCGAAAGCGATAAGACTGCCGTGATGGGCGATTTCTCGGATTTCACAGCATACGCCAAGGAAACTGGCTCTCGACTCAGCGACCAGCCGCTGCTCCTCGAGAAGACGCGACATCTGGACGTTTCGCAGAGCGAGCTCTTCCGCTACGTCACCGACTTCGAACGTTCGAGCGAGTGGATTGTCGGTGCCTTGAAAGGCTGGACGGATAACAGCAACGCCGAGACACCCGGAGGCCTTGGATCGGTTCGTGTCATCAAGAGCGCAGCGGGGGAGCCCGTTCGCGAGGTCGTAAAGGCATACGATGCGCCGCGCATGTTCGCGTACAGTGCGGGTGACGCCGCGTTCCTGGGCCTCTGCTTCGATCACCTGGGCGTCATGACTTGTGAGCCTCATCCGGATGGAGGAACCGTCATCTGCTGGCTTGCGTACGGACGTCTCGCAAGCAATCCGGTCAAGGCCTGGGCGGGTAAGAAGCTGTTTCAAGTCGCGCTCGGACGCGGTATGAAGAACCTAGAGCGAAAGTTTCGGCCTCGCTGAGCGCATGGAGCTCATCCGCAGCAATCGAACCGAGACATTGGCGGCTGTGCTCGCGTCGCGAGTGAGCGAGAAGCCCCTCGGCCCGTTCGCACGCGAGGTCATCGCCGTACAAAGCCGCGGCATGGAGCGCTGGCTCACGCTCGCCTTGGCCAAACGGCTCGGCATCTGGAGCAACCCTGCGTTTCCTTTTCCGCGTGCCCTCATCGAGCAGGTGCTTTCGCACGTCGAAGCGGGACGCTCCGAGAACGCGGCAGCGTACGAGCCCAGCCAACTGAAGTGGTTCATTGCAGCGCTTCTTCGGGAGTCTGCTCCAGCCGAGCTCGAGGCATATTTGGGCATTCCTTCGAATCCCGACCGCATTCTCCGCCTCGCGAGCAACGCGGCGGCAGTGTTTGATCGATATGTCTTGCACCGCCCGGCTCTCCTTCGGCAATGGGCGAATGGCGGCGACGGTGACTGGCAGGCCGAGCTCTGGCGCCGCGTCGTGGAACGACTGGGGCCTCACGATCTGGCGACTCGCATCCGCAATGCTCTCGACGCGCTTCGGTCCACCCGAACCGTCGACGGGCTTCCGTTCGCGCGTCTTCACCTGTTTTCGCTCGAAACGTTGCCGCCATTGTTCCTCGAGCTGTTCACCGTGCTCTCCCAGCGGGTCGAGACGACGTTTTACGTGTTGGAGCCCTCGACCGAGTACATGTCCGACGTCGATTTGAGGCGCGGCGATTTCGTCGAGCTCACGGAGACGCCAAGCGACGGGCACCCTCTTCTCTCGTCATTGGGGCGCCTCGCTCGAGACTTTCAGCAACTGCTCTTATCCGCGGACCAAGCGATCCGTCACGAAGCCGACCTCTTCGAAGCGCCAGAGCGAGGTCATCTGCTCGGCGCGCTGCAGGCGGACATGCTCGAGTTTCGAAGCGCCCCGAAGAGCAGCGAGCGTCGAGCTATCGATCCCGCAGACCGGTCGATCTCGATCCATGCATGCACGGGACCGATGCGGGAGGTTCAGGCGCTTCACGAATGGGTGCAAGCCGCGCTGGAGGATGATCGGTCTCTTCAGCCCGAAGACATCGTGGTCATGACGCCAGATCTCGAAACGTACGCTCCTGCCTTTCGGGCGGTGTTCGGCCAGGACGACGCGCAACGTATTCCTTACGAAGTACACGACCGCAGCACGCGCGACGATGCCTCGTTCTACGACGACGTTCAAACCATCCTCGAGTTGTTGGACTCCCGATTCTCGGTTCTCGACTTCGTACGGCTCCTCGACGTGGGCGCGCTCCGCTCGACGTTCCGCTTCACACAGGCAGAGCGTGCTCGACTCACCGAACTGCTCGCCTCGTCGGGCATCCGATGGGGCATCGACGCTGCGCATCGAGAGGATCTCGATTTCCCAGCAGATCCGCTGCACACCTGGCGCGCCGGATTGGGGCGGCTCTTTCTCGGATTTGCATCCCCACCCGACGACACGTCTCCCTTCGAGGGCCTGCTGCCACGCGGTGCTCCCAGCCTGAGCGACGCCGAGCTGCTGGCCCGGCTTTCGCGCCTCTGCGAAACCTTGTTCGACTTCCAACGTCTTAGTCGACACCCGCTAACCATCGAAGACTGGTCGCGGCAGCTCGAACACTTCTGCGGTCTACTCTTCGCGGACGACGATGAGAGCAGCGCCGCAATGCGGACGCTCCGAGACGCAATTGCAGAGCTCCGAGCGGCGGCGAGCCGGAGCGGGTACGACGGCCCGATCGCACTGAAGACATTGCGAAAAGAGCTCGGCGGCATTCTTCAGGAGAAAGCACCCGCGGTGGGTTTCCTTCGAAGGGGCGTTACGATGACCGAGCTCGTGCCACTTCGCTCGGTTCCCTTTCGAGTGGTCTGTCTCGTCGGCATGAGTGAGGAGGGATTCCCCAGGGCGGACGATCGTCCCAGCTTCGATCACAGCCGAGCCACTCATCAACGCGGAGATCGCAACAAGCGAGACGACGATCGCCACTCGTTCTTGCAGGCGATACTCTGTGCTCGGGAGATTCTGAGAATCAGCTACAGCGCAAGGGCCCACAATTCGAGCAGCGTTGCAAACCCCTCTTCGGTCGTTTGGGAGCTTTGCGAAACACTTCGGCGATATTATGTGTCACTCGATGGCACACCGCTGCTCGCGCCTACCATGCACGCGCTGCACCCCTTCGACCCGAGGTACTTCGAGCCGAGCGCCTTACCTCGCGGCAGCTCTGAGCGGCACTTGGCGATCGCCCGTGCGCTGAGCCAGCCTCCCGAAGCTCCGGGCCAAGTCGAGCTTCGCACCGAGGCGGACCAGTCGCTCGAAAGCGTCTCCGTGAACGAGCTTTCCGCTTGGCTTTGGAACCCGATGAGCGCCTTCGTCGAAAGAGTGCTGCGCGCTCGATTCGAAGAGCCCAGAATCTACGCGCCCAGTCAGACGCTGACCGCGATCGACCGACGCGAGGCCGCGTTCCTGGGCAACGCCGCGCTTCGTGCTGGACTCCGTGATACCGCATTGGATGCGTATCTGAAAGCTGCACCCGAGTTCCCCGACGGCACGGCGGGTGCCCTCGAGCGGCGACGTCTCGCAAACGAGATTCGCATGGTGGATGCGCGGGGGGATGCACTCGGAACCGGCGAGGAGGTTCAATCGAGACTCGTCTGCGAAAAGCTGAACGACTTGCGCCTCGAAGGGCGGATCGACGGCCTAGGCGGTCCAGAACGCTTGCTGAAACGGTTCACAAAATCCGGCCGACGCACCGAGCTCACGACTTGGATCGAGCACCTGCTCATGCAGACCTCCGCCGAGCTTCCAGGCACCACTCACTTGGTGCTTCGGGGGACCGAGACGAGGGCGGAAACCGTCCGCTTCAGTCGGGTCACCGATCCCCACACCGAGCTGAGAAAATTGATCGAGATCTACGTGCGTTCCCGTGAGCGGCCAGTGCCGTTGCTCGGCGAATCGTCCTGGATCTTCGTGGAAACGCTCAACTCCTCCGATGCGAAAAAGGCATTTTCCGAGGCAAGTAAGCTGCTGAGGATGCAACGCGCTTGGAACCCGTCGCTCGACTACGTGCTCGGAGCGGAGGACCCCTTCCTCGATTCGGACTGGTGTGAGGCCTTCCAGCAGGCGGCGACGACGGTCTATGAACCCCTTCTTCGACACCGGACGTCGGCATGAGCTCGATCGCTCCGCAGCTGATCCCGTTCGACGCTCCGTCCTTGGTCCAGGCGAGCGCGGGAACCGGCAAGACCTTCACCATCACGACGTACTTCGTCCGCGCGATCTTGGAACGCGACCTCAGGCCGGAGCAGATTTTGGTGGTTACATACACGAAGGCGGCCACGGCTGAGCTCAGAGTGCGTACGCGCGAGCGAATTCTCGATGCGATCCAGTTGCTCGAGAAACCATCTGATCGAGGGGATCTGCTCCACGGCGTCGTTGCCGACGCAGTCCTGCGCCTTGGTCGGGGTGAAGCGGAAACCCGTCTGAGAGCAGCTCTCTCGCAAATGGATCGCGCCGCGATTCTGACGATCCACGGGTTCTGTCAGCGTTTGCTCCAAGACTATCCACTCTCGTTCGGGATCGACTTCGAATTCGAGGTCTCCGAGGACTCCGCAACGATCTATTCGGAGCTGGCCGTCGATTTTTGGGCAACCGAGCTCTACGACGCACCGGAATGGCTACTACGCGCGCTCGAGCAGAGGAAGCTCGACCCCAGCGCCTTGGCGCGCTTGGCAAGCCGGGCATTGATGCCGGGGATCGAGATTCTCGGGCCCGCCGCGGTCGAGCTCGATCCAGCGGGCTTGGAGCACTGGCTGCTGCTCAAGCAACGGGCTTCCGAGCTCTGGTCTTCGGACCGCACGGAGATCGCCGAGATCCTCGCCAGCAACCAAGATCTCAATCGACGCTCGTACCCCGCGCAGACCGTGGCGAACCAGTGGCTGCCCGCACTCGACGATTTTTTCGCGAAGTCTGGTTTCGATCCTCTGCCGTCCTTCTTCCCCAAGCTCGCAAGGGGTCGAATGCCGGTAAAGAAGAACTGCGTGGAGCCTCGGCACGCGTTCTTCGAAGCTTCGGCGCAGCTTCTCGAGGCCTACGAAGCGCTCGCACCAGGATTGGACTACGCGCTCTTCTCCTTTCAGCGTCGATTCATCGACTTCGCGCGCGAACAGGTGAAAAGGCGGCGAGAGGAGCGAGCCGTTCTCACGTTCGACGACTTGCTGGCGATCGTCTACGCACCCTTCGATCCACATCAGGCCAGAAGTCCCGCTTTCGATCGAGATCGAATCTCCGCGGCGGTATTGGCAGCGTATCCCCTTGCCCTCGTCGACGAGTTCCAGGACACGGACGGTGTTCAATACGGAATCTTCCGCGCGATCTACGGCTATTCGTCGGCCATCTACGTCGGCGATCCAAAGCAGGCGATCTATGCGTTTCGGGGCGCTGACGTTTTCTCTTACATCGGAGCAATGAAGGACGTCGGGAGTCGTGTGTACACACTGGCAACGAATCGTCGGTCCGATCCAGGACTCGTCCATGCCGTAAATTCACTGTTTTCCCTTCGGAGGCCGGCCTTCATCCTCGAGGGTATCGAGATGGAAAATGCGGTGCCTCACCACGAGCACCCCCGGTCGACCTTCGATCCACCGATGGAAGTCGTGTTCTTGGATCGTTCTCAGCTCGAAGGAGGAACGGCCGCCACCGTATCTCCGATCGTCGCAAACGAGATCGCGCTGCTGCTCGAATCGGGAGCCATGATCGAAGACCGGCCGGTCGGGCCCGGAGACATCGCCGTACTCTGCCGCAGCAACGATCAGGCACTTGCGGTCACCGAAGCGCTTAGAGCGCTCAACGTGCCGGTTTCTCTCGATGGAGGCTCGAGTGTCCTCGACACGGGTATCGCCCAGGAGTTTTCCGTCATCCTGGACGCGGCGCTCATGCCAGGCGAATCTCCACTGCTGCGACGCGCGCTGCTCACGTCGCTCCTCGGCGTGTCTCCGTACGACCTCGCGACGATGTCCGACCAGGACTGGTCGAGCTGGGTATCCAGATTCCAAGCCTGGAACGAAACCTGGCATCGCCAAGGTGTCGTACGCTTTCTCGAGGATCTTCTACTGAGCACTGGAGCGGAGATTCGAATCGCCCGGCTTCCCGCGGCGCGCCGTGTGCTCACCGATCTATTGCACATCGAAGAGCTGCTGCTCCGTGGCGAGCGGGAGCATCGCCGCGACCCCGTCGCGCTCAGTCAGTGGTTCCGGCGACTTCGCGAAGACGGTCCGGGTGAAGGCACCCTCGCGTCCGAAGAGCTTCAACGGCGTCCCGATACGGAATTTGGGGCCGTCCACGTCTCTACGATTCACAAGAGCAAGGGCCTGGAGTACGGGGTCGTGTACTGCCCGTTCCCCTGGGTTCACAAATTCGGCGAAGTCGGGGTGAAGTTCCACGATGAGCACGGAAGCATCAAGATCGACCTCGGTTCCGATCGGTGCGACGCGCACGAGGCGCGCAGCGATGAAGAGGCGCGATCCGAGGGCTTGCGCTTGCTCTACGTCGCGGTGACCCGGGCGAAGTATCAGTGCACCTTGTATTGGGGCCGCGCCACTGGCTGGAAGAATGCTGCTCTTGGCTACCTGCTGCACGGCTCGGAAGATCTGGACAAGGTCGACGAAGATGGAATGCGGAGTGCCCTGGAGCAGTTTGCCGCCTCGTCGTCGAATGCGGTTGGCTGGCGCCGCGCACATGAGGAACGAGCCAGAGTGCGCGCGACCCCATCTCCGATTGGGGTTCTCGCGGCTCGCGACCATTCACGCCACTTCATTCACGCCCCGCGTATCGCGAGCTTCACGAGCATGACAGGACACGACGAGAAGACCCCGGGTCCGCGATCGGTCCCGCCGTCTTCCGACCGAGCTGCCCCTCTCTTCTCGGATTTGCCTGGAGGCATCCGCACTGGATTGTTCCTTCACGCAGTTCTGGAACAGGTGGATTTTCAGGGGCTTGGCGATGCCGAATCCGCTCTGCTGATCGAACGACAGCTTCGAAATTTCGGATTCGACTCGGCGCTCACACCCACCGTTCAAGGAGATCTCCAATTGGTCGGCGCGACCCAGCTCACCCCCGAGCCAGACGCGCCGCGCTTGATCGATCTCGGCCGGACCTCTCAGCTTCGGGAGCTCGAGTTCACGCTGCACGTGGACCGTCCAAAGCTCGATGATCTCGCCGGCATTCTGCTACGGCATGCCGCGCCGGCGGCTGCGCCGCGATACCACGAACGCCTCGCGGAGCTCAATCCGCAATCTCTGCAGAGCTTCTTGCGTGGTTACATCGATTTGATGTTCGAGTGGCGGGGTCGTTGGTACGTCGCAGACTACAAGTCCAACACCCTGCCGGCCTACGAGCCGGCTGCAATCACCGAATTGGCGCAGAGCGCGCACTACCTGCTTCAAGCGCAGCTTTACACCGCCGCCGCCCAGCGTTACCTCGGCCAACGCATCCGCGACTACGATCCCGAAACGCAATGGGGCGGCGCTCTCTTTCTCTTCTTGCGCGGGATGGCTGGCCCGATACATGGAACAGAGAGCGTGTTTTTCGATCGCCAACCAGCGGAGCTCTTGCTTGCCGTGGACCGCTGGCTCGGGGGGCTCGATGCTCCTATCTGACTATCAAGCTCGAGGCCTGCTCGAGCTTCTCGATGTGGAGCTGGCACGTACCCTCGGTCGGATCACGGAGGACCGAAGTGCGGAGGTCGAGCTCGCGATCGCGCTCACCAGCCGAAACGTCAGGCGAGGTCACGCTTGCTTTCCGATCGGGATCTCGGCTGCTGAAATTTGGCCCGCCGAGCCGACCGCGACCGACGTGCTTCCGGACCCAACCCATTGGCAGGAGGCGCTGCGCGGAAGTCGCCTCACCCAAGGGGGCCCGCTGGTGCTCGACTCAGCCGGTCGTCTCTACTTGCGACGATACTGGCAGCTCGAGCGAGACATCGCCCGAGAGCTGGCCGCACGATCTGACGTTCCGCCGCTGATCGCCGACGACGCCGATTGGCTCGGCGCAACGCTCGACCAGTTGTTCCCCGGTGAGCCGACCTCACCGGCGCGCCTGGCTGCAGAGAACGCCCTGCGGCATCGCGTTTCTCTTCTCTGCGGCGGGCCGGGCACCGGCAAGACGACGACCGTCGCAGCCATCCTCGCGTTGATCATCCAGGGACGGCTTCGTGACTCGGGCGAGGCACCCAAGGTGATGTTGCTCGCCCCGACCGGGAAATCTGCGGCGCGCCTCGGCGAGGCCGTGCGGCGTGCGAAAGATCGGATCAACGCGCCCGGCTCCGTTCTGCTACATCTCCCGGAGGGAGCTACGACGGTGCACCGGGCACTGGGAATGCAGCGCAACGGCTCGGGCTTCTGGCGCAACGCCGACCTGCCACTCGAAGCAGACGTCATCGTCGTCGACGAGGCCTCGATGATCGATCTCGGCTTGATGCGACAGTTGCTCGATGCGACCCCGCGCGACGCTACCCTCTTGCTCGTGGGCGACCCCGACCAGCTCAGCTCCGTGGAGGCGGGCTCCGTTCTTCGTGACTTGGTTACGGCAAGCGGCGAGACCTGGTGGCGAGGTCGGGTCACCCAACTCACGAAGACGTATCGCTACGAAGAGAACCAACCCCTCGGTCAGCTCGTCGCTGCGATTCGAAACGCTGACCGCGGGGCCGTGGAGTCGTTACTCCGAAATCAGGACGCCGATGATCTTGCTTGGATTCCGGCGAAGGGCTTGAGCTCGGAGCTCGATCGCGCTGCGTCTCACTGGTCGAGAGCTCTCTCAAGCGTGGACCCCGCGGAGCATTTCGAATTTCGAGCTCGCTACGTGATGCTCAGCCCCTTCCGCAGAGGAGCAATCGGGACCGAGAGACTCGGCGCTTCAAATTCGGGAACGGCTCACGGTTCCCAGACCCGGTGAACCCCAAGTGACGCCGATCATCATCGAAGAGAACAGTCCGGAGCTTCATGTGTACAATGGGGATCTCGCGATGCTAGTCGATGGTGAGCCTCCGATGGCAACGGTGCAGGGCGAAGGTGAAGGGTTTACCACCATCGCGAAATCGCGGCTGCCACGGTGCTCCGATGCATTCGCGTTGAGCGTTCACAAGGCGCAGGGCTCGGAGTTCGATGAGGTCCTCGTCGTGCTTCCCGAGGTGGATGCACCCCTCCTCACGCGCGAATTGCTCTACACGGCGGTGAGCCGGGCCCGCAAGCGCATACGGATCGTGGGCCCCATCGACGTCATTACAGCGACCCTCGATCGAAGAGCACGGCGCCACTCCGGGCTCGTGGATGCAATTGGAGAGGCAAGATGAGCGAGTACGACTACATCGTCGTTGGCGCCGGTTCCGCTGGCGCCGTCGTTGCGAGCCGTCTCTCGGAGGACCCGGACGTGACCGTTCTGCTACTGGAAGCCGGCGGAAGCGACCGCAGCGCGCTGGTGCGCAAGCCCGGCATGATCAGCCTCGTGCACCAAGTCAAGCAATTGAAAAGCAAGGTCGACTGGGGCTTCAGCACGGTGCCACAGACGCATTTGAACGATCGTCGCATTCCATACACGCGCGGGAAGATACTGGGCGGCTCTAGCTCCGTGAACGGAATGCTCTATCTCCGGGGTCATCGAAGGAACTACGACGAATGGGCGGCAAGCGGCTGCGCGGGTTGGAGCTTCGACGACGTTCTTCCGTTCTTCAAGAAGCTCGAGAATCACGAAGATGGAGAGACCGCATACCATGGCGCAGGCGGTCCAATCCAAGTCACCCGACACCCGGCCGAGCAGATCAGTCCTGTATCGAACGCCTTCGTGAGAGCCGCATCAAGAGCTTGTGACATCCCGATCGGGGAAGACTTCAACGCCGAGAACCAGAACTGCGCCGGAATCTATCAGATGTCCGCCAGCGGCGGTGTCCGAAGCGGCACTGGCGAAGGGTACATCCAGCCGAGCCTGCAACGTCGCAACTTCAGCGTGGAGATGCGCGCGCTCGTGCATCGAATCGTGATCGAAAACGATCGCGCCACGGGCGTCGAGTACTCGCAGCCCGGTGGACTTCGGCTCGTACGCGCGAAACGGGAGGTGATTGTCTCGGGGGGCGCGATTGGCTCCCCGCAAATCCTAATGCTCTCGGGCATTGGGCCGGCAAACCATCTCCGCGACCAGGGCATCGACGTAGAGCTCGACCTTCCGGGCGTAGGCAAGAACCTGCACGACCACCTCTTCGTACCGCTGACCTTTCGATCCCCGACGAGCCTTCACCGAGGTACCGCCTCACATTTCTTTGCCGGAATGCTCAAGGAATACTTGTTCGGCAATGGCTGGTTCGGGCGGACGGTTTTCGAAGCCGGCGCGTTCATCAAGAGCCGTGAGTCCGCACCGATTCCGGACATTCAGATCCACACGCTTCCATGGGGATACCCGTCGCCGAACCAAGATGGTCCTGAACGCCCCTACATCGACACGGGTCACTGTCTCACGGTGATGCCGACGCTGATCTACCCGAAGAGCCGAGGCGAGGTTCTGCTCGCGTCGAACAGACCGGACCAAGCGCCACGGATCGATCCTCATTTTCTCGAAGAGCCCGAGGACTTGCAGTTGTTGTTGACCGCGACCCGCAAGTGCCGAGAGATCTGCGCGCACCCGGAGCTCGCAGAGCATTTGCGTGAGGAGCTGAGTCCAGGCGCAGAGCGCTCGAGCGACACCGAGCTCACAGAAGAGATCCGCCTACGCGCGATGACGGTTTATCATCCTGTCGGTAGCTGCAAGATGGGGGTCGACGAAATGGCAGTCGTGGATTCGAAGCTGAAAGTTCGCGGCATCGAAGGACTACGCGTTGCAGATGCGTCGATCATGCCGACGGTTCCTGGTGGCAATACGAACGCACCGAGCATGATGATCGGCGAACGCGCTGCGGCACTGATTCGAGAAGAGCCGAGTTAGGCAGCTTGCGGCGGCCAGGGACGGCGAATCTTGCTGGCGACCTTGGCAGCCGTGTCCTGGTCGATCGGTTGCGCCGGATCAGCACCTAGCTGTTTGAGGATCACCTTGCAGTGAGCGGGGTTCCAGTTGAGTAGCTTCGCGAGCTCCCTGAGGCCGTATGTCTCTGTAACAACCATCGTGCGCTTCCTTTACTAACCGTAAATTTATAGCGCAAAATGGAACCGGAACCAAGGCTTATTTTCCACTTAGTAAATAAGCCGCTGCTCCCAATAAACCTAGGAATATCAGAGTGATTACCAACCAACCGGGTCCTGCCACCCCGGAGGTCGGGTTCGAGTCCGGGGGCGGCGCGATCGGGGGCCCTTCAACGGGCTGGGCCGCCAGGAACTCCTCGATGAGCTCCGTCGCCATCTGGACTTGATCGAGCTCGACACGAATCTCGGTCCCGTGCCGCTGCCGGTCGGTGATGCCCGGGTACGCGGTGTCTCGGTGATTGACCAAGACCGCCGCGATCCCATCGGATTCCAGGGCTTCTTGAAGGGCCAGAGCTTGTACTTCGTCGTCGGTTTCGTAGACGCTTCGAGTCTCCATGCGGCCCATGCTAGCTCGATTGGACGAAGGGCGGTACGGGGCAATCGAGTGCGTCTCCAATGGCTCTGAGGAGCTCCGCTTCCCGGTCGGTCACTTGGTCGTCTGCCATGACGGTTGCCGCGCAAGCCAGCATGATGTCTCGCTTCAGGGCCGGGGTAGCGGCATCGTACCGCTCGAGCGCCCGATCGACCGCAGCCAGGCTGCACTGCTCGGGCGGCAAGAGGGCCCCTGCCGATTCCTGGAGTTGGAGCGTCCGCGCCCCGTGGCGAAAGGCGCGCTCGGCCTCCGCGTCCGTTCGGCTGCCCGCCCTCGCCAAGGTGGCGAGCAAGACTCGCGCGTCGGGCAAGAGCGCTCGGAGTGATCGAAACCGTAGGGACGTTGGCCCAGCCCCTTCGAAGTACCTGCCGAGATGACGGCGAATCATTCGGCTCAAGGTGTATTCGAACAAGTCGATACGGCGGTCGCTCTGCATCAGAGCATCGATGACGGTGCGGAAGCGCGCGTACTCCGGGACCGACAAGGTCCGAAGGGTTGGCATCGCCATGTCGACCAGCGCGATCTTTTCGGCGGATGAGCGCTGCAGCGCCTCGGAGTGAAACCGAAGCGTGAGGTCGGCCATCTCCGAGTCAGTGAGCTCCGCCAGGCGAATCAGCTCGGTTCCGCGGAGCTGCTCGTCCTGTGCAAGCAGCAGCCCGAAAACGACCGCCTGTGCCATCGGAGCCTGGTGAACTGCGTGAATCCATAGCTCGGGCAGGGCCTGATGAAGCGAGCGGGCAAACCTGATCTGCTCCGGACGCGGGCTGCCTATGTGCTCGATCGCGTGGCTCACCGATTCCTCCGTCGGAGCCTCCGCGAACGCGTTGACTCGGGCGAGCAGTGCGTCGGGCGGGGTGCTCATGCCTTCCGAGATCTGTGGAAGCTCGACGTCCGCAAACTCGCCATCCCAGTGAGGCTCTAGTTTTCGGATGCGAACGCCGAGCGGCGGATGTGTTCGGAACAGCCCCGAGAAGAGCCGCAATCGACGAATCGCGTCGGAAAAGAATATGTGGCTCGCCTCATCGGCCCTCGGCGTTTCGAGGTATGAGCTCGCACCGGCGGCGCCAATCTTTTTTAGCGCGCCGACGAGCCCCTCGGTGTCGCGTGTGAACTGCACGGCCGACGCATCGGCGAGCAACTCGCGTTGCCGCGAGATCGAGCTTTGGATCATGCGCCCAAAAAAGACCCCAATCGAACCAATCGATAGAAGGCCGAGCCCGAGCAAAACGACGCCAGCGCCTTCCTTCTTTCGGTTGTAGGTCGAACCACGGATCAGGAATCGACCAATGAGTGCGAGCAAGAAGATCCCATGGAGGAGCCCAATCGCACGGACGTTGATGCGTGAGTCTCCATTGAGGATGTGACTCACCTCGTGCGCGACCACGCCTTGAAGCTCGTCTCGCTTCAAGAGTTGAAGCGTTCCGTTGGTAACCCCGATGACGGAATCACTGGTTGTATTGCCAGCAGCAAATGCATTGATCCCGGGCTCCCGGTCGAGCACGTAAACCTCAGGAACTGGAATGCCCGACGCGATGGCCATCTCCTCGACCACGTTGAGCAGGCGTCGCTCCTCGAGCTTCGTCGAGTCTTGGTCTACTCTTCGTCCTCCGAGGCTTTGGGCAACCATCGAGCCCCCACCTCGCAACTGCGCGATCTTGTAGAGCGAGCCCAGGCCTACCACGGTGACCGTGGTGCCTACGGCGAAGAGGAACACACGGGGGTTCCACAGGGCCAGGATTGCAGGGCGCACGCGGTCGTAGTCGCCAACCACGTAGGCCACCCCGGCAGCATCGGTCGCTGCGAATCCATAGAAGATCATCGCGAGGACATACACACAGAGAATGACCCCGACGACCGCAGCGGCGAAGAGAAGCGTCAAGCGCAGCGTACGCTTCCGCGCGAGGGCTTGCTCCTCGAAGAAGTCCATCGCTCAGAACTGAACTTTGACTGGCCCGCGCTCATCCTCGGACGCGACCTCGAAGAACTGGGCACGATGGAATCCAAACATGCCGGCAACGATGTTCGACGGCACCATCTCGCACTTGTTGTTGTATTGCATCACGGCGTCGTTGAAGGCCTGCCTCGCGAAGGAGATCTTGTTCTCGGTAGTCGAGAGCTCTTCGGAAAGCTGCATCATGTTCTGGTTCGATTTGAGGTCCGGATACGCCTCCGAAAGAGCGAAAAATCGGCCGAGCACGCCGCTAAGCCCTGCTTCGGCGGTCGAGAGCTTCTGCATGGCCTGGGCGTTACCCGGATCGGCGGCAGCGTTGCTCCGCGCGCCTTCGGCGGAATTTCTGGCCGAGATGACCGCTTCTAGCGTTGCGCGCTCGTGCGTCAGATAACCTTTGGCTGTTTCGACGAGGTTTGGAATCAAGTCATGGCGCCGCTTGAGTTGCACATCGATCTGAGCGAACGCGTTCTTGAAGCGATTTCGCAGACTCACCAGGCCGTTGTACATGCCGCCAAACCAAGCAAGCAGCCCACCGACGACCACCAGGAACCCGAGCAACCAACCCATAGCGACCTCCCCAGAACCTCCAAAAGGTGCTCTCAGTGTAGGGGTCGCCACTCATAAACTCAACTGCACATGGAGCGCCTGGCACAACCGCGCGAGTGCAAAGAAGCCGATTACTTCGAATGGCGGGAGATGTACTTCTTCTTCTCTCGCTCGCCTTTTCGTTCGAGTACCGGAATGAGCAACCGCCGCAGCGAGGGTAGCAGGTAGCCAAGCGTGGCGAGCTTGCCCCCGAGCGCCGGCTTCACCCTCTCCCTCGCGCCATCGGCAGCCGAGTCCAGTATGAGGTCGGCAATCTCGTCTGCCGTGCTCATCGGCTGAGAGAAGACCAGTGGTGGAACCGACTCGATGACGCCTGCATCGGTAATGAATCCCGTATCGACGGGGCCGGGCGAAACTACGCAAATGCGAACGTCCGTGTCGCGAAGCTCCTCGGCCAGCGCGAAAGAGAAGATTCGAAGTCCGAATTTCGTCGTCGAATAGGTGGCCTCGTCCTCGAGCGGAAAGCGGCCGGCGAGCGATGCGACGTTCACCACGGTTCCGGAACCTTGCGCGCGCATCGTCGGCAAGACGAGACGGGTCAACACCATGGGTGCGCGCAGGTTCACGTGCAGCATTTGAAGCATTTGGTCCATCGGAAGATTCTCGACCGCCCCTCGGTAGTTCTGCGCCGCGTTGTTGACGAGAATGTCGATGGTCCCGAACCTCGACTTCGCTTCCGCCAGCAAGCGTTCACACGCGCCCAAATCCGAGACATCGGTCGGCACGGGGTGGGCGACATCGACCCCCAGCTCTCGCACCAATCGCTGGAGCGGCTCCGAGCTCCGAGCCGCCACGACGACCCGCGCGCCTTCTGCCACGAACTTGCGGGCCGAGGACTCGCCGATCCCACTACTCGCCCCGGTGATCACAACAGTCTTGTCTTGAAACCTATTCATTCCGTTGCCTTTCTGGCTTCGACCATCAGTCGGGCCAGTTTCGTGAATGCTTGAGCCGCGTTGGCCCCTGACTTCGCACTCGTTTGGATGAGGTGCCAGCGCAGCTTGCTCGCGGCGTCCAGCTGGGCCTTGCTGAGAGCGAAGCTCTGGGTCTGGTCGATCTTGTTGACCACGAGAATCGCAGGGCGTGAGCCGGTGAGCTCGCGCCCCTTGGCCTGCGCCTCACAATGGCTGCGTCTTGCTGGCACGTCGCTCTTCGAAGAAACGCCTCCGTTCGAGCTGGGCCTGGGCCACCTGCTTGAGGGCCTCGCTGATCTTCGGTTGAAGTAAGTCGTTGGCGGCATTCAGGCGATCGACGAACGCCTGTTCGAGAGGAGCTTGCGTCAGCACGGTTTCGTAGAGCGCGTCGAACACCGCGATGGCTTCGGGCTCGATGCCTTGCTCATCATCGCTGATCTGATCGTCGTTCGCTCGATCCTGGGTTCGGAGCGCGGGCTCCACATGCCGGATCGCTGCGTCGACATCACCGTCTCCAAGCCACCCGATAACGGAGCGCAAAGTCTCCTCGCGGTGCTCGATCACCGTGTCGTAGGCGACCATGTAGAATGGATAGCGCCTAGTCACGATGTCGCTGAACAATGAGAAATTCTCCACCCACCATTCGATGGTCGGAGGCATGAAGACCGCAGGCGGCAAGGGTTTGTCCGGATCCCTGCGTGCCGCCTCCTGGGCCTCGCGCTCCATCGCATAGAGCCGGTTCACAGAGCGGACATACTGACGCCATGGGCGAATCGTGGCGATCACCTTCCCGATGAAAGCGCGATCCGTCTTGATGAGTCCGGGGATGAACACCTTGACGACATGCCGTGCGGTCTGGTCCGGGAAAAGGTAGGTCCCGGTCTTCGGGTCCGGGTTCGTCTTGTAGAAGATCCCCCTTCGCAGCTCGGACTCCCAGAACCCTCCAGGATTCGCGTCCTTCAGCGTGGTCTCCCAGTTACGTGGAAAGGCATCTCCGATGGGCGGAAAGCCGGCAGCGCTCAGGAGCTGCATCCACATCGAGGTGCCGGAACGTTTGGTGCCTGTGACGATGATCATCGAACGAAGGGCCCAATTTACCCCAAACTCGGCCTCTTCCGGCCGAGTTTGGCCAAAATTCTGCACTTGCTGTCGCACCGACCCTGATTTGTCTTAGAGTCGCGCCGATGAACGAGCAGAAGCAGAAGCTGGAGTTCGGCGGAGTCCCAGGAAACTTCGCGATGATTTTCGGGCTCCCCCTCTTCACGGCCTACCTTTTCTTCGCGGTGCGCTTCAACGATGGAGCCGTGCTTCCCGTCCCCGAGGCGGACTGGGCAGGCTTCCGAGACGCGATGATGCCCAGTTGGCGGGCAGCGGCGATCTACGGAGTCTGGTTCTCTTTCCAAGCGCTCCTTCAGCGATTTGCGCCGGGGCGCGAGGTCCTCGGCGCAGAGCTTCCCGATGAAAGCCGTCTTCCCTACCGGATGAATGGTCTGTTCTCGCTCATCGTGACCTTCATCGCCGTCGCCATCCTGCACTGGTCGGGGTTGTTCTCGATTCGTGATCTCCATGACGAGTTCGGTGCATTGATCAGCGTAATGACGATCTTCGTCTTCGCGTTCAGCGCCTTTCTCTACTGGTACGGCCTTCGGCATGGGCAATCGCGCCATCTGAGCGGGAAGTTCATTCACGATTTTTGGATGGGCACCGGTCACAACCCTCGCGTTCCGCCCGGTCGAGATGGCCTCGACTTGAAGATCTTCTGTGAAGCGCGACCAGGACTGATTCTCTGGGTGCTGATCAACACTTCGTTCGCCTACGTTCAGTACGAAAAGTACGGCTTCGTTTCGACCTCGATGATCCTCGTCTGGCTCTTCCAGATGTTCTACATCATCGACTACTTCTGGAACGAAGAGGCCATCCTCACCACGATGGACATCAAGCACGAGAACTTCGGCTACATGCTGGCGTTCGGTGACTTGGTCTGGGTTCCGATGACGTACTCGCTGCAAGCGCACTACCTCATCGATCGAGCTCACTCACTGCCCTGGTGGGGCGCCATTTTGATCATCGGCGTGAACATCCTCGGCCTGTACATCTTCCGGGTCGTCAATCTACAGAAGCACAGATTCCGCAAAGACCCGGAGAACGCTCGCATCTGGGGCAAGAAGGTCGAGTACATCCAGACGAAGCAAGGTGGCAGATTGTTGCTGTCAGGTTTCTGGGGCTGGTCGCGACATTTCAACTACGTGGGCGACATCCTGATGGCCCTGTCCTGGTCACTTCCCTGCCTCTTCGGCTCGCCGCTTCCGTATTTCTACCCGATCTATTTCGCGATTCTGCTGATCCACCGCGAGCGACGAGACCACAACTTCTGCTCCAAGAAGTACGGCGCCGACTGGACGCGCTACTGTGAGAAGGTCCGGTACCGGATCATCCCGGGCATCTACTAGTCGACGACGTCAAAAAGGCTGTCGTCCCCTTTTTTGAACCGTTGATGCGCTGTAGGCTTGCTGGGTCATGGCACGGACCCCGGTTGCAACGACTACGGTCGAGCGCGTCGAACGCCAGCGCCGGGAGGTGAGTAGCGACCTAGTCGCCGTCGAGGAACCGCTGCAGATCATCCTCGAGTACGGCGAAGCACATCAGCGCCGCGAGGTACCCTTGGCAATGACCATGCGTACGCCTGGACACGACCATGATCTCGTAACCGGGTTTCTCTATGCCGAGGGTGTCGTCGCCGGTGTCTCCGATATCGTCAGCATCCGCCACTGCGCTCGGTCCGCGACGCCTCACAACGTGGTTCGAGCGGTCTTGAGGGCGAACGTCGTGGTTCCGTCCAGGTTGCTCGAAAGGAACCTCACGGTGACTAGCGCTTGCGGTGTGTGCGGCGAACGTACCGTCGAATCGCTTTCAAGCGAGGGCTGTGAGCGCATCTCCATCGAAGGCGATGGGTTCAGCCCGGCCGCCGTGCGACGAGCATTGAGCTCTTTGGAGGAGTCACAGGCCTGGTTTCGGCACACTGGCGGAACGCACGGAGCCGCGCTTTTCGATGGCCGCGGCGAGCTGCTACTCCACCGCGAGGATGTGGGCCGACACAATGCTCTCGACAAGCTCCTGGGCGCATGGCTCCACCGAGCGGTCTTCGGGCCACAAAGTTCGTTCGTGGTCGTGAGCAGCCGGGCGAGCTTCGAGTTGGTACAGAAGACGGTCCGAGCGCGTTTCCCGATCCTGGTTGCAATCGGCGCTGCATCGAGCTTGGCAATCGAAACGGCGCGCCGATTCGATCTGACGCTCATAGGCTTCGCCCGCGAAAACCGATTCAACGTCTACTCACGCGCCGAACGCATTGTCGATGAGTCGGGCGAGACCGAGCTCGCGCAGGTCGAGGTCGGTTGATGGCCCCCGAGCGACCGAGCAGCGCGGAGCCGCCAGACACCGAAGACAACCTTCGTGTCGGTGCACCCCAGACCAAGGCTGCAGGGCTGGCGTCGGTACGCTCGGCGTTTGCACACATGCTGAAGCACGGGCACTCGATACCGGCTGCCGTTCGCATCCTCGCTCGGATGAACCAAACCGACGGCTTCGACTGCCCCGGTTGCGCTTGGCCTGATCCCGACGATCGCGCCGCTCTGACCGAATTCTGCGAGAACGGCGCCAAGGCGGCCGCCTGGGAGGCGACTCGGCATCATCTCGATTGGCAGTTCTTCCAGAAATACAGCATCGACGATCTGGCTAGGAAGTCCGACTACTGGTTGGGTCTGCAGGGCCGCCTCACCGAACCGCTCATGCTTCGCCCGGGTTCGCGTTTCTACGAACCGATCGATTGGAACGAGGCGTTCGATCGCATCGCCACCGGACTGAAGAACCTCGACTCTCCGAACGAAGCGGTCTTCTACACCTCGGGCCGCACCAGCAACGAGGCGGCGTTTCTATACCAACTCTTCGTGCGGGCGTTCGGCACGAACAACCTGCCGGACTGTTCGAACATGTGCCACGAGTCGAGCGGTGTCGGTCTCGGCGAAACCGTGGGCATCGGCAAGGGCTCTGTCACACTCGACGACATTCATGAGGCCGATACGATCATCGTCATGGGGCAGAACCCGGGCACGAACCATCCACGCATGCTGACGGCACTGCAGAAGGCCAAGAAGAACGGTGCCAAGATCATCGCCATCAATCCGCTCCCCGAAGCGGGTCTGATGGGTTTCGTGAACCCAAAGAGCCCAGGCCAGGTTCTGACGGGCGGCACGCAGATCGCGGACCTCTTCCTCCAAGTTCAGATCAACGGCGACGTCGCATTGCTCAAGGCGCTGATGTGCCTGCTGCTGGAGCTAGAGAAGGAGCGTCCCGGCGAGGTTCTGGACGAGGACTTCATCGGCCTCTACACGGAGGGCTTCGCTGAGCTCCGAGCCCACCTCGAGTCTCAGGACATCGACGCGCTCATCGAGTCGGCTGGCATCGACCGAGATGAGCTCGAACGCGCCATCCAAATCATCATTCGCAGCCGCAGGACGATCGTCTGCTGGGCCATGGGGCTCACACAGCACAAGAACGGCGTCGGCAACGTTCGGGAAATCGTCAATCTCCTTCTCATGCGGGGTAGCATCGGGATACCTGGTGCCGGCACCTGCCCTGTCCGCGGCCACAGCAACGTCCAAGGCGACCGCACGATGGGGATTCACGACCGCCCACCGAAAGTGCTGCTCGACCGCATCCGAGAAGTGTTTGGATTCGACCCGCCCCGTGACGACGGTTTCAACACGGTTGAAGCGATCCATGCGATGCTCGACGGGCGGGCAAGGTTGTTCTTCGCCATGGGTGGCAACTTCCTTCAAGCGACGCCCGACACGGCGCGCACCGCGCGCGCACTCGAAGCTTGCGAGATGCGGGTTCACGTGAGCACGAAGCTCAACCGCAGCCATCTCATTCACAACAAGTGGACGTTCATTCTCCCCT
Organism: uncultured delta proteobacterium; assembly: GCA_963786865.1. Lineage (GTDB taxonomy): Bacteria > Myxococcota_A > Polyangia > Polyangiales > Houyiibacteriaceae > SG8-38. The sequence goes on along the minus strand of CAWBAV010000029.1, from coordinate 138,720 downwards.
GTCTCGCGCGCTCGGAGATCGACGAACAGGCGTACGGCCCGCAGTTCGTCACGGTGGAGAACTCGATGGGCGTCGTCCACTCCTCACGAGGGCGCCTCAAACCTGCGCACCCACAACTCTACAGCGAACCTGGGATCGTGGCTTGGCTCGCGCAGCGAGTTCTTGGTCCGGAAAACCCGGTGAGCTGGTGTTGGCTGATCGAGGACTACGATCGTATTCGCGAGCTGATCGCCCAGACGATCCCCGGGTTCGAAGACTTCAACACGCGTGTTCGAGAGCCCGGCGGCTTCCATCTCCACAACGCTGCTCGCGAACGCAAGTTCAATACCGATAGCGGCAAAGCCAAGTTCACGGTCAACCTGGCACCGGATCTCGGTCTTCCCGATGGATCGTTTCGAATGATGACCGTACGAACTCACGACCAGTACAACACCACGGTGTACGGGAACGACGACCGGTATCGGGGGATTCGAGGCGGACGTCGCGTGATTTTGATGAACGAGAGCGACATGCGGGATGCTGGCTTTCCGGCGGGTGCGAAAGTCGACATCACCAACGACTTCGGCGGCAATGTCCGCGTCGCGCCCCGCTTCACGGTAGTTCCCTACCCCATCCCGAGAGGCTGCGTCGCAACCTACTTTCCCGAAGCCAACGTGCTGGTCCCGCTCGACAGCTACGCAGAGGGCAGCTACACGCCCGCGTCGAAAGACGTCACCGTCTCACTCGCGCTCAGCGCCTGAACGGTGCCGGGCTCCGTAGTTGGATTAGAGGCGGCGGAGGATCTCCTCGGCGGCGCGTTCGCCCGATTCGATCGCGCCCTCCATGTAACCGATACATTCGGTCGCGGCTTCGGTGCCGGCCCAATGGATTCGTCCCTCCGGCTTTCGGAGGTGCGCAAAGGAGTGTGTGAGCATGCCAGGAGGCAATCCCCCGACAGGACAGCCCCGGGACCAAGGCTCCGCGCCCCAGTCGAGCTCTCGATACTCCTGAAGGGACTCTGCCTCTTCCCCGAAGTAGCGTTTGAGAGCGCCCACGACTCGGCGCTTGCGGTCCGCCAAGGGCTGCGCGGACCATCGACGAGCCTGGCTTCCCACCACGAAGCCGACCAACGCAGGTTGCTGCCGATCATGGGAGGTGTTGTCGTAAACGACGCTGAGGGGCCCGTCAGAGCTCACGACTTCACCAGAGAATCCAGCTTCGCGCCAGAACGCGCGCTCGTAAGTCACGAGCACCTTGACCGCGGCGCCCATCGCGAAGCGCTGGGTGAGTTGATCGCGACCGACCGAAACCGACGGCTGATACTCGATGCGCGCCGCGAGTGGCGGTGGGATCGCAACGACCGCGTATCGTCCGCCAAGCACTAGATCATCAGACACCGCGTCTACGCAATCCTCGCCCTGCACCAACTTGCGAACGGCTACACCGAGCTTCAGCGCATCGCCCAGCTCGTCGGCAAGTGCGCGAGATATCGACTGCGCTCCTGACACGAATCGATCTTGCTGCGCACCGCCGCGCGCTTCGGAAAGACTGAGGAAGCCACCCCCGGCATTGAGATGCATGAGGAAATAGAGTGCGGACAGGTCGCGAGCCTCCGCGCCGAAGATCGTGCGAATCACCGCATCCATCACCGCGCTGATCTTGCCCGACTTCACGAACCGCGATCGCCAGGTCTCGAGCGTCTCGCCATCGAGCGCCTCCGCGCCTTCGGCACTCATGGGCGCCGATGGGGAAATTCGTTTTCGAACTCGATTGAGGTAGCTGAGTGCCCCCTGCATCTGAATGAGATTGGGCACCGACATGGAAGAAATCGCTCGCTTGTAAGTCGAGACCTTGCCCTCGAGCTCGAGAACCTTCCTCCCGTCGGTGTACGTGGGGAAAGTCTGGATACCGAGCTCATTGGCAAGCGCATGAACGCGCTTGTGCCCAGGCCCAACCCATTGACCCCCAAGATCGAAGTGTCCTCGCCCGATCTGTTCGGTGCGAGTCCGACCTCCTACGCGATCTCTGGCTTCGACTACGAGCACGGACGCGCCTCCGGCTCGGAGCTTACGCGCAGCACAGAGCCCAGAAAGCCCCGCCCCTACGACCACCACGTCTGCCCGGTCCCCCATGCCTCGGGTTATAGTACGCAGCGAGGCGACTACTCAATTTTGGTGATTCGAGCTCGCCGCGTTTGCCCGTGCCTGCGTCGTTCCTCTAGCTCGAACGACTCATTCACCACGAAAATCTCGTGAGCGTCAGGGAGTGTGAAGACGCGGACGGGCGACCGAGGAAGAAGGCGCGGATCCGCGCGGGTATCGATTTCGAGCGAGTACTCCGTCCCCGGAATACCCCATCGTGAGATCTGCGTCACGCCGAGTCCGTTTGTTCGTCCCGCTTCATCTCCGTCGATCAGAATCGGGAGATCTGGCCCGTTCCTGGCTGTCACGACGAACACCGCGAGTCGCCGTGACGGCTTGCACTTCAGCGTGACTTGGATGCCGCTCGGAGCGGATTCCTCGATTCCCTCGAGCTCGCGCAAGCGTATAGTCGTTGGATCCTCAGTCGCTCGATGGTCCTTGGGGCATTCGTGTTCGATTCGGAGTGTCTCTCCGGAAGAAGCGACAACTTCCGCCCGCACCGCCCCATTCGAGTCGGTCTTGCCGATCGACTTCCCGTCGACGAACACGTTCACTCCCTCGACTGGGAGACCGGGGTCCGACTCGACGATGAATGCAATCGAGAACGACTGGGCCATGGTCTGGGCGTCCGCGCAGGACACGAGTGTCAGCGCACTCGCGACAGCCATGGTCCGGTGCATCACGGGCATCTCCCCTTGGTGAGAGAAAGCGAATGCTCGCACCGCATCTTTGACTGCAAGACTACGACGAGATCGCGGAACACACTTTGCTGCGGAAGTGCGCGAGCTAGGTCGCGATAGTGGTTCAACGCGCCGCCGAAGTCGTTGGCACGAATCAGGGCCGCGCCGAGGCTCTCCATCTGGTCGATCTTCGCCTCCAGGATCTCTCGGCTCACCGAATCACGATCTGCTTGGAGATTGATTTGCGACGGCGCTCGTTCCGGCAAAGGATTGACTTCGTGCTGCTCGGGGGGCGATTCGACTGCGCTCAGCTCGTCGATCGATCTGCGGATGGATTCGGCGATGCGCCACTGCTGGTATCCCAAGAGGCAGAAGCCAGAGACGACTCCGGAGAGCACGATGCCTTCAGCGCTCCGACGAAGGCTGAACCGCCAGCGAAGACCCAGACCGCTGCGCGATGTGCTGGTTCTTCCAGCAGGATTCGTCGGAGATGAACCTCGTTCGTTGGTGAACCCCGCTGCCCGCCAATCGAGATTGGAATTTCGAGCTTCAACGAGGGTCGTCTCCTCGTCGATATCCGGAATGAGAATGGTCGGCGGCTCGCTCACGCGCTCGCTCGCTGGGACGCGCTTTCGAACGCATGATGTATTTGATAGCCATCTTTGCGATCGTAGCCGAGAATCGCCGCGACATGCGAAACGTGTCGCGAGCCGTCTTGTCGTCTTGCAACCTGAATCACCGTGTCGACGGCAGAAGCGATCTGTGCTCGAAGCACGTTGATCGGCATTTCCACGTCACTCATCAGTGCCATGGTTTCCAACCGCGTGAGCGTATCGATCGGGAGGGTGGCATGCACCGTCGACAGACATCCTCGGTGCCCCGAAGTCATCGCCTGGATCAGATCGAGCGCCTCGCCGCCCCGAATTTCACCAATGACTATTCGGTCGGGGCGCATGCGAAGTGTCGCCTTGAAGAGGTCACGAATGGTGACCGCACCGTGACCTCGATCATCGGCCGGCTGCGCCTCCAGATGAACGACGTGCGGGAGAGGCAACTGTAGCTCGCGCGCGTCCTCGATTACGACGACGCGTTCATCCTTCGGAGCCATTGCAGCAAGAGCATTGAGAAGAGATGTCTTGCCTGCGCCGCTTCCGCCCGCCACGATGACGTTGTGCCTCTCGGAAACGGCCTGGCGGAGGAGACCCGCTGTGCTCGCACAGAGGACGCCCAGGTCGATGAGCCGACTCAACGTGAGCTGCCGTTGTTGGAAGCGTCTTATACACACGATCGGCCCGTTCGAAGCCGCCGGCGGAATGATCGCTTCGACTCTAGAACCATCAGGAAGCCTGGCTTCCAGAATTGGCTGCCTACTCGACAGCTCACGGCCGACGAACTGGGACAGGTTTCGCAGAGCCGACATGAGAGCATGCTCTGAAGCAAACGCGCTCTGCGTACGATGCAGGCGTCCTCGTTTCTCTACATAGATCTCGTCGTGGCCATTGATCAGAATCTCGCTCACCTCTTCTCCCTCCAAGTAGCCACTGATCGGCGCGAAGAGGGCGGCCACCGTCTGACCAAACACGTCGCGGGGAATACTCACTGCAGACCTACGCTTTCACGTTCGCTCGTGTTCAGATCCTGCACGAGCGCGGGTCCCTCCGAAACCGTGACAGTCTCATCGAGCGTCGCGCGGACTTCGGCCGCGTGCGGGCCCTGCGGGGTCAGCGCGAGATAGGCTTCGAGGTGCTTTCTGGCTCGACCCTGTTCGGGTTCGCGGACCTGATAGAGCAGAGCAAGCCTGTAGTGAGGCAGTGGGTTTTGAGGGGCCGCCTGCACGATGCGCTCCAATTCGGATTGCGCGCGTTCGATGTTTCCCAACGCTTCGTAGACACTCGCCGCCACCAATCGAAGAGACCAATCATGGGGATGATCACGGAGATACTGTCGAGCATGCGTGAGCGCGGATTGGTAGCGGCTGGCGGCGGTGCAGACGCGCAATAGCCAGTAGGTGACCTTCCGTGCGTCGTGTCCGCGCTGGAGCGCCGCGCCGAGGTACTGCTCGGCGCGGAGTAGATCACCTGACGTCGCATGCCAAACACCCAAACGGAAGAGCTCCTCTCCGCTTATGTTGGAGAGCTCTGCGGTGAGACTGGAGTTGTCGGCGACCGGCCCTCGGTGACATCCAGCCAGTAACCCGACACAAAGGATGAGTAAGCATCCGCTTCTATCGCTACGAAGCCTCGGTCGCTCTGGCCGATGCTCTTCCGAGGATGCGCTCGAGCCACTCCACATATTCGTTCCTCCCAAGGTGATGGGTCAGTCGCAGCAGTCGGTGAACTTCGTGAAGCACGGATGACCAGCGCTCTTGTTCGAGGGATCTCGCCAGACTGAGTCGCGCCGCTGCGTAGTCTGTATTGAGCCGCAACGTCATGGTCGACGCGGCATCGCGTACACGGGAAGCCGAGCTATCCAGTCCTCCAAGCCGATAACATGCTTCCGCCATCGCGTAGAGTCGCACCGCGAGAATCCCGTCGGCCGGATCGTAGGGGTATCGGTCGGCGCGAACCTGGGCAAGCTCTTCAGACCGACGAGCGGAAGCCAACGCGCGATCCGCATGAGAACACGAGGGGACTTCGAGGAAGAGCTCGGGGTATTCGACCCGCAAGCTATCGATGGCAGCGGGGGCTTCCGAGTCTCGAAGCAATGACGCGAGCGGCAGGAGTGTCGACGCGGCCAGCAGCGCGAGCAGTACTTGGCGACGCTTTGCCGGTTCAGCGCTCACGATGGACCCAAGCCTCCCGTCATGAACCTGACGACCACGGGCCCTAAGAGAAGCACTATCACGCAAAGGAAAATCAGCGTCATCGGCCCCAAGAGCATCAGAGCCGCCTCCGAAGCTGTCTCTTCAGCGGCTACACTCCGGCGCAATCGCTGCGTGTGCGCTTGAACGGTGAGCACGCTGGCAAGTGGACTCCCTTTCTCCTCAGCCTGCACGACGCTGTTGACGAACTCGCGCACCTGCTCGGTTGGCACTCGCCCTGCGAGTCCTTCCATCGCGCTCTTGCGAGTCTGTCCGAGCTCGAGCTCTTGCAGCACGCGCGCGAACTCCTCTATCACCGGATCGTCAGGGTCAGATGAGCTCTCCACGATCCGGCGGAAGGCTCCTGGAAAATCGAGACCGGCGCTCATGCACATCGCCGCTAGATCGACCGCTCCCGGCAGCGCCCGACCCACACTCTTGGCCCGATTCTGAGCCACGACGAGGACGCGAATCCAAGGTGCGATGGCCCCCAGGCAAAATGCGAAGATCGCCATCTCCCGCGGGAGCTCCAGTCGATCGCAGGCGAGCCATGCGCCGAGACCGGCTGCAACTCCCGACAAGACGCAGCCTGCGAGGAGCTCGTCCGCGGAAAGGCCCAAGTAGTTGCCAGCATGTGTCAAGGATCGGCGACAACGAGCGCGAAGGACAGTGATGGGAAGAATCGCGATCCAGGCGGCGAGAGCTCGCAGAAGCGGTTCGACGAGCGCGAAAACCGTACTTCGCCGAAGCGCTCTCGCGCGCTTGAGGCCCCTGGCTCCCAAGCTCGGACGAGGAGCAACCGGCCTCTTCGCCAGCTGGAAGCAGAATGCAGAGGTGCCTCCCAAGAATGCGAGCGCGGACAATGCCAGCAAGAGGTCGAGTCGCTCGATCACAAGTCCGCCTTGACGATGTGATAGGCCCAACCGGTGGCGAACATCCACGCGGCTGCGCAGCTCAGCAGGATGCCCTTGCCGATGGGGTGGTGGATCATCGGATCGAACCAGCTTCGATCGAGCCAGGAAATGATCACGCAAAGGACGAAAGGAACCGACGCGAGAACCAAGACCTGTCCTCTCCCTTCGGCCGTCTTGGTTCGAAGGACGCCTTCGAGCCGAGCGGACTCGCGCAGCGCGGCAGACGCTCGCTCCAAGGTCTTTGGCAAGTCGCCTCCTGTTCGCCGTGCGACGATGATGGTCGAAAGAGCACCGGACACCACCGTGCTATTGATTCTTCTCGCAAGCGCAGTGACTGCCCGATCCAACGGAGCGCCGAGCCGAATCTCTTTGACGAGAAGGTCTACCTCTTCACTGAATGGCTTGGGCACCAACGCGACGGTCGAGGCGATCGCCTCACCTACCGAAGAAGTCGCCTTCAACGCGTTGGCCAGCATGAGGAGCCAGGTGTCGAGCTGCCTCTCGAGCTGAGCGACTCTTGCCTCGTGCCGCTTCCAGAGGACGAAGGGAGGAATTACCGAAGATCGCCGCCGCGACGAGCGTCAGCGCAGGACTGCGCGCGACCAGCGAAAACGCGGCGACCGGAGCTCCGACGATGAGCTGCATTCGGGCGACCTCCGTGCCCGTGCGCGACATCAAGAGAAACCCGGAATGACGATCCAAACGATGCGTGTATCGTCGAAATAGGCGCCGCGCCGCACTATCCTCTGCTGAGAGCACCAAGTACGTGATCAATCCGCAACTCACGAACAGAAGCGCGGCCGTGAGAATGAGCAGTGGGATCGATTCGAGTCTCACAGGTACTCCCCGCCGTCGATCAGGCCCTGAGCGATGAACTCGTCGAGAAAGCTCGGCACGTAGCCCGTGGTCCGGTGAACGCCCATGACTTCGCCACTCGCGCTCGTTCCGGTCCTGTGAAAGGAGAAGATGTCGTGTAGGATGAGCTCGCCGTCGGCGCCCAAGGCGCCAACCTCAGTTACGGACGTAAGCCTGCGTGTTCCATCGGAAAACCTGCTTTGCTGAACCACGATGTGAATGCTGCTCGCGATCTGTTCGCGGATGGTCCGGGGGGACAGATCCAGGCCGGCCATCATGCAAAGCGTCTCGATGCGCTTGAGAGCTTCGCCCGAGCTGTTCGCGTGGGTGGTTGTCATCGATCCTTCGTGGCCGGTATTCATCGCCTGAAGCATGTCGATGGCCTCGCCCGCACGGCATTCCCCGACGATGATCCGATCCGGACGCATGCGCAGCGCGTTCTTAACCAAGTCGCGTATTTCGTATCCACCGACGCCTTCGAGATTGCGCGGCTTGGATTCGAGAGAAACGACATGAGGCTGATCTAGGCAAAGCTCCGCGGCGTCCTCGATGGTGACGATGCGCTCGCCCGGATCGATCTCCGTGGAAAGAACGTTGAGCAATGTCGTCTTTCCGCTTCCCGTTCCTCCCGAGATGATCAAGTTCTTCCTGGCACGGACACATCTTCGTAAGAATCGTGCCATTTGAGCGCTGAGGCTCCCAAGCTCGACCAGCTCTTCCATCTGAAGCGGCCGTCGTGCGAACTTGCGAATGGTGATGCAGGGGCCGCGAATCGCGAGTGGAGGGATGATCGCGTTGACGCGCGATCCGTCTTTGAGGCGCGCATCGACGAGAGGCGTGCTTTCGTCGATGCGTCGGCCCAAGGGGGTCACGATCCGCTCGATGGCTGCACGGCAGGACTCGTCATCGGTGAAACGCAGAGGAGTCAGCCGAATCCTTCCGTGCTTCTCTATGTAGATCGTGTTGGGATCGACTACCATGATCTCGGATACCGAATCGTCGTCGAGCAGTTCCTGCAAAGGCCCGAGTCCAAGCGCCTCGTCAGTCATCTCGGCGACCAATCTCGCCTTCTCGCTCTCCGGACAAACGTCCGGGGCCAGAGCGGACACGATCTGCTGCAGGGCCTCGATTACGCGCGGTCTCAGTGCTGCTGCTTGCATGTCGATCTCATCGAGAGCCGCGAGGTCGAGATGATCCAAGAGCGAACGATGGATCCTCCTTCGCAACTCGGGAGATGAGGTTCCATCGTTCGCGACTCTACCTAGGACGGCGATCCGCAAGAGATACGGTCCGACTCGCAATTGGCCACCGGGCGAAAGCGGAGCGCCCATGGCGCCGACCCGTTCGTCTCCGAGGAGCGTCCCGTTGGAGGACTGATCGACGATCTGTAGACCATCTTCGCCACGGAGGACCTGCAGATGAAAGCGACTCACGGCAGGTGAGGGAAGTACGACGTGGCACGACGGGTCCCTACCGACGCTGAGAGAATCGGTTCCCTCCACGTCGAAGTTGCGCTCTGAGCCGTCTGGCATACGAACGCTTACCGAGAATCCGACCGTCATTGTGCAGTCCTCGGCCGATTGGATGAGGAGCTCTTGGTACCAAGCCTTGGCTGGTCTTTGAGCTGGTGGGCATCGACTCCTCCGTGAAAGCCGTCGTACGCGCGCAGGGCTTCTTCGACTCGATTGCGTTGGCTGAGGCTCACTGGATCGACCACCGATGGCACCACGAACATGTATGATTCGTTGTCTTCGGTTTCGCGACCGTGGCTCCCAAAGATGGCCCCAATGAACGGTACGAGTGCCAGTCCTGGAATACCGTCCTTCTTTCTCCTTTCGGTGCGAGCCCTAATGCCAGCTAGCGAAACCGACTGGCCGAGCTCGAGATTTACGAGAGTTTCGACGTGCGAGGTGATTCGACCTGGGATTCCGCGAACCCCTCTTTCGGCATCCAAGTCTGATACATCCGCAACGATTTCGAGCTCGATTCGTCCGGTTCTGGCGTCGTACTTGGGGAGCACCGACACCTTCGTACCGAACTCGATGGCCTGCACGTTGACCGTGAGGTTGTTCTGCACCTGCACGTTGAATTCGCCGCCAGAGGTGAAGACAGCCTCGGTCCCATTCGCCGTAACGAGCGTTGCCTGTCGATACATCTTGGCCCAGCCTTTGGCCTGAGCGAGATCGAAGCTCGGCAAGAACGTCTGTGGAAGAATCTGAAATGCGCTTTGCGTAATCTGCTGGGACCCGCCAGAAATCGCGAGCGTGGCCTCGGATGGCATAAGCGTGCTTCCAATGTTGCCCGGCCAATTGAGACCAATCTGGTGACTGTAGCGGTCCTGGATCATGACGAAGTACAAATCCAAACGGATGTTCTCCCGCTCGCCGAAGCCCTTGTTCGCATCGGCCGGAACCACGCGGATCGTGTATTGCACTTGTTCGCCGTCGGCCCGGATGAGCAGAAGCGAGGTGCTACCTTCAGCCTTCCCCACGATCACGAATCGACTCTGGTCCCGGGTCACCCGGACATCCGCGATGCCCGGCACGCCCTCGGAGTAGCTTCGAATCCCGTCGGCGGGGAGACTGCGCTGCTCACCGACCCGAAGCACCATCGAACGCTCCGTTCCAATGTCGGCAGTTGCGCTCGTCTCCGCTGTCGCCAAGAGCCCCATGAGCCCGAAGACCAGCGTCGTTTTCGCCGCGGGACACACGCTAATCGACCTTCTCGATTCTCAGACGACGCTGTCGACTCGCTCGCTTCTCGAGCTCGAGAATGTCGGAATCGCTTGTTTCTGGAAGTCCTTCGTTGATGGCGAGATCGTTCTCGTTCCGAAGTGCGAGACTCAGCGTGGCGTTCTGGCGCGCTTGAGCGAGCAAGCTCGATTGGTCAACCGTCACGAGAAGGGTCACGGAATCCGACGCTCGGGGATGAACCTCCGCGCCCATTGGATCGAAGTCGTTTCCGACAGCAAGTACGAGAACATTTTGAAGGAGGGGGACGGTCACGATGTTGGTTTCAGACCCCGATTTCGTCTTGGTGAGCAAGACGTCGACGCGATCGCCGGGCCGCATGAGCTCGCCGAATGCGCTTCTACCCGCGCCGGTGATCGCCATCGCGCGCATCCCTCGCGGAATACGAGTCGAGAGCGCCGTGCGATGCTGCGACGAGCCGGCGAGATCCGTCCACAGAAGGGTCTGATTGGCTTCGAGCGGAATGGATGCGCGAACCCCCAGAACTCGAGGCAGATCGGACGCTAGAACCTGGCGGGTCTCCACGTAACTCTCCGGCAGCCTTCTCACCACCAACATTTGCTCGTTGAGGGGAACACCGGCAGCGACGTCCTGCCGCATCGTAAGAAGCGCAATTGGCTCGCCTCCCGAGGTCTCGCGCTGGAACTGCCTGATGTAAACGGCAAGGAGCACCATGCCAACGGCGGCTACGGCCACCGACACGAACATTGCATTGCGATTCATCTTGTGGGCTCCGAGGCGAGAATCGTGAGCAGCGCCTCTCCCTCCTCGTCGGGGCGCGAAAGAATGGTGATCACCCGGCCTTGTCGCTCGGCCGAAAGCATGCGAACCCCGTTGATTTCGATCGCTTCACCAGGATTGCGCTCGATGACTTGCCAGCCGAGCTGTGAGAGCTCTGCCCGATAAAAAGACTCGAGCTGCGCAGGCGCTGTCGCGGACACCCGATACAAAACCAGACCACTGGGTTGATCCACTTCCCACGCGGAGAGCAAACGCTGCGACTTGAGTGGGCGTGGAACGCCAGGGAGATCTCGGCCTGCAGCATCGGAGTCGCCTTCCGGAATCATCTGACGGAGGTTGAGGTCCGACTCTGCGGAAATGGTCAGAACGAGTGTCCTAGGCCCCGAGTCCGCGGACGTGCGACGCGCGAAGACATATCGAAGCACGCCTGCTGCGCGCAGATTGCCCGTTGCTGCGAACCGGGCGAATCCGTTGGCTAGTGCATAAAGGTCCCGTGGCTGAGGTCCGAGATCGAGGCAGGCGACGTAGCCCGCTTCTGCATTGCGAGCCGTCGTCGTTGTGACGGCACGTAGTGTCGACTGGGTTTGGGGCGCGGCCGAATGCGCGCTCAAGAGGTTCGTCAGCTCTTCGCCGAGCTGAGCGTCTCTATTTTCACAGAGGGATTCGTAGTGGTCGAGGATCGATGCAAGGGAGGCCTCGACGGTTTGGGTCCCGAATGAAATGAGGGCGCCGTTGAGCTCCACTCGGCGCCTGATCCCGAGAGCCGCGTCGGGGTGTTCCATGAGGCTGGCACCACTGTCCCAAAGTAGCCGCTCCACGTCGGCACGCACGGCACGCAGGAACATGACGGTGCTCAACAGCGACACGGCGAAGAGGTATCCGCCGAGACGAAGCGTCGCTGAGAGAGCCGAGGCCCCGTTGTCCGCGACGCGGACGAGCGCTCTGACACTACTTGCAGATTTCACTCGCGTACTCCGTAGTGCTCAGGTCCGTGCGACATGCATGCTCGAGCACGCTTTCCCCGGTATCCGTATCTCGCGATCGAGTGTTGCAGAGCAGAGTGGTAACGCCGCGCTGATGACCCAGCTCCGGTGGCACCGTGGAGGGCATCGGCGCACCCGCCACACCGATCCCGTTTGTGACCTTTCCGATGAAGAAGTGACCCAAGTCGCCGAGAAGCGAGCTCAACGAGAATCGACTGTCCTTCACGTCGAGCGGCTCATCCAGTCCATCGGCCAGAATCTGGTCCTCGACGCGCCCGCACTCATCGCTCTGGCAGCTCCGAGCAGGGCAATCCCCGGAGTCCGATTGTAACCAAGCCATGCGCCTGGCCCATCCCTTGGCTTCCAGCTTTGCGACGTACATTCCGTTGAGCGCGACCACGCCAGCCAAGATCGCCACCAAGACCGGGAGGCAAACCAGAGCTTCCGCGAGCGCGGTGCCCTTGACGTCTCGAACTATTTTTAAGAGCGCTTCGGTCATCGTGCTCTCAATGGGCGGATACCGCGTTGATCGAGAAATCTCGCGCGACGTCGCAAAGCCTGCTCAACCCGTAGATCGAGCCCCGCCCTCTCGTACCGGAGCACGCACCCAAGATCGTGCTCGGAATCCAATCGCGTGAGATGCGAAAGCGGCGGAGGCGGGCTCTCCATCGCTGCTTCCAGAGCCACTCGGATTTGTCCTCGACTCCGTCGAAGTAGTATTCGGACTGGGCAAACCCGAGTCTTCCTATTAGGTGCGCAGCGTAGGGCCCGTTCCGGCCGTCTCCCGCGCCCCCTTGCGCGGCACGGATACCGAGCTCGCCGTGCCGCCAGTGATCATCGTGCGGGTCTCGTCCGATGTCGTAGGCTCGGTACTGAAACTCCTCGTGGCCCAGCCAAACGAGGCTTCCATCAGGTCGTGTCTCTATGACGCGTCGTGGTGACTCGACCACGTCGTCAGCACAGGTTCTGCGCTTTCCCAATCGCAGGGCGCCACCAACGACGCCGCCGAGAAATTTGAGCAGCCATTTCGGCACCTTGGACCTCACGTTACCGAGCCTGTTCTGCAGTCCATCGGAGACGCGATCGCAGAGCGCTCCGATCTCCGCTTTTTCGACCGGTAGACCCATGCCTCCGTCGGGAAGGCGCGGCCCGAGAAGCGGTACCACGAACCCGCCGGCAACCGGCGGATCGTAGGCTTCCTGAAAGGCCATGGCATCGACCGCCCGAACCTGCGCGAGCAGGGGGTAGCCGCGCTGGACGGCATGATGGGCAACGTCGAGCGCATCATGCGCAACTTGCACGAACTGCTCGACCGCATCGCCGACCCTTTCGATGGTGGCTTCGACGGGCGTCAGCACGCCGATGAGCGCGGCGGCTTTTGCAGCCAGCACGACCGTCGCCACCAGCCCATAGAGAACGCCAAGGGTGATCTCCAGAAGGACCTCGACGCTGCGAATCACGAGCAGGATCCCGGTCGTGACGGCCATGACGACGTTGAGGAGTGAATGCAGGTTCATGCCCTTGGCACCCATGACCGACGCGGCGTGCGCGCCGGCGTCGGCGCCGTCTTGCATGAGACGCCTGTAAAGGACCGCATCCCCGACGCCAAGCACGTAGTAGAGTGTGCCGACCGCGAACAAGGCCATGAAAAGGGACATCAGCATCATCGAGCCTCGTGCGTCTTGGAATAGACCCTTGGTCGCCGCGTCCATCATGCGCCCTCCGTTCGATAGCCGTACGGTGCGTCATGAATCATGAGCGTCGTTTCGTGTTGGAGTACGCGAAAGCGACCCCCGACGAATGCCTGCGCAAGAGGGAAGAAGGCTTCGCCGAATTCAGATCGAGCGGCCAGCTCGTCGAAAGCCTTGCAGAGGATCTGGCGCGCGAGGGGGACGGTGCATTGATATGCGTAGGTCACGCGGACCGTGATCTCGGGATCGACTGCTACACCGCCCTCTAGTCCTGGGAAGGTGACGGCGAGCGCGAATGGCTGATAGTAGAGCGCGCTCAGGAGCTTCCGTGCCCCGCCTATGGCCTTCGCGATGCTCGGTTGCGCATCGTGGCCGACGTCGACCGGGGCCAAGGGCATCAGGGGAACGTGAGCAGCCAGTCGAATCACGTTGAGCCGCGATCTCCCGAGATTCGCCAAGGTGTGCTCGGAGAATGCCGCTGCGACCGCGCTCGGATCGGAGCTCGCACCGAGGATTGCGCCAATGCGATCGAGGACGCTGGAGATGTCGGCCTCAGTGACCGGATTGCGGTCGATGCTCATCTCGGGCTCGCCTCCGTATTCGTTTGGATCGTCGGGCAATACGACGATCGCGGAGCGCGCGGCAGCATCTGAAGCGTGCTTTACCAAGAGGTCCGCATGCGCCACGAAAGCGAGCTGAACCACTGTGAGAAAGAACGTCCAAACGGGTACGAACGCGATCAGGAATTCGAGGAACACGACGCCGGTTTCTTCCTCGAGAATGTCGTGCATCACGGGAGATCGCTGTGTCAAAGCTGACCCCACGCGAGCAAGAGACGAGGCCCAACACAGATACCCGTCGCAACGAGAATCGGTACGCCCATTCGAATGGGTGCGGCGAGATCGTCGGAGAGCGGGGAGCGATGCCCCGCCCGCGGCAGCAAACGGGGCATCCGACGGACTATGCTTGCGATCGTCCTCAGGAGTCGGCCTCGCCACGCCAGGACGCCGAACGCGAACAGCGTCGCGATGACCAAGGCAGCGAGTTGGATCTCGAGCCCGAGCAGCGGTTCGAAACCCGTGATCGCTCCGAGAGCCGTGAAGATCTTGACGTCGCCACCACCCATTCCGCCGCGACGAAACAGGAAGTATGGAACGACCGCGTTGAGGCATGCTGCAGCAAAGCTGCGCGCGGCTTGTTCGGGCCCGATTGCGAGACCGTACGCGAGAGGGGCAATCACGAGGGGCGGTAGAGTCAACCAGTTGGGAATTTCACCACTTCGCCAGTCACGGATCGCGCAGACTGTCGCGACACAGAGTGCCAAGCTTGAGGCGATTGGGGCGACCACGTTCATGGCTCCGACGTTACTGCACGACGTCGGAGATATAGCCGTCGGCTGCCTCGACCTCGCCAATGAGGGTTTCGCCGAACTGCTGCCAGGCGGCGATTCCCACGACGGCAATCAAGCCGAGTACAATGATATACTCGACTGTCGTAAGCCCGCGCTCGTCATTCATCAGTGACCTCTTGAGTTGAGCCTGGTCGTTCATCGATGCCTTCCTTTCTTATGGAAACGGTAAAAGGATAAAGAGCTTCGTGAGGAAGAACGCCTGCACGAGTGGAACGCCGAGTCCGTAGAGTGCGAGTCCGACCGCTAGGACGATCAACGCAGTCACCAGCATGTACTCCGCGAACACCACGTAACGTTGTCGGCCGGACCCAGACCGCGTTGCGTGGCGAGCTGCGCGATGGCCGCCGATGCCCGCACACGGGGGTTGAGCAAGGGAGTCACCAATAGAAGCCGGCGGAGACGCAAATCGTGCGTCAAGAACGCCAGGTGTCGCTTCCTGGACAACGCTTTGACACATCTACAATTCTCGCCTAATTCGAGGAGCGAGAGGCCCCTTGCCTTCGTACGAGAACAGCATTGTCATCCAGGCGCCGGTTCGCGCGGTCTTCGCGTATGTGAACGAGCCCACGACGTTCCCAGACTGGGTGAACGGCATGATCGAGGTTCGCAACGTGATCGGCGTTGGTGAAGGTCAGCAGTACGAGTGGACCTTCAAGATGGTGGGGATTCAGTTCCGTGGACAGAGCGTGGCCGTCAACTACGTGCAGGACGAGTGCGCTGCCTACCAGAGCATCGGCATGATCGAGAGTCTTTGGACGAACATCGTCGAGCCGCACGATGGTGGAACGAAGCTGACGATCAAGCTCGAGTACTCGATCCCCGCTCCTGTTCTCGGGAAGCTAGCGGAGCAGCTCACGCTCAGACGTAACAAGCGCGGCCTAGACGCTTCGCTCTTGAACGCCAAGGAAGTGCTCGAAGCGAAGCCTGACGAATAAGCTCGCGTCGGATCACGGTACTTCTGCCGACGTCAGCGAACTCGAACCGTGGTGGGATGGTCTTCGGGCGTGGAGAGGATGGCATTCCATCCGGGTGGCAGAACCGGTTCGGTGAACTGGAAGAGGTAGCGCGCATCCCGCGGAGAGAGATTGATGCAGCCATGACTTCGGCGGTGGCCGAAGTCGTCGTGCCAGAACGCAGCGTGGAAGCCGTAGGAGCCTTTGAAAAACTGGACCCAGGGGACGTCCTGGATCGAGTAATTCGCGTCGACGTCGGTTCGTTCGATGTCGTCCATGTCGGAGTACTCGAGCTTCACCCAGATCTGGAAAATGCCCAGTGGGGTTTCGGACTGCTTGCTGTTCCGGCCCGTAGAAACCAGCGTGGCGAATCGGGGCTCCGCCCCTTCGTATGCGACGAGCACTTGTTGTGAGACGTCGATGTCGATCCAGCGGTCGTTCGGTCCGACGCCCTCTGGAGGCTCCGCCGGTGTCGCGCGTGCGAGCTCCGCGGACTTCATCCACCCTCCTCCGACGAGCTTGCTCCATGCGCCCTTGCTCGACTCGACGTGTACGAGGTGGTGCCTTTCGAGGTGCTTCAGCACACGGCCCTGCGGCTTCTCGTATAGCTTTGCTGGCCTTAGAGCGA
Source organism: uncultured delta proteobacterium (assembly GCA_963786865.1). GTDB lineage: Bacteria > Myxococcota_A > Polyangia > Polyangiales > Houyiibacteriaceae > SG8-38. The sequence continues at coordinate 122,194 of CAWBAV010000029.1, read as the reverse complement.
CCCATGCGAGATCGAGCGGCTCGTCGCGACCGATCCTGACGCCCATGAACGCACTTCCATCGACGAACCGCACGGAGCCTTTCTCGATCCAAAGGTGGCGGCGCGTACGCACGAATTCGACTCCCTCGTAAACCTGCTCGCCGGTCACGACGATTCCAAAGCCCTTCCCCAAAGCCTCGAAGTAGTCGTTTCGGAAATAGTCGCTCGGATGTGCATACGCTCGGGTGCCGCCGAAGCGGATGAAAGCGTATCTCTGCGGCAAGCGCGACGCGGACCCGGCCCACGGATCGAGCTTCGGCCCTGGCGAATCGGGCGACGGCATCACATTTGCTTCGCAAATGAAGAGATCGTCGCGGGTCTGGTACCAGACGCCCGTCGAGCAACCATCACCGAAGACGCGGCGCGTGAATCCGAGTCTCGTGCCCGCACCGATGGTGCCGCGACGGCGTGCTGCTTCGCTCGGTTCCATCATCACGGGGGCACCGTCGTTGACGACTTCGATGGACTTGGCCCACGAAGGTGCGGGGGCGGCGGCTTCGACCTTGGTCACCTGGGCAACGCCCGGCCGCGCCCACGTGAGCGCTGCTGTTGCGACGATCACGAACCGAACGCCAGTCATCGGTGCCATGATAGGCGGCGCCGGGCAGAACGCTCAATCTTCGTCGTCGGGACCGTTGCTTCCGCCACGCAAGCCGTATCGCTTCGCAAGCTCACGCAGATGGTATCGGGTGAGGCCCGCGGCTTTGGCGCTTTGACTGATGTTGTCGCCGTGTTTGTCGAGGACCGCTTTCAGATACTGAGCCTCGAATGCGTCGACCACGCGCTGCTTGGCGTCCTTGAACGGAACTCCATTGTCGACGAACTGCTCCGCGGTGCCTCCGGGAAAGACGAGAGGCGGTGTCTTCTGCGACGCAGGCAAGAGATCATGCATTCCGAGCTCGGGTCGGTCGGCCAACGACACCGCTCGCTCGATCGTGTTCTTCAACTCGCGCACGTTGCCCGGCCATGGGTACGCTTGAAGTTTGGTCATGGCGTCGGGAGTAATCGTGAAGTGCTTGCGCTCTTCGTGGGGGCCGCGCTTGGACGACTCGTCGAGAAACTGCTGAGCGAGAACGGGAATGTCTTCGGGGCGCTCTCTGAGCGGAGGCAAATCGACCTGGACGACGCTCAATCGGTAATAGAGGTCCTCGCGAAAAGTGCCATCGTTGACCATCTGTCTGAGGTCTCGATTGGTCGCGGCGACCACACGCACGTCGACCGGGATCATCCGTGTGCCGCCAACCCGCTGTACCTCGCGTGTTTCGAGCACGCGCAGAAGCTTGGGTTGAAGGCTTATGTCGAGCTCGCCGATCTCGTCCAAGAAGAGCGTGCCGCCATCGGCGACCTCGAAACAGCCTCGTTTGCGGTCGGCGGCGCCGGTGAAGGATCCACGCTCATGGCCAAACAGGATGCTTTCGATGAGGTTGGCGGGAATGGCGCTGCAGTCCTGAACGACGAGGCGGCGTTGCGAGCGTTTTGACGCACGGTGGATCGCTCTCGCGACGAGCTCCTTGCCCGTACCCGTTTCTCCGCGAACCAGCACGGTGAGATCCGAGGCCGCGACCTTTTCGAGAACGGCGAAGATCTCGCGCATGCGCACGCCGTGCCCAACCAGGTCGTAAAACTGCTCGCGCCGACTGAGGTCGATTTCGATCGAGCCGGGCCCATGCTCGAAACGGATCACCGTGTTGCCGAGCCTCAAGGGCATGCCGGGCTCCAGCCATGCCTCTTGGACTTTTACGCCGGCGACCCAGGTGCCGTTGGTCGATCCGAGATCTCGGAGAAGAAAACCGTCTTCCTTGGCGATGATTTCGCAGTGCGTTCCGCTTGCGCCTTCGTCGGTGAGCTGGAGGTCGCAGATGCCGCTTCTGCCGATGGTCATGCGTTCGCTCGCGATGTCGAGGCGAGTTCCTTTTTGCGGCCCGTCTTCGACCACCAGACGGCTCTTGCGAAGCTTGCGCTTGGTGGGTTTGCGGTCGACGGCTACGGTGGTCAGCGCAGGGTCGTCGTTCACTCGGCATCCTTTCGGATCGCTCGGATGGCGGCCGCGTAATCGTCGCTATTGAATACGGCGCTCCCTGCCACGATCACGTCGGCGCCGGCGCCGACCACTTCGCGAGCGACTCCGGGCTTGACGCCTCCATCGACCTCGAGGTCGATGTCGAAGCCGGACTCATCGATCATCGTACGAATCCGAGCGAGCTTCTCGTTCGCCGATGGAATGAAGCTTTGGCCACCAAAGCCTGGGTTGACGCTCATCACGAGCACCAGGTCGATGTCGGGCATGATGTATCCAAGGCATTCCGGAGATGTGTGAGGGTTCAGCGAGACGCCAGCGCGCTTTCCCAGCGCTCGGATCTCTTGAACGGTTCGGTGAAGATGTGTGCAGGCCTCGGCGTGGACCGTGATGATGTCGGCGCCAGCGCTCGCGAACGACTGAACATATTTCTCGGGCTCTACGATCATCAGGTGAACATCGACCGGCTTTTTGGTGGCCGCGCGAATCGCTTCGACGATGAGTGGGCCTATCGTGATGTTGGGCACGAAACGTCCGTCCATGACGTCCACGTGAATCCAATCGGCGCCAGCTTGGTCAACCGCCTGGACTTCGGCCGCCAGACGGCCAAAATCAGCTGAAAGAACCGAGGGGGCGATTCTGAGGGACTTTGCGGAGCGGGGCACGAAGGCAGTCAAGCGCCGCGGAGGCAGCATGTCAATGGCATCCGTTCCTTGACCCCGATAGCACCTGCAAACGACAATGGAATGACGCCTTAGAGAGGGGCGGACGAGCTGGAATGACCGATCAGAGATATCACCTGATCGAAAAACTTGAAGCCGGGGGAATGGCCGAGGTTTTCCTTGGGGAAGCTACGAGCGTCCAAGGCTTCAAGAAGCGCGTCGCTATCAAGCGCGTTCTGCCGCATCTCGCCTCGCACACGAACTTCATCGGCATGTTTCTCGACGAGGCACGGCTCGGGGCCCGGCTCTCGCACGCGAACATCGTCAGCGTCTTCGACATCGGCAAGTCGGACAACAGCTTCTTCATCGTGATGGAGTTCGTGGATGGCACGAACCTCAAGAAGATCATGGAGACGCTGCGGGTCAAGCGACAGCCCTTCCCGTTGAAAGACGTGATTTACATCGCGATGGAAGCCTGCCGAGGCTTGAGTTATGCGCACGAGCTCGTCGACGACGATGGCAACCCCGTGGACCTGGTTCACCGAGACGTTTCACCTCCGAACATCTTGATCAGCAAGCGTGGCGAGGTGAAGGTCACGGACTTCGGCCTGGCCAAGGCGCGCACACAGCTCGAGCGCACGGACCCCGGCGTCGTGAAGGGGAAGTTCAGTTATCTCTCGCCGGAGGTGGCAACGGGTCAAGAGGTCGACGAACGAGCGGACATCTTCGCGCTCGGGGTGTGCATCTGGGAGATGCTCGCCGGGCGGCGCTTGTTCCTCGGTGATACGGACTACGAGACCGTGCAGGCGGTGTCGGGCGCGGAGGTGCCGAGCCTTGTGGGAGATCACCCCGAGGTGGACCCGCAATTCGAGGCGATCATGATGAAGGCGCTGGCTCGAAAGCCGGCAGATCGCTTTCGGTCCGCTCGCGAGCTCGGCGATGCGTTGGCAAGCTACCTTTTCCATCACCAGATGAAGGTGACGCCGTACGACATCGCGATCCTCGTCAAAGCCGCGCTCGAGCGTCAGAAGTCGGTTCCCCCCCAACCGATGATGATCGACGGCATGATTCAGGAGGAGCTGGGTCGTTTCACTTCACTCGAGAGCGATGCGCACGTGCCGATCGATCCGTCGACCTCGTTTGCGTTGCGCCCGGATCACGATGGCGCCCGCCCGCTCGACGCCTCCGACTTCGTCGACCCGAGCAGCTGGTTCTCCGGCGACCTCGAGGTCGAAACCGCAATTGAAAAGGTGCGGGACAGCGCCCCGGCCGGCGCCACGATGGGCTGGTTCGAGACCAAGGACGAAAGCGTGAGCGTTCCGCGTCCCGCGGGTGTTCCCATGGGGCCATCGCTGAATCCGCCACGGCGTTCGCGCAGTACCGAAGGCTCGCAACCGGTGATGACCTTCCGTCCGCCCGGTACGACCCCGGTTTCGATCGTCGCAGAAGCCGAGAGTCCACCTGCCATACAGACAGCGAGTGACGAACCGAAGCCGGCGAAGCCCGGAGGGTCTAAGGCTGCGCTCATCTTCGTCGGAATCCTGGTGCTCGCGGCAATCGGTGTGGCGACCGGCTGGTTTCTCACGCAGTAGGTGAGCGCCTCGCCTTGGCACGAATGCTGCGGCTCAAATGCCGCAAGCGGTGGTAGTCGTGGACTGGAAGCCCATCCTCGCCGAAGCGCGCAGCGAGGTACGCCGCGGTGACCTCTCGGACTTCCTCGGCGGCGGCGAATCCAGCCCGGTCGAGCTCTTCGGCGTGCTCGATCGGGGTGACGTCGGCCGGTCGCGCCTGTCCAGCTGCTCGGAGGCTACTCTCGAGCGCTAGATAGAGGCGCACGGCGCGATCCCGATCCGGGTCGAGCTGCCTGCCGGCCCTGCTCTGGCGCACGCGCCTGCGTCTCCAGCGAACGAAGAGGACGCCGACGGCGAACACGCTCATCACTCCCACGAACCAGCGCCAATCTGGACGGAACGGAATTTGCCCGAAAATTGTGTTCCCCGTCCAAAGCGTCGTTGGCGCTCGATTGCATCGCGCCTCGATTCCCGCGAAGCGAACGGTACCAGTCGGCCAAACCCTGCAAGGCCCTGGCCTGGTCTCGAATGTTGTACTCGACCACGTACTCGGCCCAGCGGACTCGCATCGCGTCCATCATCTGGCGAAGCTTCACCGCGAGTCCGGACGGGGCGGCGAAAACCTGACCTGAGGCGGGCGTCGGATCGTAAGTCCTCCAGCGTCCTTCGATCAATACCTCGACCCAACTGTGCGCATGACCGTTGCGGACGGCAAAATAGTCCCCGTAGGGGTTGTAGTCCGCGCCCAGAAAGCCGGTCACGTTGCGAGCCGGAAGTCCGAGCGAGCGCATCATGATCGCCATCGCGGTCGAGAAGTACTCGCAGTGTCCTGCTTTGGCTTCGAACAAGAAGACATGGAGCGGGTCTTCGTCCTCGACCTCGGGCTGTTCGAGGGTGTAACGGAAGTCGCCGCCGCCGCGCAGGTAGCGTTCGATTCGCTGGGCGCGAGCGAACGGATTGGTCTCTTCTCCGACGACCTCGCGCGCAAGCGCGGCGATGCGTTCATAGTTCGAAGGCATCTCCAGATACCTGTGCCGAATCGATTTCGGAATCCGCTCGGGAAAGCCGCGCTGTTTGGTGTCTACGACTGCGGAGTACGTGAGGGGCCCGTCCTGGGCGCCACGATAACGAAGATCTAGACCTGGCGCGTAGTCGACGCGCCGATACTGAGTGCGCCCGGATCGAAACAGGGGTGGAACTTGAAGGGCAACCGTTCCTTCAGGGAGGAACAAGACCGCCTCCTCCATGGGGTCGAGGATGATCTCGTACACTTGATCCTCGGGCTTCGGAGGACGCAACACGATGTACTCGTCCTGTAGGCGTTGGAGGGGTTCCCCGGCGACCTGAGTACGCGACCAGCGACCCTCGCTGTAGCGATCGAAAGACGTGCCCCGAAGCCGGAGTCCGAGCACTTGCGACGCTGGGCCAGACCGGTTCTTGATCTTGATCCGCATGATCACCGTAGGATCGTCGCGGATCGTGCCAAAACCGCCGAGCTCGACATCGTCCCCAAAGCCCGCCACCGATTGAGTCCGTGAGCCGAGGTTCGACAAGAACCCGAAACCAACGCGCGGAAACGCAAAGAACATCGCTGCGGTCAGGACGAAGAGCGGGACCGCGAGAAGAGTGGTTCCCCCGAAGAACGCCGTTGTCGCGAGCTGACGACTCTCCAACTGGCCGCGGAGCATGGGGCTGGCTGCTCCGTGCTGCGACTCGAGCTCCTTCCGGATGTGCGTGAGCGCGAGCATCCAGGGCATGACGACGACGAATCCGAAAAAGACGATGGCGTAGTCGAGGCCGGAGGAAAGAACCGTGCCCGCGATGAGATGCAAGAATCCGAGGATCGCGATCTGCTGGTAGTCCGCCGCCGTCCTTCGGTGCGACAGGCGAGAAATCTGAAGGAAGGCGGCATACTGAACGCCGACGGACAGAAGTGGCTCGCCGCCAAACGCACGAAGGGCTTGAACGAAGAAGAGTGCCACCGCAGCGACGTTCCAAAATCGCGAGTACCCAGGTCGGTCTAGGAGCGGCCGCTCCGCGAACCAACTCGAGGCGAAGCCGATGATCACGACTCCCGACTCGATAGGACTGAAAGTGGTACCGAGCATGAGCGCGGCCAGGCCGAGACCAGCGAAGAGATAGGCTACGAGCTTGTGCGCGAACGCAAACCTCATGCCGCGTGCCTCTTCTTCTGTTTTCCGTCGCGTCGCGGCCCCTGGACGCGGGCCGGCTTGATCAGCGCCAAAAAACGCCAAATCGGGTCCGCGGGAGTGCCCCCGAGGACCAGCGGTGAGACGCTGTCGCTGCTCTGGACTTGCACGGACACACCCTGGGCCAGGTACGCGGCTGCCGCGGTTGCGACCTCCGAAAGCGACTGCTCGAAGTGCTCGCGCCATTGCTCTTCGTCGACGCCCGACGCGAGCGAGTTGTCGACCGACAAGGTGACGAGCGCACTCGAATCCTGCTCGTGCTCCCGGACCACCAGCTCACCTCGGCTGGCGGTTCTCTTCCAGTGAATGTCCCGTGCCTCGTCGCCTTCGCGGTAGAATCTCACGCTACCCGCAAACTCGCTTCCGCGGCCGGTTTGGTGCATGGGCGCAGCATCTCCCGGCATTGGCCGGACGGGCGGCGTCACGACGCGATCCAGCAGGCGCGGGTATACGATGATCTCGTCAGGAAGATAGATGGTGTAGCCCTTCTCGATGAGCCCGAACGGATACCGCGTCAGGACCCGCATGGTTCCGAGCTCGAAGACACCTCGCCGTTTCGCTTCGAATCCATAGGGCGCTAGCTCGGTCGTTCCCGGAGCGATGCGAAGGAACCGCGCCGTGTCCGTTTCCAATCCGTCGATTTCGTCGGTGATATGGACGGATATGCTCGAGAGCCAGCGCTTCTCGTTGAGCAAAGCGACATCTACGATCGAGCGATTCCCGACGAAGCTCCGCAAGGGAAGGTTGCGTCTGATCTGCAGCTTCCAGAGCGCGAGATCGCTGAGCACGCCGCTCACGAGCAAGAGGCTCAGGAGAAGACCGAGAACGAGATAGAGTAGGTTGTTGGCCGTGTTGACTGCGGCGAGGCCGACACCAACCGTGACGAAGAGGAACACTCGACCTTCACGCGTCAGTCGAAACTTCCGCCTGCTCCGCTTTCGTCGAAAGATCCGCATCGACCGGACCCTAGAGAGGGACCGCCACGACGGTGAGCAACTCGCGGATCACGCGCTGCGCGTCATCGCGAACAGCAGCACCACCCATGCCTCCGCTGACCTTCACTCGGTGCGAGAGGACCGGCCCGGCCAGTGCTTTGACGTCGTCTGGCAATACGTAGGAACGGCCGTCGACCAAGGCCCTCGCCCTTGCCGCCCGCTCGAATCCCAGGGCGCCGCGAGTGGAGACGCCCACCGAGAGGAGTGGTGTATTTCGCGTCGCCAGCACGATGCGATGGAGGTAGTCGAGGACAGCTTCGTCGACGCGGACGGAATCGACGGCTTGCTGAACGTGCCGTAATTCGCTGGCGGTCATGACCGATTCGAGCTGCTTCACGGGATCGGCTCCACGCCGATTGAGAACTTCTCGTTCTACGCCGGGCGGAGGGTATCCAACGCTCAGCCTCACGAGAAAGCGGTCGAGCTGCGATTCAGGTAGCGGATACGTGCCGTAGAACTCCTGCGGATTCTGGGTCGCAACGACGAAGAAGGGCTCTTCGAGATCATGGGTTTCCCCGTCGATCGAAACCTGACGCTCGTCCATCGCTTCAAGCAATGCGCTTTGCGTCTTGGGTGTCGTTCGGTTCACCTCATCGGCCAAGAGAACCTGGGTGAAGATCGGTCCGGGCCGAAACTCGAACGTGCTCTTCGACTGATTGAATACGTTTCCGCCGAGGACATCGGTGGGCATCAAATCGGAGGTGCACTGAAGCCGCCGGAACGATACGCCGATCGAGGCGGCCAGAGCGCGTGCGAGTGTCGTCTTACCGACCCCCGGCACGTCTTCGAGCAGAAGATGCCCCTTGGCCAAGAGCGAGACGACAGCCAGCTTGATGACTTCTTCTTTTCCGCGAACTACCAGCGAGACGTTCTGGACGAGGCGCTGGGAGAGCTGAGTCGCGTTTTCGGAGATATGCGCGACGCTTGGTTGTGCCACTTGAGGAGCGTACCACACCTGCCGCTATGGGTAAAATCTTACAATCGCACTGACCTTCTGGTCAGCATTCCCCCCTTTTTGTCCACAGGCCTTCGGCGGACGGGACTGTGAGCTATTCCGGCGGCTTGGACTCGGAATGTGCCACCGTCTCCACAGTACTTTCTGTGGAGAGGATCGCATCGGGGTCCTCGAATAGAAACGCCTCGATCTGCGCGCGCTTGGCGTGTGCATCTCGGCGTCCCATCTCGATCAGTGTCTGTGCGAATCCGCCATCGAACAAGAGGTAGCTCGCCAAGTCCGCGTCTGCGCCGGCGCCCACGTCCAGCATGCTGATGAAAGCCCGGCCGAGGCTCTTGCCGAAACGAACCCGATTGGATGCGAGATATTCGGAGGCGACCTGGCCGATGTCGATCGTGGGACGCAAGACCAATGAGCTGAGCAAGCGCCGCTCTGCGAGTGCGCCGCGTGCGCTGGCGGCGTCGTTGATCCGGTCGAGAAACTCGGGACCGTAGGCGCGAATCCCATCCCTCAGGAAGTCGTTGATTCGTTGCACTTCGAGAAGGTCGGTGTTCACGTGGTCGAGAAGGAAGGCGTTGAGCACTTTTCCGAGCATGTAGGTCGCACCGGGATACTTGCCGTCTTTCACGGCCCGTCCACCCTCTGGATGCGGCGTGGACAATCCGATGACCAAGAGTCGGTTCATCCCGAGGTGAACCGAAGGCCCCATCGGTGTGTTGAGCCGAAGGCCTCCGTCGCAGTGAATCTCGTCGCCGATCTCGACCGGGGGGAAAATCAGCGGGATCGCTGCCGAGGCGAGAACGTGGTGCTGGCCGATGCGGGCTCTTCGAACGAGCGCATGAAGCCCTAAGCTCTTCGGAATTCCGACGCCAGGAGCCGCATCCACGAAGATCACAGGTTGACCAGTGCCGACGTGTGTCGTGCTCACGGTGAGGGCGCGAAGTGCGCCGCTGCGGATGTTCTGGCGGAGCTGGCGCCAGCGAACAGTCCTTCCGACGAGGGCCGAGAGCGGAGCGGGGTCGAACACACCCCGTGCCTGACCGCTACCACCGAGAAGCACGCGATAGAGCCCTGCCGCCTGCCGCAGGCCGAAGCCGAGCACGTGCGGAAGCTCTAGGTCGGTCCAGATCGAAACCAGTTGCTTGATCGCGCTCGGAACGTCGCCAATCGACGATGCCACGAATGCGCCATTGACCGCTCCGACGCTGGTGCCGGAGATCAGATCGACCTTGGGCGCGTTACCGTTCGCGTCGAGGAACTCGCTGAAGATGTATTCGAGAACACCTACCTCGTAGGCCCCTCGTGCTCCGCCTCCTGAAAGTACCAAGCCAAGACCGCTCAATGTTCGTCCTCTTCCTTCAAGCCTATCAGGCGGAGAGGCTTGTCGCAGGAATCATCGGTCTGGAGTAGCCGACGGATCTCCGGCGGGAGCCAGAGGTCCCGATGAGGCAATCGACGTAGCGCGTCGAGAAGGACGTCTGCCCTGCGCCAGGGAGGGGCGGTGGGGGAAACGTAGAGCACCAGCTCGCCAGAAACCCTGCAAAGGCCGCCATCGACCCGGGCCTCGTCGGGAAGCTCCTCTTCGAGGAGGCGAATTCCGAGACGCGTCAGAGCTCGTTCCAAGGCGTCGAGCCGTTTGATGGGGTCCACGCTTCCGAGCGTGTGTCCCGGGAGGAATCCCCGCAATCTGGAGCTTTCGCAGGTCGAGCTGATAAGATGTGTTTGTCTTGATTCGCTTAGCAAAACCATGGATTGGCGAGGATGAGCAGCGCGCCGTGGCGGCCGTTCTCGAATCCGGCCAGCTGGTGCAGGGCGCTCTGGTCGAGCGTTTCGAGCAGGCGGTGGCGGCGCTGGTCGGGCGCAAGCACGGCGTTGCGGTGTCGAGTGGGACCGCGGCGCTCCAGCTCGCCCTGAGGGCCCTGCAGATCGGGCCGGGCGACGAGGTGCTCTGCCCAGCCCTCAGTTGGCCCAGTCCTGCACATGCGATCCGCGCCGCGGGAGCCAAGGTGGAGTTCGTCGACGTCGATCCAGATGAGTGGAACAGCTCGGGGGCGGCATTTCGTGCGGCGCGCAACGGCAAGACGAGCGCGGCCATCGTGATCGATCAGTTTGGGAATCCAGCGCGGGCAGAGGAGATCCGCGAAGGGCTCGGCGCGCTTCCCATCATCGAGGATGCGGCTTGCGCCTTGGGCAGCCGATTTGGGGACGGCCCCTGCGGAAGCCTGGGAACGATTTCCTGCTTGAGCTTCCATCCGAGAAAGATCGTCACGACCGGCGAGGGTGGGCTTTGCCTCACCGACGATGAAGACCTCGCCGAGAAGCTTCGCATGTTGCGCAATCACGGACAGCTCCGCGGCGACTTCGTGGTCGCGGCCGGAAATTTCCGCATGTCCGAGATGGCGGCGGCCTTGGGACTCGCGCAGCTTCAGCGACTCCAGGAGATCGTCGCGCGGCGCCGCGAGCTCGCCAAGCTCTACCAAGAGACCTTGGGCGAAGAGCTCGACATGCAGAAGACGCCACCGGGCGCCGAATCGAACTACCAGACTTTTGGGGTGATTCTGCCGCTAGGATACGACCGCAAGGCGGTGCTCGAGAAGCTGCGGGACCGCGGCGTCGAAGCCGGCATCCTGTCATTTGCGATTCACAAGCTCGGAAGCTTCGCAGGAAGCGGCGCCTCACTACCGATCACGGAGCACCTGGCGGCCCGGGGAATCGCTCTTCCGCTCTTTCCACAGATGCGAAACAACGAGGTTGGCGAGGTGGTGAGGGCTCTTCGAGGGGTGCTCCATGAGTGATGAGGTCGTCTTGGAGGTGAAGGACCTTCGAAAGGTCTTTCACATAGGCTTCTTCCGGAAACGCGTGGAGGCCGTCAAGGGCGCGAGCTTTTGCGTGAACCGAGGCGAGATCTTCGGACTCCTGGGACCGAACGGTGCCGGGAAGACCACTACGATCAAGTCGATACTTCGCTTGATCTTTCCAACGGAGGGGCAGATCCGCATCTTCGGTCGGCCCGCAGGTGATCGCGAGGCGTCGAAGCGGGTCGGCTACATGCCGGAGAATCCTTACGTCTATCAGTACTTGAAGCCACTCGAGTTCCTCGACCTCTGCGGGCGACTGGTCGGGATTTCCAAGAGCGAAAGGCTCGCTCGCTCCGAAGAGATGGTCGACAAGGTGGGCCTCCGGCATGCGATCGACCGGCCGATAGGGAAGTTCTCGAAGGGAATGATGCAGCGCATCGGTCTTGCACAGGCGCTTCTCCACGATCCAGAGCTGCTCGTGCTCGACGAGCCCATGAGCGGCCTCGATCCGATCGGACGCAAAGAGGTCAGAGACCTCTTGCTCGAGCAGAGGGATCGCGGAAAGACCCTGCTCTTCACGAGCCACATCCTGAGCGACGTCGAGGTCCTCTGCGACCGCGTCGTGATCATGCAGCAAGGTGAAATCACTTCGGAGGGTCAGGTGCACGATTTGCTCGAGTCGGCTGGGAGCCGGGTCGAGATTCGTCTGAGCGGCGCGACGACGGCACTCAAGGATTCTCTGCTTTCTCGGGGTACGGTCTTCGATCATGGGGCCGGACGCATGACCCTGCGCGTCGAAGGGCAAAGATCGGTGGACGAGGTCATTCGAATCTCGAACGCCGCCGGGGCGAGGCTCGACGCTCTAATTCCGGAGCGGGAGAGCCTCGAGAATCTTTTCTTGAAGGGCGCGGGTCGTTAATCGCCCGACTTGCTCCCGCGTTGGGCTTCCCTACATCTACGGCATGACAGTCAAGAGGGTTTCACCACAAGAAGCCGACGCACTCGTGAAGAATGAGGGCTTCGTCTACATCGACGTTCGCTCGATTCCAGAGTTCGATGCGGGGCATCCCACGGGCGCTTACAACGTTCCCTTGATGCACGCCACGCCGTCGGGCATGCGCCCCAACGCGGACTTCATGTCGGTCATCGCGGGCGTCTTTCCGAAGCACAGCAAGCTCGTGCTCGGGTGCAGGTCCGGCAACCGCTCGCTCCGCGCGGCGGAGGCCCTCATCGCCGCTGGCTTCGAAACGGTGGTCGATCAGCGCGCTGGCATCGATGGCGCACGCGACGCCTTCGGCCAGCTGCAAGAGGCGGGCTGGCACGCAGCAGGTCTGGACATGGCCGACGAGGCTCATCCCGAGCGGAGCTACGAAGCTCTTCTCGCGCGCAAGAGCAGCTAACCTCGGAGACTGGCCATGAGAAGACCCGGAAGCCTCATGAGCGACGGGTCGGCATTGAAGTAGGTCATCTTTCGGCCGATCGCGTCGGCGTTCTTGTTGTCGATGAACCACGCGGGCTTCGGCCAAACGCGGAAGGGGCCTCGGAGGACGGACTTCTGGGGCTTGTCGAACATGAACGTGTTGTGCACGACGCCCTGTCCCGAGCGGATGTCGTCGATCGTGTGCCCGGGGAAGGCGCCCCAGGTTGGCGTGACCAAGGCGTAGTTGAGCGCAGACCAATGGTTCACCGCCACGGCGCCATACCGGAGATTGGCGATCGCACGCTCGAACGCCGCTGCCACAGCCGGCTCTTTGAGCGACTTCGGGTGCACGATGATGCTGCACGCGAGAGTTCCCCAGACCCGCTCGTTGCAGAACTCGACGGCCTTGTCGATGTATTCGACGATCGAGCTCGCGCTCAACGCCACCTCGCTGGTCTGGCCACACCAGGACTCGACGTTGAAGCAGATCTCGTCGGCATCGTTCGGGTCCAGGTGGTGAATCAGAGTCCAGGGCACCCGTCCCGGACCTCGCTTGCCAAACTGATCGGCATCGGGGTGATGGGCGACGAACTTCTCTTGCCGCTCTTTCGCGCCTGGGTAGTACGAGCTGCTGTCCGGCGCGCGCTCGAACGCCTTGCGCACTGAGCTCAGAAGCGCCTCGCGCTTGTCCCAGCCCTCGTATTGAACGATGACGCGCGTTGCCGTGCAGTTGAACCCCGAGTTGTTCACCACAGTCGAAGCGATGTTGACCCCGTGGAAATCGAGATCCTTTTGAGACCAGGGACCGGGGACGACGATGATGGGGCTGACGTTGCCGAGCTCGCAGGTGAGACGCTTGCTGTTGCGGAGGTCACGCTCGGACTTTCGACGGCGACCCTCTTCTCCGACGCCAAAGACGATGGCATCGTGTGTCTTGTCGGAACCGGTGACGTGGATCTCCTCGACGACCGGATGCTGGCAGATGTAGTCCCCCTCGGCTGCGCCTCCATACACGACGCGAAAGAACCCACGCTCGCGAAGGGCCTCGAACGCCTCGGCGATCAGAGGGCCGAGGTACTCGTTCACCGGGTTCATCTTGAGGAGGACGACCTGGCCTTCGACGAAGAGCTTGTAGAGGGCGTCCATGGGTCCGATCGATGAGACGTTGCCCGCGCCGAGCACCAGAGCAACCTTCCCCTTCGGTGACTTCTTCCGATAGAATTCGGCCTGATTCTCGGCGAGATTCGCGAGCGTCACACCGGGCTGCATCCAGATTTCGGCGGTGAACCCTTGGAAGAGAAGGCCGTCCCACCCGTTGGCGGGGATGACCGGGGCGACCACCTGGCCATCGGGACGCGCATACGCCGGCTTGGGGAGCTGAGGCAAACCGTAGTCGCGAATGTCGCGAAGCGACGTCATCAGAAGCGTGATATTCCTGAGGACGGTCGCCGGGCCTGCCATCCATTCCTCTCCCTCTTCGGAGGTGGCCGCGGTCATGCCCTTGCCTTCGACGGAGACGTGTGCCCAGCGCTCCGCCACGGCAACGACGCCTCTTCGAGCCTGCTCGAGAAGCTCCAAGCGCTCGTCGATGTCGAGCGCGACCCATTCCTGCTTGTGGTCTTCCAAAATGGCAAGCGCCTCGTCGATCGTGGACTTGGAGCTCGGCTCGATTCGGTGCCTGGCTTCGGGGATCGCAGCGGATCCACGTGCTTCTGCAGCGGCTTGGGTCACGGTGCCTCCTTTCGCGGTGAGGGCAGCGAGGTCATGGTGAGGGGTGGCTCCGAAGAGATCAAGAACTCCCGGACTTCTTCGAGAGTATCGCAGACCCGCGCGGGTGGGAGGCTCTGGAGAAACACCTTTCCGTAGCCTTTTCGCCGAATTCGCGAATCGAGAATGGCGACGACGCCGCGGTCGCGAGTCGTCCGAATCAGACGCCCGAAGCCCTGTTTGAGAGAGAGCGCAGCCGCTGGAACGAGATAGCGCATGAACGAGGACTCGCCCGCCTCGTCGAGACGCTCGCAGCGTGCAGCAACGACGGGATCGCTCGGAACCTCGAAGGGGAGCTTGTCGATCACCACGAGCCGAAGGGCGGCCCCTGGTACGTCGACACCCTCCCAGAAGCTGGCCGTTGCAAACAAGACTGCGTTTCCTTGGTCGCGAAACCGATCGAGAAGCGTTTGCTTCGGCGCGTCGCCTTGAACGAACCACTCGTGTTCGAGCTCCGGTCCGACTCGATCCGCCAGCAGGCGCATCATGCGCAACGAGGTGGAGAGAACGAAGGCTCCTCCGCCCGACATGCGAATGAGCTCGAGAATCTCTTTGGCGGCGACCTCGAGGAAATCATGGGTGCGCGGATCCGGCAGATGCTTGGGGGCGTAGAGAGCGGCTTGCTCTTCATAGCGAAAGGGCGATTCGACGAGCTCCTCACTGACCTCGGTGTCGATCCCGAGACGACGCTTGAGAAACTGGAAATCTCCACCTGTCGTCAAGGTGGCGCTGGTAAACACGGTGCAAGGAACCCGTTCGTGAAGGCGCTCGCGCAGCAACGGGCCTACGTCGATGGGGCTCGAACCGACGGAGGGACTGCGGCCGCTTCCCTGCGCCCAGCTCACCTGACCTGGAGCTTCGAGGGAGCCCAATGCATTGCGCAGTTGTTCGGTTCGCCGAGCAATTTGCAGGATGTTCTCGCGCGGCGGCCGCACGTTGCGACAGAAGGTAGCGAGCTCCGCAAGCGCGTTGTCCAGTGCGAAGAGCTCCTCCTTGGGTATGGATTCGGAGGGCAGTGACACGCGTCCCCCGTTCACGCCGGCAGGGAGCGCAGCGAAGAAATTCGCGGAGCGTTGGAGCACGGCCTCGAGCGACCGGCTCTCCTGGCGCTTGTCCTCGCGCTCGGCTTGGAGCGCCGTACGTGCATCGCGTACGAGACGCTCGAGCATCGCAGTAGACAGACGCGAACCGAAAAACAGAGTTGCGGTGTCCTCGATCTGATGCGCTTCGTCGAAGATGACGGCATCGTAGTCTGGCAACACCGAGGCGAAACCGGTGTCGCGAAGCGCAAGGTCCGCAAAGAAGAGGTGATGGTTGACCACGATGAGCTGCGCGCTTTCGGCGCGGCGGCGCACGCGCGTCACGAAGCAGTCCTCGTAGTAGTCGCAGCGGGCGCCAATTCGTGTGTCCGATCCGCTCACGACGCGCGACCAGATCGGATCTTCTTCGGGGATCGAGGACAGGGCAGCTCGGTCACCGGTCCGCGTGGTTTCGATCCAGTCGCGCAGCGCGGGAAGGGCGCGTGCGAATCTAGGCTGCATCGCATCTGCGCTGCTGGAGAGCTCGTTGAACCGGCGAAGGCAGAGGTAATTGCCGAGACCTTTCACGCAGGCCGCATCGATCTCGATTCCGAGGTGCTTCTCGAGAGCCGGCAGGTCCTTCTCCATGATCTGATCCTGCAAGGCCCGCGTTCCCGTGGACACCAGGACCCTTCGACGGCTGAGAGCCGCGG
The DNA here is from genome assembly GCA_963786865.1 of uncultured delta proteobacterium. Lineage (GTDB taxonomy): Bacteria > Myxococcota_A > Polyangia > Polyangiales > Houyiibacteriaceae > SG8-38. Next base: position 106,028 of record CAWBAV010000029.1, on the reverse strand, counting down.
GGATCAGATAGGCCCAGGTCTTGCCGGTACCAGTTCCAGCCTCGATGAAGAGAACGCCATCGTGGTGCAAGACGTCTTGCACGGCGCGCGCCATTCGAATCTGGCCGGGACGGTGCTCGTAACCCGGCACGCCGCGAGCCAATGGTCCGGTAGGTCCGAGCAGGTGACCCGCATCCATCGAGCTCCTCTAGCACGCAGCGCTTTCGTTGCCTCGACGACGCGCTATAGACACTCGAACCGTGATCCCGATTCGCGACCTCAACAAGACGCGGCGAACACCCGTCGTCACATGGGCCCTGATCGGCACCAACGTGCTGATCTTCATGGGCAGCCTGGGGCTGGGGCAGCCCGAGGCCGAAGCGTTGGTGATGCGCTTCGGTGTCATTCCAGATGTGCTGGTGCACGGCAACTGGGTCGAGCCACGGGCGCTGGGCGGTTCGCTCGGCAGCTGGGTGACACCGTTCACGAGTATGTTTCTGCACGGCGGGCTGCTTCACCTCGGAAGCAACATGCTCTTCCTTCACATCTTCGCGGACAACGTGGAGGATGTGCTCGGCCGCGCTCGTTTCGTCTTGTTCTACGCGCTCTGCGGGCTCGGTGCGGTCGCGGGACAGGTCCTGGTCGACCCGAACAGCATGGTGCCGATGATCGGGGCATCAGGCGCGATTTCGGGGGTTCTGGCGGGGTACATGACCTTGTTTCCCCACGCGCGCGTGGTGACGCTGATCCCCGTTTTCATCCTGTTCTACTTCGTGGAGGTTCCAGCGGCGATCTTCATCGTGCTCTGGTTCGTGCTGCAGCTGGTGCAGGGCTACCTAGCGCTCGGCTTCATCGCCGAAGGCGGCGGGGGCGTGGCCTGGTTTGCGCACATCGGCGGCTTCCTGGCCGGGCTGCTCTTCGTTCGCGTCTTGTATCGGCGGCCTAAGGGGCGTCGGCTTCGGCGTTAGGGACCGGAGCCTCTTTTGCAGCTTCCGGCTGCACCGGCGCCTTCGGCACGGGTACGGCCTCGGCTTCGACCTTGGCTTCGACTGGAGCGGGTGCAGCGGCGGCTGGCTCCGCAGAGAGGGGCTCAACCTCCGGTGCGGCGTTCTTCGGCTCTGCTGCTGCGCTCTTTTGCAGCGTCACATCTACCGTCGCGACCATACGGCGAGTTTCTTCCGTGAAGTCCTCCAAAGCGATGGTCCGACTCGTGGCCTTGTAGCCATCCTTCGAAATCACGACATTGCGTGACGCCGGCATCGACTTGAAACGGAGGGAGCCTGGCGTGACGACCTCGCCTACGCCCGCCGCGCTTGCCGTGGCGCCCGCCGGACTGCTGACGACGTCGATGACATAGGGCAGCGGGGCGAGTACGAGATTCACTGATTCCTGGTTGGCCTCAACCGTGATCTGTTGTCTGCGCGCCAAGTGACCCCGCGCTTTCGAGAAGACCGTGAGCTCCGTTCCCGCCGGGTACTCGAGGTCGAGCGGAGTACGCCCCACGCCAGTTCCATTCACACTCAGGAACGCTCCTGTCGGACGGGATGTCACTTGGAACTTCACCATGACAGGCTCTACAGCCTTGCTGGGAGAGGGCAGTGCCGACGCCTCGGCCTTGGGGTTGGGCTTCTCGCTCTCGGCTGCAACCGTCTCCGAGACAGCGCTCGGATCCACTCTGGGAGCAGCAGCCGCCTCGCTGGGCGCAGCCTTCTCGGCCGCCGCCGCAAGCGGTTTGGCCGTGCGCGCTGGGGCTTTGACGAGCTGCTCGGGCTGACCGAGATAGCGCCCTGCCAGGTCGATCAAGTCGCCTGCGAAGCCGAGCTGCCAGACCGCAACCGCTCCCCCTGCAATCAAGACAGCCAAGACGACGAGCCCGGTCCAGCCTCTGGACACCTCTTTTTTCGGCGGCGTCGGTCGCGTGGTCCAAACCGGCTCGATCGCCTGTGAAACCTTGAACGCCTCCGCTGGAATTCCCGGGGCTTCGGGCACCTTGTTGGCCGAAGGCGGGGGCACCGTGACGACTCCAGGGTTGAGCAGGCTCGCATCGATGAACTCGCCAGGGGCGGGGCCGAATGAGTCGGCGATGCCGGGACCGAAGAGATCGGGAACTTCGCTCTCGAGGGGCGACCTCGAAGAAGCCTTCGATGCAACCACCGGCGTGGGCCGCCTCTCGACGGCGAAAGGCGATGCGGCTTCCCTGGCTACCACGGTAGCGTCGGCGTCCGCCGGGTAGGCCGATGCGAAGTGATCGTGGACTTTGGTGGTTTCCTCTTCGAGGAAATCGTCCTCGGGGTCGAGCTCGTCGAAAGCCGGCGCCGCCGAGCTGCGCATCCGTGCGCTCGAGCTGAGACCTGATCCACCGAAAGCCGACATGGCTCCCCGTGCGGGCGTTTCGGAGTGGGAGCGCCGCTTCTGCGCCGCCAGGTCCGGATTGGCACTGAAGGCGCCTCGTGCCGCAGCCACTCGTGGGTCGCCCGTCTGATGGCCGAAGTGCCGAGCGCGTTCCGCTCCAGCCTGAGCTTCTCGTCTCGCGGCCTCACCTGCGCCCCCTTCTTCGAGCGCAGAGGCCAGGAACTCGCTCACATGCCGGACCTTGGTTCGATCCGCTTCACGAAGGCTCCCTGAATCGGAGGACGACGCGGTTTCAATGGGGGCTCCGTCTTTGCCATGCTCGAAGACGCCGGGGTGAGCTCGCTCTTCTGCAATGCGTTGGACGACGGCTCGTGACTCGGGATCCATCTTGATGAACTTGATCCCCATCCCCGGCGGATTCTCCGCGTCTCCCTCGTCGCGGCGCCAAACCACGCGGCCGACTCCGTGTAGCAGCGTCGACTGGTCTTGAAGAATGAACTCGAACTTCAGTAGTGTGCCCACTGCCAGCGGTTTCTTCGCTTTGATGAACACACCCCCGCGCGAGATATCATTGCTGTAGCGTTCGATGAAATCCTCGAGCGTTGCGCTCTTGTAGCGGACCTTCAGCGAAAGCAGCGAGCGCTTGTCCTTGCGTGCGTCTGCCATTCTGTTGTGTGAAACCCCCAACTCCAGACTAGCCAGCCATTCGTGTAGCAACAAACGAATCGCATCAAAAAAGAGCGTCAGCGGGTCGCGCGGGCTAGGCTCAGGGTGGCACGGGTTTCCCGTCGGGCGCCCGAGGTGGTCTGAAGTCGCACATCGATCGCGGCTGGTTTGCCCATGTTTATGCCGTGGAATTCGAGTATCCACTGCGCTTTGGAACAGTGGCTGACCGTCGCCCGGTGAACCTCGAATCCGGTGCGTAAGACTTCGCGCAGGGCGAGGGCGAAGGATTCGGGATTCGGCTCGATTGCGAGATGGCGCGTCGACCAAGGTCGTCCGGCTGACGGCGTCGGGACGAGACAGAGTGCGCAGGCGTCGGCCAGGGAGTCGGCCTCGACCTCGACACGAAGGCCATCCGTAGACCGCGATGCCCGAATGATTGCGGGGCGAGCCCATTCGCTCGGCGGACCTCCGAGTGTTTCGAGCGCTCGTCCGAAACGATTCCCGAGCTCGGGAGCGACGTCGAGGAGGGGCGCTAGCGCGAACGTGCGGTGCTCGAGCTCTTGGTGAGGCACTTTGAGCCCAGGCGATTCGTGCCCGCCGCGCGAATCCCAGAGCAAATCGAGATCGACGCTGCGCGGACCCCAGCGCGACTCGGGATCTCGGCGTCGTCCGAGACGGCGCTCGGTACGGAGCAATGTGTCGAGGAGCTCCCTCGGCGAGAGGGTGGTCTCCAGACGAAACGCGGCGTTCAAGTATTTCGGTTGCGGCTCCCCCAAGGGCTCGGTCTCGTAGATCTTGGAAACACGACGAACGGCGATGCCGTCGCGCGCATCGAGCAGGGCCTCCGCGCTTCGAATCGATGCCTCTCGCGCCCCGAGGTTCGATCCCACGCCCACCACGAGACTCATGAGAGCTCCCGACGCGAAAAGAGAACACGCCCCTTTTTCGCGGGCTTGATTGCGGCTACGGTCCCCGCATGTCGGAGATGCCGCTCTTCGAGCGTCTTCAGGGCGAAGGCCATGATGGGGATGAACGTGTATTCCGCGTGGCTGAAGTCAACCGTGCGGTCCGATTCACGCTCGAGGACAAGTGGGCGGACGTGCTGATCGAAGGCGAGCTTTCCGACGTCCGGCGCTCAAAAGGGCACGTCTATTTCACGCTCAACGACGAGGATGACCCTGCGCAGCTTCGCGGCGTCATGTTCCAGTCGGACGTGCGGCGAACGAAGGCGCCGCTCGAAGACGGTGCGCGAATTCGATTTCGCGGGACGCTGTCTCTGTACACGGCCCGAGGGCAGTTCCAACTGATCGCCCGCTCGGCGAGGCTTGCCGGTGAAGGAGACCTCGCTGCGCAGTTTCGAAAGCTGCGCGAGAAGCTCGAGGCCGAGGGGCTGCTCGATCCGGCACGCAAGCGTCCGCTTCCACAGTTGCCGCGCGTGGTGGGCGTGGTGACGAGCCGCAGCGGCGCCGCCCTGCATGACATCATCCGCGTTGCCTCGGAGCGCTGTCCCGTGCGGATTCTCGTCGCCGACTGTCGCGTGCAAGGAGAACAGGCGCCTGCGAGCATCGTGGCCGCGCTCGAGCTGATTCAGCGCGTCGACGCGCTCGACGTCGTCATCGTTTCACGGGGTGGGGGCTCGGCGGAAGACCTCTGGGCGTTCAACGACGAAGGCGTGGCGCGTGCGATCGCGGCCTGCCGTGTTCCCGTCGTCAGCGGCGTAGGTCACGAGGTCGACGTCACGATCACGGACCTGGTCGCGGACGTGCGTGCTGCCACGCCCTCCAATGCTGCAGAAATCGTGGTGCCAGCGCGCGAGTCTCTGGTTCGTGACCTCCGAGCTTTGGAACGGCGGCTCAACCAGGCCTTGGACAACCGCATCGGTGGGCTCCGACTTCGCCTCGAGCGGCTCCTGAGGCCGCTCTACGGCGCACGCCGCGTGATTTCGCCCGTACGCGAGGAGCTGACTGCGCTGCACGAACGGTTGAAGCAGTCGCAGCGTGCCGAGCTCCGGAGCCGCCGCGACGCTCTCGCCGAGCTTCGACAGCGCTTGATCCGCCGGGACCCGAGATCGATTCTCCGCCGTGATCAGCGTGAGCTCGCGGCTCTGACCACGAAATTGAGAGACGCGGGCCGCTTGCCCGTTCGGCGCAGACGGGAACGACTCGTGGCGCTGAGCTTCACCCTGACGGGCCGAGGCCGGCCCATGGTGCGTGAAGCGCGCGCGAAGTATGCGGAGCTCTGCGCGCATCTGGACGCGCTGTCGCCCTTGAAGGTTCTGGAGCGTGGGTACGCAATTGCGCTGCACGAAGAGAGCGGCCGTGCGATTCGCAGCCAATCGGAAGTGAAGCGAGGCGATCGGCTTCGCGTCCGAGTGTCCGATGGCGAGTTTGCTGCCAAGGTTGAAGGCGATGACTGACCCGATACGCGTTGGGATTTTCGGCTGGCCGTTGGGCCATTCGAAGTCCCCTCAGATGCACGTGTCCGCTGCACGTACCCTCGGCATCGAGCTCCGATACGAGCGTTTCGCGGTGGAGCCCAAAGACTTGGCGGACGCCGTGGCTCGAGAGCACGCGGGTCGAATCGACGGCTACAATATCACCGTGCCTCACAAAGAGGCGATCCTCTCGCTGCTCGACGAGGTCGACGCCACCGCGCGTGCCATCGGCGCGGTGAACACGGTCGTCCGCAAACGCGAACGCTATATCGGGCACAACACCGACGCGCCCGGTTTCGTTCGATCGCTCGAGGAGGCGGGAGTGAGCGCGCTCGGTGCGCGTGTCTGCATCCTCGGAGCTGGCGGGGCGGCGCGCGCGGCCGTGCTTGGGCTCGCGAACGCTGGCGCCTCGGAGATCTCGGTGCTCTCGCGCCGACCCGAGCAGAGCCAGACGCTCTGCCACTCGCTGGCCCCGCACGTCTCGTGCACGCTCGTCGCGGCGCCACTGAGTGAGGCTCACGACGCTTTCGAAGCGGCGACCTTGCTCGTCCAGGCCAGCAGCGCCACGCTCGAGTCTAACCCCGGAGCGCAGGCCTTCGCGGACTCGCTGCCGATGGAAGCGCTCCCGCATACGGCAACGGTGGTCGACATGGTCTACAAACCACTCGAAACGGCAGTGCTCGCAAAGGCGCGATCGCTTGGCCTCAACGTGCTGGACGGTCTCGGCATGCTCGTGCACCAGGGTGCGATCGCATTCGAAATCTGGACCGGCTTCGAGCCCCCGCTCGACGTCATGCGCGCAGCGCTCAAAGACTGATCGCACGCAGGCCGGCGACATTCATTCGTCGTCGAGCTCGGCAATGCCGAACATCTCGGCTGCGTGCACCAACACCAGCTCTTCGGCTTCCATGATGGGTTCGGGAGAGGCGTCGATCGCGAGCGTGCAGTCCTCGATCGCAAAGAACTCCTTGGACTGCATCAGCTCATCGGAGACGCGCATGCCCTCGGGCAAGGGCAGGGTTCCCATCACCATCCCTCCGTCGAAGAGGCACGCCACCTCATGACGCTCGCGTCCATCGTCTTCGTGAAGCCCGAGAAGCGCATCTTCTCCTGGCACGACGATCAGCACGGCCTTTCGCTGCAAGGCTAGGAACGGGATGGTGCGCGGCTGCTCTGGCAAGCTGACGTTGGTCATCCGAAAGAACGCTTCATCGCCATTGAGAAAGGGAAGAAGCCCGAGCCCGACCGGAACGTGCAGGGTTCCGATGACCCAGCCGCTGGGAGTAAACAAACGCACGGTCGTGGGAGAGGGAGACACGTTCCGAGGTCTAAATACCTGATCTCGGGCTAGCTGTCGCCAACGTGTTTTGCCACCGTTCGACGGTCCACTCCGAGGATTTCACCGGCCCTCGAGTAGCTTTGCTCGCGCACGTAGACCCAGTTGCTGTACTGGCGGACGACCTCGTCGAGCGTAGCTTCGGCGTTCCGCATGCTGTGCAAGAGGGAATCCAGAGCACCCATCTTCTGCGGCATGCGCGGAGGGACGTAGTGTCCGTGTATCAAGAGATTGCGAACGCATTGCTCGAGCTCGCGCATGTTGCCGGGCCAGGCGTAGTCGTGGCCGACACTTTGCTCGATGCCGCGCATCACTTCGTCGAAGGTGGTGTCATCGGCGCCCCCGAGGGTGCGCTGAACGATGACGCGCACCAAGTGCCCGAGCTCCGCGACATCGCCGCCAACCTGGTCCTCGAGCGAAGGCGTGCAGACCACGTCGGAGCAGAGGCGATAGTACAGGTCTTCGCGGAAACGGCCTGCGCTCATCTCCTCCGAAAGGTTTCGGTTGGTCGCCGCGATCACCTTTCCGCAAAAAGTGCGCGGTTCCGAGTCGCCGAGACGGTGAAACGTGCGCGACTGAAGGACCCGTAGAAGCTTCACCTGCACCTCGGGATCGAGCTCACCGATCTCGTCGAGGAAGATCGCATCGCTGGCCGACCTTCCCTCGAGATGACCCATGCGATCGCTGCTCGCCCCGGTAAACGCACCCTTTTTGTGCCCAAACAGCTCGGATTCGATCAGCGTCTTCGACATCGCGGCCAGATGGATCGGATGAAAGGCGCCTCGGAAGTTGCGTGCAAATCGACCTCGCTCTTCGTCGAACGGAATGAAGGAAGAGAGGCCGATCGCGCTCGCGACGAGCTCCTTGCCCGTGCCCGAGGGACCGAGGATCAAGGTGCTCGATTCGTGCATGCGTCCGCGGAGCCGGCGCAGGTAGCGCCACGGGTCGTGGGTGAACAAGGACTCCCAGACGCTTGCCCGCAAGGTCGCGGCGGCCAGAGATGTGCCGAGAATTTGATGGAACACGAAGTGAAACGCGCGCCTCGTCTGAAAGAAGATCGCGAACAGCTCTGCGGGTGTCGCCGCCCAGCGCGGCGGGCCGATCTGGTGCAGGAGCGCGTGGAAGTCCTTTTCGAAGTCACGGTAGAACGGCACCGGGTCCCCCGGAGCTCCCGAATTGATCCACGCGTAGAGTCGAGCATCATAGCGGTAATAGAGCGCATAGAGCGTCGCCCCACGGATCAGCTCTTGGTCTCGCTCGTCGTACGCGACGCCGCGCGCGATCGCGGCTCGCGCCGCCGTGATCAATCGCTCGGCTTCGCTCTCTATGGCCGGAAGCACCGGGTCTTCTCGCGGCCAGTCGGCGGAACGATTCCAAGGCGACCCCCGTGCCGCCTGCTCGCCTACGATGATCGCCTCCAGCCTGGGTCGCTCGGGCCCGAAGGGATTGGTGAAGCCGAGCTTCCCGATCGCGTCCAGGCGAGCCCGAGTATTGGCGTCTAGCATGTACAAGAAGTGTACTGGTTATGTACATATTTTGTACTTAGAATTGCTGCAAGGTCCAATTAAGTGACTGATTTCAGAATGATCCGGACTGGCACGCTCCCTGCTTTGGCTGGCGGAGGAGGCTGCGATGAATCGAATGAAGCGTTGGACCATGAGCGTGACGAGCTGGGTCGATGGAGTCCTTGCTCAGGTCGAGAACCACGAAGCTGCGGTGGGAGCTGCGATCGGCAGGGTTCGCCAATCCACGGCGAGGGCGCGGGTGCAGCTCAAGCGAGTCGAGCGCGACCAGCTGACCTTGAGAGACACCCTGCTGAAAGAGGAAGCGGCTCTCGACGCTTGGCGAGGCCGCGCCAAGGCACTCGAGGACGAAGAGGCCGCGATCGAGTGCATGCGCCGCTACAAGGCAGCCGAGCGCAGGGTGCTTCTCTTGCGACAACGACTGGCAGAGCACGAACGCTCGCATAAGGAGCTCAGCGAAGGCATCCGTGTCTTGAACGCCCGCCTGAGCGAGCTCAACGAACGGAAGAACGTGATGCGAACCCGCCAGTCGCGAGCGGAAGCCGCGCATGGCATGGCCGGCACCACGGGCCCCATCGGCGACCTCGAAGAGGTATTCGACCGCTGGGAGGCTCGTGTCGGGGAGATCGAGATTGCAGCCGAGTGCGCGGACCCAGTGGACGCCTTCGAAGCGGAGCTCGCGGTCGCCGACGAGACCGCCACCCTTCGCTTGGAGCTCGACGCCTTGCGAGCTGAGGAACACTAGGAGGCACGATGGACACGCGACTTCAACAGTTGTTTCAAGTCTTGCGTTGGTGCGGCGCGGCGATGATCGTCGCTGCTGCCGGCACGTTTCTCGTCCAGAGCTGGGACCAAGTGGGTGATGTCACTCGCTACCTCACGCTGCTCGGCATGACGGCGCTTCTTCCCGCACTGGCGTATGTCTGCGGCATTCGACTCCAGGAAGGTCGGAGCGCCCGCGTCTTGATGCTGACGCTTCTGGCCTTGATCCCGATCCATGCGGGCGTGCTCGGCGGCTTCGTCCTTTCGCAGTTCGGAGCCACGACCGAGAATTTGGCGCCGATCGCGCGCTGGGTTGCGCCTAGCGCGTCCGCCGCAATCTTGCTGGTCGCAGGCGCGGCGTTTTCGCTGATCCCTCTGATCTGGGCATCGTTCCGCGTGCTCGCGCGCCCTCATGCGCGCCTCCTCACCGCCGTGAGCGCCGCAAGCCATGCTCTGCTCTTGGTGCCGAATCGAAGTGCCCTCGGAGCGACGCTTACCGTGGTTCCGATTCTCGGGGCCGCCGCCTGGTCCGCCGCCCGCATCAAGCCGGAAACCTTGGAATCCCGCTTGGCGGTCTCGAGTCTGGTGGCGCCGGCGATCGTCCTCGTGGCGCGGCAGCTTCTCTTCTACGAAGTCACGAGCGCGTTCTGGGGAACGATCCTCGGAATCGGTGCCGTGGCGCTCTTTGCGCTCGGCAAGAAGATCGGCGACACGAGCGTCGAGCGCGTCGCGTTTGCACCGGCTCTGATGGCGGTTGGCGCAATCCTAGACGCCGCAGACCCCGTTACCCACTGGTCGTTCTCGACGACCTGGCTCTCGTACGGCATCTTCGGCGCAATTCCCCTGCTCGCATTTGCATGGCAGAGCTCGCGTTCCCGGGCCTTCTTCCTTCGCAGCGCGGTGATTCTAAACGCCGCAACGGCGACGACGACTCTGCTGATCGCGCCTCGGCCCTGGGCGGCACTCCAGTGTCTCGCCCTGGGTCTCGCTCTTTTCAGCTACGGCTTCATCCGTGATCGACGCGGGGCGCTTTATTCGGGGATATCGCTCGCGGCATTCGGCTTCATCGTCGAGGTCGCCCATGCGGTGGAGGTGTTCCAGCCGAGCGGCTGGCTCGCGCTTGCCGGTTTTGGCTTCGTCCTGGTAGGCCTCACCGCCTGGCTGGAGCGTCGATCGAGGGCTGCCAAACTGTCGCGGGAGCTGGTGACGGAGCTGCCACAATGACAGCCGAATCCTGCGATCTCGGTCACAAATCCACCGAAATTGTTCGAGAAACCGGCGCTCTCGAGACTGGCATGGGCCCTGCATATTCGAGAGCGTCATGCGCCGAACAGGCATCTATCTCCTTGTCGTCCTTTCGCTCGTGGTCGGGGCCGCGCTGGTCACAGACGCCATCGTGGTCACCGATCGCGAACGGATGGATCAGTTCATCGAGTCGGTGACCGGCCAGGTTTCCGGATCGCGAATCGACAATGCGCTGAGCTATGCAGACCCTTCGAAGGTCACGATGGAGCTCGTGCACGAGGGCCACCGAGCACGATACAGCGATCGCAATGCCGCGAAGCTGAAGCCGGACGCACGCAAGGCCCTCGCCTCTCTCGAAGGATCGACGCTCGACCTGATTCAGGAGAGCGTCTCGCTCGATGGCGAGCGTGCCCGCATTGCGCTCCGTCTTCGTACGGACGCCGGCCTCGCCAACACCGTCTTCGACCTCCGCCGCGAGAACGACGAATGGTTCTTGCGTCGCGTGATCGTCAACTAGACCTCGTCGAAACGGACGTCGCGCGCGCTCACGCCCTGGACTCGAAGTAACTTGTTGCGCGCTCGAGCACCTCGAACGATTTCAACGTCGGACTTCGGAACTCCGAGCGCTCTTGCGAGAAGCTTTCGAAGCGCTTCGTTTGCAGCTCCATCCACTGGAGCGGCGGTCAATGCGACTTTCAGCGCGCCTTCGTGAACGCCGAGCACGCGATCGCGGCTCGCGCGCGGCGCAACGCGCACCTCGAACGTGATCGCTCCCTGCTGTTCTCGAATCTCCAACTCACTCATCAGTCTGGCAAGCCCACTTGACCCCGGAGGCGAACCCGGCGAGATTCCCTGCGAATGCATCCGGTTCTGTTCAGTATTCCCACGCCCTGGGGCGCGATTCCCATCTACTCCTATGGTGTGATGTTGGGAAGCAGCCTGCTTTTTGCTTGGTACTTCATCATGTACATGGGCAAGAAGGTCGAAGGCTTCAATCGTGAGCTGCTCGCGAGCTGTTTCACCTGGACCGCTGTTGGCGCGATCATCGGCGCTCGTTTCCTCTACATCTTCACGAACTTGGATTCGTACGAGAGCCTCGGCTCCTGGTTCGATCTTCGCTCCGGAGGCTTGGTTGCGTATGGCGGTTTTCTCGGTGGATTCATCACCGCATGGTCTTTCTGGCGGATCAAGAAGATCCCTCTGCTTCCCTTTGCAGACCTCGCCGCACCCACGCTGGCGTCCGGGCTCATGCTCACGCGTATCGGCTGTTACCTCTACGGCTGTGACTACGGGCGTCCGCTCCGGGAGAGCGCGCCAGCTTGGTTACAACGGGCTGGAACTTTTCCGAAGTGGGACACCGAGGCATACCCGGCCTTCGCCTGCGACCAGGTGATCAGCGGCTCGCCCGCATATCAGCACCATCTGCAGGAGTACCCGGACGCGATGGCGGATCGTCTGAGCTCTCTGGCCGTGCACCCCACGCAGATCTACGAATCGCTGTTTGGGCTCTTCTTGTTTGCGTTGGCCGTTTGGCTGCTGATGCATCGTAAGTTCCGTGGACAGGTACTGGTCACCGTCGCCGGGATCTACGGCTCGTGGCGCTTCCTCATCGAGTATCTGAGGGATGATCCCGAGCGGGGCTTCGCGTTTGGTTTCTCGACATCACAGCTGATTTCTCTCGCGATCATTCCGGTCTGTATCATCGCGTACGTTCATCTGAAGAAGAACGCGGCCGAGAACGGCGACATCGCGCTTCCGCCCTGGGCGCTCGAGACCGCTCCGGGACACGCAGTCTCATCGAGCGCGACCAGTACCGGAGACGGACGTCCGTCGAAGTACAAGCCGAAGAAGATCAAGAAGAAGCGGTAGTCCCAGCTACGGGTCGATGGGCTGCTTGGCTCGGTTGAATGCATCGAGCACGCGCGGCGACGTGCGGACGGTGTCGAGCTCGAGGTTCGGCTGCAACGCCAGAGCTGCACGAAACGATGCTTCGGCGAGGTCGGTTCGTTCGACAGCGACGTAGGCGACCGCGAGCTCCTTCTGAATCGTCACGACTTGGCTCGATGCGAGGTTGTTCTTGCCGAGCAGACGATTGCCGAGCGCAATGGCCTCTGCGAACGCTGCCTTTTGCACCTCCTCGATCAAGACGGGAAGCGCAGTTTCCACCTCGTCCTGAGCCGCCTTGGCTGCTCCCCCGCCCGCCGCGCGCATGAAGGCCCCCGATGCCTCCGCGCGACCTTCTCCAGCAAGCCTCAGATCGAAGAGCGGTACCAGCACGACCTGCCCGCGCTCGACCTGAGCGCCTGGATTGAAGCGCTTCAACCGCTTCAGCGAAAGTGGGCTGTTGGGCATGTACATGTTCGCGATCTTGGCGAGGGTCTCGCCCGGCGCGACGACGTGCCGCAGTGGGTAAGGGACGAGAAGCTCGGCGCCTTCGTCGGGCGCGACCTTGCGATTGCCGTTATTGGCTTCGATCAGCGTCGTAGCTCGCTCCTCGTTTCCATAGAGCTTCGCGGCGATCGACTTCCAGGTCTCGTCCTTGCCGACCTGGTAGAAGTTGACCATCGGAATGAAGAGCCAGCTGCCCTGAACCATGCCGATGGAGCCCGGCCCCTTCATTCGATTGGCCTCCCGAAGGACCGCCTCGCGGGTCGGGTCGCCGTAGTAGCGCTGCGCGATCGAAGCGAGTGTATCGCCGCTCTGAACGGCATGCGTGTACACCGCCTGGGCGGCCGCGCCCGAGGCGGACGCGAACCCAATCACGGCGGTCATCGCCAGAAGGCGGAGCCCGCACGCCTTCACGGCGCCGCCTCCGGGTCAGCCACGACATTGATCGGTTCCGACAGCGTTGCACGATCGTGCACGGTGCTACCGGCTCCGACGACGACCTCGTGCTCCACAGGCGCGAAGTAAGGATTGCTGTACTTCACGTAGTGTCGACCCACCGTGAGTGGAATCGAGCGCGCCGAAGGCGTGGTCAGCACGTGCTGCCCATCGACTTGGACGTGCGCCCAGGGATCGGCGCTCACCGTGAGGTATCCCGTATCGGCTGGATTGAGCATGGCCGGCGCTTCACCGAGCGAAGGCCCGGACCAGCGTCCGCTCGCGGCTTGGACGGTGAGCCCGGACGCCAGGATCGCCAAGGCCGCCGCCGCTTGCCATTTTGCGACGTTCTTCAAGAAACCGGTGCTGCGCCGCCCGCTCCGAAGCACGCGGGGGGCCACGGCCGAGAGCACTTCTTCGGCCTGGTCGCCGGTCATGACGCCGATCTCGTTGAGGAACATGACCAGGCGCGCGTTGTGGCTCATCGGCACGCGCGGCGCGAGAAACTCGGTGAGGTCGTCGATCAGCGCCTGGGTCGTCGGATAGCGGTTTGCTGGCATCTTCTGAAGGCATCGCGCCATGATCCGCTCGAGCTTACGCGGCACCTCGACACCGAGCTTCTTGGGTGACTCGAAACGATCGAGCCGAATCTTCTGCATCACCGTACGTGAGTCGTCTTCGACGAAGGGTTTGCGTCCGGTGAGCATCTGGTAGAGCACGATGCCCACGGAAAAAATGTCACTCCGAAAGTCGAGCTTGTCTCCGAGGATCTGTTCCGGGCTCATGTAGCTCGGCGTCCCGAGACCGGTGCCCGTTTCGGTCAGGTCGCCGAAGCGCTCGTGCCGCGCAATGCCAAAGTCCATCAGCTTCACATCACCCTGTATCGACACCATGATGTTCGCAGGCTTGATGTCGCGGTGAATGATTCCGCGGAAGTGTGCATAGTCGAGGCCACGCACGAGTTGAAGCATGATGATTGCAGCGATGTCCGCCGGCAGTCGTGGCGAGCGCTCGAGCAAGTCGTAGAGGTCGATCCCGTCGACGTACTCCATGATGATGAACATCGAGCGGCCGTCTTTGATGAAATCGATGACGTGAAGAATGTTCTCGTGCTGCAGCGAGGCCATGAAGTGCGCCTCGCGCTCGAACCGCTCGGCGAACTGACTGTCGATCGCGATCGACGGTTTGAGCGCTTTGATGGCCACTCGCCGATTGAGTGGCTCCTGAATTGCCTCGTAGACCACCGCCATGCCCCCGCTCCCGATTTCACCGAGAACACGGCACGTTCCGATTCGCTCAACCATCGCGATCCATCACACTAGGTGGGGGGTTCGGCACTGTCAACGATGGCCAAAAGTTTGGAGAAAACCGACACTTAGGGCGGAGATTCGCCCGGCGCCGGGGGGAGCACGCAGAGGCCCCGATCGACCCAGTCGGTGCCTCCGCGTCCATCGCGAATCACGAAGTTGAAGCGCACCAATTGCCCGTCTTCCGGTACCTCCGTGGGTGCGGTCCACTGCGTGAGGGAGTCGATCGCAGGCGAGTTGATGAACGAGAAGGTTTGCACCAGAGCGCCTCCGTCGGTGAGCCAAGTGATCTGGATTTCCTCGGTCGTGGTCGTGTCGTCGACCGCGTAGGTCTGAAGGCTCGCTCGGGTTACTTGCAGTCGGATATCCGAAGCCCCGCTACCGGCCACGGGATGCATCGCCTGCTCCTCGGGTGTGAGCGCCTCGAGATCCGCCCTGCAGCCCGTGCGGGGCGCGGTTCTCGGAACGCCTTCATGGTAAGGGGGCGGCCAAGCGGTCCCCTCGTAACGGACTTGGTCGATTTCGGGGTTCGAGTTGGGGTCGCTGGGGTCGCTCTCGAGCGGGATCTGCACCACGACGAAGCGCCCCTCGGGAGGCTCGTCCTCGCGACCCGGGTCGGGACGCGGCACGCAGGGTTCCAGATCGTCGGTCTCTCCGGCGAGGAAGCGTTGAATCGCATCGGTGGAGGGCACGCCATTCACGCAGACGACGCCTTGGAGCAGAACAGAAGTCGCCTGCGCCTGCTCGACCTCCGATTCGGAAGGCACCTGGAAACGCATCACCGGGAACGCAAAGGGATCCGCAGGCGGAGTGCCCACGCAGCCTTGGCAGGGCTCAATCAGGGCCCTCGGGTCTGCACAAATCGGTGCGCCGATGAGGGTGGGAAGTGGAAGGCAGGCAGCGAACAGCCATTCGAGGGGCTCGGGCGTGAGCGCGGGTATCTCCGCGAAATCCGATGGGGGCGAGCCCTTGTCGACGACCCGAAGTGAGACCTCGACCCCATCGCCCGGCTCCGGGTTCGCGCGACCGGGCTCTCCATCGACTTCGACCACGGCAGCCACCACGCGAAGATCGGTCACTGCCCAGGGCGCGAGGAAGCTGTCGCTGCAGGCCATGATCAAGCCGAGCGCGAACAGGCCCCAGATGGTCCGACGGCGAAGCCGCTCGTTTCCCACCTTCCTCTCTCGCTCATCTCTCATCAGAACTCCCCTCGGACTCCCAGCGCGGGAATGATTGGAAGCCCATACAAAGGCGTCTGCTGGCTGAAGTCGTAATTGTAGATGATCCCCTCTTGGTTCTTCGCGTTGTAGGCATTTCGGATGTCGAGGAAGACGGCGAGGCGCCAACCGTCGAGAATCCACTTCTTCTGCACGCGCAGATTGAGCTCATTGAATAGGGGGTTTCGGATCGAGTTCACGCGGCCGTCGATCGGAATGTAAACGTCGCTCAGGGCGTCGTAAACCGAGCCGATGACCGGCGTATTCGGGTTGCCGCTGACCAGACGGAAGGTGCCGCCGATCTCCCAGTTGCGGCGGAAATTGTAAACGAAGGCAAGGGTGAGGATGTGCGTTTGATCGAAGTCAAAGAGCCTCCAGGGCTCCAGATCGCCGTCCTTCCGCTCGCTTCGCGAAAGCGTGTAGGAGAGGTAGCCGAAGTACTGCCGACCGGTGGCGGGTCGAAGGTTGATACTGAACTCTCCTCCGTAGATCCGTCCGATGCCTCCGGTCACGTAGAAGGGCGCTTCGCCATTGGGAGTCGAGATGGCCCTGTCCCAGAGGTACTTGTAGAAACCTTCGACCCCGAATCGAACTCCAGGAAAGGCGTCGTATTCCCAGCCCGCCCCGACGTGAACCGCCTGGATGGGATCGAGATTCGGGTTTCCGATGGTCGCGTCCGATTCCTGAAATTCCGGGGGCTGGCTGAAGAGACCGACGCCGAGCTTGACCCTCATGTCTTGCGCCACGGTGAAGATCGTCGTGAGCCGAGGATCGACGGTGAATGCGCTGATGTCGCTGAAGTAGTCCAAGCGCAGACCGAGAATGAGCTGGGTGAGCTTCCCGAGCTGCATGTCCGATTCCAGATAGACCGCCGGTCGATAGACGGTGGCGCTCACGTCCGCGAAGACCTGTGGTTGGCCCGCTAGCGAGCCTTGTGCGCTTCCCGCGCCTTCCTGGGATCCCGGTTGCGGTCCGATATAGGTGAGATCGACCGGAGCGACGAACACGTCCAGGCCGGTGATCAACCGAACCTTGTCACTGATCTGATATCGCCATTCGCCGCGGCCATAGGTTTGAATGAACGATCCTTCGAGCCGAAACGCATCACCGAGAGCGAGCTCGAGCTTGGTCGGTCCCACGTTGAACGCGAGGTCCTGCTCGACCTTGTCACCGAGGCGGCGGGTCCAGTCGATCTGGTTGTTGTAGAACGAGCTTCCGAGCGCGGTGTTGCCCCGGATAGCCGGGTCGTCATTGGAGGGCTCTTCGAGGAAGAGCTCGAGACGGTCGTTCGAGCCATACGCCGAGATGCGCACACGGTCGCGCTTGCTCGGCAGGAAGTTCAGCTTGAACTGGTAGTCGATGTAGACGGGCGCTTGCCGCACGCCGATGTCGTCCGGAAGCACTGCCGGAAGGATGAGGTCGATGAAGCTTCGCCGCAGACCCCCGGCGATTTGGATCTTGTCGGTGATCGGAGCCTCGATCGTGAAGAACGTATCGATGACCGAGATCTCGGCCACGCCGTGGACGCGATCGCGAGCCGGGTCCTTGGTGGTCACTTCCAAGATGCCGCCGGTTCGCCTGCCATAGCGCACCGAGAAGTTTCCAGGGAAGAAGTCGATCTTCTCGAGCGCATAGGAATTGTAGACGCTCGTGAGGCCGCCGAAGTGGTAGATCAAAGGCACCGGAACACCGTCGATGAACGACTCGCTGTCCTGCGGCGCCGACCCGCGAACGATCAGCAGACCGAGACCGAAGGGGGGCCTCGCGACGCCCGGAAGAAGCTCGACTGCCCGAAGCGCATCGCCGCGGCTGCCGGGGATCCGGGTGAGCTCCTCGCGGTCGATGGTTCGCTTGACGACTTCGCGCGGCGGCGCTTCGATGACCGCGGTTTCGCCAAATCCCCGGTACGCCGCCTTCTTCTGCGCGCCGAGTCGATAGATGACCTGTGTGACCTGGCCCGCGGTGAGCTCCTCCTCGGCCTTCAAATCGCCGAACTCGCCGCCGAGGATGTTCACTTCATAGGTGCCGGGTTCGAGGTCGGTGGCGACGAAGGTTCCGTCCGCGCCAGAAACCAGCTCGCGAACCAGCTCGTTCTCTTCGTTGAGAATCTCGATCGAAACCGAGCCGGCCGCGCTTTCGTTTTCGGCGAGAAGCACCGTACCGGAAAGCCAGGCCGTGGTGATCTCCTCGGGCGGCTCCTTCAGCTCGAAGATGTAACGGTATCGAATCCGGGCAGCGATGGGTTCCCAATCCTTGCGCGCGGGCTCGAACACGAACTGCCGGGCCGCCGCGAGAGCCGCCTCGTCGAAGGCCTCCCCCGCCGATTTCGCCACGCTGGCCTCCGTCACCAGGCCATCCTTGCCGACCACGATGTCGAGCTCGACCACGGCTTCGACCGGCTCCTCACCCTCGGTCTTTGGATAGGCCGCCTCGACGAAGCGAACCAGCTTCGGAGGCGTGATCAGCGGCTTCTTTTCTTCGTTCTCGCTGAGCTGAAAGCCCGTCTGCGCACTCGCCGCGCTCGAGACGATGCTTACGAGCAGGAACGCGGCCAAAAAGCGAAGCACGGCCTCAGCATACGAAGGGGGCCGCGCTCAGACAAACTGAGCAGAAAGCCCGCACTCAGCGGCCTCGAAACGCGGAGCCGAATCGCAAATCATCCGTAATCCAAATTAAGTTGCCCCGGTTGCCTGCTCGGACAACCGGGGCCGGGTGTTGGATGTGCGTTACTAGCGAATGTTGGTGGAGGCGGGAGACGCGGCTAGTAGGTCGAGAATGTACACGATCATCGGCCGAAGTCTGGTGCCGAGATCGTGAACACGCGGTGACGGTGCTCAAAACGAAACCGCCGCCCCCAATCAGGGAGCGGCGGTCGCGATTGTGGGTCGGCGCTAGGTGCACCGATGCGTGGCTGTTAGAGTCCTGCGGCGCCTTCCGGATAGGCCGTCCAGTCCGCCGTCCAGTCGGTTCCGCCGGGGCCGCCGAAGGCGCCGAGGCAGTTTGCGTTCGCCAGGCTGTAGTCCGGCGCAGGGTCGCCGCCCGTGGCGGCGGTGTTGAAGGCACCCAGTTCGGGGTCTTCCTCGAGATTGCCCTGGGCTGGCATGTTGGTGTTCTCGGGGAAGTAGTTAGCCTCATCCGTGAAGTCGCCGCTCCCGCTGTAGTCATTGCAGTCTTGCGCGCCTATTGGATTGCCGGGATTCTCCGGGTCTTCGATGCAATCAACGTCTGCTGGGAAGTTGGGGGTGTTGTCGTTGAAGCAGCTGTTTGTGACGACGATTCCGTCCGGCCAGCCGCCGGCAACGCTCCAAGCCCCGTTGCGCATATCGTAGCCTGCGCCACCAAAGCCAACGACGACCAGGCCATCGAGGATGCCCCAGGTGCCTACTCGAGTGACCACGCCGGAGCCTTCGACGCGACCGTCACCGATGATCGTGGCGTTGCGGACCTGCGGAGCAGAGCGCGGTTGCACGTTGTTGTCTCCAGAACCGAAGTTGTCCGCTTCGATTCCATTCGGGCTCGAAGTGTTCGACGAGAAATGATGTACAATCACGTTGTCCGCCGTTCCGCGCCAGCCCTGGTCCCAGTCGAGACCATCGTCGCCGGGTCCGGTGACGATGAGGTGATCGATCGGAGCGGTTCCGCCGAAGAACTCGACCCCGTCGTCGAGACCGCGGTGCACCTGGATGTAGCTCAGAACGGTCTGGTCGCCGCAGCCGCCCACCGTGAGGCCGTTGAGCTCGTTGTCGGCACCGAACTGGAAGCCCGCGTACTCGATTCGCACGTACTGCATGGTGCCGCAGTCGTGTGTGTCGTCATCGCCACCGAAGGCGCCGCGGGGATCGCCCGGTGCGATGCCCTCGATGCTGCCTACGCATTCGCCAGCCTCTCCATCGCAAGTGGTGTCGCCCCAGCTGAGCCGCGCCAAACCGAGGAGAACAACGCCACCCCAGTCACCTGGCGCCGCCTCGCTCGCGAGAGCTGACGAGGTGAAGACGATCGGCGCTTCGGAGGTGCCTTGTGCGTCGATCCGAGCGTTGTTGGTCACGATGAGAGCAGAGCCCTGGTCGCCCTGGACCTCGGTGCCAGCCTCGATGCTGAGCTCGGCGCCGACGACGTACGTCTCCGTGGTCAGAATGAAGGTGCACGCGGCTTCAAAGACGGTGTTTTCCGTGATCTCGTCCGCGGTGATCTCCACGATGCCGCTTCCCCCGTTGTCCTGGCAGGGGTTCGCGACCATCCCACCACCGCCGGTGCCGCCGGTGCCCGCCGTTCCGCCGGTTCCGCCGGGCGTTCCCCCATCATCGCTGCAGCCCATCAGGCCTGCGCTGGCTGCCATCAGGGCGCTGGCGAGGACGATTCCAATGTATTTTCTCATATCCGTAACCTCATATTGGGCGGCGTCGATTGCGCCGCGTGAGTCTGTGTCATTCCCTCAATCGCGCTCAGTAGATGTACTCAGCGCCAATGCTTACCGTCGACCCCCAGTTCTGGAGAAAGGTGAGCTCGTCACCTTGCTTGTAGCGCACGCGCGCAAGCGCGATGTTCTTCCACTTGAAACCGAGTTTGACGTGCTCCGTGACGTTCCAAGTGGCGATGAGATCCAACATGTGTTGCGTCTGCTGAAAGACATCGGGTGCGATCACATCGCCACCTTGAGGACTTCCGGCCTCGACTATTCGAGGACCAAATGCGTTGTAGACCAGACCGACCATCACGCCCGCGTCAGGATCGTCAAAACGAAGTGACAGGTTGGTGACGAAGGGAGATTGGTTGAACAGTCGCCGCTGTAGGCGTCCCGCGATCTGCTGATCCGCAGGAAGCGTCGTCTGCGATCCCATGACGGCGACGTTGCCAAGGAAATAGAACCGCTCGAGCTTTTCGTGAAACCGGCCAAAGCCGAGCCGCAGCTCGACCTCGCCGCCGACGAGCCATGCCGAGTCGGCATTTCGATAGCTCGCGTTGCCGTTGACTTGGCTCAAAATCACGAACTCGATCGGATCGGTGAAATACTTGCCGAACGCCGTGGCCGCGATCAAGTCGGTGGCGCCGAAGTAATACTCGTATCTAGCCTCGGCATTTTGAACTTGTGTCGGCTGCAGCTCTTGGTTGCCCTTGACCAGCCAACCTCGGAGGAAATCGAGATAGGCGAAGGGTGCGAGCTCGCGGATCGCGGGACGAATGACCGTCATCCCGTAACCGAGCTTCACGAACATCTTCTCGTTGATCTCAATCGAAAAATTTGCCGAGGGCATCGGATCGAGGTCTCGTCGGTCGGTGCCCTGGGGTATCTCGTCGCTATCGCTAAAGGGGCTGTTGGAAGTGACCTCCTGCCTGAATGCTTCGAAGCGAAGTAGGCCGAGGAACTGCACGCGCGGCGCTATGGGAGTTTCGAGCTGCGCGTATCCTCCGAGCAGAAGATTGCTGGCAACGTAGCTGTCCTCGGGATCAGTGACTTCTTTGATCGTGCTGACCGGACCAAGCGAATCGGGACCGAGGAGGACTTCTGGGTCACCGATCAGTGCCGACCCGCCGCGGCCTTGTTGAGTGAACCGCCGGGCATCGAAACCGCGATCGGTATAGCCCGCGTTGAAGCCCACCGTTGCGTATGCCGTGGAGTCGAACGCCTGATAGACCGGAAAGCGTACGTCGGTCTTGCCTCCAAGCGAAATCTGCTGGAGGTCGGAAAAGAAACGAGAAGCGTACGTGACCGTTTGAGATTCGACCTGCTGCTCGATCAGCCGGCGGTCGGGCTCGTCGCGCCTGCCCGTGCTGACGACTGCATTCCAGCGGAGCCGGGCTTTGCTGTTCTTCAGGTTACGGTGGTCACCGGTGAGTTGGTTGAAGAAGATCGAGCGCCCGATGAAATTGTAACTGTTCTTGGTCAGAGGGATGAAGTTGTCGTTCTGGTCGCCCCCGAGCTGCACGATGGTTTGATCGTCGCTCGTGCGGCTGATACATGCTCGTGATGTTGAGGAAGTTGTCTGGATTGATCTCCAGGAAACCGCTACCAAACGTGCCCCAGAGCACCCCCTGATTGCCTTCGTGGTAATCGAAGTCCTCGATCAGCGTGTCTACGCTGCCATTCGATGTATACGTGTAGCGCTTGTTGTATCCGGTCTGAATCTCCTCTTTGTAGTCGTAGAGCATGCTCACTAGGTATCCGGCTCGGATGTCTTTCTTACCAATCTGACCGGAATTGCCTGCGGTGAGTTTCGCGCCGAGCTGCGGGAGAGCGAGCTTCGAGCTGGGGTTCCAGACACTCGAGAACCCGCGCCCGACCTGGGAGACCTGATCCTCAGTGAGGTAACGGTCCCCGGCGCGTCCTCTCGCGAGTCGCTGCGGACCAAGCGACGCGGGATATGCTCGAGAACCGTCGTCGAAGCCGATCCAATCGAGCTTGCCGCCCTCATAGCTCGGCATCTGTCGAAACGTGCTGAGCGAATTCCCCCGACCGAGACCCCAGCTTTGAGCACCTGTTCGGCGGGGTAACTGGACGTCTCGATCAGCAGCAAACCGCCTGCGAAGCTGCCCGGCAGATCGGGGCGCGGTGACTTCACGACGGCTAGATTGCTGAGTATGTCGCTCGGGAAAATGTCCAGCTTCACGCTTGGGATGTCGGGGTCCACTCCGGGGACGGGTACGCCGTTCAGGAGAATCATGTTGTAGCTGTCGGCGAGGCCGCGAATGATGACGCGTCCGCCTTCGTCGATGGTGACGCCGACCACGCGAGACACTGCGCCCTTTGCCGTGCTGTCGCCGGCGCGCTTGATCTCCTGCGCGCTGATCGCGTCCTGCACGCCAACCGCTTCCTTGCGGATGTTGAGCTGCGCGGACTCGCTGGAGGTGTCGGCAAGGTAGACCACCTCCTGCTCTTCCACGCCTGCGTCCTTCTCGCTGATCGGATCGAGGATGAAATTGATGCGGCTGAACTTGCCGCGCGTGACGGCGATGTCGTCCCAGCGGGCGCCGTGGTAGAGGTCGTAATACGAGCGCAACGTGTACTTGCCGGGCGGCAGATAGAGTCGGTAACGGCCGCGCTCGTCGGTGATCGTGCTTCGAAGCTTTCCGTCGTCCACGCCCTTGGCCAAGACCGGCGCGTCGGGCAATACCTTCTTCGGTCGCCGCGATACGACCTGGCCTTGGACACCGGTCTCTTTGTCCGCGCCGGGCTCGAGCTTTTCTGGATCCTGAACTTGGACTGCCTTCGAGACGACCGGCGTTGAAACCTCTTCGATCTCTTTACCCTCGGCGTCCTCGACCGTGTCCGGTCCCATGTCGGGGCTAGGAGCGTACTCGATGATCACCTCGTCGACGTCTTCCGCGGCGTTCTCCTCTTCCTCTTCTTCGGCGGCGCCTACATCGGGTGTGATCCACTCCTTGCCGTCGACATCTCTCCGGATGATGTCCTTCGGCGGTGCCTCTTCGCCGGGCTTCGCGGATGGAGACTCGGCAGCTGCAGGGGGCTCCTTTTGAGTCGGCGCCTCTTCGGAAGGCTTGTCTTCGTTCGGTGCCTCGGCCGGCGGCTTCGGAGGCTCCTCTGCACCGACTCCACTCGGAATCCATGCAGTCACCCCCATTAGAAGGGCCAGCAGAAGCCCTTCTCGACGCACGCCTAACATAACTTTCCTTCGTAAAAAACGGGCTGAGATCCGTCTCGCGAGTCCCCTATTCGTCGTACATGCTCTCGGTGAGCACGGCGATGTGCGCCGCACCTCCGACGCGCGCCAAGTCGAGCGCACGAACTGCACGCGAGTAGGGGGCGCTATCGGCGGCATCGAAGAAGACTTTTCTCTCACCTCGCGCGATCAAGACCCGCCTGAGCTTTTCGGCGAACTCCGCGTCCGGAACGACCTCTTTGTTGATCTGAAAGTGTCCTTCCGGATTCACGCTGATCACCAAAGGCTGCTTCTCGTTGGGATCTGGAGGCGTGAGCTCTTCGGAGTCCGGTTTGTCAGGTACGTGCACCCAGAAATGCGCGGGCATGAGGGGCATGATCACCATGAAGATGATGAGCAGGACGAGAACGACGTCCACCAACGGTGTGACGTTCATCTCGGGTTGGGCTTTGCCCTTCTTGCCTTCGGAGGCGCCGACGTTCATTCCCATGAGATTCGCCCCTAGTTTGCAACCTGCTTGGTCTTGCGGACGCTCTCCGCGAACGCCGCCGCATCGTCCAAAGCCGCCTTGGTGGCTCTCAGTGCGACCCCCGGAAAGCCGACCTCCTGCACGATGGCCATGACATCGCGCACCTTGTCGTAGGTCAGTCGGTGGTCGCCTCGAAGCACGAGCTTCTTATTCGGATCATTGGCATTGGCAGCTCTGAGGTGCGCGCCGAGCTGGTCCTTGGCCACTGCGTAGTCGTCCAAGTAGAGCCGACCGTCGACGTCTATCGAGAGGACGTACGGATCCGGCTCGCCTTTGCGTTCCTCGTCTGGGTTTTCCATCTTCGCGAGCTCGAGATTCATGTCACTCACGGCTGCGGGCAGGATCACCATGAAGATGATCAAGAGCACGAGGACCACGTCCACCAGAGGTGTGACGTTCATCTCGGGCTTCACTTTGCCCCGCTTTTTTCTTGAGAGACTGCTCATCGGCTCATCCGGTTAGAAGCTGGGGTTCACTCAGCAGGAAGGGGCGCCGTGTTCTCGCCGTTCATGAAGGACCGCGGCGATTCGAAGGCCGCATTCGGAGCGGCGCCGAGCGCACCGGCCTCGAGTTGATCGACGAGCTCGCTGCCTGCGTTGGCGAGGCCGGCCTCGTACTTGGAGATCAGCCCGCTCAGCCAGTTGAAGAGCATGACGGACGGAATCGCCACCATGAGACCGTATCCCGTGACGTAGAGCGCCTCGCCGATGAGAGGGCCGATCGTGCTGAGTCCGCCCCCTCCGTCCTGACCAATGACCTTGAACGCCCCGAGAATTCCGAAGACGGTTCCGAGCAGACCGACGAAAGGTGCGGTCGAGCCGGTTGTCGCCAAGACACTCATGCCCTTGTTCAAGTTGGCACTCATGTTCTCGCCGGTTCGCTCGAGGCTGCGCTGCGTAAACTCGGCGGCGCGGCTCCGGCTGTTTCCGAGGGCGAGGTTCTCCTGGAACACCTTGATTCCTTCGAAGATGAAACGAGCGAGATGGCTGCGCTTCTTTGCGTCGTCGGCGATTTGCATCACGGCGTTCGCATCCCCACGCTCCATCGCCTCGGAGACGTCGGCGGCGAACTTCCGCGAGCGCCGCTTCGACATGAAGAGCATGAGCAGGCGGTCGACTGTGACGGTGACACCCCAGACGCCCTGGATCGTGAGAACGACTACCGCGCTCTTCACGATCGGGTTCATGGTGTGCCACATCTCGAGTAAATTAATTTCCATGACTGGTACCTTTCGCTCTCAAATACTGGAGGGCTTGAACGTGAACTGACGCCGGTACGGATATGGGACCGCCGTTCCGTCCGGCAGGCGCGCGGGCTCGAAGCGCTGAGCAAGCGCGCATCTGATGATCGACTCATCTGGGATGAGCTCGTGTGATTCTTCCATCTCGGCTTTCACCGGGATGCCGTCGGGCATGACCAAGAGACGCACACGAACACGAATCGTCTCGGCGCTGGTCCGGACCGCGGCGGGGATCTCGGGAGCGCGACATCCGCTCAGGAATTGCGGCCGGCTCACGGTCTCCCGAACCTGGCGGGGTCCGGTCTTCTTCTTGCCCTTGCTTCCACCGCCGCCGATCATCTCGTCGATGTTGATCTCCTCGACTTCGGCAAGACGCCCGCCGTCGGCCTCTTGGAGCTCGTCGTCGGGTATCTCCTGAGGCGCGCTCAGGCCGCGCTTCTCCCCCGGCTCGGCTTTGACTTCCTTGGGGGCTTCCTTCTTCTCGATCACCTTGGGCTTCGGTTTCGGCTGCTCCTGCTTGGGTGGCGTTGGGGCAGCGGCAAACTGGATCTCGACATCTCGTTCCTGCCGATCCACCACGACTTTGGCCGTAGCGACCGCTGCGGCGACTCCCACTGCAGCAACGACATAGACCACCGATGACACGGCCAATGAAAGGCCGATGCGTCCTCTTTCTTCGGTGGATTCCTTCTTCTTTTTGTCGAAATCACTAAACATCAGACGGTCACTTCACGCGATATCCAACGCCGCGAACGGTCTCGATCTGACGCCCCGCGTCGCCGAGCTTCTCTCGGAGCCTCTTTACGTGGGTATCGACCGTGCGAGTCTCGAGCGTTCCGGGTTGCTTCCAGACCGACGCGAGCAGCTTCTCGCGACTACGCACCAACCCCCGGTGTCGGGCGAGGTCGATCAGTAGCTTGAACTCGAGCGCGGTGAGCACGACCGGCTTGCCGTCAACCGAGACTTCATGCCCTGGGACGTCGATCGCGAGACGATCGAGCTGAACGCGATCTGCGGGCTGCTCGGCTCGAGCTTGCGAACGCCGTAGAACCGCGCGGAGGCGTAGTGCCAGCTCACGAGGACTGTATGGCTTCGCGACGAAATCATCGGCCCCGAGCTCGAAAGCCAGCACGCGGTCGACCTCGTCGACCGAGTCGGACACTAGAATGACCGGCTTGCTGCGGGTGTCCGGCCGCTCGCGTACTCTCTTCAGGACATCGGTGGCGCGCATGTCCGCCAACTGGTCCTCGAGAACGAGTCCGGCGACTTGCTGCTGGGAGAGCAGACGGATCGCGCTTTCGCCATCCCGAGCCGCTTCGAGGTCGGGTCCGCTGGGCCCTAGAGACTCCCTAAGCGCCGCGAACAAAGAGCCATCACCGGCTACGACGCATCGATCTATCGCCATCATTCGTCAGGAGCTTGGGGAGGATCGGTGACAGGCTTGGGGCGAGATCGTGTCGAAGTCGTGATTCGTCCGTGGCATTCCTGTGTCGGCACACACCCATCGGATGTGACGCGGGGTCGTCGCCGGTCTGTCACACGACTGTCACAGGGACCGCTCAGAGTCGGGGCGATTGGAGCGGGTACTTTGAAAAAGACACATCGAAATTGCTGGTTTCTTCCGATTGTCGCGGTGGCGCTGCTGAGCTCGTGCACCTCTGGCAAGACTGCTCAGGACGGCGAAGGCTCGAAGGGCGCGGCGCCAACCCGGGAGAGCTCGACTCTAACCATCAAGGGTTCTGACACGATGGTGATCCTTGCTCAGAATTGGGCAGAGGCCTTCATGAAGGCAAACGCAGGCAAGGTCGTCCAGGTTTCTGGGGGCGGCTCGGGCACCGGTGTCGCTGCGCTGATCAACGGGACGGCCGACTTGGCCAACGCGAGCCGGCCGATCAAGGACAAGGAAAGAGAGCAGCTGGCGAAGCATCGGGGCGCCGAGGCCCAAGAGTTCCGCGTCGCGCTGGACGCCCTCGCCGTGTACGTTCCCGCGTCCAACAAGCTCGAATCTCTCACGATTCCTCAGCTCAAGAAGATCTTCCGAGGCGAAACGAAGAACTGGAAAGACGTCGGTGGCGAGGACCGGTCAATCGTTCTCTACAGCCGAGAAAACAACTCGGGGACCTACGCCTACTTCAAGGAGCACGTCCTCGAGGATGAAGACTTCGCGGCCACCGCCCAGACGCTGCCTGGAACCTCGGCGGTCATCAATGCGGTCAGCAAGGACGCCGGCGGCATCGGATACGGCGGGATCGCGTACGCGGAGGGCGTCCGGACCGTCAAGGTCGCCGCAGAAGGCGGCACGCCGGTTGAGCCGAGCATGGAGAACGCGACCAGCGGCAAGTACCCGTTGTCACGCTTCCTCAACATCTACAGCGCCGGTGAGCCCAACGGAATCGCTAGAGAATACTTGGACTTCGTGCTCTCAGACGAAGGCCAGAAGGTCGTCGAAGGGGTTGGTTACTACCCGCTTCCAAAGGAAGCCACCACGGCCGTCGAGTGACCGAACGAGTGCTGGACGCAGCTGATCGAGGCGCCGCTTCGGAAAAGCGGCGGCGAGTCACGCTCGGGCGGCGGCCGGCGGAATCCAAGCTCGTGAGCTCGTTTCGCACCCCGCTCTGGCATCGGGTCGTCGAACGGATGATTGCCGTGCTCGCGCTAGGGGCGATCGCCGCGATCGCCCTCATCTTCATCTTCATCGCGCGCGAAGCGGTGCCGATGTTCTGGGAAGCCGAGTTCGCGAACGAGGTCGAGCTCCAAGACCTCTTCTTCGCGAAGGAATGGAAAGGCTACGAAGAGCCGGTCTTCGTTTGGCAGCCAGTCGGCGAGCCGGCGAAGTTCAACGTGGTTCCGCTCTTCGTCGGCTCACTCAAAGTGACTTTGCTCGCGATGCTGATGAGCGTTCCACTCGGCATAGGCTGCGCCATGTTCATCGCCCTCTATGCGCCTCGCATGGTTCGCGAAATTCTGAAGCCTGTTATCGAGCTTCTGGCCGGGATCCCCTCCGTCGTGCTGGGCTTCTTTGCTCTGATGGTGCTGGCATCCTGGACACAGGCGACTTTCGGATTCCATTTCCGGCTCAACGCAGTCGTTGCGGCCATCGGCTTGGCTCTCACGATCGTCCCGGTGATCTTCACGATCTCGGAAGACGCGATTCAGAGTGTGCCAAAGACGATGACCGAGGCGGCATTGGCCCTTGGAGCGCGCAAGTACCAGGTCGCTCTGCGGGTGGTCTTACCGGCTGCGGTGCCGGGAATAGCGGCCGGAGTGGTGCTGGGATTTGGTCGCGCCATCGGTGAGACGATGATCGTGCTGATGGCCTCGGGGAACGCCGCCGTCATGGAGTTATTCGACTTCAGCACGAGCGTGCGAACCGTCACTGCGACCATCGCCGCCGAGCTCGGAGAAGTCGCGCAAGGAGATCCGCATTGGCGCGTGCTGTTCCTGCTTGGCGTGATGCTCTTCGCAGTGACGTTCGTGCTCAACCTACTCGGAGACTTGTTCATTCAGCGGCTGCAGAAGAAGTTGACAGCCTCATGAAAAACACGAAGAAAGACTGGCTCCTCGCCGGGCTGACGGGGCTGTCGCTCGCGGTCATCCTATTGCTTCTCGCCGTGCTTCTTGGTCAGATCATCTGGCACGGTGCACCGATGATCTCGGGGGAGTTTCTCACCGAGAGCCCCGGAGCCGACATGATCAGCGGCGGAATCTGGCCGGCGATCTACGGCACGGTGTTCATGACCTTGCTCATGACCCTCGCGGGAGTGCCTGTGGGTGTCGCCACGGCGATCTTCCTGAGCGAGTACGCCTCGCCCCATTCGCGCATGGCCAAGCTCGTACGTATCGCGGTCAACAATCTGGCCGGGGTGCCTTCGATCGTCTTCGGCCTCTTCGGACTGGGTTTCTTCATCATTTTCGTCGGTGGGAGCATCGATGCCCTGCTCTACGATGATTCGACGCCCGTCTGGGGTAAGCCCTCGATTCTCTGGGCTTCTCTCACGCTGGCGGTGCTCACCTTGCCGGTGGTTATCGTCACGACGGAAGAAGCCCTCAGAACGGTCCCTCGCGAGTTGCGGGATGCGTCCCTGGCTCTGGGGGCGACTCGATTCCAGACCGTCTACAAGATCGTTCTCCCCAACGCCAAGGGGGGGATCCTCACTGGGGTGATTCTCGCCGTGAGCCGTGGGGCCGGCGAAGTCGCGCCGATCATCTTCTGCGGTGCGGCCAATTTCCTCCCCTACCTGCCGACCGACCTTCGCGACATGTTCATGCACCTCGGCTATCATGTGTACGCGCTGGCCACCCAGTCCCCAAACGTCGACGCCGCTCAACCGACCCTCTTTGGTACCGTGCTCGTCTTGCTCGTGCTCACGTTCTCGCTCAATCTCTTGGCCGTGATCCTTCGCGCCCGTTCGCGAGCGGCACTGCGATCATGAGGAAGCCCGAAACAGCCGTTGGGGAACGTTCCTCGAACGTCAAGATGGAGACGCGCAACGTCAACGTCTTCTACGGGACCAATCAGGCCATCCGAGACGTCGATCTCGACATCGCCGATCGAAGCGTCACCGCGCTGATTGGACCCTCGGGCTGCGGCAAGAGCACATACCTCCGAGCGCTGAATCGGATGAACGACACGATCGACATCTGCCGTGTCGAAGGGAGCATTCTCTTGGACGGCGAGGACATCTACGCGAAGGGTGTCGACGCTGTCGAGGTGCGCCGCAGGGTGGGCATGGTCTTTCAGAAGTCGAACCCCTTCCCGAAGTCGATCTTCGAGAACGTAGCGTTTGGACTGCGAATCGGTGGCGAGAAGGACAAAGATTTGATCGCCGAAAGGGTGGAGGAATCGCTCAAGGGCGCCGCTCTCTGGGCCGAGGTCAAGGACCGGCTTCAAAGCTCGGCGCTGGGGCTCTCGGGCGGGCAACAGCAGCGGCTGTGCATCGCGCGATGCCTGGCCGTCTGGCCTGAGGTCATACTCATGGACGAGCCAGCTTCGGCGCTAGACCCCATCGCAACCGCCAAAATCGAGGAGCTCATTCGGGAGCTGAGGGAGCAGTACACGATCGTGATCGTCACCCATTCGATGCAACAGGCGGCTCGGGTCAGTGATTCGACGGCGTTTTTCTACATGGGAGAGCTCATCGAGCACGGAAAGACCGACGTTATGTTCACACGACCGGCAAGAAAGCGTACAGAGGAGTATATTTCCGGTAGGTTTGGATAATGCCGCGTTCGAGCCCACCCATGCTGACGCACACCCATCAGGAGTTCGAGGCGGAGCTCCGCACTCTCAAGGATCGGCTCCTCGCGATGGGGGGGCGGTGCGAACAGATGATCAGCACCGCTACGCGTGCGTTCGAAGACCGTGACGAAGCCCTGGCCATGGAGGTCATGAACGCAGACCGGCGTATGAACGAGGACGAGCTTGCGGTCGACGAGCTAGCCGTTCGGATTCTGGCGCTCCGCCAACCGGTTGGCCGTGACCTTCGCTTTGCGGTCGCCGCCGTGAAGGTGTCGACGGACCTCGAGCGGATTGGAGACGAGGCCGTCAACATCGCAGAGCGCGCGATCGAGATGGAGCCCTCGGACCGCCTCAGCTCGCCTGCCGCTCGGCTTCCAGAAATGGCGCGGCGCGCCGGCGCCATGCTGCGCGATGCACTGAACGCGTTCGTCGAAGAGGACCCGAACGAAGCCCGTCAGGTGTTCAAACAAGACGACGCCGTCGACGATATCTACGCCGAGGTGATGCGCCTCTGCCTCGATTACATGAAGGACGAGCCCACGCGCATCCCCGATGGCATGCGAATTTGCAACTGCGCGAAGTACCTAGAACGAATTGCCGACCATGCGACCAACATCGCCGAGATGGTCATCTTCATGGTCGACGGGCGCGACGTGCGCCATGGTCACGGCGATCCGCTGGACTGAGGATAACCGACAGGCGCGTATTCGGCAGGCGCGGGTAGGCAGTCGAACAGCGTCGCATCCACGACGGTCGTCATCCCGTCGTTGACGTTCAGATCGGGCGTTCCCAAGACGACGTGTGTGGCACCTCGTTTGGAGGCCTGAGCAAGAGCATTCTGGATCGCGGTTTCATCTCGGCCACCGACGCCCTCCACGACACCGATCTTCCTGCAGTTGGGGGGTCGCGCACCCACGACGAGCACGGAGCTGCTGGCACTGGTCGCCTCCGTGTGCGCACAAGCGCCCAACGAGACAACGCTGACGAAGATCCCGGCGAGCAGGCAGTTTCGAGCCGTCAAGCCGCTACAAGGAGGCTTGAAGCTGGATGCGAATCGTGGTCCCACCTTCGATGAACGGCTCGGAGCTCCAATCTTTCGAAACATCGGCCTGGATCTTGAACGGATGCTCGAAGAAGTACCAGCTCGCCGAGAACGTCACGCCGTTGCGGGGTTCTAGGCTGGTGTCTGAGCCAATCGCTCTGATGATCGAGCCTCGGCCGGCGAACTCGAGCCGGATCTTCGGAATCAGGTACCCCGCCTGTGCCATCCAGCCCCAACCGTTTCTCGCGAGCGTGGGCTCGATGGGAACACCGTTTTCATCGACGGCGTCTCCGACGATACGGGTCCCGTTACGGAGCGCGAACTCGCTGAGCATCGAAAACCCCCTCGCCTTGAGCATCACGTCCGCATAGCCGAACTGGTAGTTGGCGGTCCCGCCGTCGGCAAAGGGCGCCCCCACCATCCCGAGCTGCTGCTCCGCGTGCAGGAAATAGGTATAGGTCGCACCGATGCTGAGCCTCGGCCCTGTCCTCTCGAAGTCGACCTCGCTGTAGTCATCGAAGATCCCCAATGGGAGGTACTCGAGCCGAACCAGGTAGACCATGCCGAAATCCTGGAAGTGGAAATTATTGATGCCGTTGCCCGCAGAAGCACCGAGCACGTACCGCATCTTGTCGAGGCCCAGAAAGTCCCGTGAGCGGAGGTCGATACCGATGTCGCGGTCGAGGCTGAACTCCGCGTTGACCGCAGATCGGTCGACCATTTGCAGGTCGCCTGAGGAAATCACGCGCTGACGGTTCGAGGAAATCTTGTATTGCCCAACCCGAACCTCGATGTTCTTGTTCTGTGTGAAATCGAGGTAATAGTCGAGGACGACGTTGTCCGGCCGGAGAGGATCGAGTTCGAACTTGTAGTGGTTGTTCTTCCCGAAGGCATGACCCTGGAAGATGAATCGCGCCCGGCGAATTCGGAAATCGTTTTGTAGCTCCTCGGGCTCGTCCGCTTCGCGAGGTCCCAAGTCTCCTTTGACGAGCGTGTAGAGGAACTGAACTCGAATGCGAATGCGCAGTTGGAAGTCCTCGTCGTCACTGTTGATCTCCACGCCCTTGCCGGGCCGAAATTTGATGCCGCCGGGACCCACAGGGTGGTCGCCCATCATTTCTTGTTCGCCCTTGGGCCGGATCTCCTCTGCGGACCGAAGGCGCTCGTGCGTCCCCTCGGTTTCGGCAGGCGTCGCGTCGACCACCTCCGTCGCTTCCGGAGCCTCAGCCTGCGGGGGCTCAGCCGCTTGACCGGTTGGCTCGGCCGGGTCTCCATTCGGCTCCACTACATCGTCGCTCGGCTCTGCAGCGGGAGGCTCGCCCACGACCGTCGGGGTCTGCCCAGCCTCCGTCGAGGTCGGATCCTCTTGTGCGAGCGCTGTTGAGGCCAGACCGAGAGCGACGAGGGCGTGACAAATGAATCGCGTGGGTGTCATGGCACCCTAGGTACGGGCAGAATGTGTCAGCTTCGTGACACGCCCGTGTCGCTATTGGGGCTATCTGCATGGGGTAGGCAGAGCTGGAATCGGGTCCAGCCGGCGCTGCTGTCGGCGTTGATCTCGCCACCCATTTTGGCGACCAAGTGCTTCACGATCGAGAGTCCGAGACCGGTGCCGCCGAGCTCACGGGAGCGCCCTGCATCGACCCGGTAGAAGCGCTCGAAAACCCGCGGAAGGTGTTTGGCAGGGATCCCGGGCCCGGAGTTTGCGACCTCGATGAAGACCTCTTCGCCTTCCGGAGCGATCTCGATCCGGACTTCGCCCCCTTCAGGCGTGTACTTGATGGCGTTGTCGACCAGGTTGACCAGAACCTGTTCGAGGGCGCGCTCCTCGGCCAAGACCAGAGGTGCATCCTCCAGTCCGGTGCAGGCGACCTTCAATCCCTTTGCATTCGACTGCGCTTCGAGTCCGCGGACGACCTCAGCGAGCACGGAGCCGGCACTGACCGGAACCAAATCGAGCGCGAGCTCTTTGCCCTCGAATCGGCTCAGATCGGCCAGATCATCCACCAATGCCTGCAAGCGCTGAGTATGCTTGAGGATGACCTCGATGAAGCCCTTGGCCGCCTTTGGATCGTCGAGCGCCCCATCGCGAAGAGTCTCGGCAAAGCCGCGTATTGCGGTCAACGGCGTGCGCAGCTCGTGACCTGCGTTGGCGACGAAGTCGCGTCGAACCTGAGCTGCCGCCCGTTCGGCCGTGACGTCGTGAAAGACGGCTACGACGCCCTGCTGATTTCGCAGCGGTGACACCGATGCCCGGAGTATGTGGCGCTTGCGAAGATTCATCGCGTTGACTTCGATCTCGAACAATCCGGAAAAGCCCTGTTGCGCGTCTTCAATGGCTCGATGAAAATCCGGGTGACGAATCGCTTCGACCGCAGTTTTGCCGGTGGGATCAAATCCCACGAGATCGGCGAGCACTTCGTTGCTGAGCTTGATTCGTCCTTCTGCATCGGTGACCAAAACGGCCTCTGCCATGCCGTCGAGAATGGTTTGCAAGCGATCCTTGCGTCTCTGCTTCTTCTTCTCGCTGGTCCATAACCGCTCTCCCAATGCGTCGAGCGAGCGTCCGAGCTCTCCGATGGCGTCAGGTCTCTGCATTCGAGACCGCTTCCCGAAATCACGGTCTATCAGTGCGTCGACCTCGCGCTGAAGGCGCCGGAGGTCTCGAGCATCCCGACGGGCGGCTACCCAGCCGATGAGACCGGCGAGGAGAACCCCGGCCATCGCGACCGCCCAGGCAGGCAATTCGGGTGCAGCGGCCCGCCAAAATGCCTGCAGAGCCATCATCGCGAGGGCGATTACCCCACCAAGCAGTGTGTAGCGTTGGATCACGCTTCAAGGATACGCGGGTCCCGGCCGCGGACCAACTCAGGACTTGAGCGCCCTATACCCAACCCCGCGGACGGTCTCGATCTGCTTGGCCCCGGCTCCGAGCTTCTCTCGTAGTCGCTTGACGTGGGTATCGACAGTCCGCGTCTCGACGTTCGGTGAGTAGCCCCAAACCCTCTCGAGAAGCGCATCTCTCGACTGAACGCGACCCGCGCGACTGGCCAGGTCGAGTAGCAAGCGGAACTCGAGAGCGGTCAGTAGAACTTCTTCACCCTGCACCTCGACACGATGCGCGGGAACGTCGATGCTCAAGTCGCCCAAGGTGATCAGCTGGGGTCCCTCGATGCCTGCCGCGGCGCTGGTGCGTCGAAGAATTGCCTCGACTCTCAGCACGAGCTCTCTCGGACTGAAGGGCTTGGGCACATAGTCGTCGGCTCCCACCTCGAAGCCAACCACGCGATCGACTTCGTCGCTTCGCGCCGTGAGCATGATCACCGGCAATCGAATGGTTTGAGGGTTTCTCCGAAGTCGTCGACACACCTCGATGCCCGAGAGGTCGGGCAACATCACGTCGAGCACGAGCAAGTCGGGTTGACCGCGTTGGATCTCGGCAAGAGCGGTGTGGCCATCATGGGCGACGGTGACATCGTGGCCGGCGGACCGAAGGTTGAACGCAACCAGCTCCGCCAGATCAACCTCGTCCTCGACGACTAGGATTCTAGAACCCATCTTCCACTGTCCGAAGCGTGCGTACCGCTTGTGACGTCCCTGTGACGGACCGGTTCCAAGCGAGCAACCAGGAGTCTACACGGCGCTCCCCGGGGCTCAACGTGGAACCTCGGCAAAACGCCAGGGAATCAGGCCTGCGGACTTAGCATTTGAGCGACGCCTAAAGGGATGAGAGGCTTGGCCCCGAGGTGCCATGAGAATACCACTTGCGAACCTGCTTGCGCGTAACCCATTGCCCAAAGTGGGCGAGCTAATGGCCGAGGTCCTTCGAACCAGCGACCGAATTCCGGAGCTGATGGGTCTGCTCGCCAAGGGGGACCAAGCAGGGGTCGAGCGCCTGGCCAAGGAGATCAGCATTCTGGAAGGGAAGGCGGACGACGCAAAGAACGCGGCCCGCTCCAAAATGCCCGTCCGCCTATTGATGCCCGTGGATCGTCGCGACGTGCTGAAGCTGATCAGCGAGATCGATGCCATTGCGGACTGCGCCGAAGATGTGGGAGTCCTCCTGACGATTCGCCCACTGACCGTCCCCGAGGGAATGAAGCCCGTTCTCGAGCTTTTTATCGAGCGGGTGCTCGATACCGTTCGCGAGGCTGCCAAACTGATCGACCTCATCGACGATCTCGTGGAATCGGGATTCGCAGGGCCGCCAGCAGAGCGTGTGCTCCAGCAATCGGCGATCCTCGGCCGAGCCGAGCACGAGGCTGACAAGATCCAAGATCGATGCGCGAAGGTACTCTTCAAGGCAGAGGATTCCATTCCGCCGGCGGCGTTATTCATGTGGACCAAGGTGCTCAATAAGCTCGGCGACATGGCCAACCATGCCGAAAACATCGGGGATCAGTTCAGACTTTTCGTAGCAGGCTAGGCCGGTTCTCATGGAGCTAAGCACGATCGTACTGGCCGTAGCGGCGGTCGCCGGCCTCTACATGGCCTGGAACATCGGAGCCAACGACGTGGCGAACGCCATGGGAACCTCCGTCGGCTCCGGCGCGCTGACCCTGAAACGTGCGATCATCGTGGCTGCGTTCTTCGAATTCGGCGGTGCGATGCTGGTCGGAGGCACCGTCACCCAGACCATCCGAAATGGCATCGTCGAGGTCGATGCGTTCGGTAGCGACCCGATGGTGATCGCGATCGGCATGACCTGTTGCCTTCTCGCCGCAGCACTCTGGCTCAACATCGCGACGTACGCGGGCTGGCCGGTTTCGACCACGCACAGCATCGTCGGGGCCGTCGTGGGGTTCGGCTTGGTCGCGGGAGGTTTCGACGCCGTGAACTGGGGCGTCATGGGGAAGATCGTGGCGAGCTGGGTGATCTCCCCACTGATGGGCGGCGTCCTCGGGTACCTCGGCTTCGTCTTCATCAAGCGCCGCATCTTGAATGTCGACCGTCCCTTGCTTGCGCTGAGGGGTTGGGGCCCGATCATGATCTTCCCGATCTTCGCAATTCTAGCGCTCAGCGTCTTGTTCAAAGGGCTCAAGCCGCTCAATCTCGACCTGGGCTTCGGTCCGGCAATGGGGATCGCCGTGGCGACAGGCCTCTTGGCGAGCGTCATCTCGGTCCCGCTGCTCCGCAAATTTACCCGCATCGCCTCCGAGGACAGGGAAGTTCGCAAGCATCGTGCCGAGCGTGTCTTCCTGGTGCTTCAGGTGCTCACCGCCTGCTTCGTGGCTTTTGCCCATGGAAGCAACGACGTCGCCAACGCCGTGGGTCCGATGGCGGCAGTGTTTGGCGCGACGTCGGGCGAGCTCGGTGCAAAGGTCGCGGTGCCTTACCGGGTGCTCTTGATCGGTGCGATCGGCATCGTCATCGGCCTTGCCACGTACGGCTACAAGATCATGGCCACCATTGGAAAGAAGATCACGGAGTTGACTCCGTCGCGTGGCTTTGCGGCAGAGTTCGGCGCCGCGACGACGATCGTCCTCGCGAGCAAGCTCGGCCTGCCGGTGAGCACGACCCATACCTTGGTCGGTGCCGTCATCGGCGTTGGATTCGCTCGCGGCATCGGCGCCATCAATACCAGGGTCGTGAGCGGGATCATCGCCAGCTGGTTCATCACCGTCCCGTTCACCGCGCTCTTGGCCGCGGGTCTCTTCTTGATCGGCCGGATTTGGCTGCCCTGAGAGTGGCCACGGGCGCGGGCTCGCGCTAAGCACGGCCCATGGCTTTGTCAGTCGGGATCGTCGGCCTTCCGAACGTCGGCAAATCGACGCTTTTCAACGCACTTTCCGAGAAGCAAGCGGAGGCGGCGAACTACGCGTTCTGCACGATCGACCCGAACGTGGGGATCGTGCCGGTGCCCGATCCGCGCTTCGACAAGCTGGTCGCGCTTTACAAACCGAAGAAGGTCGTGCCTGCGACTGTGGAGTTCGTGGACATCGCCGGCCTGGTGAAGGGCGCTTCGAAGGGCGAGGGCAAGGGCAACGCGTTTCTCAGCAACATTCGCGATGCCGACGCGGTGGCGCACGTCGTCCGCTGCTTCGAGGACGAAAACATCCTCCACGTCGATAACCGGATCGACCCCTTGGCGGATATCGAAACGATCGAAACCGAGCTGATTCTCAAGGATCTCGAAACGGTGCAGAAGCGCCTGGACAAGGCCGAACGAGCGGCCAAGGGCCAGGACGCATTGGAGAAAAAGGCCTTGGCGCTCTGCAAGCGACTCGAAGCATCCCTCGACCAAGGCAAGCCTGCGATCGTCGTGGAGCCCAGGGACGAGGACGAGGCCTTGCTGCTTCGCGACATGTTCCTGCTGACGAGCAAGCCCTCTTTCTTCGTCGCCAACGTCAAGGACGAACAGCTCGCCAGAATCGACGATGATCCACTGGTTGCGCAGGTTCGTCGGCTCGGCAAGGAGCGCGGCGTCCCCGTAGTCGTGATCAGCGCCGAGATCGAGGCCGAGATCATGCAGCTCGCCGAGGGCGAACGCGCCGAGTTCATCGAATCACTCGGACTCGACGAGCCAGGGCTGCACAAGGTGATACGAACGGGCTACGCCACGCTGGACTTGATCACGTACTTCACCGCTGGCGAGCCAGAGGTCCACGCCTGGACGATCCACCAGGGCACGAAAGCGCCCCAGGCAGCAGGCAAGATACACTCCGACTTCGAGCGCGGGTTCATCCGCGCCGAAGTCATGAAGTGCGAGGACCTCTTTGCGCTCGGCTCCGAGCAAGCGGTGAAAGCCGCCGGCAAGCTCGGGATCGAAGGCAAGGAATACGTGGTGCAGGATGGCGACATCATGCACTTCCGCTTCAACGTTTAGAGCTCGTCGTTGTACGCCTTGAATCCGGTGATGGGATCCCCGCATTCGGTTTCGTTCAACAGAATCCCGTTTTCGTCCTCGCCCATCTTGTGGTTCGTGCCGCCACTGGCGCCGACCTTGAGATTGGAATCGGTGTACGCGAGGAAAACACACATTTCCTGGCCACCCAGGCCGTACACGAGCGTGCGATCGGTGTTGTTGATGTAGCCGCAATCGACGGTGATCGACTTTGCGCCGTTGTTGCTCATCGGCGGATCGATCGTCTTGCCGATCGGCTCGCCGACTCGGTTCTCGAGCTCGAGGATGGTTTCTCGGGTTCCGTCTTCGTGCGTGAAGCTGAGATTGAAGTAGTTGCCCCATTCGTGATAATGGGCGAGCACGTAGTAGATGTTGTAGGTCGGGACCGTGCCGAGGTTCTGTTCGAACACGTCGGTGAGATCACAGGTCATCGAGAAGCGGGACTCCGTAGCAACGCCATCCACAGCCGGCGGAATGTCGAGCGAGGTATTGCTGAAGCTGAACGGCGTGAGTCGAATCTCGACGTCGTCGCGCTCGATGGTGTCGACCTCCATCGTCATCGCGCTGTTCATGGGCGAAGCGGAAATGTTCAAGAGATGAACGCTTCCGACGATGACGCTGTGCGGAGGGATTTCGAGTGCTGCGCCATCGGGGAACGCCTGCTGTTCTTCGAGTGTCTGTGTGGACTGCGCGAAGAAGACGCCGCCGGCGGCTGCCGCGAGATATTCGCGAAAGCTTCGATCGCGGCAACGCCAGGTGCCTTCGAGGGTGGCATCGGGCCCTTCGGTCTCCGGATTGGGCGGGTAGGCCTCCTCGGGCACGAAGAACCAATTGGAGTGGTGCCAGCCGCCGTCGTTGGTCTGACGGACTCGGGTCACGTAGAGCGGCTCTTCGTTGCCGAGGACCCAGGTCTGACAAGTCCCGGCGATCTCGTCCGCGACGTCGAGTGAAAGCGCATCGTACGTATGACTGAGGGTCACGACGTTCAGGT
Organism: uncultured delta proteobacterium; assembly: GCA_963786865.1. Taxonomy (GTDB): domain Bacteria; phylum Myxococcota_A; class Polyangia; order Polyangiales; family Houyiibacteriaceae; genus SG8-38. Next base: position 66,883 of record CAWBAV010000029.1, on the reverse strand, counting down.
CGCTCCCGCCGGTGCCGCCGGTACCTCCGGTCCCAGCCGTACCTCCGGTCCCTGCCGTGCCCGTCTCGCTGCTGTCGCCGCAACCGAGGAGTGAGAAAGTTAAGATGATCAATAGAGTTATCAGACGCATGGGCCTAGGTTTCCTTATGTGGTGGGTTTCGGCAAGTAGATGTAGTGGAGTCTCGAAAGCAGGAGTCCGCCACATCAAAGCTCTGTAATCACGCGCTGTTATAAGATATTGGCCTCGATGAGCAGGTATTCGTTCCGGCCGTGGTTGTCGACGTGCCAGAGCAGTCGCGTCCCGGCCGGGTAGTCTTTGTCGGCGGTCCAAGTCCCAGTGAGGAACTCCGAAGCCCTGGGAATCAGGACGGTCTCGTCGAAGGCGAGCTGATCCCCGACGACGAAGGCCATTCGCGCCTCGCCGGGGACCGGAGCGGTCAGCTCGTTGTGGTAGGCGCGCACCTCGATCACGTCGCCCGCGCGGATCGCTCGCAAGGAGGGCTGCTCCAGCGTGAGCCAATCGCAAAGTGGGATCCGATCGTCTGGCATCCGCGTGTAGATCGCGAGGACGGTGTACGAAGGCGGGAAGCACTCCGGGATGTACGCAGCGATGCAGCTCGCATTCGCGAGGAACTCCACGCATTCCCCGGGGGGCCAGGGGTAGTATTCGTCGCACTCGATCGGCGTGAGCTCGCAACCGCTGCCCTCTGGAGGAGCACCCAGTATCGCCTCACCTTCGCTGCTCGGCACCCACTCCGTGTTGTCGATGATCGGACCGGCGCTCGGCGCGGAGCCATCATCGCCGCAGCCCAAGCACGCGCAAAGGCAAATCGCCAAGCTAAGCCTGCTAATCACGACGCCCCCGAAGATACTCGCCTCGGCCGGGGCCGACTAGGTCTGACGCGGTACGCTGAGCCGCACGATCACGTCGGCTTTGACTTTCAGCGCTCCGAGAGCCGCCGTGAACGGCTTGATCCCGTAGTCCGGCTGATGGACGGTCAGCTCCGCTACCCAGCGATCGCCATCGGGACGAATGCTCGTTTGGAGGGTGCGTGACTTGCCCTGGATTTGTAGCGCGCCCTCCACTGCGAACCCTTCGCCGCGTCGAACGACATTCGTCGAATCGAATCGAATCTCCGGATGCTTTCGCGTCCGGAGAACGTCCTTGGTGACGTTGTCGTAAATCTTCTTCTTGTCGCCCTTGCTGAGGGTCGAGGGGTCCTCGCGACCATCCACCATGGCGCACACCACGGCGATGCTGCTCGGATCGAAGGCGGCCTTGATCTGATGGGTCGTGTCGTCGATCTCGATTGAAAATCGCTCGACCTGCAACTTCAAGTCGTGCGCCAGTCGGGCCAGAAGCCCGTCCTTGAACGAGAAGAGCAGACATTCGGAGTTGTAGGCGTCGTAGCGAGCCATCGCCGGCGATGTAGCTCACCGCCGAACAATGGGCCAATTCGTTTACAGTACTATTACAGTCACGGCGTTTCGACATAGTACGAGCCGAGAAGGATGAACATCTCTTCTTCGGTAGTCACGCCGCCGCCGAGCGGGCACGCATCACAAATCCCGCCCTCGCCGCAGACCGAATCGTCACCGTTGCACATCATGCCTTGGTTCGGCCCACCAAAGCACTGGCGTTCCTCGGGCTCGCAACCGCAGACGGCGAAGTCGAATCCGTTCTGGCTTGCGAGCGGTGCAAAGCCGGAGAGGAAGCTGCAGGTCTCTGCGTCTGGCTTGTTCGACTCCCGACGGACCTCTTCCGGATTTGCCTCTCCGTTGTCCCAAAACGCGCAGTAACGGAACGTGCGATCTTCGGGGTTCGGACTGTCGAACTCGAGGATGTCGTCGCCCATGAAGCGCTGATAGAGCGGGTCGGCGTAGTCGAAGCTGATGTAGTCCGGGTCGCTGTCCGGATGAGTACACTCGGCTCCCGGTATGTCGTTGTTGCAAGGAGCGGTCGGCGGATACCAGACGCGGAACTCCTTGCCGAAGCGGTGCGTGTGCGAGCTCAGTGTGAGCAGTCGCCCGTGCTGGGGAATCGTGAAGCTGCCGCAGGCTTCTCTCGACGTGTACGGCGGGATGAAGCCCATGGTGAAGAGGTCGTCGGCGTCGAAGATCTGCGACCGCTTGTAGAGCAGCTCGTCGGAAGGCGCGAACTCGAGGTTCATCCATTGCTCGACGGTCGTGTCGCTCTTCGTGAGATTGAAGGCGTGGCTGTCCCAGATGATGAAGCCTTTGACTGGGGCCATGGCGTAGACTGCGGGCGGAAACGTTTCGCGGAAGCTCGCTTCCTGGGCAGTGACCAGGTTTTGGCGAACCGAGGCGCGCCCGAACAAGCCCGCTGGGGTTCCCATTTCGCCAGGTCCGTTCTTGTAGAGAATGCACGCAACCGTGGTAACCGGTGCAGTCGTGCACTGACCGCGGTCGCCGCATTCATCAGCCCCTGGCGTACAAGCCATTCCGCTGTTCTCTCCACCGAGACAGCTCCACCCCTTCCAGGATGGGTCCATGGGATCGTACTGGTTCTCCTTGCCCTCGGGCGGCACGTAGAACTCGACGATGCTGTGGTGAGATTGCGGATCCTGTGCGAGAAGCACCTCGTTGTAGACGAAGCAGTCCCGGTCGGGTCCGCCCTCTGCCTCGCCGCAAGGCACGACGAACTCAGGGGGAATCGTCGCCGAATAGTCGTAGTAGCTGACGAAGCAGACCTCTCCCTCTTCCTCGGCAGGGACGCTCCAGCCGCCGGAGTAGAACTGAATGCCTTCGTCGGCTGCTGGCGCCGGGAGTGGCTGTATCTTGTTCGGTGCGATGTCCCCCTGGAGCGTGCAGCTCGAGTATTGCTCGGAGCCGGCCACGATCCCCGTCTCGGGCGCGCCGCCACGGATCCAGACACGCAGCAGGGCGAGATCGTCTTCGCTCAGAACGTCATTGCTGGTGGGCATCGCGCTGCCACCGATCGGATTGTCCAAGGAGCCGAGCTGAAAGCCCTCGGTCTTGGCGGCGACTTTCTGATAGAGCAGGCTCAGATCCTGCTCGCCCGGGAACACGCGCACGTAGTCGCCGGAGGTCGCATCGACGTTGATCAAGCTCGCGTAAGCGCTCTCAGGCCGCAGATCGAGACCCGCATTGGCGGTCTCGCCGTGACATGCAGAGGCGGTGCAGCCCCGCGCTTCGAAGATCTGCTGCTGGATCTGAGCGAACGTGCTGTCGGCATCGCACTTCTGCCCCGAGTCGCTCGAGCCATCGGATCCACATGCGGCGACGAAGAGCACAGCGACTGCTGCGAACGCGTATTGAACGGGTTTCATTGAACACTCCAAACGGGGTTTTAAGCCAAAGTCAGGGGCGGATTGTTTCCGATTACTCTATCGGCGCAAGTGGAAAAAGTGAGTTTTGCTCGGATTATCTCTTTCCGGTCACGTTATCACTCGCCTTTAGGGTGAAGGCGGCTTCACAAAGTACGATCCAAGCGGAATGAACATCTCGTCGTCGGTGGTCACCCCGCCAAGAAGCGGACAGGCATCGCAGAGGCCGCCCTCGCCGCAGACGGAGTCATCGCCATTGCAAGCGTCGCCCTCGTTTTCACCACCGAGGCAGGCGCGATCCCCCGCGGCGCACCCACATGAGGCCAGAAAAAAGTCGCAGGCAGGCGTGTTGGGCTTGGTCGATTCGCGCTTCACTTCGAGCGGATCGTCCGCACCGTTGTCGTAGACGGCGCAGGCCTTGAGCGTTCGATCTTCCGGGTAGGGCGACGAATAGTCGTTGGGCGGGTCGTAGTAGGTGTAGAGCGGATCGTCGTAGAGAAGGCTCTTGTAATCAGGGTCCGACGCTTTGGGAACGCAGCCATCGGTGCCCTCACACGGACGGTTGGGCGGCAACCAAATCCGGAAAAGCTCGCCGCGCTGGTGCATGTGGGAGCTGAGGGAAAGTAGCTGCGAGAACTGCGGCAAGGTCCAGGTCATGCAGATCTCGCGTTTCTCGAACGGCTCCACCTTGCTCATCGCGAAGATGTTGTCGGCTTCGAAGATCTGATGACGAAGCCAGATGCGATCCTCTTCGGGAGCGAAGCTGAGGTTGACCCATTGCTCTATCGAGGTCGCGTGCTTCGTGAGATTGAACCCATGGCTGTTCCAGGAAACGAAGCCGCGAAGCGGCAGCACGGAGTAAACACCGGCGGGCGGCAAGTCGATCTGGGTCGACTCTTGCGCGCCCGAGAGCTGAACCTGCGTGGCGGTCTGGCCCCCAACGCCACCGCCGAGGCCGAAATCCACCGGAGCGTGTGGATAGCCTACGCAGGCAACGCGAGTAATCGCTGGCGTCGTGCACTGGCTGCGAGGGCCGCACTCATCGGTGGCGCCAGGTGTACAGCTCTGGCCTGCTTTCTCGCCGCCGAGACAGGCCCAGGGGCCCCAATCCCCTCCGTTGGGATCGGACTCGGGCGTATACACGTTGATGATGCTGTGATGAGATTGTGCGTCCTGAGCGAGCTCGTTGCGGCGAAACGCAAAGCACTTTCGTCCTTCGCCGAACTGCTCACAATCGACTTGGAACTCGGGCGGGACCCGGTCGGTGAGGTCGTAGTAGCTGGCGAAGCAAACTTCGTCTTCAGCCTCGGCGTCGAGGTCCCAGGCGCCCGCATAAAACTGGACGCCCTCGTTGGCGGCGGGCGGCGGCAGCGGGTTGATTTTGTTGGGCTGCGGATCGAAGGTTCCGTCGCAGCCAAGCAGCTCGAGTGTCCCGCCCACGATGCTGTCGGGAGGAGCGCCTGCGCGAATCCAAAGCCGAATTGCTTCGAGCTGATCGAGGCTTAGAGGTTCTCCTCCCGAGGGCATGGGCTGACCGAGGCTGCCGAGGTCGGTACCTTCGGTACCCGCCGCAAGCTTGCTATAGAGCAGGCTCAGATCCTGGTCGCCGGGATAGACGCGCTCGATCGACGGTTCGATGGTGCTCGGTTGGCGCACGAGCGAATCGAACGAAGCCTCGGCGCGCAGATCGAGACCGCCTTGCATCTGGTCTCCATGACATGCGCTGGCGGTGCAGCCCTCGGCTTCGAACACGGTCGCTTGAATGGCGTCGTAGGTGCTCGCGTAGTTGCAGTCCTTCGGAGTACTGCCGGCATCGGAGTCCGTACCTCCACAGCCGGCAAGCAGGATTGCTGAGCAGGCTCCGAGAGCAAGAAAGGCTAGGTTGGGTTTTGGCATTAGTTATATGGTTTCGCTTCTAGAGAGGGTCCGGTACTACGTCAACCGCCTCTAGGTCGATTGGCGGAGCGCAACGATTCGCGCAAGCCTTGCGCCTCTTCGGGAAGGATAGGCCATGACACTCGAGATGCTGTTCAAAGCCGCCAACTTCGGCGTCATTCCATTCTGGCTGCTGCTCATCTTCGCGCCCCGCTGGTCCTGGACAGAGCGATTGGTTCACAGCCCGGTCGTCCTTCTGCTTCTCGCACCGATATACGCCTACATGCTCTTCGGCTACGCACCCGCGCCCGAGGGAATGGGCTTCACGTCACTCTACGGAGTCATGCTGGGTTTCTCGGCCCCGAATGTCGTGGTAGCCGGCTGGATCCACTATCTGATCTTCGACCTCTTCGTCGGCGCGTGGGAAGCCCGGGATGCTCGACGCCGCGGCGTGCCGCATCTGCTGCTGGTCCCTTGTCTCTTGTTCACGCTCATGATCGGTCCGGTCGGGCTCTTGCTCTATGTAGTCGTCAGGTTCTTCAGTAAACGTCTGCTCGAGTTCGATGAAGCGGGCGCTCAGTAGGGCGACGAAGCTCCGAGGCGCGCCGGAATTAGAAAGGGCCAGCGCCCTCATAGGCGCCGGCCCTCGTTGAGTAGGACTCCCACCAATGGGGGAGTTGGCCTAGGGGCTAACTCGCCCACACCTCCGGTGAGAGTCCGATTCTAGAATTGCAATCCATACGCATATTCCTCCCCCGGCGATGCCGGCGCTCTTGGGTCTCTGAGCACCGTGCTCAGACCACGCGGAGCGTTCCTTGGTGGTTAGACCCACGGATATCGAGGGCCGTTTCACGGCAACGAGTGTCCTTTCGAACTTCGCACCAATGCGGGGCAATCTACCCAACCGCCGCCTGCGGCAAGCCGCATTGCAAAAAGGAGCTTCCTTTTTGGGGCAATGCCACTCACCTCCTGAAGATAACGCCAAGGATCAATGGCGCCAAGTCCAGAACGAGGTCAGAGGAGAAATTCGTCTTCTAGCTGTAGAATCTGAAGGTTCCGCCCGCGTATGCCAGCCAGCTCACGGAGCACCCTCGCCTCGAATGTGGGCTTGATGTGATAGAGCATGATCGGAAGCTCATCGCTTTGTTCGAGCTTGCCGAGCTCGATCGCAAGTGTTTCCGGAGTGAGGTGCCGCGACTGGAACGCAAGCTCTGCTTCGTCGTTCGGAAATGATACCTCCATCATGAGCGCCTGCAGATCGTCGAGCGCGTTGATCCGCGTCCAGAGCTCGTCGGTCGGTCCGGTGTCTCCACTGTAGACGATGCTGCTGGCATTCTGACGAATGATGAAAGCAGAGGTGTCGACGGTATGATTGACCATGATCGGGGTCACCTGATATCCGTTCACCTCGGCAACCTGATTCGGTTGCACTTCGACGAAGCGTACCGTCGGACCATCCTTGGCATCGATGCGGGTGAAGTCTGGCCAGATTACGTCGTTGAAAAAATGGGTTCGAAGCGCTTCGATGGTTGCCGGAATTCCGACGATGTCGAGGGTCGATCCTCCTTGCTGGCAACGATTGTCGGCGAGTGTGGCGAGGTCACGGATGTGATCCATGTGCGGATGACTCACCAGCACCGAATCGATGCGTGCCTGCTCATCGAGGGAGAGCCCGCTCGTGATGGCACCCGCGTCGATGGCTAGGCTTTCGCCTACCATGAAGCTCGACGTGCGATGCTTCGGCGTCTCGCCCCCGTGACAACCGAGAACCCGCAACTGCATCAGGATTGCCCCGAATTTCTGATGAACTCGAGGAACTCGCCGAGACGCACGGTGTCTTTGATCAAAACGAACCCACTCGATACTTCGAGAACACCGACTCGGGTGAGCCGGCGCAAAGCGCTCCGCACTTCATGTTTGTCGATCCCGAGCTTGAGTGCGATCTCCTTGTCGGTGATGTCGGGAGCAGCAGCGCCTTCGGCGTTCTCGAGCGTCTCTTGAAGCTCGCGAATGACGCGCGCAGTGACGTCGTCTTCGAGCAGAAGATCGATGAATCGATTGGCGCTTTCGAGCCGTTCGGCGAGGCGACGAATCAATCGGATCGCGACTTCTCCCGTTCCGCTTACCATCTCTTGAAGCTTCTCGGCCGGAACCCTCAATAGCTCTACGTCCTCGAGTACCTCTACGGTCGCAGTTCTCGGCCGACCGGTGACGACAGCCATCTCTCCGAAAAAGTCGCCCGGCCCAAGCGTGGTCACCACACGTTGACGGCCCTGAGACTCCTTCACGACGCGGACCTTGCCTGCGCGAATCACATACATCGATCCACCCGGATCGCCCTGGCGAAACACCGTTGCTCCCCGCGAAAGACGAACCCCAAATCCGTCAGCCGAAGACTGATCCCCCATGCCCCGCTCATTCAATGTACCCCGCTGCGAAGTCGACCGCCAGGCCGTTACGCCGTACTGTCTTCGAGGGGCCTTGATGTCGGTCGACTGGCGGCAACTGCAGGATCTCGCGCCCGAGCTGGGCCTGATTCTCGACCTAGTAATCGCGGTCGGTGCGTCCTCCCATGCGATTCTGCACAAGACCGACACGCGATCTGCGACCGCGTGGGTAGGGCTGATCTGGCTGGTCCCGTTCATCGGGGCGACTCTTTATTTGTTCCTCGGCATCAATCGCATCCAGCGGCGGGCGAAGGAGTTGAAGTCCGGCGTGACGCAGTACAGCGTTCGCTTGGACGAAGCTCCGCGATCGCCGGCCGACCTGGATCGCGAGCTCGGAAGCGAGCGAGCGCGCCTCGTCGAGCTCGCTCGCGTCGTGGGCCAGGTGACGAAGCAACCGCTTCTCGTCGGAAACCAGCTCGATCGATTGGTGGATGGAGACGAGGCCTACCCAGCGATGCTCGACTCGATTCGGGCTGCGCGGAGCTCGGTCTCTCTGATGAGCTACATCTTCGAAGCAGAGGGGGTGGGCCGACAGTTCGTCGATGCGCTCGCTGATGCGGCGGCGCGCGGCGTCGAGGTGCGGGTACTGATCGACGACGTGGGGACCCGGTATGGGCGACCCCGGATCCATCGCGTACTGGCCAAGCGCAAAGTGCCCGTTGCGAAGTTTCTGCCGGCTTTTCTTCCCCGGTCCATGACGCACTTCAATTTGAGAAACCACTGCAAGATCCTCGTGGTGGACGGATGCGTAGCGTTCACAGGGGGCATGAACATCCGACAGCGATCGGTGCTCGGGTCGAACCCGAGGCATGCGACCAAAGACTTGCACTTTCGAGTCGAGGGCCCCGTCGTCGCGCAGCTTCAGGACGTTTTCGCAAGGGATTGGGCGTTCACGACCGGGGAGCATCTCGCCGGGAAACGTTGGTTCCCCGCGCTAGAGCCAGTGGGCGAGACGCTCGCGCGGGGCATCACGGACGGTCCCGACCAGGACCTCGACAAGCTTCAATGGGTCTTCCTCGCTGCGGTCGGGGCAGCCCGACGCTCGATACGAATCATGACTCCGTACTTCCTGCCCGATAGCGTGCTCACCAAGGCGCTTCATCTGGCTGCAAAGCGAGGAGTCGAAGTCGACATCATCGTGCCAGAAGTCGGGAATCTGCCAGTGGTCCGTTGGGCGATGTGGGGAAACTATCGACAGGTGCTGGACGAAGGAATGCGCGTCTGGCTCTCTCCGCCACCGTTCGACCATTCGAAGTTGATGCTGGTCGACGGGTACTGGTCGTCGATCGGCTCGGCAAATTGGGATCCTCGGAGCCTGCGCCTGAACTTCGAGTTCAACCTGGAGTGCTACGACGAAGCGTTCGCAGCCAGCCTCGAAGACCATGTTCGCGATCGCCTCCGTGACGTGCGCCTGCTCACGATCGAAGAGCTGGACGCGCGGGCGCCGCTCAAGAAGCTTCGAGACGGCACCGCCCGCCTGCTGAAGCCCTACCTCTGAGGTCGAGCGAGCTCGGCTAGACAGCGCGCCGTCGCCGGCGCTGCGCTTGCGTCCACGGAAAGGTGAGCCCGAAGCAGTGCGAGATCCTCCGGTTCGTCGACGTCGTACCAGGGGGCGAGCTTGGCGATTCGATGGGCTGCGTTGGCGTCTGCAGTGTCGCGAAGCGCGTGAGCCGTCGACCAACGAACTCCTGCGAAGCTAGGTCGAATCCGATGGGTCGCGCCCACCGCATAGTAGCCTCCGTCATTCGCAGGACCGAGAACGAGCGGAGCGTCTTCGAGAGCGCCGAATGCCGAGGCGATCAGCTCGACCGGAAGCGTGGGCAGATCGCTTCCGATCACGACGACGCGTTCGTACCGTTCGAGACCATCCTCGAATGCGGCGCTGAGCCTCTGCCCGAGATCTCCCTCTGGCTGTACCCGCACCTTGGTGCGCAGGCGCTGCGCCCAACTCGAAACGGTTTCGTCGCGCGAATCGGTGGACCACAGTGTGACGTCGATTCGTCCGGCCAAGCGGACGCGCTCGCAAAGACTCAACATGTCCTCGACGAACGCTCGATAGAGTGCTGCGGCTCCAGCCTCGCCGAGGGCCCCGGCGAGCCGTGTCTTTGCGCTGCCCTCGACCGGGGGTCGCACGAACACGGCAAGCTGCGCTAGCGCCATGCGTAGCGACCTAGCAGCCAGAGAATCTTCGTGCCCGCACCCACCGAGCCGCGGATCGTCCCACTGACTTTGGAGACCCCGATCCGAGATCGATAGGAGACTGGAACCTCACCATACGAAACCCCGAGCCTGGCCGCCTTGATCTGCATCTCGACGGTCCATCCGTAATTGCGGTCTCGCATCTGAAGGGACTGCAAGACGTCCCATCGAATCGCGCGAAACGGACCAAGATCGGTGTAGCGCACGCCGTACAAGGCCCGTAGCGCGCCGCAGGCGATCGCGTTTCCCACCCGTTGCTGCGGGCTGAGCGCCCCACGATCTCGTCGCCCAAGGGTTCGCGAACCGATGACGATCCCCGCCTCGCCCTCGAGAATCGGCTGCACCAAGGAGGGGAGCTCCTCGGGGTGGTCGCTGTAATCGCCGTCCAGAAAGACGACTACCTCGGGTGGATCCGCAGCCAGATGAGAAATGGCTCTGAGGCACGCCGCGCCGTAACCGCGCTCCGCCTCGTACACCACCTCCGCCCTGTTTTCCCGGGCGACGGCGGCGGTTCGATCCATGGAGCCATTGTCGGCGACGACGATGCGCCGCACATGCGACCGAGGGATGGCCTGCAGAACTAAGGCAATCCCCTGCTCCTCGTCGAGAGCAGGGATGATCACGTCTACGCGGGCCAACGGCGACGACTAGAGGCTCTTCGAGTAGTACTCGATGACCAGGTCGATCTCGACCGCAAAGGGAACGGAGTCCACCTTCGGGAGCCCCTTGACCGTGGCGGCCTTCTTGCCTTCGTCGAACTCGATCCACTCCGGTCGCGCGAGGCGCACGTCCTCGAGGGCGCTATCCACGGCCGTGAGGTTCGCGCTCCGCTCGCGGAGGGTCACGACATCACCTTCGCGGACGCGATAGGACGGAATGTCGAGTCGCTTCCCGTTGACGAGGAAGTGGCCGTGGCAGACCAGCTGGCGCGCTGCCGGAATCGTGGGGGCAAAGCCCGCGCGGAACACGAAGTTGTCGAGCCGACGCTCCAAGAGCTCGAGAAGCTTGTCACCGGACGGGTCTTTGCTGTGCACCGCTTCGCGGTAGAGCCGTCGGAACTGACCTTCGTTGAGACCATAGTTGAAGCGCAGCTTCTGCTTCTCGAGAAGCTGCTTCTTGAAGTCGCTCATCTTGCGACGTCGGGCCGACTTGGGTCCATGAACGCCCGGGGGATACGGACGATCCCACATGCTCTTGCGCGAAAGGCCGGGCAGGTCGATGCCGAGCGCTCGCATGCGCTTTACCCGTGGTCCTGTATATCGAGACATCTATAAGGCTCCTGGCGCGGAATCCCTGGGCTTTTGCCCGGCCCGCGCAAGGCGGCCCTTATACGGCAATCTGCGGGCGAGGCAAATCGAGCTGGAAAGGAGGGGCTATCCCCGGGTCGGCCGGCTGGCCGATCGGCGAATTTCCCTGTAATCAAGGCCGGTGGCGGGGCCTCGGACCATTCATTTCGTCTCTCTGGGATGCGCGAAGAATCGCGTCGACACCGAGGTCATGCTCGGGGTCAGCGATCAGTCGGGCTACCGGATCGTCGAGGACCCGGCGGCAGCGACGGTCATCGTCATCAACACCTGCGGGTTCATCGGACCGGCCAAGGAGGAGTCCGTAGAGGCGATTCTCGAGATGAGTGCCCACAAGGCAAGCGGCACCTGCGAGAAGCTCGTCGTGGCGGGCTGCCTGTCTCAACGTTACCCGGAGGAGCTCGCGAGTGAGCTTCCCGAGGTGGACCATTTTCTCGGCTCGAGCGACATGTTGAAGCTGAGGAAGGTGCTCGGCGGCGCCGCAGAACGAATGCTGGTCGGAAATCCGGCGCAATACACGATGCGCGCCGAAGACCCAAGGGTGCTGAGCGGCCAGACGCATCGGGCCTACGTGAAGATCGCCGAGGGCTGCAACCGTGAATGTAGCTTCTGCGCGATCCCTTCGTTTCGCGGCAAGCAACGATCACGACCGATTGCCGACCTCGTGCGCGAAGCCGAGCAACTCGCCGCTGCGGGCGTCGTGGAGCTCAACCTGATCAGCCAAGATACCATCGCGTATGGTCGTGACCTGCCGCAGCGTGAGTCGCTCGCAGACCTGCTGGCCGCCTTGGGAAACGTGAAGGGAATCCATTGGGTGAGGGCTCACTACCTCTATCCGGAGACGCTGAGCGACCCATTGGTCGAGGTATTGGCGCAGCACGAGAAGGTCCTCCCTTACATCGACATGCCGCTGCAGCATGCATCCGACAAGATGCTGCGTGTGATGCGCCGCGGACACGGCGGCGACCGAATGTACAAGGTCGTCGAACGGCTGCGCAGGGCCATTCCCGACCTCGTATTTCGCACCACGTTCATCGTTGGACATCCAGGCGAAACCGACGAGGACTTCGCCGAGCTGCGGAGCTTCGTCGAGTGCGGCGGAATTCGATCACGTTGGGGTATTCCTCTACTCACCGGAAGAAGGAACGCCGAGCGGAGAGATGAACGACGCTGTAGAGCCTTCCGTCGCGGAAGCGCGCCGCGACGAGCTCATGGCTGTTCAGCGTCCCATCAGCCGAGATCGTCTGGAGCTCCGGGTCGGCACCGAGCTCGAGGTCTTGGTCGAAGGTGTGAGCGACGAGAGCGACCTCCTGCTCCAAGGGCGCTGGTGGGGTCAAGCTCCGGAAGTCGATGGCAGCGTATACCTCGCAAACGGGACGGCTGCGGCTGGCGAGTTTCGTAGAGTGCTGGTGACCGATGCGGCCGACTACGACTTGATGGCCGACTTCATCGATGCCTCTGGCGCCCGAGATGCTCCGCCTGACGCAAAAGATCCCCGACCCGCCAAAGTTAAGCTACGAACGCTGACGTGAGGTGGACTGGGCTCGCTCTCCTGCTCGTGTCGCTCGTCGCGGCCGCTGGCTGTGGGGTCGCAGTTCCCTCCATGAGCGGTGCTTCGACGGTCCCCAAGAACAGAACGGACTTCGGACTCGGCGGCGCGGCCCGCGTACCACTCGGCGCGCTCAAGGACCCGGCCGTGCTCGATCCCGGCGAGTCGCAGTACCGATACGCGGCGGATGCCGGGGGCGTGGTTCCGATGGCGTACGGACGCTACGGGATCGCGCGAAATTGGGATCTAGGCCTCATGGTCTCGGGGGCGACTGTGCGCTTGGATGCGCGCTACGAACGCGTCCTTCGCGAAGGCACCACCCGATCGGCCCTGGTCGTGGGGATGGCGCCGTACGGAGGCTGGATTCCAGATCGCGACCAATCGGGCTCCGGGGGACGAGTCGGATTCGAGGTTCCGTTCGTGTACGGAGTCGAAATCGGGGGAGTGTACGAGCTTTGGTTGGGTGCGCGCGGCAGTGGAGAATACGTCTTCGGCGATTTCCAAGTGGAAGGGTCCGAGCAACGAGCGAGCGGCGCAGGCCTCCGCATCGGCCCGGTCATCGGTATGGCGCTCGGCGTCCGGCGCGTCCACGCACTGGTCGAGCTCACCGCCGCGTACGAATACTGGTTCATCGATCACGCAGGCACAGCGCTCGACCGCGGTGGCTTCGTGCTGATTCCTGGCTTTGGGATTCGCCTGCGACTCTGATGACCTAAGCGGCCTTCGGACGGCGCGACCGTTGCTTCTTCGGCGCCGGCCCTTCGTGATCGCCACGGAGAAGGTTGCCGACGAAGGCACCCATGAGGGCCATCATGGTGGCCATCAAGATTCCGAGCAGGTAAGCGCCGGCCGAGAGCTGGTAGACGTCCGCGATACTCGAGAGGAAGATCATCGTCGGAATCGCGGCGAGCAAACCCCCAACGGGCGGCTCGAGAAAGTTCTTTCCGGGCGAGACGTAGTTGATCGCCGCAGCGCCGACGAACCAGACCAAGATCGTGATGACGATGCCGGGGAAGCCCTGCGGATCGTAGGTGGGGATGAGAAGGGGTAGGAGGGCGAGGGTCAAGGCGGCCGTCGAGAGGAACACGCCAAAAGAGATGAAGACCCAGCGAAGCTCGAAGGCGTCGGGCTGGTGGCGCCGCGCGTAGAGCTCCGCTTCACTGAGCTCGTTCGATACGTCGGAAAGCCTTGCCCCACACGACTGGCAGCGCTCCGAGGTCTTCGGATTGCCCGCACCGCACACGTGGCATTCGATCTCTTCGGTAGCCATATCTTCCTCGCTCGACGGTTCGTCGTTCCCCGAGGCGCATTGTCTACGCCGGGCTGCCTGAGTGCAACTGCCTGTTCGTGCGCGGGAATCGGCGCGTACTTGACGACGGTGGCCTGGCGGCTACCTTGCCGGGCTGCCCGAAAAACCCGGGCTGAAGGAGGCCTGAAGTGGCCCGTTTTATCGACGAGCTCAAGCGTACGCATTCCTGTGGTGAACTTAGAGAGGAGCACATCGATCAGGAGATCGTCCTCTTCGGCTGGGTGCAGAACCGACGTGACCATGGCGGTTGCATCTTCATCGACCTGCGTGATCGCGACGGGCTGACTCAAGTCGTCTTCGACCCGGAGACGACCGACAAGATAGCATTCGAGACGGCCAACAAGGCGCGCTCGGAGTGGGTGCTCGGAATTCGGGGCAAGGTTCGCGACCGGGGCACGAAGGACGATGGGAGCAGCCTTCACAACCCACGGCTCGCGACGGGCGCCATCGAGGTGATTGCCCTCGAGGCAGCGATCTTCAACAAGGCGGAGACGCCGCCATTTGCGATCGAAGACCAGATCACCACCGGGGAGGACAAGCGTCTGGAGTATCGGTATCTCGACCTCAGGCGCCCGGTTCTGCAGAAGAACCTGATCATGCGGAGCAAGCTCAACCACGAGACGCGCAACTACTTCAACGAATGTGGCTTCCTCGAGATCGAGACGCCGTTCATGGTTCGGTACACACCTGGGGGCGCGCGCAATTTCCTGGTGCCTTCGCGGCTCTACGGAGGGCATTTTTACGCACTCGCCGAGAGCCCGCAGCTCTACAAGCAGCTGCTGATGTGTGCGGGATACGACAAGTATTTCCAGATCGTGCGCTGCTTCCGGGATGAAGACCTTCGCATCGATCGCCAGCCGGAGTTCACCCAGGTCGACGTGGAGATGTCGTTCATCAACCAGGACGACCTCTTCAAAGTTCTCGAAGGTTTGGTGTTTCGACTTTGGAAAGAGGTCCTCGGAATCGACCTGCTCGATCGCTATCCGAGTGGTGAATTTCCGCGACTTCGCTTCGCGGAATCGATGGATCGCTTCGGCAACGACAAGCCGGACATGCGCTTCGGCATGGAGCACATCGATCTGACCGACCTCACGGTCGAACACGGTGGCGGCGGAATCGGCATGCTCGAGCCGATCGCGAAGAAGTTCAGCGAAGGCGCGTACCGGCGGGACCTCCCGACGGAGATCGTGAAAGCGATGCGCGTCCCAGCCGGCCATGGATTCTCGCGTAAGGATCTCGATGCTCTCGAGAAGTACGTGGGTCAGATGGGTGCCAAGGGTTTGGCGCGAGCAAAGCTCGATGCCGAGGGCAACTGGCTGCAGAGCCCGCTCGCCAAGATGGTGACGCCCGAGTTTCGCAAGGCCGTGAACGAGAAGGTCGGCGCTGAAGACGGCGACCTAATCTTCTTCCAGTTTGGACCGGCGCAAAAGGTCCACACGGTGATGGCCAATTTGCGACTGCATCTCGGTCGCAAGCTCGGTCTGATTCCCGAAACGGGGAGCTCCGGCGATTGGAACTTCCTCTGGGTCGTCGACCCACCCTTGTTCGAGCGCAACGAGGAGAAAAAGCGATGGGAGGCGGCGCACCACGTCTTCACGCGTCCGCACGACGAGTGCATCGACCTTCTCGGGACGGACCCCGGGAACGTGCTTTGCTATCGATACGACCTGGTGCTCAACGGATTCGAGATCGCAGGCGGCTCCATTCGTCTGCACGACCCCGAAGTCCAGAAGAAGGTCTTCGAAGTCATCGGACTCAGCGACGAGGAAGCCCGAGAGAAGTTTGGATTTCTGCTCGACGCGCTCACCTATGGCGCGCCTCCCCATGGAGGAATCGCATTTGGAATGGATCGAGTGGCCATGCTCGCCGCCGAGACCGAGTCGATCCGCGACGTCATCGCCTTCCCGAAGACCCAGCGCGCCAACGACCTGATGACCTCCGCCCCCTCCCGAGTCGATCCGGGTCAACTCCTCGAGCTCAAGATCAAGACCTTGGAGTAGGGTCTCCAAGCGGTGAGGAGACACCCCCTACTCGAAAGGCGCCATTTTCGCCTCTGAATATCGGGAACTTGCCCGGCGTCTTCAATCGTCGACAATATGGGTAATCATGAAAGCCGCCCTCAACTCCGTGCTCGTTGCCTTGTTCGTTTTCGGTATGACCGTCCCGGAGGTCGGACACGCGGATGAACCGGGCGACGTCAAGAACTGCTACAGCATCCACGGCCAAGCTCAGTACGGGCCGCTTGCATACAAGCATGTCGTGATCGTCACGAACCGGTGCGAGCTGACTTTGGAGTGCGAGGTCTGGACCGACGTGGACCCGACCCCCAGGAACCCGGTCACGGTGGGACCCAAGGGCACCGCAGAAGTGATCGTGCGCACCAACTCTCCCGCGAGGGATTTCAAAGCCTTCGGCGAATGCAAGAAGCAGTGACATCGCTCAGTAGAGCGGGTTGTTCTCGGCTTTCTTGAAGAAGCGTTCGAAGATCGCGTAGCCCTCTACGAGCTTGTCGAGCTCGGTGTACTCGTTGGGCTGGTGCGCTTGCGCTGCGGTGCCGGGGCCCAGATTCACGCCAGCGACGCCAATCGCGTCGAAGCGCGCAACGTCGGTCCAGGCCTGCTTGCTGCGGACGCCGCTGACGCCGCAGGTCATCAAATGCTGGACGTACCGATCGTTCGCGTGCGGACGTCCTGCGGGCGAGAGGTCGGTTGCCTCAATCTCGCATCGATCCGCGGCCAGGTCCCGTAGCTCCTCGAAGGCCTGTTCCGGGGTGCGGCCCGGCGCAAAACGATAGTTGACGTTGAGCTCGGCCCGGCCCGGAACGACGTTTCGTGCCGCCCCCCCTTGCAAGACCGTCGGAGTCATGACCTCTCGAAAAACGTACCCGTCGAGCTCGACGTCATGGGGCTCCCGCTGCTCGAGCTCGGCGAGAAACTTTGCCGCCTTGTAGAGCGCGTTGTCGCCCTGCCAGGGGCGCGCGCTATGTGCAGTCCGGCCTTGGAAGGTGAGCGTCGCGTGGATCGAGCCCATTGCACCGAGCTGCATCTGGTTGTCGCTTGGTTCGAGGCAGATTGCGAGATCGAGCAAGTGCAGCTCGCGATGGGCGTCCAGAATCGGGCCGAGACGGTTCTCCTCGAAAGGCCCCTCCTCGCGCTCGTAGAAGATGAGGGTGAGATCGCAAGGGAGCGCCCGGAGATCGAGACGCTCGACGAGCTCGATCATGATCGCCAAGCCGGATTTCATGTCGGCGGCCCCCGCTCCATAGAGGCGATTGCCCTCGACCCGCGGCGGTCGGTCGTGCTGCGTGCGGACGGTATCGAGGTGGCCGACCAGTGCGATCCGAGCTGCGTTCTCCCGTTCGGCAGCGTGGACGATCAGGCTGTCATGAAAACGCGTCACCGCCCCTGCACCCAAGCTGCGACTGAGCCGTTCCTCGACGTGATCGCAGAGCTGCGCTTCCTCTCCGATCGGGCTCGGAATCCGCGTGAGAGCGAGCAAGGTGTCGCGAAGCGCCTGCGCGATTTCGGTCATCGTGGCCAAGCCTAGCAGGCCTTGCGAGAGAGGCTTATCGAGCGAGGTCCTCGGGGGTGTCCCAGTCCTCGAGAGCGCTTGCGATTGCCCGGGTGAGGGGCAAGGCTTCGACCTCCATCAACGCGAAGAGCTTCTGAAACGAGCGCAGACCTTCGGCAATGGCCTCGTCGAGAACGGGGGCAAGCCGAGCGACATCGTAGCGCGCGAGCATCGGCTCCCAGGGCCAATGGTTACCACGGCGCGCCGCCAGCACTGCGGCGCGACTCGGGTGCGCGGCGATGTTGGCGAGCGTTTCAGAAGTGACGTACGGCATGTCGCAGGCGACGACGATCAGTCTCGGGTATCCAAGCTGGGACGCATGGCGAATGGCGGCCCGCAGGCCAGCAAGCGGGCCTGCGCCTGGAGGGTCGTCATCGATACGTGGGACGCCCGCGGCGAGCTGCGCATAGGGGATCGCGTCACCCACGAGCAGCGGCTCGAGCCCAGCCTCCCGACCGCAGCGCACGAGCGCGTCGATGATGGGCTCGGAAGCTCCCGGCACTGAGAGCAGCCCCTTGGGCGTCCCCATTCGGCGGGACTTTCCGCCGACGAAGATCGCGAGCAAGGCGCGTGTTTCGATCGACAACTAGACCGATTCTCCCAGCTCGTTTGCAAGCCGCGTTTGCATCTTCTCGACGACGCGATTGATCTGGTCTTGTTGGATCGCGCTGGTCACGAAGTTCGTCCAGAACGCGGTCGCGTACGCGGCGACGTCGAGGATTACGACGACGATCGTGGTGTCCTGAACTGGGCCCAGGTCGTTGCGCTCCTCGAACTCTGCGATCTGCTGCGAGATCCGGTAGTCGACCCAGATCCCGTAGATCGCCAACGTGAGAACGACGAACAAGAAATCGAGCCAAAAACCATGCCCTGTGGGCGTGCGGCCATCGAGCGCCTCGAGATCTCGGTAGATGCCGTGATACCAAAACGGGAGATAGATCCCGAAGGTAACGATGCCGAGAACCAATACCAACGCCGGCTCACGACGCTCGATGGTCGGAGCTGTCATCGCATGATCCTTCCCGCTCGCGCCGCGCGCTGCATCCGCTAAGTTTCGTCCCATGGACGAAGGCGCCATGCAAGCGGCCAAGATCGCAGTAATCGGTGATGTTCATTTGTTCTGGGACGACGAGGACGTCGCATTCTTCAATCGCGCCGGCTACGACCTCGTGCTCTTCGTCGGCGATTTATCGGGATACACCCAGCTACGAGGTCGCCGTGTCACGCGCTCTCTCCGACAGCTTCGAGTGCCGACGATCTGCATACCCGGGAACCACGACGGTCTTCACGCGTTTCAGCTGGGTGCCGAGATCGCACCTCGCGCACACAGGCTCCGCAAAGCTTTCTGTCGTGGTCAAGCGGGTCGCTGTCGAAGGCTCGGCCGCGCGCTCGGCGAGGTGGAGTTGCTCGCATACAGCCGGCGTCGATTGGCGCCGGCCGGTGTCCCGTTGAATCTGGTGGTCGGCCGCCCGCATTCGATCGGTGGTCGACGTCTCGCTTGCATCCGGTATCTGGCCGAGGAGTACGGCATCGATTCGATGGATGCCTCCATCAAACGTTTGCGGTCGTTGGTCGACTCTTGCGACGAAGCGCCGATCCTCTTTCTCGCGCACAACGGCCCGTCCGGGCTGGGCGATCGATCGGATTCGATCTGGGGCTGTGATTTTCGCAAGAAGGAGGAGGACTGGGGTGACCGCGATCTCGAAGAGGCGGTGCACTATGCTCGGAGCAAGGGCCGCAAGGTGCTCGCTGCGGTCGCCGGCCACATGCACCGCCGCACCAAGTCGGGAAAGCGCCGGCCCGGACAAATCGAAAAGGACGGAGTCCTCTACGTAAACGCCGCAGAAGTGCCCCGGCACCGCACCGTGAGCGGTACGAAAAAGCGGCACCATGTGAAGCTCAGCGTTGGCGCGGACGGCGTGGTCGCAGAGGATCTTTGGGTCTAGGACGCTTTGGTGCTCGATGGGACACCAGAGGGCTGACGGTACGAACGTAGTGCTGGCTAGGCCAGCTTGGTCTTGGCGCCCGCAATCTTCAGCACGCGTTGGAAATGCTTCTTCTCCACGGGCTGAACGGAGAGCCGAGACCCTTTTTGAGTGACCAGCATGCCTTCTAGCGCAGGGTCATCTTTTAAGGTTTGCAATGGAATCAGCTCGTCGAACTTCTCGACGAACTCGACGTCCACCAGGGACCAGCGTGGGTCTTCCCTTTTCGACTTAGGGTCGAAGTACGGGCTCTTCCTGTCGAACTGGCTCGCATCCGGGTAGGCCTCACGGGAGATCCGCGCCAGGCCAACGGCACCCGGGGGGGTGGTGCTCGAGTGGTAGAAAATGACCAGGTCGCCCTGGCTCATCTCGCGCATGAAGTTACGGGCCTGATAGTTCCGCACGCCTTCCCAGGGCTCTTGGCGATCGCGCTGGAGATCTTCAATCGAGTATGTGCTCGGCTCGCTCTTCATGAGCCAGAGCTTCTTCGCGCCCTTCGGCATCGCGCGAGTATGCCACGGATGCGCTCGCGATGTGCGATCGGTGCTCCGGTTGAGGGGTTCTCCAGAAAGGGGTCTTGGTGCGTAGATTTGACCCCGATGGCGGCGGCGAACGATCATGGCTGGGCCTTGCGCTCGAACTTCATGAAGGCCCTGCTGGCCGGCGTTCCTCCTCTGCTCGTCTACTTGAGCACCGCGTCCGGATACGCGCACTGGCTCGACAGTGGAGAGTTCGTCGCCGTCGCTGCCGACTTCGGTATCTCCCACCCGCCAGGTCACCCTACGGCCGCGATCGTGCTCGGTGCAGCGAATCTCCTGCCATTCGGGGCACTCTCGTTTCGGCTTGCATTGATCTGCTCCGTGCTGCTCGGGTTCGCGACCGTGGCGCTCTTCTTTGCTACCGAGGAGACCCTGAAAGCCGGCGGAGTGATCCGTGCGTCGCTGCGGTTTCCACTTGCTCTGGCAGCAGCCTGGTGGGTCGCGGCAACCGAGGCGTGGTGGTTTCAGGCCGTTCGTCCCGAGGTGTACGCTCTGCAGGCAGCCTTGTTGATGATCGCGATCGAGCGATTGCTCCGCGTTTCGCTCTCGGAAGAGGGCGGCGACGTACGTCCTCTCTACCACGCTGCATTGGCCCTTGGTCTTGCGCTCGCCAATCACCACTACCTCGCAGTGCTGCTCGTGCTTCCTTCCCTCTGGCTTCTGCTCGGGGTCTGGCAGCGTTGGGGCTGGCGACCGTTCGCCTGGTCGTGTGCATTCGTCGGCGCCGGCCTGATCACCTATCTCTACCTTCCCCTGCGCGCACTGAGAGCGCCGTTTCTCAATCTAGGGGACCCTTCGAGCCTCGGGCGGTTCGTCTGGGTCGTGACGGCGGAGGCCTTCCAGAAGAGCATTTCGCCAGAAGCCGTGGCTCCATTCTCGGATCGGATGGCCGACGTCCTGATCGCGACCGGAGAGGACATGCACGTCGCCCTACTCGTCGTCGCGGTCCTGGGCGCGTACTTCATGCTCAGAGTCAAGTCGACCCGCAGATACGGGCTCTTCTGGCTCTCGCTTTGGCTCGTGTACGCGCTGGGGCGCGCGGCCCTCGGTTTCGTCAGAGGCAACCCCGACGCTGTCGCCTACTTCATGCTCTCCTACGCATCACTCGCGATCTTCGCCGCCTTCGCGCTGGGGGTCTTGCTCTCCGCGCTCGCCGAAGCGATGCCCAGCCGACCGAGGCTCACGCCGGCAATTGGGCTGCTCTTGGCGGCGGCGGCTTCCAGTCAATTCGTCATTTCTTCGGAAGCGTCGTCACTTGCGAGATTCGTCGACACGGATGTCTTCGACGACGGGCTTCGCCGCGCTCTGCCACCACGCGCGGTCGTTCTGGCGCACAACCCGCAGACGATCTTTCGTTATTGGGGTGGCGAAGCCGAAGAGCTCAGCCGCCCGGACGTGACGATGATCCCACTTCCCCTCCTGACGTACCCGAAGCTGGTCGAACGATTCGTCGAGGACGAACCCGAGCTGAAGCCTCTGTTGCGGAGCTACGTGCTCGATGGCGAGCTGAGCACACCGGAGCTGCAAAGTCTGGCGGCGCTTCGTCCAGTCTTCGTCGAAATGGATGTTCGGGTCACCCCGGAGATGATGGACTTGCTCGTGCCTGAGCAACTCTATCACCGCGTGTTGACGTCCGAAACGACGGCCACCGACGAGGCGCAAGCCGTGGAGAGCCACGCTGCGCTCTGGGCGGATCTCTACCAGCGCATCACTCGACCCATCGAGGAGCATACGAAGACCCAGCTCCTTTGGCGCCACTATGCGGATTCTCTCTATTTCGCCAGCGTTGGCGATACGAACGCGGCTCTGCGAACCGTCGCCGCGGGCCTTGCGCTGAACCCGTACGCGGATGAGCTCGTGCGGCTTCGAGCCGCCCTGGACAAAGCGGAGCCGGGGGACCGGCTCGACATCACACCGTTCACGATCCGCTGACGACTACTGCGACTAGCGTGCTTGGCGTTCGGCTCTTCGCGCGCGTCGATACACTTCGTAGAGGCTCTGACGAACTTGCGCCGGGACGCTCTCCAGAAGATCGATCTTCCAGGCGCCGCTTCGTTTGACCAAGACGATCGGCTGTAGCTCCTTCGAAGCCGAGGCGGCTCGCACCTCGGCGGACTCGGCCTCAGCGCTGATCTCGAGCTCGTCTTTCGCAGCGACGAGCTGCCCAAACACGAAGCCACCGAGCGCATGATCGTGCTCGCCCTGCCAATCCGAAAAACAGCTCTTGAAGAGCTGCGGATCGAGAAGCTCGAATCGCTCGCGCGACGCCAAGCGCCGCCGGGCTTCGTCTTGGGAGATGTCTTGTACACCGTAGGCCCGAAAGAGGGAGTCGATGGTCGCGCTCGGCGACTCGAACCCGGTGGCCGCCGGCTCGCCCTTGCAGGCAACGATTAGCAAGGTCGCTAGGGCGATCAAAATCCTCAAACGCACCTGGTTCATATGGTCCTCTTTTGAGCCGCTGTCTAACTATTGACGCTCCGTTTGCCGTGCTTAATGTGGGCTGAAATGAGATTAGACAGGCTCACCACCAAGACGCGAGAGGCTCTGGTCGCTGCCCAGCAAAATGCTGCTGATCGCGGCAATCCCGAGGTCTATCCCGAGCACCTCATGCTCGATTTGCTGGCACAGGCGGGGGGCCTAGCACCGGCGATCCTAGAAAAGGCGGGGGCCGACCTGCAGGGGTTGATTCGCGCGTTTGGAGCCGTGCTCGATCGCATGCCCAAGGTGGCAGGCGGTGCGGAGCCGGGCATGTCCTCGCGTCTGCGTGATGTGCTCAACAACGCCTGGAAAGAAACCGAGGCATTCAAAGACGAGTACACCTCGGCCGAGCACATCTTGCTCGCTGCGTACAACGACAATCAGCTGAAGAAGGCACTCGAGGCTCAGGGGGTCGACCGCACCAGGCTACTGCAAGCCGTGGAGCAGGTTCGCGGCAGTCAGCGCGTGACAGACCCGGATCCGGAAGGGAAGTTCCAAGCACTCGAGAAGTACACGCGTGACCTCACGGAGGCGGCGCGGCAAGGCAAGACGGACCCCGTCATCGGACGGGACGAGGAAATCCGGCGAGTCATGCAAGTGCTCTCGCGACGCACGAAGAACAATCCGGTCCTGATCGGCGAGCCGGGCGTCGGTAAGACGGCGATCGCCGAGGGCATCGCCCACCGGATCGTCCAAGGCGACGTGCCCGAGGGTCTCAAGAACAAGAAGTTCCTGGCACTCGACCTCGGCGCAATGGTCGCCGGGTCGAAATACCGCGGTGAGTTCGAGGAGCGCCTGAAGGCGGTGCTTCAAGAGATGGAATCGGCGAAGGGTGAAATCATCCTCTTCATCGACGAGCTGCACACGCTCGTCGGCGCAGGGGCCGCGGAAGGCTCGATGGATGCGAGCAACATGCTCAAGCCGGCCTTGGCTCGAGGCGAGCTCCGCTGCGTGGGTGCGACCACGCTCGACGAGTATCGCAAGCACATCGAAAAGGACGCCGCGCTCGCGCGCCGCTTCCAGCCGGTCTTCGCTGGGGAGCCTTCGGTGACCGACACCATTGGCATTTTGAGGGGTCTCAAGGAGCGGTACGAGATCCATCACGGCATTCGAATTCAAGATTCGGCGATCGTCGCGGCGGCCACTTTGAGCCAGCGCTACATCACGGATCGTTTCTTGCCCGACAAGGCGATCGATTTAGTCGACGAAGCTGCTTCGCGTTTGAAGATGGAAATCGACTCGTTGCCTGCACCGATCGACACGGTCGAGCGAAAGCTCACGCAGCTCGAGATCGAGCGCGAGGCGCTCAAGAAGGAAAAAGATGACGCCAGCAAGCGGCGCCTCGATGATCTCGAGCAGGAGCTCTCCGAGCTTCGCGAGCAGCGCGACACGATGCGGGCGCAGTGGCTACGCGAAAAGGAGCTCATCACGGAGATCCGAGAGAAGAAGGAGCTCGTCGAGAGCCTTCGTCTGGACCTCGAGCGTGCTGAGCGGACGACGGACTATGAAAAGGCAGCGAGGCTGCAATACGGTGAAATTCCCGCTGCCGAACTGGCCGTGACCCAGGCTCAGCAGAAGCTGGCGGAGGTGCAGACCAGTGCTTCCTTCCTGAAAGAAGAGGTCACCGAGGAAGACATCGCCGAGGTGGTTTCCAAGTGGACCGGCATCCCGGTTAACAAGATGTTGGAGGGCGAAAAGGACAAGCTCCTTCACATGGAAGACAGACTGCGGGAACGCGTGATCGGTCAGGACGAAGCGGTCGTGGCCGTATCGAACGCCGTGCGGCGTTCGCGAGCAGGGTTGAGTGAGCCCAACCGGCCGATCGGATCGTTCCTCTTCCTCGGCCCGACGGGTGTGGGCAAAACGGAGCTCGCCCGGGCGCTCGCCGAGTTCCTGTTCGATGACGACAAGGCGATGATTCGGCTCGACATGAGCGAGTACATGGAAAAGCACGCGGTGTCCCGACTGATCGGCGCGCCTCCTGGCTACGTGGGCTATGAAGAGGGCGGTCAGCTCACCGAGCCAATTCGCCGTCGACCCTACTCGGTCGTTCTCTTCGACGAGGTCGAAAAGGCGCATCCCGACGTCTGGAACGTGCTCCTGCAAGTGCTGGACGATGGGCGACTGACCGATGGGCAGGGGCGCACGGTCGATTTCAAGAACGTCGTGATCATTCTCACCTCGAACGTGGGTTCGCACCACATCATGGCTCTCGACGATGACGAAGCGATGCGCAAAGCCGTCATGGAAGATCTACGAGATGCGTTCCGTCCCGAGTTCCTGAACCGACTCGACGAAACCATCATCTTCCATCGACTCGACCGTGCACAGCTACGCAACATCGTGGACGTGCAGCTGCGCAACTTCGAGAAGCGACTTTCAGAGCGCGACCTCGATCTCGAGATCAGCGATGCGGCCAAGGACTTTCTCGCCAACGTTGGCTACGATCCGGCGTACGGCGCCCGTCCTCTCAAGCGTGCGATCCAGCGCTATCTGGAGAACGGCCTGGCCGAGGACATCCTCGCCGGCCGGTTCGCAGCGGGCGACACCGTTCGCGTCGAAGCGGGGAGTGGTAAGCTGATCTTCGAAGGGGCCACTGGTCCCGATCGAGACGAACCGCGTGTGACGGCCGAATAGTCGCCCAATTTTCGGTAGTTAGCGCAGCTCACCCTGCAAAAACCGGGCTGGCTTGCGTGTACTGGTACACTGTGTAAGCCTCCGGCGCTCTTAGAAGGAGCAAAAGCGTTCATGGTTGAATCCGTACAATGCAAGCCTATCGAAGTTCACGTCGGTGAACGTGGACTCGAGCGTGCGGTGAAGCACCTCAAGCGCAAGATGGCCACCGAAGGCATCCTTCGAGAGCTCAAGCGTCGGCGTCACTACATGAAGCCGTCGATCAAGAAGCGGAAGAAAGCCGCGGAGGCTGCACGCCGCCGACGCAAGCGGGTTCGCCAAATCAGCGAGCGCCCGTTCTGAGACGAAGCCTTCGGAATCAACCCGAAGGCTTCTTGGTTTCCGGCTCCAGACGAAGCCCCGGGCTCCAGGCGAAGAACCTTCCGGTCTGCGCTTCCAAGAACCGCGCAAGGCGGTGAAAGTCGCTGCCCGTCCTGATGAACCTGACCTCCGTGCGGAGCGTCTGGGGATTGACGAGTTGCGAGAACTCGACGTAGTGAAGATCGAGCTGACCGCTGACGCTCACCATGTGTCCGTCGAGCTCCTCCTCGACGAGCGCCCGATAGGCGCCGATGCCCAATTGACTCGCGAGCATCACATCGAATGCATGGGGTGGCGAGCATCGCGATTCGTAGCCGAGCTGGATGTGGCGAACCTTCTTCCGCCTGCCGGTGCGCTCCTCGTACCTCGTTTGCACGCGATCAGAGACCACGTTTGCAAGGTCGAACGCGCTGAGCCGAACGTGACCGTGCTCGTCACGAGGCATTCCGTCCAATGAATGATCCGGAAGAAGCTCAGCGAGGCCTTCGGCCAAGACGATGGTTCCGTAATACTGATCTCGCCTTTCTCGCTCGAGCATCAGATCGACGATCCGATCCACGAGCGCAGTGAGCGAGAGTCGGCGCTCCATCGTTTGCTCACCCGTGATGGGATCGACCCGCCTTTCTTCGATCGCCAGCTCTCCCTCGACGTCCTCGGTGGAGAGCACCATGCTCGCTTCGCCTGCGATGGCGACGCCGTAGGAAAGCCACCCCGCCTTGCGGCCCATCGTCTCGACGATGAAATAGCTGCTCGTCGCAATGCAGTCGGCCCGTAGGTTCAGCAGCTCTTTTGCCATCACGTCGACTGCCGTGAAGAATCCGAACGTGAAATCGATTCCACGGTAATCGTTGTCGATGGTCTTCGGTAGATGAACGATACGAAAGCGATGCCCGTCGGGAACCTGGTGCCGCTGATAGTGGTAGAGGAAGTTGGCGGTCTTGAGCGTGTCGTCGCCACCGATGGAGATCAGTGCATCGACTTTCAAGTCGGCGAGTGCGCGGTAGATTCTGGCCAGGCGCTCGGTCTTCTCAGGATTGAGGAGATCCGAGGGCATCTCGATCGCGGCGCCAGGATTGACCCGCGCCGTTCCGATGATGATCCCACGCGTATTCCGAATCCCGCGAATGTCGGCCGGAGCCAGCAAGCGGTAGTGCTCGAAGGGCAGCATCGGGTTCGTGACGGGATTGTATTCCTGGAGATTGGTGTAGCCGTGGAAGATTCCCAGGACTTCGATTCCGGCTTCCAAGAAGGATGTAGTCGCCGCGGCAATCACCGCATTTGCCGCGGGCGCAGGTCCTCCCGAGAAGACGATCGCAACTCTTTTGATGGTGTTGGACACGCTGAACTGTAAGCTCCGCCGGCCCGGATTGCCATCGCTTGCGGCAGGCGCTCTACTCGGGCTCATCGACATGGTCATCGACCCCGAAAGCCTCGGCTATGAAACGCCGTTCATCGAATTCACCTACACCTGGCGCGACGCCGTGATCTATGCGCTAGGGGTGGGGGCCTCCGCCGATGAGGAGCTCGACTATCTCTACGAGGGGCGGGGTCCAAAGGTGTTTCCCACCTTCTCCACGATCCCGACGTTTGCAGCGTTCGACGCGCTCGTCGATCGCGTCGGCTGCGACCGGAGGAGCATGGTTCACCACAGTCAAGAGACGAACGTCTTCAAACCGCTTCGGCCCGACGCTCGTCTACGGGTCAAGGGACGAGTGGCAGGTCTATACGATCTCAAACGAATGGCGATGTCCGTCTTCTCGATCGACGCATACGACGAGGATGACGACCTGATCATTCGCGGGGAGGTCACCTTGCTCCTGCGGAACGATGGCGGCTTCGGAGGGGCACGGCCGCCGAAAACCAAGCGCGTCATCTTGCCGGAACGGGCGCCTGACTTCGAAATACGGGACTCGATCGCGCCCACGCAGGCGCTCCTCTACCGTCTGAGCGGGGACTACAATCCGCTCCACGCCGATCCGAAGTTTGCCGCGGACGCGGGTTTTACACGACCGATTCTGCATGGCCTCTGCACCTATGGATACGCCGGGCGGGCCGTCATTCGCGGTGCTTGCGGCGGCGATGGGGGCAGGCTTGCAATGCTTCGAGGCCAGTTCAGCAACCCGGTCTTTCCGGGCGATGTTTTGATCGTACGGGGCTGGCATGAGGACCAGCGTGTGGTTCTTGGTGTGAGCACGGAAGCGCAGCCCGAAACCCTCAGCCTCAGCAACGCGTATGCCGTGCTGAGGTGACGAGACCGCGAGGTTTTCATCTTGCCCAGGCTCGAATCCGCACACAGGGTTCCTGGGTGAAGGTTCGGCAGCCTATGGTTTTCTTGCTGTTGCTGGCCGCAGCCGGCTCCGCTGCTTGTGCCGAGACGGCGCCTGCCGCGACCGAGGCTCCCCCGCCTCCGGTTCACGTCATCACGATCGAGTCGGAAGCAGTCACGCCCAGCTCCAGCGCAACCGCCGAGATTCTAGCAAACCGAGAGTCGAGGTTGCGCTCCGAGACCGCGGGGCGGGTGGTGGACGTTCGCGTCGAAGCGGGCGACCGCGTCGAAGAGGGCGAGATCTTGCTTCGACTCGACGTAGGGCGTCCGGCCTCCGCCGCTCAAGCTGCGAACGCGGCGGTGGCCCAGACCGACGCACGGCTCGACCAGGCTCAGAGGGAGCTCGCCCGAACCAAGAAGCTCGTCAAAGCGGGAGGGCTGCCAGAGCAGAAACTCGACGACGCCGAGGACGCTGTGCGTCTCGCGTCCGCTGCAAGGGACGCCGCGCGGGCCGAGGCGAGTCTCGCGCGCCGCGGGCTGACCGACGCGGTCGTGCGTGCGCCGTTTGGCGGAACGGTCGTCGAGCGTAGCGTGGAGCTCGGGGAATACCTAGCCCCGGGAAGCCCGCTCCTCACTTTGGCGGACACGAGCCTCCTCAAGGCTCGTGTGCTCCTCGATCCCCGCGAGGCCATCGATGTTGCGGTGGGCGCCTCGGCGGAGGTATCGGTCTATGCGCGGCCGGGCGAAACTTTCCAAGGCAGAGTCGTACGTGTCGGCGATGTGATCGATCCGCGCACTCGTCGCCTCCCCGTGGAGATCGAGCTCGACGATCACGATGGACGTCTTCGTCCGGGCCTGGTCGCAAAGTTCGTGGTGTTCACCGGAGCACCGAAGATGGCAATTCGAGTTCCCTTGGATGGGGTTTTCGAGCGCTTTGGGAGCCACCACGTCTACGTCATCGAGGACCAAATCGCGAAACGCCGCGTGATCGAGCTCGGCTCCGTGCGCGCCGGCTTTGCCGAGGTCGTCGATGGCGTCGAAGCGGGCGAGACGGTGGTCGTGAAGGGGGTTACCCGAGTCATCGACGGCTCGAAGGTGCAGGTAGTCCCGATCGAATCTGCCACGGCCGCGTCCGGGGAAAAGACCGGCGACCCATGAGCATCCCGGCCTTTTCCGTTCGACAGCCCGTGCTCGTCAACCTCGTTGCGATTTCTACGGTGGTGGTCGGCGCACTGGCGATGAGCGTGATGCACCGCGAGTCCCTGCCGACGATGCCTACGGGATGGGGCAACGTGACGACCATCTATGTTGGCGCGTCGCCCGAAGAGATCGAGCAGCTGGTCACGATCCCGATCGAGAACGCCATCGGTGACGTCGACAAGGTCGAAGAGATCTGGGGTGTCTCCAAGGAAGGCGCCTCGTATGTGAGCTTCCACTTCGATGCCGACGTCGAGGACGTCACCAGCGCGATGATGGAAGTCTCGAACGAGATCAACCGAATCGACGACTTGCCGCTCGACGCAGAACGCCCCGTCGTGCGCGAGGTGAAGGTCGACTTTCCGACGCTGGTGGTCGCGATCCGTGGCGAGGTTCCCGAGGTCGTGCTGCGCAAGGTCGGCAAAGACATGGCAGATCGCATCGAGCGGATTCCGGGCGTCTCCGGGATCTGGCGAAATGGCATTCGGGACCGCGAGTTCCGAGTCGATGTCGATCCAGATCGACTTGCGGCGTATCAGCTCTCGCTCACTTCTGTGACCGATGCGCTTCGATCGCGCGCAGCCAATATTCCGGCTGGCACGACGAAGGGCGATGGCGATACCAGGCTCGTGCGCGGAATGACGCGAGTGGGCAACGTCGATGAGCTCGCCGAGGTCGTCATTCGTCCGGACGCCGAGGGGGGTTCGGTCCGAGTCGCAGACGTGGCCGAGGTGAAGGACACCTTCGCTCCCGGAAAGTACAGCGGTCGGGTCAACGGCGAGCCCGCAATCGTTCTCACGGTTCGGAAGGAAGAGCAGTCCGACAGCGTGCTCATCAGCAAGAACGTGCGCACCCTCGTCGAGCGTCTGCGTCCCACCTTGCCACAAGGCGTGACGATCGAGCTGTTTGGCGACGCGGCGACGGAGGTGGAGCATTCGCTGGGCACGCTGTATTCGAACGCAGCGCTCGGTCTCTTGCTCGTCCTCGGTCTGCTCTGGGTGGCGATCGGCGCGCGCAACGCCACCATGGCGGCATTGGGGCTTCCCGTCGCTCTGGCGGGCGCGATCATCGCGATGCAAATGATGGGCATCACGATCAACATGATGTCCCTGCTCGCGTTGATCCTTTGTCTGGGCGTCGTGGTCGACGATGCGATCATCATCATCGAGAACATCTACCGGCACATGGAAGAAGGAATGCCGCGACGGAAGGCTGCGGTGCTCGGCACGCAGGAAGTCTTCTGGCCTGTCGTCGCATCGACGTTGACGAGCTGGGCCGCGTTTCTTCCGCTGCTTCTCATGGAGGGGGTTCTTGGGGACTTTTTTGCGATCATTCCCAAGGTGGTCGTCGCCGCGCTCGCGGCCTCTCTCGTCGAAGCGATGTTCATCTTGCCGAGTCACATGGCAGACTTCGGCAGCCTTTCGCGAAGGAGGACCCCGGAAGCGGGGCCGCCGAAGACCCGGCTGCAGCGCGCGGGCGAGCGTATTCTGGCGGCATACGAACGCCTGCTCCGCTGGTCGCTCGCGCACCGGACGGCAGTAGTGCTCAGCGCTTACGGGCTTTGCGCGCTCATGGTCGGCGCGGCCTTGGAGCTCAAGGACGTCATTCTCCTCACGGAAGGGGATCCCGACATGTTCGATGTCCGCGTCCACATGCCAACCGATGCCTCGAAGGAAGAGACCGAGGCACTCTTGGAGGAGCTCGAGGGCCGAATCCTGGCGCTCGGGAGCCCCGACGTGGAAGCAACGCTGGCCGTCCGCGGGATGACCAGAACCGACATGGGTTTCAGCTCGGGAGACCACATGGGCATGGTTTCCGTGTTCATCGTGCCCGCAACGCGGCGGAGCAGCTTGCACGCGGGTCGCGATCTAGTCACCGAAGTGAGTGGGCTCTACGACGACGTCGTTGGGCCGACTCGGCTCGAAGTCGTCGAGGTGAGACCTGGACCCCCGCGAGGCGCACCCGTCGCCGTTCGCATCCGGGGGGAAGAACAGGAGCGCCTGGTCGAGCTCGCCGAGCAAGTCCTTGCGGAGGTCCGCGTGACCCCGGGAACGCGCAACTCGAACCATGATTACGAGCTCGGAAAGCAGGAGCTGCAGATCAAGGTCGACGAGCAGCGTGCCGCCCTGCATGGGCTCACCCCAGAGATGGTCAGCCGATGGTTGCGCAGTGCTTTCGGTGCCACGCCGGCCTCGACGTTGCGGGAAGGCGACGACGAGATCGATATCGTCGTTCAGCTCAGAGAAGACGTGCAGCAGGACCCGGAGCGGATCGCTTCGCTGCAGCTCGTCGCACCCAACGGCGACGAGGTGGCGATACGAGAGATTGCCGAGGTGTCCCACGGTCGAGGCCCGGGCGTGATCCGCCGCTACCAGCAGAAGCGGGTGGTCAGCGTGCTTTCGGGTATCGACGAGGAGGTCACCAACAGCGGGGAGGTGAATTCCACGCTGCAAAGGAAGCTCGCATCCTTGGAGGCGGCGAACCCGGACATTCGCTTCGAGTACGGTGGACAGTTCGAGGAGACCGAGGAATCGCTCGACTCCCTCATGCGCGCGTTTCTGGTGGCGATGCTGCTGATCTACACGATCCTAGCGACCCAATTTCAGAGCTTTTCTCAGCCTCTGGTCGTGATGGCGGCGATTCCCTTGTCCTTCATCGGGGTGACCGGGGGCTTTCTCATCAGCGCCGGGGCAATCGGCTTGATCGCGTTGGTGGGCGTGGTGGGTCTCACCGGGATCGTGGTGAACGATTCGCTCGTGCTGGTCGACTTCATCAACAAGCGCCGAATTCTCGGCGTCCCGCTCGACGAGGCGATCGTGGAAGCCAGCAAGCTTCGCATGCGGCCGATTTTCCTCACGAGCATCACTACGATTGCTGGGCTCTTCCCGTTGTCGCTCGCGACCGAAAGCCTGCCCCATCTGGCGCCGATGGCGCAGGTGATCGTCTCGGGCCTCACGTTTTCGACACTGCTTACCCTATTGGTGGTGCCTTGCCTCTACCGCTTGGACGTCGACCTCGCCGCCCGCGCTTCGAAGCGTTTTGCGCCGTTGACCCGCTGGTTCACCGATCCGGGTGCCGCTGCTTCGGACGAGCCCGACGGGACGACGGCAGAGTAGCGGCTGACTCGGCCGTGGCAGGCGGGTCGGTGAGCTGCTACGCGCAGAAAATGGCGAAGCGTTTCAAGAACCAGGTTGTTTGGATCACCGGCGGGGGTAGCGGCATCGGCCGCGCGCTTGCACTCGCCTTTGCCGATGAAGGCGCCGCGGTGGCGGTGTCCGGGCGACGCCAGGATCGGCTTCAGGAAGTCGTGCAAGAGCTCGAGTCACGCGGCGCCAAAGGGCTGGCCGTGCGATGCGACGTGACCGATGAAGCGTCGGTCGCCGATGCGGCGCAGAAAGTCGTCCGCACTCTGGGCGGCATCGACGTCGCCGTAGCCAATGCGGGATTCTCGGTCGCTGGTCGGCTCGAGAAGCTCTCTGCAGCGGACTGGAGGCGGCAGCTCGACGTCAACGTGATTGGGGTGGCCATGACTGCCCGGTACGCGCTCCCGCATCTGCGCGAACGCAAGGGACGTCTCGCGCTGATCGGCAGCGTCGCATCGATGATGTCCACTCCGGGCATTGGGGCCTACTCCGCCTCGAAGTATGCCGTTCGCGCGATCGGGCAGACCCTCGCGGCAGAGCTTCACGGAAGTGGCGTCACCTGCACGACGATCCACCCCGGTTTCATCGAGAGCGAAATCGCCCAAGTCGACAACCAAGGCCGATTTGACGCGTCGCGCGAGGATCGACGTCCCAAGAATCTCATGTGGCCGGCCGATCGAGCAGCGCGAGTCATGGTGGATGCCATCGCGAAACGGAAACGTGAATACACGTTCACGGGGCATGGCAAGCTTGGCGCCTTCGCTGGCCGTCATGCACCCGGGCTCGTTCACTTCGGGGTCACACGCGGGAAGAAGTAGCCGTTACTCGACGACGACGCGGAACATGAAGAGGAGGTTCGTCTCCTTGTAGCCGCCGATGTCCTGCCGCAGCGCCACCTCGGCGCCAACTTTGCCCTTGTTGAATCCTGCGCCGGCCGTGATTTGGTTGAGATGACGGCCGGAATCCCTGCGGTATCCGATCCGCAGCGGCACCATCTCGCCCGCGACGTAGCTGACCCCTGCGCCTGCGATCAGCTTGTTCTTCTCGAAGGTCGTGAAGTCGAACAGGATGTCACCACCGACCGAGAAACTCTCGATCGGCGTCAGCACCGCGCTTCCGCCCGCCATCTGAGGCGCAAGTGGAGAATTGGTCTTGATGAGGTTGTAGCCGAGACCTGCGAGCTTCAGCCAAGGGATCGGAGTGATGGTCATCGACGCATCGAGTGTGACACCGTCGAAGGTCGGTCCTCGCCGCTGACCCGTTGCCGTGGTGAGCGAATTCATTTTGGCCCATCGAAAGCCGATTCCGATGCCGAGCTGCGGAATTGCCTGAACTCCGATCCCCGAGCGCCAATCCCATCCCTTGTAGTCTCGATTCTCGCCATCGAATACGTAGCGAAAGCTCGTCCCCATCGCGATCCTCTTGCTGGTGGTCGAATCGGTCACGGAGCTGCCGATGTTCCAGTAGCTCCCACCCTCGCTCTTGCTTCCGGGGATGATTTGGCTGAACATCTCGACCTGGTAGGTGCTGACCGCCGCCATGTTCGAAACGTTGTATGCGAGCGCCGAAGGGCCGATCGCACCGGCCCGTGCTCCGGCGCCCATGGCCAGGCCGTAGGTCGTTTCGAGCGTGTCCTGGTTGGGAACGACGGTCGGCTCGGCGACGTCTCCAACGCCCGGGGGCGCCGCCTGTCCCAACGCCGTTGGCACGGGGTACAACACCGTCAAGAGACCGGCGATCACCGCCGCTCGTAAAACTGATCGTCCCCCCATAGGCTGTGCTCTCGCGGAAGCTAACAGTGATGGATCACCCCTCCAAATTGTCGACCCCGGAATGATCTAGTGCACAACGGCGTCAGAACGGGAGGCCTTCCCAGAGCGCTTGCTGCTCGGCGGGCACGGCTCTACGTCTTGCAGGTGCTGGACGCACTACTGGACAAGTCCGTTCTCGGCTACACCTCGATCGGTTATCGACTGCGTCCCCATCCTCCGATCGTGGTCGACCTCGAGGGACGAGTTGCAGTCGTCACGGGCGCTACCTCTGGCCTCGGGCGCGAGACCGCGTCGGAGCTTGCGCGTTTGGGAGCAAGCGTGACCCTCGTCGGCCGGAACCCCGAGAAGACCGAAGCGGTGGCAGGGGAGATTCGGCACAACACTGGGAGCTCGGCGGTCAGATCTGCAATTGCCGACCTCAGCTTGATGGCGGACGTTCGGGCATTGGCCGCGAGTCTCGATGCGCCGCTACACTTGCTGATCAACAATGCGGGCGTGCTACTGCCGGAGCGACGCGAGACGTCGGAGGGAATTGAAACGACGCTTGCAACCAACTTGCTCGGTCACTTCCTTCTGACCAACCTCCTGCTCGACAAGCTTCAGCCGCCAGCACGCATCATCAACGTCTCGTCGGGCGGCATGTACAGCCAACGGATCCGGGTCGACGATCTTCAAATGAAGCAAGGTCGATACGATGGCGCTGTAGCGTATGCGCGTACGAAGCGGGGACAGGTCATCTTGACCGAGCTCTGGGCGAGGGCTCTCGAGAAGAGGGGCATCGTCGTGCACTCGATGCACCCGGGTTGGGCAGACACGCCGGGCGTGTCGGAGTCACTGCCTCTGTTCCACAAGGTCACCAAGCCGCTCTTGCGGACGCCAGCCGAGGGAGCCGAGACCATCGTCTGGCTCGCAGCATCGGAAGAAGCAGGGCGCTCGACCGGACAGTTTTGGCATGATCGCCGGCCTAGACCGACACACCGACTGCGAGGCACCAGGGAAACGGAGGCGGAACGGAGAATGCTTTGGCAGCGGCTCAGCGAGCTGAGCCACTGGTCTGGGCCGATGTCTTACCCCGAACCATCGGGATAGGCTCCAACGATGGTCAAACCACGAAAGGCCGGACGGCTTCCTCGACGACTGGTGACGGTTTCGATCTACGCGCTCTCGTGGATGCTGCTCACGGTTTCGGCTCCGGTCTGGCTGGTGCTTGGCGTGATCATCGGACTGCTCCGAGCGCGTTCCTTCATCATCCTGCGGCTGCTCGTATTTGCCTGGTTCTACTTCGGCTTCGAGCTGATTGCGTTATTGCTCGTCGTCGGCGTCTTTCTCTCTCGTCCGATGGGTGAAGATCGTTTCGAAGCGCTCTATCGACTTCAAGCTTGGTGGGCGAGTCTCAATCTGAAGGCGGCGCAAAGGCTGCTTCGATTGAAGATCGATTTCAAAGGAGCTGGATGTGCGGTACCCGGTCCCACGATCCTGCTCATTCGTCACGCGAGCATTCTCGATACGTTGCTTCCAGCAGCTTACGTCCAGCGGCCGTACGGTTTGAGAGTTCGCTACGTCCTCAAGCAGGAGCTGCTGTTCGATCCTTGTATCGACATCGTCGGGAACAGCCTTCCGAACTATTTCGTCGACCGGACGGGCAACAAGGTTCGCGAGCTCGAAGGGATTCGCTCCTTGGTCTCGGAGCTCGGTACGGACGGGGTCCTGATCTTTCCCGAAGGAACCCGGTTTTCCCCGAGAAAACGGGCGAAAGCGCTACGCTTGCTCAGTGCCTCGAACCCGGAGCTCTACCAGGCGGCGCGGGCGATGACGCACGTGCTCCCGCCCAAACCAGGGGGCGTCCTTGCTCTTCTCGAGGCACTGCCCGAAACCGATTGCGTGTTCTTCGCTCACAGCGGGCTCGAAGCATTCGCGAAGATCAAAGACCTTCTGAGCGGGGAGGTCGTCGGTTCGACGGTGCGCGTGCAGATGTGGCGTATCGACGCGCACGTGATCCCACGTACCGATGAGGAACGCCTGGCTTGGCTGTATCGCGAGTGGGCAAAGGTGAACGCGTTCGTCGGAAACCAAACGGAAACGACGTGACTTGTCGGTGGAAAAGTTGTGGAACGAGTGTCGAGCGCTTCAGATTCGCTCGTGATCGTGCGGGTCGAAAAGTAACCACAACTGTGGACAGCGCGAGCGCAAAACCGCGGTGTGTGTTGCGCGAACGATAACAAGACTTAATTCAGAATGATTGCAACAGCTTGTCAACAGTGGGGCAACAACGCGCAATTCCGCGCGCGCGACTGTCAAAAAAAATGCATGTGAATCTGTCGCGATCACAAGCGGTTAGAAATTTGATCGTCGATCCCCGTAGACGCCTCCGAAACCCGCTGCTAGTTTCGGCGCCCTTCACTCGAAGGACACACGTCGGCGGTCGCCAAGGCCGGCGGATGTTGGTAGACGACATACGAATGCTCGTTCCGAAGAGGCTGTGAATTGCCTGGGGACGTCGACGCAGAGCTGCGCGCTTTTTGGGGGCGAGGAGACGATGGAATATCTGTGGGAAAAAGCGCTCGGGAGCCTCAAGGGGAACCTCTCGACCGAGAACTTCGAGACTTGGCTGAAGCCCCTTCAGTTCGGCGGCGTCGAGAACGACTCCATCGTTCTTCGAATTCCGAATCAGTTCTTTGCCGAGTGGATTGCGGCCCACTACCTCGACATGATCCTGGACACGCTCCAGAGCCATGCGGGCGACGCTCCGGTGCCAAAGAAAGTGCGCTGGGAGCTGGACGAAACGCTGCGCGAGAAGGCGCAAGCGGCTCGTGAATCCACGCCGCCACCAGCGCCGAGAGCGCCAAGGGCCACCCCCCAGGCACCGATCGCTGCTGACCTCAACCCGAAGTATCGCTTCAAGAATTTCGTAGTCGGCCCTGCCAATCAGCTCGCGCATGCCGCAAGCGTGGCCTGCGGCTCCGATCCGGGTCGCCGCTATAACCCCCTCTTCATCTATGGAGGCGTCGGTCTCGGAAAAACGCACCTCGTCAATGCGATCGGGCATGCGATCATCCAGCGAAATCCCCGTGCACGCATTCTCTACGTCTCCGCAGAGCGTTTCACGAATGAGTTCATCTGGTCCTTGCAGAACCACGAGATCAATTCATTCCGAAAGCGATACCGAACCGACTGCGAAGTCCTCTTGATGGACGACATTCAATTTCTCGCGGGTCGCGAGCAGACACAGGAAGAGTTCTTCCATACGTTCAACGCGCTCTATCATTCCGATCGGCAGATCGTCGTGACCTCGGACGTCTACCCACAACAGATCTCCGAAATGCAGGAACGTCTGATCAGCCGTTTCCAATCTGGCATGGTTGCCGACGTGCAAGCGCCGGAGCTCGATACCCGCATTGCCATCTTGCAGCAGAAGGCGGAGAGCGAGGGCATCGAGCTCCGAGGTGAAGTCGCGCTCTTTCTGGCTCAGACCATCCGCAGCAACGTGCGCGAGCTCGAAGGGACCCTTCTCCGGATCGCCGTCAAGGCCGAGCTTCTCGGGCTTCCCATGGACCTCGAGCTCGCCAAAGAGACGATGCGAGCGCTCATCCCGAACCAGGACACCGAGATGACCGTCGAGGACATCCAGCGAATCGCGTGCGGCTACTTCGGCATCCGTTTGGCGGATCTGAAATCGCGGCGACGTCACCGTGCCGTCAGCTTCCCTCGAATGATCGCGATGTACGTCTGCCGACAGCGCCTCGGGACCAGCTACCCCGAGCTCGGCGAGCGTTTTGGCGGGAAAGACCACACGACGGTCATCAGCGCTGTTCGCAAGATCGGCGGCTTGATCGAGTCCCAAGACGAGCGTGTCCTCGGCGCGGTGGGTGCGATCGAGCGCAAGCTCGGCATCTAGGCGGTGGAGGTCGTATTTTTGGATTCCCGAGCCGGGTCTTCCCCGAATTCGGGTCGTTTGGCAGCACTCTGCAAGCCGGGCCTTCCACCTGCTTTTGGTGTATACCAGCGCCTGTGCCGAAGCTGAGATCTACCTGGGGAAAGCAACTGGGGATCATCGGGGCGCCCACTTGTCCCCAATCACCTCAGGATGAAGCCCCTCCCCGGAAATCGTCTTAATCGTAGTTCTTCCGCTCGGTTCCCTTGCTTCATTCACAATTCACAGCTGTTAAGACTACGAAGAATTTTTAAATTAAGAGATCTAACGTGGTGGATAAACAGACAGAGTTCTTCAGGGAGTGAACCCAAAGATGGATCTCACGATCGATAAGCAACAGTTCCTCCGTGGTCTCGCACGCACCCACGGTGTCGCAGATCGCAAAAGCTCGATGCACATCTTGTCCAATGTGTTGCTTAGCGCTGAAGGTCCGGATCGTCTTCGCCTATCGGCAACGGACTTGTACCTCGGCGTGACCGCCGTCGTTCCTGCAAGCATCAAGAAGGGCGGTACGATTGCCGTCTCGGCGCGCACACTCTTCGATATCGTGAAGAATCTTCCCGATGGCACGGTCAGCTGGAAGCTCAGCGACAGCCACGCCGTCGAGCTGACTTGTGGCAAGGTGCGATACCGCATCCCAGCCATGCCTGGCGAGGACTTCCCGCCTTTGCCAAACCCGGGTGATGCAGACTTCGCGCATCTCGATGCAGGCGTTCTGGCGGAGCTGATTTCGCTCACCCAGTACTCCATGTCTCACGATGATACGCGACCGCATCTGGCGGGGACGCTGTTCGAAGGCGATGGAAAAGTGGTTCGCATGGTGACGACCGATGGTCATCGCCTTTCGAAGGCAGAGCACAAGGTTGGCGGCAAGGGCTCGATGATGAACTTCACCATGCTGGTGCCCCACAAGGGCATCAGCGAGCTCAAGAAGCTCTTGGACGACATCAAGGGGGGGAAGGGCAAGGGCGAGGAGCCTGCCACGATAGGCGTCGCCACGGCCGGGGGAAACGCGTTCTTCTTGCGCGATGACCTATGCCTTAGCGTGAAGCTCGCCGACGAGAATTTCCCGCCCTACGCCAAGGTGATCCCGAGCAAGCAGAGTCGTACGGTGATTGCAGCCCGCGGCCCGCTCGTCGAGGCTTTGCGGCGCATCAGTCTCGTGGCGAACGACAAGAGCGGCGGCGTACAGCTGATCATCGAGCCAGGTATGTTGAGGCTGCAAAGCCAAAACCCCGAAGTCGGTGAGGGTAGCGAAGAGGTCGACGTGGACTACGCGGGCGACGAGCTCCGGATCGGATTCAACGCCCGGTATCTGCTCGATGCTCTGACCGCCTTGCCTCACGACGAGGTAGCTATCGAGCTCAGCGGTGAGCGCGACCCTGGCGTGGTCAAACCCGTCGGCGAGAACTCGGACTTCATCGGCGTCATCATGCCCATGCGCATCTAGTCGAGCGGGGCAGGGCGTTGACCTCGGATTCGCGGAGCGCTCTCAACCCAAGCCGGCTTACCATGCTGCGCACTCGAGGTTTTCGGAACCTACGGGCGCTCGAGTTCGAGCCGGGCTCCCAGTTCAACGTCATTCATGGCGACAATGGAACCGGGAAGTCGAACCTCCTCGAGGCGATTTACTATCTGGGTGCGCTCAAGAGCTTTCGCGGCGCCAAGACAGATGACTTGATCGCGTTGGAATCCGACGCGGCGAGCCTCGAAGCACGGCTCGAGGCTGGGCCGGCACCGCACAAGCTTCGAATCGATATCGGGCGTTCCCAGCCCCGTCGTCTTCAACTCGATGGGAAGCGTCCGCGCTCGACGAGCGTCTGGCACCAGACCATTCGAATGGTTCTGTTTCATCCTGGAGACTTGGTGCTCGCGGCGGGTGCAGCGGACAAGCGACGCGCGTTCCTCGACCGGATGCTGGAGCAAATGGATCCGATCTATGGATCGACCCTTGCTAGCTACGAGAAAGCCCTTCGCAGCCGCAATCGATTGCTGAAGGACGAGCGTACCGACAGACGGTCGATTCGGGCCTACGACGCGATTCTGAGCAAGGCCGGCGCGGTCGTGGGACAGGCTCGTGCGCGCTTGATCGATGATCTCGCGCCAAGAGTGGTCCACGCTTTCTCCGAGGTGTTCGCGGGCGATACGCCGCTGGGCGTTCGCTATTTGCCTCGGGTGGAGCCAATCGAGGAAGCGATCGCGGAGACATTGGAGCGAGCCTATGAAAAGGACCGAGCCCGGGGGTTCACGGCGGATGGGCCTCATGGCGATGATCTCGAGCTTCAGCTCCACGAAGTCGGCGCGCGTCACCACGGCTCGCAGGGACAGCACCGGACGATCGTGCTCGCGCTCAAGACCGCGGAGCTCGATCTGCTCACAGAGCGCACCGGCCGCGTGCCGATTCTCTTGCTAGACGACGTTTCGAGCGAGCTCGATCGCGGTCGAAACCGTCGTTTTTTCGGTGTCTTGAGTCAGGCTGGAGGCCAGGTCTTCCTCACCACGACGCACCCGGAATTCATCCTGCTCGAGCACGATCGAGTCGACTTTCACGTCGATGGCGGTCGCGTCACTCGATGATCTTGGCGCTCTTGATGTAGTCGAGCTTCGGAAAGCTCTCCCGAAGGTACTTGTTGCCCTGGCTCTGGATCAAAGGTTGCGACGGGCCCCTGCCGCCCGGGGCGCCTTCACCATAGCCGCTGTAGAGAGCATCGACGGGTCCCATGTCTTTGACTTTGCCGAACGGCGCAAATCCCATCGCGTCCAGTCGCGAGTTGTCGCCGAAGTTGATGAAGAACTGGGTCGTACGTGAGTTCCGTCCCGAGGTCGCGAAGGTGACCGTGCCACGCGTGTTGCTCGCCTTGACCGCATCATCGGGGATTCGGTTTTCGCTCCATTGCGCATTGAGCGCCGGGTCGCCACTGATGCCGACCTGCGCCATGAAGTCTCCGATCACTCGAAAGAACGCCACGTCGTTGTAGTATCCGTTCTGCACGAGCTCGTAGAATCGGTCCGCTCCATGAGGCGCCCAGTCTCTACGAACGTCGATCACGATGGCGCCCTTGGTCGTATCGAGCTCGACGGTGTATTGGTCGGGAGCTCGTGTCTTGTCTTGGGCGACCTTGTCGGTCTCGGTCCGAGTCGATGCGGGGGTCTCTTCCCCCTGACTCGTGGGCTGACTCGCTTCTTCTTTGGGGCACCCGACGAGGAGTGCTCCGGCCAACATGTACATCACTGCGGTTCGCATGGCCGTACCTTGGCAAGCTCGGCCGCGAGCGCAAGCTCTTCGCCCACTAGGCTTCGAAGAGGCCTCGAAGCTTTCTGAGAAAGCTAGCCTGCTGGGGGTGGACCTCGTCGCCGATCTCCTGGGCGAGCTCGCTGATCAGCTTTCGTTGACGCCGGCTCACTTCTTGGGGAACCTCGACGACCACGGTGACGAGCTGATCGCCCTTCCCGTACCCTCCGTAGACCGGAATTCCCTTTCCACGGAGCCGAAACGTCTTCCCTGATTGCGTTCCCGGCGGGACTTTCATGACCACCCTCCCGTCGAGGGTGGGCACGTCGATGCTCGCTCCGAGCACGGCCTGCGGAAACGAGATCGGGATGGAGAGCAGGATGTCCGCTCCGTCCCGCTGGAAGAGAGCGTGGTCGGCGACCTTGATGTTGATGTGGAGATCGCCGTTTCCAGATGGGCTGGCTTCGCCTGCTCCTCGAACGGTGCGCACGGCGCCGTCCTGAACGCCGGCAGGGATCTTCACGCTCATCGACTCGGCACGCATCTGACTGCCAGCGCCTTTGCAGGTTTCGCATGGCGTCGGGATCTTCTTGCCGGTGCCGCCGCAAGCGTGGCAAGGACGTGAAGCCGCGAAAAGTCCGCGCTGGTATTTCACCTGAGCGCGCCCCTGGCAGACGTTGCACCTGTGAATCGGCGTTCCTGGCGTCGCGCCCGTCCCGTTGCAGCTCTCGCATGGGGCAGGCCGGTTGACGTCGATCGCTTTGTCGGTGCCGAGCGCCGCTTCTATGAACGAGATCTCGAGATCGTAGTTGAGATCGCGACCGCTGCGCTTCTTGCGACGTCCGCCGCTGAAGACCTCCCCGAATAGACCTTCGAGAATCTCGCTGACTGCACCGAAATCGCTCCCATCGAAGCCTGTGCCCCCGGCTTGGAAGGCAGCGTGACCGTAGCGATCGTACTGGCTGCGTTTGGCGGGATCACTGAGGACCGCATAGGCTTCGCTCGCTTCTTTGAAGGAATCCTCGGCCGCCGGGTCGTCCGGATTTCGGTCCGGATGGTACCTCATCGCGAGCGCGCGATAGGCTTGCTTGATCTCATCGCCCGACGCGGCGCGGCTGACTTCGAGGATCACGTAGTAATCGCGTTTCTGCACAGCTTTTCGGAGTGTAGACGCGGGGACTCGCGGTGCAAATGGCATGGAGAGGTGCAGCGGGATGTGGGATGTATCCAGAATGGCGAGGGTCGAGGTCGAGCTCGAAGTTGACGAGGATGACGCGGGGCACCGGCTCGATGTGTTTCTGGCTCGCCGTCTGCCGGGGTGGAGCCGGGCCAGGGCCAAGCGGATGGTCGAGGGAGGCGGGGTTCTCGTCGACGGTCGAAGGGTGAGGAAGAGCTACATCGTGGCGCAGGGCGACCGAATTACCGTGGAAAGCCCCCTGCCGGCGGGCGACTTCCATGCCCGGCCAGACCCGGACTTGCCCCTCGAAATCGCGTGCGAGACCGACCGCTACGTCTTGGTCGAGAAGCCCGCGGGAGTTCCAAGTCATCCTCTCGAAGAGGGTGAGCTCGGAACCTTGGCTGGTGCCCTCGTCGCGCGATATCCGGAGATGCGCGGGGTGGGATACTCCAATCGTGAGCCGGGTCTGCTCCATCGCTTGGATACCCACACATCGGGCCTGATGCTGGCGGCCCGCGATCAAGCAGCCTTCCACGAGCTGCGCGAGCAACTTCGATCTGGAGAGATTGAAAAGCGATACCTGGCCCGATGCGAAGGCGTGCTCGACGCACCCATGGTCATCGAGACGGCGATTGCGAATGACCCGCGCGATCGACGCAAGGTCCGTGCCTGTACCGACCCGCGCGAGATCAAGCGCCTCGGTGCCCAGGCCGCCAGAACGGAGATCATCAGCTGCGTACCAGCCGCCTTCGGCTCCTTGATCGAGCTCCGCGCGAACAACGCCAGGCGACATCAAATCCGCGTCCACCTGGCATCGATCGGTCATCCTCTTCTAGGCGACACGCTCTATGGAGGACCTGCACTCGAGGAGCCCCCGCATCATCTCCTTCACGCGAGCGCGATCAAGCTCGGCAGCGAGCCCATGGTCACGAGCCCTTGGAAGTACGCGAGCTCCGATCCCTGGCCCGCACCGTGAGGGGGCCAAAATGCAGTGTTTTTGGCTAACGCTTCGGGCGCTGCGATCGTCGATCGCGCTTGCGATCGATCTTCCCCGGCTGTAGCTGCGAACGAAGCTTCTCGACCTGATCGCGCAGCTCCGCGGCCTTTTCGAACTCGAGCTCTTCGGCGGCGAGCAACATCTCGCTTCGAAGCTCTTCGATACGCGCAGGGATGTCGGCAGGGCCTTCCGGAAGCTCGCCCCGTTTCAGAATCGGAACCACGACGTAGTCGCCTCGTCCCGTCGATGGATCCATTTCGAGAACTGCCTTCTTGATCGTCTGTGGAGTGATTCCGTGCTCTGCGTTGTACTCGGCTTGACGCTGACGTCGTCTTTCGGTCTCTTCGATGGCATAGCGCATCGCGTCGGTGATTCGGTCGGCGTACATGATGACCTCGCCGCCCGCGTTCCGCGCCGCGCGACCGATCGTTTGAATCAGTGAGCGCGCCGAACGGAGGAACCCTTCCTTGTCTGCATCGAGGATGCCCACGAGTGAAACTTCGGGCAGATCGAGCCCTTCCCGCAGGAGATTGATTCCCACCAGAACGTCGAACTCGCCACGCCTCAAATCCCTAAGAATATCAATGCGTTCAAGGGTATCGATGTCGCTGTGCAGGTATCGAACTCGGACACCGAGCTCGCCGTAATACTCGGTGAGGTCTTCGGCCATGCGCTTGGTCAAGGTCGTGATCAAGACGCGCTCGTTTCGTTCGACGCGTTGGCGAATCTCACCGAGAAGATCATCAACCTGGTGTTTGCTCGGTCGTACTCTGATCTGCGGGTCGAGCAGGCCCGTGGGCCGGAT
This sequence comes from uncultured delta proteobacterium, assembly GCA_963786865.1. GTDB lineage: Bacteria > Myxococcota_A > Polyangia > Polyangiales > Houyiibacteriaceae > SG8-38. The sequence continues at coordinate 22,806 of CAWBAV010000029.1, read as the reverse complement.
GACCTGTTCGACCAACACGCCGCCAGCTTGCTCGATCTCCCAATCGCCCGGTGTTGCGCTCACGTGGATCACTTGGCCCACACGTTCCTGCCATTCGCTGAAGCGCAGTGGCCGGTTGTCGAGCGCGCTTGGCAATCGAAACCCGTGCTCGACCAGTGTCTCTTTCCGCGAACGATCGCCGCGAAACATCGCACCGAGTTGAGGCACGGTGATATGTGATTCGTCGAGAATCACCAGAAAATCATCTGGGAAGTAGTCGAGCAAAGTGGGCGGCGGCTCCCCTTCGCTGCGACCGGAAAGGTGCCGGCTGTAGTTCTCGATTCCGTGACAGAAGCCCATCTGTTCGAGCATCTCGAGGTCGTACATCGTCCGTTGCTCGAGGCGCTGTTTTTCCAGCAATTTGCCTTCGGATTCGAGCTTTGGGAGCCATTCCAAGAGCTCGGCGCGGATCGATTTGATCGCGCGTTGGCGGTGCTCATCCGGAGTGACGTAGTGGCTACCCGGATAGACGCCGTACTGATCGAGCTCTTCGTGGACTTTACCTCGCATCGGATCGATTTCGACGATGCGCTCGATCTCGTCACCCCAGTACTCGACTCGAACTGCGAGGTTCTCCGAATGCGCCGGGAAGATCTCCACCACGTCGCCGCGCACACGGAACGTCCCGCGATGAAAATCGATGTCGTTGCGTTTGTATTGAATGTCGACGAGGCGCCTCAACAAGCGATCACGTCTGAACTCCTGACCGACTTCCAGGTTGATGAGCATCTCTTGGTACCATTCGGAAGAACCGATTCCGTAAATGCACGAGACGCTTGCAACGATGATCACGTCGCGCCGAGAGAGCAGAGAGCGAGTTGCGCTGTGGCGCATGCGATCCACCTTGTCGTTGATGATCGCGTCTTTCTCGATGTAGGTGTCGCTCGACGGGATGTAGGCTTCTGGCTGGTAGTAGTCGTAGTAACTGACGAAGTACTCGACTGCGTTGTTCGGAAAGAGCTCGCGCATCTCGCTGTAAAGCTGGGCCGCCAAGGTCTTGTTGGGCGCGATGATTAGCGTCGGGCGCTTGGTCGTCGCGATTACGTTGGCGATCGAGAAGGTCTTTCCGCTGCCGGTAATTCCCAGCAGGACCTGATGCGCCTCCCCATTCGAAAGTCCCTGTAAGAGCTCGGAAATTGCCGCGGGCTGGTCTCCCTTGGGTCGCAGTTCGGTGATCAGCTCGAGGTCCCGCCCCATCGGCGGATCCTATCACCCCTTGAAAACCGCGGCAGGGCCATTAGTGAGCAGCGCATGAGCTTCGAACGGTTTCTAGATGTGACCACGGCAACGGCGGCCAGTGCGGCCCGGCCGAACTTCGGCAACGTTCACTACCCGCGGACGAAAGTGCCTGAGCACGCGCTCGAGATCTACGAGTTCGAGGTTTGCCCGTACTGTCGGATCGCGCGGGAGGCCCTTTCGGCGTTGAGCCTCGATCCAATCGTCTATCCCTGTCCGAAGGGAGGGACGCTGTTCCGGGAGAAGGTCAAACGCGAGGGCGGCCGCTATCAGTTTCCGTACCTCGTCGACCCGAACACCGGAGTCTCGATGTACGAGTCGGCCGACATCGTCGAATATCTCTTTCGAGAGTACGGGGACGGCCGAGCTCCGTGGTTCTTGAAGCAGCGCGCGTTCGCGGTCTCGACGTCGATGTTGGCATCTGCTTTTCGTGCGAGGCGGGGCAGACATGCGGTTCGCTCGCGACAGCCGCAGAAGCTGCTCGAGCTCTATTCGTACGAAGGTTCGCCGTTCTGTCGGATCGCCCGCGAGGCCCTCAGCGAGCTCGAGCTTCCGTACCGGCTTCACAACGTTCCCCGCCGAAGCCCCGATCGGGAGGGCTTCGTTGCGATTTCAGGAAAGATGCAAGTGCCCTATTTGCTCGATCCGAACACCGGAGCTCAGATGTTCGAGTCGGGCGACATTCGCCGGTATCTCTACCAGACCTACGCGATCGACCCGTCCGGCGCCTAGCGGGCGCTCAAGACCGAATGGACGGGTCTCAGCCGTTCTTGCGGGCGAAGGTCTTGGCGAAGTCCACGAACGTTTGAACGTCGGACGGCTCCATTGCGTTGTAGATCGAGGTGCGGATGCCACCAACCGAACGGTGGCCTTTGATGCCCACCATCCCGGCAGCCGCCGCTTCGGCGATGAACTTCTTCTCGAGGTCCTCGTTCGGAAGTCGGAAGACCGGATTCATCGCCGAGCGCGACTCGCGCTCGACGGGGCATCGGAAGAAGTCCGAGTTCGCGTCGATCATGCCGTAGATGTAGCCCGCCTTCTCGAGGTTCCGCTTCTCCATGCCCGGAGCGCCGCCCTGATCGCGGACCCAACGCAGCACGTTGCGCACCATGTACACGGGGAAGGTCGGGATGGTGTTTTGAAGCGAGTCGCCGGCGAGAATCGTCTTGTATCGGAAGATCTTGGGGATGCTGCTCGGGCTGCGCTCGGCCAAGTCCTTGCGAAGGATCAATATCGTGATCCCCGCAGGGCCGAGGTTCTTTTGGGCGCCTGCGTAGATGAGACCGAACTTGGAAACGTCCATGGGCCGCCAGAGGATGTCGCTCGACATGTCCGCGACGAGAGGAACGCCCCCGCTGTCGGGGTACACACGGAACTGCGTTCCCATGATCGTGTTGTTCGTCGTGAAGTGCACGTAGGCAGCCTTCGGGTCCAGGTCGAGCTCAGTCTGATTCGGAACGCGCGTATACTTTCCATCGACCTTGCCGCTGCCCGCTTCGCGAGCTGGGCCGAGGATCTTCGCCTCGGCCATGGCGCTGTCGCTCCAGACGCCCGTATTGATGTAATCCGCAGACTGACCAGCGCCTCGAAGATTCATCGGGACGAGCGCGAACTGAGCCGACGCTCCGCCCTGCATGAAGAGGACTTCGTGCGTGTCGGGAATGTCTAGGAGCTCACGAAAAAGAGACTTCGTTTCTTGGTGAACCTTCTCGTACGCAGCGCCGCGGTGGCTGTGCTCGAGGAGCGACATTCCGGTTCCCTCGTGGTCGAGGAACTCATCCTGGGCGAACTCGAGTGCCGGCAACGGGAGGGTTGCGGGCCCCGCACTGAAGTTGATGACGCGAGTCATAGGCGCCGGAGCCTAGCCGCGGTTTGGGGCCGCGCAACTCGCTCGGTCATGCAGGCCGAAGAACTGGAAAAATGGTGGAGCTGAGGGGGATCGAACCCCTGACCTCCGCATTGCGAACGCGGCGCTCTCCCAACTGAGCTACAACCCCGAGGTCGGGCGTTCGTATAGCCGCGCCGCTTCTGCGTGCAACTCGAAGGGACCTGGTCAGGCACTCAGGAGTTGGAATTTAGCGCGCTTACCCCGCTTGCGGAGGGGGTCTCCGAGCCTCTACCTTGAAGCCATGGGGGAGATGCCTGCGATGGCTCGCTGCCGCGGCTGGGTTGCCGCTTTGTGGGTCGGGCTGCTTTTTGCCGCGCCAGGTTTCGCGCAGCAGGAGCACGATGACACGGCGGCGCGACAATACTTCGAGCGCGGCCGCGAAGCATTCGAGCAGGCGGACTACGAATCGTCGTTGGTCTATTTCCGACACGCGTACCGCTTGAGCGGGAGAGGCGAGCTTCAGTACAACATAGGCGTTGCAGCGGATCGGCTTCAGCGCGAGGAGGAAGCGCTCGAGGCGTTCGAGCTGTACCTCAGTGATACCGAAAAGCCGGAGCGTGAAGCGGAGGTGCGCGAACGCATCAATGCGCTTCGACAATCGATCGCAGAACGTGAGGCGACGGCGCGCGCGCTCGAGGAAGCCGCGACCCGCTACCAAGCAACGAGAGAGCTCAAGGATGCGAGCGATGGCAAGCGCGTTGGACGCTCTGCACTCATAGGCGGCAGTGCATTGGCCGCGCTCGGTGTCGGAGGTGTTGCAGCGATGGCGGTGGGGCTTGCGCGCGACGGCGCCTGCGCCGAGGAGGTCGCTGGGCGCTGCGTCACTGAGAGCGCTGCCACGGCCTGGACCTGGGTGTATGGAGGGCTCGGGCTCGCCGCCCTTGCTGGCAGTGCGGCATGGATCTCGGTCGACGCGAAGCGTAGAAGGGCGAAGCACGAAACCGAAGTCTCCTTCTCTCCGGCTGGCTTCATGGTATCGGGAAAGTTCTAGCGCTGTATCATAGTTGAGTCATTCGTAATACCCGGAAACCTTTATACTTTCAGTACCTTGAGGAGCTGCGACGCCGCATCGATGAGTTGCTCCGGGCTCTGAACACGGGGCACGCGCAGAATCGGAATCCGCGGGAAGTAATCTTTCAAGACGTCTGCGTTGGAGCTGCGACTGAGATCGTTTCCGATGTCGCGCTCGACGTGGTTGAGCACGATCGCGCGAACCGAGATCTTTCTCTTGAGCAGCGCTTCGACTGCCGTGAGCGTGTACGAGAGCACTCCGAGCGAGTTGCGCGCAACGAGTACCGTCTGCAGGTCCAAGATCGAAGCGAGGTCCGCAATCGTGTGCTCTCGGTCGATCGGAACCAGCACCCCGCCGACGCCTTCCACGATCGTGTAGTCCGCGTCGCGCGCGAGCTCGCGAATGCGTTTGGCTAGCGCGCGAAGCGATCCGACGGCGGGACCTCCGCGCTTCTCGATCGCATACGGTGCGAGTGGGTCCTTGGCGCGGTAGAGGCCGGTCGCTCTGGCCAGGGACTCGTTGCCGCACGCGCGGGCGAGCTCGAGGGCGTCCAAGGGATCGGGGTCCACTCCGGATTCGATCGGCTTGATGGCGGCGACGCGCTTGCCCGTTTGGACGCAGGCTCGAGTCAGCGCGCTGGCAAGCCAAGTCTTCCCAACCCCGGTTCCTGTCGCAGTGATGAACGCGCCTTTCATTTCCTCGCCCCTATCGGTCCGGGACGATCGAGGCGAAGGCCGCGATCACCCGTTCGATTTGCTCTGGTCGATGTGTCGCCATGGGTGTGAGTCGAAGCCTGGCGGTGCCCACCGGCACCGTGGGTGGTCTGATCCCTTGAACGAACACCCCTCGTTCGAGCAGCTTCGCCGAGAGCTGCATTGTACGACGATTCTCGCCGATCAGGACAGGGATGATCTGGCTTCGTCCCTCCTGAGTATCGAACCCCAGATCGGAAAGACCGGAGCGGAGCCTCGCTGCGTGAGCGAGGAGGCTTTCCCTGGCCTCGTCTGCGTCGTGCACCAGGCGGAGCGCGCTGACCGCCGCGCGCGCGAGCATGGGCGGAGGCGCCGTCGAATAGACGAAGCTGCGAGCCCGATTCCGAACCAGAGTTGCCACGTCGTTGCTCGCAGCAACGAAGGCCCCAGCCAGGCCGAAGGACTTCCCGAGTGTCCCGACGATGACATCGGGCCTGATCCCAAGGCCAGCGGAGAGGCCACGGCCCTGTGGTCCGAATACGCCGAGGGCGTGGGCCTCGTCGACCAGGAGGCCCGCATCGTAGTCGAGGGCCAAGGCCTGAAGCTCTTGGAGAGGCGCCGTCACGCCGTCCATCGAGAAGAGAGAATCGGTGACGATCAGGGCCTTGCGGGCGTTCGCACGATGCTGGGCGAGAAGAGATCGGAGATGCTCCGGATCGCGATGTGCGTAGACGAATACCTTGGCGCGCGAGAGACGGGCTCCATCGATCAGGCTCGCGTGGTTGAGCGCATCGCTGAAGACGAGGTCGCCAGGACCCGCTAGAGCCTGGACCGCGCCGACGTTTGCTGCATAGCCGCTCGAAAACAGCACCGCTGCCGGGGTGCCGACGAAATCGGCGTAAGCGGCCTCCGCATCCAGGTGCGCGTCCATGGTCCCCGTGATCAGACGGGACGCGGCGGCACCGACACCCTCATTCGCTGCGGACGCCGACACGGCCGCCACGATGGACGGATGGTTGGCCAGGCCGAGATAGTTGTTGGAGCAAAAGCAGAGGACCCTCGAGCCATCGATCTCGAGCTCCGGGCCCTGTGGGCTGGAGATGCGAAGGGGACGTCGAAGAAGTCCCGCGGATTCCAGCTCCTCTAGGGCTTCCCGGATCTGTTGCTGAAAGCCCATGCGCGGAATCTAAGGCGAGCTCTCCCCGGGGGTCAAACGCGCTCCACCGGCGATTGTTGCACGTGAAACATGCATCGCCCGAAAGCAGCCGGCGATCCGATGTTGCACGTGAAACATTTAGAGCGCGAGACCGTCGCGGGGATCGGTCCCAAACGCCTTCTGAACCGTTCTCAGAGCCTCTTCGACCTCGTCCGACTTCCCCTTGGGGAGCACGATCTGGAGGTGGGCGATCAAGTCGCCACGAGGGCCGTCCTTTGGTTGGATCCCCTTGCCTCGAAGTCGCAACTTCGAGCCATTCTGAGAGCCAGCAGGAATGGAGAGCTGCACGCTTCCTTGCGGTGTCGGAATGCTCACCTTCGCACCGGCGTAGGCCTCCAAAGGAGTCACCGGCACCTGAACATGGAGCTGCTTCCCGCGCATCGAGAAGTAAGGATGTTTTCGAACCCTGACTTCGAGCACGAGGTCCCCCGCCGGCCCGCCTTGAACCCCGGGACTGCCCTGACCGCGAAGGCGGATCTTGCCCTCGTTGCGGACGCCGGCCGGAATCCGAACCTTGATGGTTCGCTCCCCATCAGGCGAGCGCAGGCTCAGCTCTTTGGTACAGCCAAGGACCGCGTCGCGGAAATCGACGGTCACCTCGGAGCGGAGGTCCGCCCCTCTCTGCGGCGCCCTCACATAGGACGCCCGACCTGGTCCCGCCCCCCCGAAGAGATCCTCGAAATTGAACTCGACGTGACGGCCGCGTCCACCCCGGCCCCGGGCCCCCGCCCCGAAGATCTCTCCGAAATCGAAGCCCGCGAACCCGCCAGCTCCCTGGGCCGCCGCCTGATATGCGTCAGGGTCGAATCCTTCGCGCAGGCCCATCTCGCCAAATTGATCATAAAGCTTCCGCTTCTCCGGATCGGACAGCACGGTATAAGCCGCCGAAACGTCCTTGAATCGTTCCTCCGCGACCTTGTTGTCGGGATTCCGATCCGGATGCAGCTCCTTGGCAAGTTGGCGATAGGCCTTCTTGATCTCGTCTGGGCTTGCAGTCCGCGAGACCCCCAAAACCCCATAGAAATCCGTATCAGCCATGGCCATGCAACTTAACCACCTCGAGGTGGCTTACAACGGCGATTTCGTCGCCGAGAGTGCCTGGTCGAATGCAATCGAGGCGAAGTACGCCATTCGCGTCTATTGTGATGATGTTTTGTGCCAAGTTTGTCTCTTCATAGTGCCGGAGAGCCGTTCTTGCTGCCTTCGGGCCTGCATGATACTCGCTCGCCATGGTCTTGGTCGATGTTAGCCGCCTGCCAAAGCATGTCGCCATCATCATGGATGGCAATGGGCGCTGGGCCCAGGCGCGGGGCAAGGCTCGCACGGCCGGACACGAGCGCGGCGCCGATGCTGTTCGCGCAACGATGCGCGCAGCTCGTCGTCTCGGTATTCCGGCGCTCACCTTGTATGCGTTCAGCGAGCAGAACTGGGATCGTCCAGAGGGGGAGATCAACGCCCTCGTCGATTTGCTCTGCGAGTGCCTGGTATCGGAACGCAACGAGCTCGTCGACAACGAGATCCGTTTGTCTGCGATAGGTCGACTTCACAAGCTTCCAAAACATGCGCAGTCACGGTTGAGCGCGCTCACCTCGGAGACGCAGTCGAACCGCGGAATGACATTGACACTCGCGCTTTCCTACGGTGGACGCGAGGAGCTCGTCGATGCGACGCGCGAGATAGCGAGAAGAGTCAGTGCAGGTGAGATCGAACCGAGTGAGATCGACGAAGAGCTCGTCGACGAGTTGCTGCCGTCCATGGAAGTCGGCCCCGTCGATCTACTGATTCGCACGGGCGGCGAGCAGCGGATCAGTAACTTCCTCCTCTGGGGATCCGCGTACGCAGAGCTCTATTTCAGCGATGAGCTATGGCCGGATTTCGACGCGAATTCGCTGTATCGCGCGATCCATGCCTATCAAGCGAGAGAACGCCGATTTGGTCTCGTTCCGGGGGCCGAGTCCGCTGCCGCCTGTCCCAAGGCAGACGAAGAGTTGGAGCGTGCCGTATGAACGAAGCCATCGAGCAACCACCTCAAAAGAAGCGGCTCTCGGGAACGGCGCTTCGCGTCGCGACGGTCGTCCCGCTCATTCCAATCATCATTTGGATGATGTTCGCAGGTCCGCGCTGGCTCTGGCAGGCATTCATCCTCTTGGCAATCGCGATCGGTGCGTACGAGCTGATGTCGATGAAGGATCCTTCGTCTCGCGGTCTACGGATTTGGGGCTCGCTGACCTCCGTGCTGTTCGCCTACACGATCATCGTCGTCCACACGATGGCTGCGATGTATGGGATGTTGCTCTTGATCGTTCTCGGAGCGATGACCTGGAGCCTCTTGCAAGAAGACCCGATCGACAACGCAAGCGTGCGCGTGGGCTGGCTCTTGGGAACCCCGGTATACGTCGGGGGATGCATGGCTTCGCTTGCGCTCGTCCGCGACTTCAATCCCACAGGGGCCTGGGTCTTGCTCACGATGGTGCTCGCCTGGGGCAGCGATACCTCGGCGTATTTCGTCGGCCGGAAGTTCGGAAAGACCAAGCTCGCACCACGCATCTCGCCCAAGAAGACTTTGGAAGGCTCCGCGGGCGGACTTGCGGCCTCGGTGCTCGGCGCTCTGATCATGAGCTTCTTTCTACCTGGCCTCGATCCGATCGATGCGATTGCACTCGGCATTCTCGCCGGTGCGGCTGGGCAAGCGGGGGACCTCTTGGTGTCGGTGCTCAAGCGCAGCAGCGGCGTGAAGGACAGCGGCGGGATCCTGCCTGGGCATGGTGGCATTCTCGATCGAGTCGATGCGCTTGCTTTCACCGCGCCCGCAACATGGGCCTATGGCCACTTCATCGCAGGCTTCTGACAAGATCACCCCGGTGTTCCGAACGCCCGCGCTTTCTCACGGTCTTTTCTGATTCGCGTTTCCTTTTGCCCAACTCATCGGTGCAGAATCCAGAAGACTGATCCCCGGACTCCACCTCGTCGATCAGAACGGCATCTTGCGTGAAACGAGCAGCAACGCTCCGAGGCATGAGCGACTTCATGGCGATCTGTTACCGACGCTCACGAGCCTCGTCGCCGACGGGCGCTGATCAGCGCTCGACGGCCTTCCTGATCTCGCCGAGGTCGAGGATCATTCCACCCCCTCCGACGACCATGGGCTGTCTGCCATCCCACTTCTCAACGGCCCGCAAGTGCACGATTTCAGGGCTAATTGTCTTCTTGAGGAGCTCCTGAGCCTTGGCCTCGGCCTCGGCTCTGGCAAGCATCGCGTTGGCGACTCCTCGCGCCTTGGCTTCCTCCTGCTCGGCTTCGACCTTGATGCGCGCGAGATCGTTCCTCGCGGTCAGTGCCCGTTGCTCCGCGACCTGCTTCGATTCGACCGCTTGCTGGTACTGAGGATCGAATTGGAAGTCGGTGATCGAGAGCTCCGTCACGAGAAGGTCGTTCTTCGCCAGAGTCGCGCGAATGCTTTCGCTGAGTGTTTCTTTCACCTCTTGGCGCTTCGTGATGAGCTCCTCTGCGGTGTACTGAGCGGTCGCTTTCTTGAGAGATTCCTGGAGAGCGGGATCGACGATCGTGCTCTCTACCGTCGAGCGTGTGCCGACATTTCGAAAGACTTCGACGACTCGCGCCGCATCGATTCGGTAGTTCAAAGCGATCTTCGTCGATACGACTTGAAGGTCCTTCGATGAGGCCGACGCACTTGCTTCCATCTTGTGCACACGCGTCGAGATGTTGATGATCTGGGTCTGCACGGGCATCCGGAAATGGATCCCCTCTTGAAGCGCAACGTCCTGGATTTCACCCCACTTGGTCACCACTCCAAGGTTGCCGGCGTCGACCTGGGTGCAGCCGGACAAGCTCGCAAGCAGGAGGGTGGCAGCGAGAAGACGCAGCCATTTATCTTCGAATTTCATATACATAAACCCTTCTCTAGAGCCGCAGACGGAAATGTCTCCCCTGAGCGACTCACCAATCTAGAATCGCCACCATGACGCCGGTCGCCACGATGAGGGCACCGGCCGTGGTGTCACCGTAGCGCTCGATCCACTTGCCCTTGAAGAGTTGCGCTCCTGAATGCGCCAGGCCGACGAGAACCACCATCGCGCCGACCGTTGCCACCTCGTAGGCGATCACGATTGCGACGGTCTCGACCGCCGTGAGCGGGGCTGCTGCGAACAAGATCGGGATCACGGCGACACAGGGATCTGCGCAGTAGATCAAGAAGAGAGACCAGGTCGATGCGCGCGACGCGTCGTGAACGTGATCGTAGTGATGATGATGATGACCATGAAGGCGATGCGCAAAGGCGCCGCGCAAGCCCCAGATCGCATACGCCACACCGAAACCGATCAAGAGAAGACCTGCAACGGAGACCATGCGCTCGCCCAGGGACTCGAACATTCGCGCACCAAACAAGAGCGCGAGCAGTCCGAGCAAGACCGAGACGGTGACGTGGCCGAAGCCGCATAGGAACGCCACGCGCAAGGCGCGTCCCCTCGACCAGTTGCGGGCGCGCGCGACCGCCGCGATCGGAAGCCAATGGTCCGGTGCCAAAGAGTGCAATGATCCCAAGCTGATAGCTGCGATCGCAAGGGACGCGAAGAGACTAGTGGTGCTCATGGGAATGCTCGTGCGTTCGCGCCCCTCGACCCTCGACCGGCATGGGCCGGCGATCCGTCAACCAGCTCAACCAGGCGTCGATCCCTTCTCCGGTCTTCGCGGAAACCTCGAGCATCGCCGCGCTTGGCATCACGCGCGCGAGTGCGTCCTCGAGAGCGGCAACGTCGAAGTCGAGATACGGAATCAAGTCGATCTTCGTCAGCACGACCAAGTCGGCCCTCTGAAACATCACGGGGTATTTGAGCGGCTTGTCTTCGCCTTCCGTTACAGAAAGCGCAACGACGTTCGCGGCTTGACCGAGATCGTAGATCGCGGGGCAGACCAGGTTCCCGACGTTCTCGATGAAAAAGATGTCGCGATCGCTCGAGGGAAAGTGATGCAGTGCGTGATGGACGAGTCGCGCATCGAGGTGGCAGGCGGAACCGGTAGTGATCGTGGCCGACACGATCCCCGATGCATTCAAGCGGTCGGCGTCTCGTTCGGTCGCGAGATCTCCGCTCACCGCGCCGAGCTTGAGCTCCGTTCCAGCCGCCTTGGCCGTGGCCTCGAGCAGCGCGGTCTTACCCGCCCCGGGCGAGCCCATGAGATTGATCGCCAACAACCCTAAGCCCTCGAAATGACTGCGATTATGGGCAGCCTGAGCATCGTTGTCCGAGAGGATTCGCTCTTGCACCTCGATGGGCACGATTTCGGGATCTCCGCATCCGCAGGTTTCACACATCGGGGGCCTCCATTTCAATTCGCTCCAAGATGATCTCGTCACCTTGAACCATGCGGGCGGGCCGCCCGCAGGTGTAACACCGCAAGATCGCGCCGCGTTCCACGGTGCGGTCGCAGCTCGGGCAAGCCCAAGTCGCGGAGACAGCGTGGATGGCGAGCTCAGCGCCCTCACAGATCGTTCGCTCGCGAAACGTATCGAACGCGGTCTTCAGCAAGTCGAGCTCGACTCCGGCAAGCTCTCCGATCTTCACGTGCAAGCGATGCACCCGCGTACTTCCATGAGCGGCCGCTTCCTGCTGGACGCGGTCGATCAAGGAAGCAACGATGCTGTACTCGTGCATGCCCTACTCGCTTTCGAATTCCGGTGCACGCTTTTCGAAGAAAGCAGAGAGCCCTTCGGCGAAGTTGGCGCCGTCTGCAATGCGAGCCAGCTCGGTGAGCTCGGCGTCCAGGTGAACATCGAGCCGATCCATGCCAGCCGCCTGGTTGAGAAGATTTTTGGCGACTCCGACTGCGGCAGTCGGGGCGGCGGCGAGCTGGGTCGCGATTCGAAGCGCCTCTGAATCCAGTGAATCATGGGGAAAAACGCGGTTGATCAGCCCCCAATCAAGCGCCTCATCGGCGCTCAGACGAGGGTTTAGAAGCACTAGCTCGAGCGCCTTTCGAAGACCAAGAAGGCGAGGCAGAAAGAAGGTCGAGCTCTCCGCCCCGGTGAGACCCGTTTTGAAATAGGCCCACTCGAACCAGGCGCGATCGGACGCAAAGACCAGATCGCAACTCATCGCAATGCCGAAGCCGCCCGCCGCGGCCGGCCCGTCGACGGCGGCGATGAACGGCTTCGGTGCACGCCTGATCTCCGAGATGGTGCTGTGAATGTACTCGAGGATCTGCTTGAAGATCTCTCCGTAGCCTTCGCTCGGCTGCCGAGTGCCCGGTTGGAGGTACCCGAGATCTGCGTCGTCGCCGCCATCGCGGATGTACTTCAAGTCCGCTCCGCTACAGAACACGCCGCCCTCCCCTCGAATCAGCACCGCTCGCACCTCGCGATCACGCGCGAGTTGCAGACCAGCGCGTCGAAAGTCTTGCGCGGTCTCCACGTCGAGCGAGTTGAGTCGCTCGCGCCGGTCGATCGTGAGAATTCCCACTGCACCGTTTCTCTCGACTCTGATGTGCTTCATCGCTCCCATCGCTCAGCAGATCCTCGGAAGGAGCTCCCCTTCGGCTTCGGCCAGCAGTCGGCTTCCGAAGCCGGTGTCGAGGATCACGAAACCCGGCCTTTCCGCCACGCATTCGCCCACAATTGCAGCGTTTCGCCCCAGAGGATGGGAACGAATCGCGTCGAGAACGGCCTCTGCCCGCTCGGGACTGAGCCCGAAGACAGCCTTCCCTTCGTTGGCGGAAACCATCGGATCGATCCCGAGGAGCTCACCCACGGAGCGCACCTCGTCGCGAAGGGGGACTGCGGTCTCGTCGATGATGATTCCAACGCCGCTCTTCTCTGCCATCTCGTGAAGCGCGCTCGATAGGCCGCCGCGCGTCGGATCCTTCAACGCCACGACGCCGTGGCCTCCGACATCCAACGCATGTCGCACCAGCGTGTTGAGCGGTGCGACGTCGGATTCGAGACTCGTCTCCAAAGCAAGCTCGTTGCGCGTAGCCATGATCGCGAGGCCATGGTCTCCCATCGTTCCAGTCACCAAGATCTTGTCGCCAGGACGAAGGCCAGCATCCGATACCAATCGTTTACTGAGCGCCACACCGGTCGTATTGAGCACCAACCCATCGAGCTCGCCATGGCCCATGACCTTGGTATCGCCGGTGACGATCGTCGTCCCGGCCTCTTCGCAGGCGGATCGAATCGACTCCCAAATTCGCTTCAACGTGTCCCTCGGAAACCCGTCCTCGATGATCGCCGCGCAGGTCAAAGCAAGCGGCTCCGTAGCGCCCATCATAGCGAGATCATTGACGGTTCCGCAGATCGCCAGGCGGCCGATGTCGCCGCCTGGGAACTCGATCGGCTTGACCACGTGCGAGTCCGTCGCGATGACGAGGTACTGATCGCCGATCCGGATCGCGGCGCCATCATCCATCGCGGCGAGCCCGATGCCATCGGGGCCCACGTCACCCAAACCCTTCGCGAACACCTGCTCGATCAGTGCGCGCATCGCACCGCCGCCGGTTCCGTACTTGAGCGTGATTCGCTCGTCGATGAACCGCGCATTGCGCGTCACGCCGCACCTCGCTTGATCGAACCGAGATCAGGGCGCCCGCCGTATTGATGCCAGATCTTGCACGTGCCTTCCGCGCTCACCATGCATGCCCCGACGGGTGTGTCCGGCGTACACTCCTTGCCGAAGAGCTGGCAGTCCGATGGCGACGCGATGCCGGCCATGATGTCGCCACACTGGCATTGCTGCACGAGCTTTGGCGGCGCATAGCTCCAGAGAGCGGACGCATCGATCGTGAAGCGTTTCCGCGTATCGAACTTCGCGAACTCGTCGCGCAAGCGAAGGTTGCCATTTGGCACGTGCGCAATCCCGCGCCAGCGCCCACCCGTGGGCCGGAAGACGCGCCAGAGAAGCTTCTGCGCTCGAACGTTCCCTTCCCGCGTCACGCAACGCGGAAAGGCGTTTTCTACGCGCGGTTCGCCGCTGTTGATCACCTCGAGCAATTTGACGAGGCCTGCCAGGACATCGAGCGGCTCGAAGCCTGCAATGACGACCGGCAACCCGTGGCGTTCGACGAACTTCTCGAACACCGCGGAGCCCGTGATGGTTGCCGCGTGACCGGCTGCGAGGAAGCCTTCGATCTTGGTTTCGGGCATCTCTGCCACGATCTCCATCACCGGCGGGATGTACTTGTGCGCCGATAGCACGGAGAAGTTGTCTGGCGGTTCGTCCACCAAGACTGCGGCTGTCGCGACCGCGGTCGTTTCGAAGCCCGATGCAAAGAAGACGATGTCCTCGTCGCTCGCGCGTGCGAGGTCCACGGCCTGCGTTACGCTGTACACCACGTCGACCTTGGCGCCTTCCGCTTTCGCGTCGGCGAGCGATTGTGAAGTGCCCGGCACGCGCAGCATGTCGCCGTACGATGCGATCCGAACGCCTTGCTTTGCGAGTGCGACGGCCTCGTCGACCTCCGGAACGTCGGTCACACAGACCGGACAGCCCGGGCCCATGATCACCTGCAATTCCCTGGGAAAGGCCGCCCTCAAGCCAAACTTCGCGATCGCCTGCTCGTGGCTTCCGCAGACGTGCATCACCGAGACTGGCGCATGGTCCGCTGCTTGGACGAGGCGCTCGAGCGCATCCCGAAGCCCGCGCGCTCGCGACGGGTCTCGGAACTTCAGCTGAGCGAACGCGTCATTTGGATTCATTGCTGGCTCCGCTCGGCGCCAGCGCGGCATCTGGCGCGGCATCGATCTCGGCATGAATGTCGGCCGTCATCAGGTCCTGGTCGTCAGCGAGCCGGAGAAGCTCGTCGTAGAGGGCGAGAGTTTCCGCAGCCTCCTCAGCAGGGATGCGGCGAATGGCAAACCCGACGTGATTGAGGATGTAGTCTCCAGGATCGACGGGCGCATCGCAGACCTCGAGACGAACCTGCTTCTTCACACCCCAGAAATCGACGGTGGCGATCTGCATCTCGCGGTCGACTTCAATCACCTTGCCTGGAACGCCTAAGCACATGGAAAAGCTCCTCTGAGCATCAACCTTTGTCTCCCAGAATTGCGTCCGCGATCAAGGCCTGACCGAGGGCGATTCCTCCGTCCCCGGGTGGAACTTGGCGATGTCGCAACACCCTGTATTTATGGGCCAATTTTTTCTCGACACCGGCAGTAATCCATGCGTTCTGAAAAACTCCGCCCGTCAGCGCGACGGGAAGCGTTCCGCGGTCTGCCAGGAGAGCCTCCACGACGCCTACCGTGACCGCCACGACCGTATTGTGGAAACGAGCAGATACGTCGCCCGCGGGGGTCCCCGAGAGCAAATCCCTCACCGCCGCTCGCACAGCGGGCCGCAGGTCCACCTCGGTCGGTGTCTGGGTCCGATCGACTTCGAAGGGATATGCATCGCGCACGTTCTCGTTCGCGACCAGGTCCAATGCGATCGCCACCTGTCCCTCATACGCCGATTGCGGTCGGCGAAGCGCGAGCGCGCCAAATGCGTCGAAGTAGCGTCCCAGTCCCCGTGCTTTCGGCGAGTTCAAATCGCGTTCGATCATCTGGGCGACTACACGAAGGTCTCGCGGCGCGACACGATCAAAAAGCGCGAGCGCGCCGACCGGAGGTACGCCGTCGAAGGCATCGTGCACGAGTGCATAAGCAATACGCCATACTTCGCGCATCGCCACGTTGCCGCCAGCCAAGCGCAACGCTCTGAAAGTGGCCAAGCGCTCGTAGTGCCCTGGAAAAGTCAGAAGAAACTCCCCGCCCCAGGAGGTTCCATCCTCGCCAAAACCGGTGCCGTCATAGGCGACGCCGAGAACGGGGCCTTCGAGTCGGGACTCCGCCATGAGACTTGCCACGTGTGCATGATGATGCTGAACGCCGACGGTCGAGGCTCCAGCTCTCGCTACCGCGTATCGAGTCGACATGTAGCCGGGATGAAGATCATGGGCGACGACTTCCGGATGCACCGAGAGAATCGTTTCCATTCTCTCGATGGCCTCTTCGAAGAATTCGAGCGCAGCAAGTGATTCGAGATCTCCGATGTGCGGACCAAAGTAGGCGCTATCGCCGGTCGCGATGCAGAAGGTGTTCTTGAGGTGCCCACCGCAGGCGAGCACCGGACGCGACACCGGCTTGCTCAAGCGAAAGGGTCGCGGAACGAAGCCCCGTGAACGGCGGAGGATCGTCGGCAAGCCAGCAACGACTCTCATGACTGAATCGTCGCAGCGCATTGCAATCTTTCGATCGTGCATGAGAATCGCATCGGCGATGCCCCGCATCCGGCGCAGGGCTTCATCGTTGTCGCGGCAGATCGGCTCCTCCGATACGTTCGCCGAAGTCATGACCAGGGGCCGGCCAGCCGCCGCGAGGAGCAGGTGATGCAACGGAGTATACGGCAAGAATAGACCCAAAAGAGGCGTATCTGGGCTCACCGAGGCGGCCAAGCGCGAATCGGCGCGCGCTCGAACGAGAACGATAGGCCTCTCGGCCGAGGTCAGCAGGACTTCTTCTTGGGGGTCGATCTCCGCAATCGCTCGGGCCGCACCAAGCTGCGCGACCATCACCGCAAACGGCTTTTCGTCTCGATGCTTGCGCTGCCGCAAGCGGAGCACGGCAGCTTCGTTCAGGGCGTCGCAGGAGAGGTGAAATCCTCCGAGGCCCTTCACCGCAATGACGGCTCCAGCCATCAAGAGCTCAGCGGCCTCTACGAGGGGATCGTCACCGGAGCGCGGCGCACCGTCCAATCGGACAAGGCTGAGAGACGGGCCGCACCGAGGACATGCGTTGGGCTGCGCGTGAAAGCGCCGGTCCTCGACGTCGTCGTGCTCGCGTCTACAGGCGTCGCACATCGTGAAAGCCGACATCGTCGTAGCGGAGCGGTCGTAGGGAATGCCGGTCGCGATCGTGAATCGCGGACCGCAGACCGTACAGTTGGTGAACGCGTAGCCGAAGCGCCGGTCCTCCGGATTCATCACTTCGGATTCGCAATCGACGCAGGTCGCGAGGTCGGGCGGAATCGACAGTGCCTTCTCTCCCGAGGCGCCGCTCGACTCGATCGAGAAACGGTCGAGATCCTCGACCGGGATCGGTGCGTCGCGGAGCTCGACGATGCGCGCCGAAGAAGGCGCATTTGACCTCAATTCCTCTATGAATCGCTCGAGAATCTCTTCGGATGCGAATGCTTCAATCGTCACCCCGCGCGGGTCGTTGCGCACGCGTCCGAGGACACCGGCCTTGCGGGCGACGCGATACACCCAGGGCCGAAACCCCACGCCTTGCACCGTTCCGCGAATCTCGATGCGGCGCCCTGTGATCACGGCCCGTCCTCAGCCACGCTGAGAACGTACGCGATGAGGTCCCACTTTTCTTCCGCGGTGAGCGTAGGCCAAGCAGGCATCGAAGTTCCCCGCTTGCCCTCGCTGAGGACCTCGAAGAGAGCGAGCGGCTCCGTGCTCGCTCGCCATTCCTTGTTTTGGAAGTTGACCGGCTTTCCCGAGAGCCCCTTGCTTCGCACGCCATTTCCATCCGCGCGGTCCCCGTGACAAAGCGCGCACTTGTTTCGATAGAGCGCCCTCCCGCGTGCGCGGGCATCGTCGGAGGCGAGGCGTTCGTTCGGAACTTGGACTTCGCTGAAGTCACTTGCCGACGCATCATCCCTGGCGTTACACGCCGAGAGTGCGAGCGACGTGAGCAACGCTCCCATGAGCTTCATCGCGATTCTCCGATCGGACCACCGGTGGGTATCCCATCGCGGTCAGCTCTGCGACGACGCGCTGGACGAGCTCGGGAATGCTCGCCTGCACCGCCGGCGTCCGTTCGAGCCCCAGCTCGATCGACTCCGGAACGACGCCCAGCACCAAAACACGGTCCGGATACCGGTCGAGCAAGCTCGCGCCCGCGAGCAGGTCGGCGACTCCGATCTGATGAGGCGAAAGACGTTCGTACACGGCAGGCGCGACTTCGTCACCCTCGATTCGAACCTGGGTGCCCGGTGGCCCATCCGCCCTGATGGCGTCTACCAGAATCACCTGATCGGCGCTGTCGACGAGAGGCAGAAGCGAGAGCCCGAGGGTTCCGCCGTCCAATGCAATGACACCTTCGGGGAGATCGTATTCCCGAATCAGCTTGTGAATTGCGGCAATTCCAGCTCCGTCGTCCGTACAGACGACGTTGCCGAGCCCCAGGACGAGGACCGGCGTGCGGTCACTCATCCCGGTTGCGCCAGCTCTTCGGCAGGAACTTGTAGCCGCTGAAGAGAGAGTCCATCAGCCCCATGCCTTCGACACGGGACACGAGCATCGCGCTCCAGATGTGGTGTGCGACGAAGCCGAGCAGGAACCACATCGCGATGTGATGGATCCAGCGCGCCGTCTGCGGACCACCGAAGATCGGGAGCAAGAACTCCCAGAACTGCATGTAGCCCGTCGCGCTCACCGAGTACAAGGCAAAGCCGGTCAGCATCAGGAGGATGTAGAGACCGAACACCGCCAGATATGTCATGCCCGCGAGCGGGTTATGGCCCACGTTGAGCGGTGGCTCCTTGCTGATCAGCGAATAGAACTTCAGCATGCCGAAGACGTCGCGACGTCGCCGTTTGCTCATTGGGACGAACTGATGCCAGCGCGCGTAGTATGAGCCCACGAACATCCACAGAACGCGGCTGATGACCGCCAATGCGAAGATGATCGCCACGTAGAAGTGCACGACCTTCATGGTGCCCATCACGAATTGCTCGTTCTCTGGCCCTGCGGGAATCAGGAACGGATCGCCGATGTAGATGCCGGTGAACGCGAGAATGAACACCGACAGCATGATCACCCAGTGGCTCACCCGAACGACGAGGTCCCACACGTAAATTCGCTCGAGGGGTTCGCTATTGGTTATCCGAGGGCTTACCTTGGAAGGCGCCCCGGCCTTGACCGCAGTTGCCGTCGGGGGGGGAGTCATCGCGCTTTCACGCGAGTGATCTCGCGCCCTCCGGGCTCGACGACGTGCACGCCACAGGCCATGCAAGGGTCGAAGGAGTGAACCGTTCGAAGGATCTCGATCGGCTGCTCTGGATCGGCCACCGGGGTCCCGACCAGGGCTGCCTCATATGGGCCGGGTGTGTCACCGGAGTCCCGCGGCCCTGCGTTCCAGGTGCTCGGCACCACGCACTGGTAGCGGGCGATCTTGGCGTCCTTCACGTGAACCCAGTGCCCGAGTGACCCTCGTGGCGCCTCGTGGAAACCGGCGCCCATCGCGTCCTTCGGCCAGCTCTCCGGATCCCACTTGCTGTTGTCGTGGATGCGGAGCTCGCCCTTGCCCATGTTGTCCGCGAGCTCGTCGACCCAGTCGCCGATCTTGTCGACGAGTAGCTGGGTTTCGATGCCTCGTGCCGCGACCCGGCCAAGCGTGGAGAATAGGGCCTCGGGCCCGACGCCCAGCGTCTTGAGCACGTGGTTGACCAGGCCTTGGACTTGCTCGTGACCGCGAACGTAATTGACCAACATGCGCGACAAGGGCCCGACTTCCATCGGGACTCCGTCGTAGCGAGGTGACTTCAGCCAGGAATACTTCTTCGCGGTGTCGAGTCGCTCGTAGGGTGGCTGCGGACCCGTGTAATTGGGGCTGGTCTCGCCCTCCGACGGGTGGAGCGCTTGCTCTTCGCCGCCTTCGTAGTTGTACCAGGAGTGCGTGATTTGCTCGGTGATCTTCGAAGGATCGAAGTCCTCGACCTTCGAGATGTCACGAGCTCTGATGATGCCCGACTTGATGTAGCGGTCCGGCTCGGCTTCGTCGTCGAGCTTCCGATGCGGCGGCAACAGAAATCGGTATCCGGCTACGCAAACAAAAGGATAGTGAGGATGAGAGTACTCGTGACTGGCGGCGCTGGTTTCATCGGCAGCCACGTGGTGGACCAGTTGTTGGCAAGCGGCCACCAGGTTGCGGCCGTGGACAACCTGGATACGGGAAGCCGGGACGATTACCGGCGACGTGCCGTTCTTCGAGGTCGATGTGCGGGACGCGAAGCGGTTGTCGGCTGTGTTTGACGAGTTCCAGCCGGATGCAGTCTGTCACCAGGCGGCCCAGGTCTCCGTCAGCCGCTCGGTGCGTGAGCCATCGACCGACGCCGACGTAAACGTAGTCGGCCTCTTGCGGACACTGGAAAATTCCGTACGGGTCGGTGTCGGGCGGTTTGTCTTTTGCGTCTTCCGGCGGCGTGCTCTACGGCGACGTGGCAGAACCGGCCGGCGAGGTGCATCCGGCCGCACCCGTTTCTCCTTATGGCATCGCCAAATGGGTCGGCGAACAGTACTTGCAATTCTTCGCCCGCCAGTTCGGCCTGAAGACGGTCGCCCTGCGATATGCCAACGTGTATGGTCCGCGGCAAAGTCCCCATGGGGAAGCCGGCGTGGTGGCCATATTCACCACACGAATGCTCGGGGGGCAGGTCTGCACGATCCACGGGGACGGGCGGTATATCCGTGACTATGTGTACGCCGGCGATGTGGCGTCCGCCAACGTCCGGGCGATCGAAACCGATTTGGAGGAAGGTTTTATGCCCTTCAACATCGGCACCTCGACGCGAATAGACGTCAATGAATTGGCCCGGCAGTTACGGTCGCTCTGCCAGGAGAGCCTCGGCGAAGGGGGGCGAATCGATCGCGGTGCCGGAACCGCAGCACGGACCCGCACAACCCGGCGATCTGCGGTCCAGCGTCGTTTGCTTCGACTTGGCTCGCGAGCTACTCGGTTGGCAGCCGCAGGTGTCGTCGCTACGGGGATTGGCGGAAACCGTCCGTTGGTTCGCTCGACGAAGGTGAGAAACTCATGACATTGGCGAAACGCATTTTGGTCACCGGCGGAGCCGGGTTCCTCGGTTCACATCTTTGCGAGCGACTGGTCGACGCCGGGCACGACGTGATCTGCCTGGACAATTTTTTCACCAGCCAGAAGTCCAACGTCGTGCACCTGCTGGATTGCCAAGAATTTTGAATTGATCCGCCACGACATCACATCCCGATCTGCTGGAAGTCGACGAGATCTACAATCTGGCTTGCCCCGCCGCGCCGGGACATTATCAGTACAATCCGATCAAGACCATGAAGACTTCCGTGATGGGCGCGATCAACGTGCTGGGAATGGCCAAACGGTGTCACGCGAAGATCCTGCAAGCGTCGACCAGCGAAGTCTATGGCGATCCCGAAGTCCACCCGCAACCGGAATCCTATCGCGGCAGCGTGAATCCGATCGGTCCACGGGCCTGTTACGACGAAGGCAAACGGGCGGCCGAGACGCTGTTCATGGACTACCACCGCATGAACAGAGTACGATTCGCATCGCCCGAATCTTCAACACCTACGGCCCGCGGATGCATCCTTTCGATGGTCGCGTCGTTCGAATTTCATCCGCCAGGCGCTGGCCGGCGAGGACATGACCATCTTTGGCGACGGCTCGCAGACCCGCTCGTTCTGCTACCGCGACGATCTGGTCGAAGGCATGATTCGGATGATGGAAGCTCCGGACGACGTGACCGGGCCGATCAACCTCGGCAATCCGGGCGAATTTACGATCCAGGAACTGGCCGAAATGGTGCTGGAACTGACCGGCGGCCACCGGGAGATCATCGTTCAAGCCACTGCCGGAAGACGACCCGACCCGCCGACAGCCGGACATCACGCTGGCCCGCGAGCGACTCGACTGGTCGCCGACGGTCGAGCTGCGGAAGGCCTGGTCGAACGATCGACTGGTTCCGCACGTCGACCTCAGCCACTATCGCCCGCCCACGCCGAACTACTGAGGCTTCGTGGGTTCGAGAGCCTGAGGTGAACCATGTAGGAGATGGTAGGCCGGGACCTGTCCTGGCATTAAGCCCACCTGGCCAAGACAGATCCTGGCCTACCTCCAAAAACTGTTTCCGTCGGCAGAACTGCCCAGCGTGGCGGGCGGTCCCACTTGCTCCTCCGGCCCTTCCGGATGGGAATCGACTTCACCTTGTAGCTGTCCTTGGTAAGGAAATCGGCGCCAACGTCACACGGCGTGATCGCCATTCTGCGACTCAATCGCTCGCGCTGTTGGGACTCATTCGGCTGCGAAGCAAGTGACTCGTCCGTCCTGTAGGCTCAAGTACAACTGTCCGCCTGCGGCCGCCATGCCGTCGTAGACCGGGGGCGATTCCAGGGAGAGCTCTGCGAGCCGCTCGCCGGCGTCCGTCGACACGGCCCAGACGGTTCCGCCGCGGCGACCGTCAATGGCGGCCCACGGGTCGTCTGCGTCGATAACGTCGGGCGTTCCCGCGGCGAAAAGTACGTCGCCGGCCACTACCAGCGATTGAGCACGGACCGGTATCCGCGTCTGCCAA
This sequence comes from uncultured delta proteobacterium, assembly GCA_963786865.1. Lineage (GTDB taxonomy): Bacteria > Myxococcota_A > Polyangia > Polyangiales > Houyiibacteriaceae > SG8-38. Next base: position 380 of record CAWBAV010000029.1, on the reverse strand, counting down.
CGATCTTCGGGAGCGTTCTTGTCTCGCTGCGTTTGTTTGTCGGCCGGGTCCTTTGCATCTTGCCGGAGCTCATGGGCGAACAGTACGTATCCCTGCCGTCCCGGTGTGAAATGAGCATTCACATCGCTCGGTTTGGCGTAAGCTCGAATGCCGTACACCGACTCGCCATCGGTCACCACCAGCTGACCGAGCGGGCGTTTGTTCACGGCCCAGAAGATCCGATTGAACCACGTGTCGTCCAGGAATCCGCCCGCGGCCGTAACCACCAGACGATCGGTCTTGGCGGGGATCGTTGCAGGGTTGCGCTCGCGGACCAGCGGAAAGGCAACTTGCCGCATCCGGACATCGTGGCCGTCAAAAGTCAAGATATCGGCCAAGTG
>CAWBAV010000028.1:0-33360 GCA_963786865.1 uncultured delta proteobacterium | reverse complement strand
TACATGGCGCCCGAGTATGCGCTCGGCCGACGGTGCGGCGCCCGGTCCGATCTCTTTTCGCTGGGCGTTCTGCTCTATGAGTGCCTGGCAGGCTACCGACCGTTCGACGGCGAAAACGATCTTCAAACGCTGGACCGGGCCAGAGACGGCCGTCATCGGAGCCTTCGCGAAGCTTCTCCTCTCGCACCCGCTCCGCTCGCCGACGCCATCGAATCCCTCTTGGCTCCGACACCCGAGGACCGCCCGCCCCATGCGGCAGCGTTCCTCGCCATGCTCAGCCACGCTCCGCCGCCGCCCCTGGCACAGCGCGAGCTGGGGAAGCTGGTGCGGGCGGTCGACGAGCACGCAACCAGCCCGAGCATGCCCGGCCTGGCCTCGACTCGAGCCGCCCCTACTCTGCGTCCTCGGAAACGCCTTCCATCTCGGAGGTAGCGTCGCCGTAGGTATTGCGTTCTTGTTCTTCGAGCAGGCTGAGGCCGATGGCCATGGCTTTGCGAACGCGCTCGAGTAGCCCTTCGTCAGTGGCGATCTTCTCGAGCGCCATGGTGAGCTTGGATTCGAGTTGCGACTTCATCGCTTCGAGTGAACCGACGCGCGACTCGAGGTCCCGCTTCTTGCCCTCGAGCAGACCCACCTTGGTTTGGCTTGCGTCGAACGCCTGCTGGAGACCATCGCGGGCTTCCTTGGTTTCAGCAAGCTCAGCGCCGAGGCGGTCGCGTTCTTCCCGAGTTTCCGCGAGCTGAGCATTGGCCGCGGCCAAGCTTGCATTGGTCTCGTTGAGCTTCGCCTCGAGCTCGATCGAGCGCTCCTCGTTCATCGCTTCGCGTTCGCGCGCGCCTGCGAGCTCTGTCTCGGTATCGCCGAGCTTGCGCCCTAGCGTCGCGAGTTGCCTTGAGTGCTCCTGCTCCTTCGTCTCGAGCTCGAGTTGCTTCTCGCCCTGAAGCGCTGCCTCGCGTTCCGACATGGTGCGCTGCCACTCCGCCTCGGCTGCGGCCATCCGCGCCGACGCGGCGGCATCGAGCTCTTCTCGAAGCGATGTCAGCGCGGCCTGCTTCGAGGCCTGAGCCTCCGCAGCGACCTGTGCCAGCGCAGCGGCCTCGGCATCGGCGAGCTCCGAGCGAAGCGAAGCAAGCGCGGTCTCTTTCTCGCTCGCAGCGGCGTGCATTGCGGCTTCGTTGTCTTCTTGTGCCTTGGCGAGCTTCGCGGCGGACTCCGCCTTCAGGAGGTCCATCGCCTGCTCGTGGGCGACTCTGAACTTCGCCAACTCGGCGTCATGCGTTCCCTTGAGCGCTTCGATGTCTGCCGCACGAGCTTCGCGTTCTCGTGCAAGCTCCGCTTCGAGGCCCTCGGACTTGGTCTTCGCTCGCTCGAATCGAGCCTTGACATCCTCGTACCGCTTGTTCGCGTTCTCCTTGTCCTCGGTCAGACTCGCGATCGCCTCTTGCGCCTTGGAAAGGGAGCGCTCGAGTCCAGCGGTCTTCTCGTCGAATTCGGCACGCGCGCGCTCGAGGCGGATCGATTGATCTCTCAAATCGATGATGTCTTTGTCTCTCGCGCTCACCTGATCTCGCAGCTCGAGGATCGCTTTGTCCTTGGTGTTGAGCGCTTCGCGAAGATCGAGAAACTGGCGGCTCGACACGCCACCAGACGTTTCCGCGAGCTTCGCCTTGAGTCCCGAGATCTCGGAACGTAATCGAGCGACCTCGACCTCCTTGGTGCCTGGGCCTTTGGTCGGCGCCGGCGGCGCGGACTCCGGGCGTAGCGAGGCCGGTGGTGCCGAAGGCGGCGCGGAAACAGCCGCGAGCTCCGCGGGCGGGACGTCCGACACCATGATCACGTCATCGAGCTCGACGTCTTCATACTCGCCAGTCTGCATCTGAACAGGTGAAGCGGACTCGAGTGATTCGGCGCGTTCCGAGGCCGGTTTCCGCCCGCCATCCATCATGAGCGCGTCGAAGGCGCTCTCGGCAAACTCGTCGATTTCGTCATCAATCTCGGGCGGCTCCCCGATCTTGGTTGGCGCGTCACTCGGCATGTTTTCGTCCGACATTTGGTCTCCCCTTCGATTCCCAGCCCCAGGTTACCAGCGATCTCGTCGATAGGAACGAAACTGCGTCGAACCCAGCCCCTTCAGTGCATGCAAACTTACGCCTACGTCAAAAAAGAATAGGCGTCGCCGCGCTGCCCTGTCAACGGCTGAACCCCCGCAAAAGAGCAGGTGGACTGGAGAACGCTAGTCTTCGACCCGAGCGTTCGCCGCGAGCTGGAACAGCACCGGACGGTCGAGGTCGCCGTAAAACGCATAGTTCACGCCACCGTGCTGCCGGATGGTCACCACGTGACCGCCTACATTGTGATAATAAAGCTCACGGCCACCGACATTGGTCCGCTGTGCGTTTCGCACGATCTCCGCGGACTGGAAGACGAGGAGAGTGACGCGATGGCCGCCGTGGTTGTAGTAAAGCGCTGCGGCCGGGTGGGCACCGACTTTGATGTACCTCGCGCCGACGAACTTCACGCTGGGCTCTTCAAACTGGGCCGGCTTGACCGGAAACGGCGTCTTGCCCTGGAAGTAGCGAACGACCTCTTGCGGGGCCTCGGCCGCGACGTCCGAGGGCAAGGCCTGCGAATGAAGGTTCACCACATCCTGGAGCATGCCGGCGCTCTGATAGTCGGTGCTCTCGGGCAGGCCCACGACCCCGCCGATGATCAGGATCGCGGCGGCCGCAGCCGCGATGGTCCAGGTCTGCCGCAGATGCATCGGGCGCGCGTCGATCGGCTTGCGGCGATCCTTCCTGACCACGTCGATCTCGTCCAAGCGGTGCAGCGTTCGGTTCCAAAGTTGTTCTGGCGCGCGAATGCCGCCAAGCGATTCGCGGGTTTGCTCGCGCAGGGAGCGCTCGAACGCAAGATGCTCCTGACAGCCCGGACAGGCTTCGAGGTGACGTTCGAATTCGATCTGTGTCGCGGGATCGGTCTCCCCGTCCACGAACGCACCCAGATGACGTCTGACGAGCTTGCAACTCACGACTTCACCAACTTCCTCGCGCGAAACGCTTCGAGCGGAATCGGGTCGTCGACGTGCTCATCATCATCTTCGATGATGCCGAGCTGAACGGCGTGCTTTTGGAGCGAGCCCTGAAGCTGCTTCCGTGCGCGATGCAACCGCGACATGACCGTGCCGATCGGGCAGCCTACGATCTCGGAGATCTCTTTGTATGAGAGCTCTTCGACATCCGCGAGCAAGACCATCGCCCTGGCATCCTCCGAAAGCTCATCAAAGGCGCGCTGGATCTCGCGGCCGATCAAGCGGCGTTGCGCATCCCCCACCGGATCGGTCAAGCCCCGCATGGTCGCGCGGCCGATGACGCCCTCTCCGACTGGCGTTGCCATCGGGCCCTCAAAGACCTGGCGCTCACGGGTCGCGCGCCGGTATCGATTGACGAACGTGTTCATCTGGATTCTCAGAAGCCAGGCTTTGAAATTCGTCCCGGCCTCGAACCGGTCGTAGAACCGGTAGGCGCGGACAAGGGTGTCTTGGACCAGATCCTCGGCGTCGACCTGAGAACGGGTGAGGCGGAGCGCAATCGAATAAAGAACGTCGAGATGAGGGCGCGCCTCCGATTCGAAAAGCTCGCGCTCGGCATCGAATTTCTCTGGATTTTCTGGGCATGCCTGCTCTTCAAACCGCTGAAAACGGAGTTTATTCCATACTATCAGGCGGCTCGTCTCTCGAGGAGGCGTGACGTACCTTGGACTCGAGCTCTTCGATTCGAGCTTGGAGCCGGAGCACCTCTGCCTGTAGCTGCCGTACGTGAGCTGCCGCACTTTCCATGACGGAGCGAACACGGTCGTCGGCCGCGCTGTATACCTCGGCGCGGAGCTCCTCGGCGCGCTCCACGAGCTTTCCGACCGGCCCTTCCTTGAGTGAAGTCAGGAGCTTCTGGCGACCCTGCTGAATGAAGCCCCTCAAGCTCTGAACGGACCATGCCGTGGCGTGACCGCTCTTTTGTTCCTCGTAGATGATCTGCGCGAGCGTGAGCTTCGTGAGGTCGTCCTTCGATCGGTTGTCGAGAACCTTCACCTCTTCACCGTTGCGAACCAGCTCCGCAATGCGGTCGAGCGTGATGTACTTGCTATCCCGGGTGTCGTAGAGCTTGCGGTTTGCGTACCGCTTGATCACCCGAACTGGTTGCGCCTCAGCCATGTTTAGTCGAGGCTAGCCCGGCGACGCAGTGCGTCAAGCTGGCGCTTTGGAGGCGTCCCAGTAGGCTGGTCATAGGGGCGGACAGGCTGTGAATGATGCAAGATCTTTTGGAGACCTCTTTCGGCTCTTAGCTAGCCTCGACGAGCTCGAGATGCGCGTCGGTCTTCTCTGTGAACGGATGGCCTCGATCGCGAACGAGGAGGCGGTGCACCTGCTCGCCGAGGCCCATCAAGGCGCCGCACTCGGTGAAGCGGAGGCCCAACGCGTGTTCCTGGCGATTGGCTGGGCGCTCTTCGACGCTCGGCTCCAAGTGCGGCGCCATGAGCTTGGTACAACCGCTCGGCGGATTGGCCTGCACCAGATCGCAGACTTCGTCACGCCTCTGGCCGAGCCCGAGTCTCCGCCCGAAGACAATCGGCGCATTCCCGACTTCGGGCGCGGCCGGCCCGTTACGCTCGGCGAACGGAAGTCGCTCGCCCGCACGCATGACCGCTCGTTGATTCAGCGCGTCGTTCGAGACCCTCATCCCGACGTGGTCCGTATCCTGCTCGACAATCCTTCGCTCACGGAAGAGGACGTCGTTCGTGTCTGCGCGACTCGTCCCAATGATCCCGAAGTTCTTCAGACGGTTTACCGGCACCGGCGCTGGGTGGTCCGCTACCGTCCTCGGAACGCGATCGTCCGCAATCCCGACACGCCGCTCGACACCGCGCTCCTGCTGGCGCCGCTGCTGCGACGAGTCGAGCTGAAGGAAGCGGCAACGTCGTCTGAGCTTGCTCCGGCACTGCGTCTGAGCTGCAAACAGATTCTCGACACGCGCGCCGCGCGCTCGGAGCCGCCAGACGCACCCGACGACTGACGGCAGACCGCTACTTCGACTCGACCTTGTCCACGACCTCGGCGTCGTCCACGCGGGAGGCAGCCTTCGGCGGGACCTGCTTCTCGGCCGGGGTGACATCGATGTCATCGTCGGTGTTGAGCCCGCGCTTGAGGTTCCGGATGGCCTTGCCAAGGCCCTCGCCGATTTGAGGCAGCCGTCCGGCGCCGAAAATCAGCATCACGATCAGAAAAACGATGACTAATTCGCCAAAACCGAGATTGGGCACGTAATCCCCTCCGTCCGTCTTCACGGTACGCCCCTCCGAACGGGTCCGCAAGCCCAGGGGTATGGTATGGGGAGCCGAGATGAAGAGCTATCGGGAGCTGGATCCGGCTGGCGTGCGGGGGGTCGTTTTCGATATCGACGACACCGTGACGAGGAACGGGGTCCTCGAGCCAAGCGCGTACACGGCGATGCATCGCCTGGCCAGCGCGGGATTCGAGCTGGTGGCCGTCACTGGCCGGCCGCTTGGCTGGACCGACGTCATCGCGCGAATCTGGCCCGTCCGGGTTGCGGTCGGGGAGAACGGAGCGGGATGGACCTGGGTCGACGAGGCCGGCGTGCACGAAGGCTACTTCTGCAGCGAAGCGGAGCGCCGGGAGCAACGCGCCTTACTCCGAACGATCCGGGATGCCGTATCGTCGAACATGCCGGGAGTCCGATGCACCAGCGACGACCGGCATCGACGCTGCGACCTCGCTTTCGACGTCGGCGAATGGGCAACCCTGCCTCGCCAAGAAATCGACTCTCTCGTCGCGCTCATCGAAGCGCTAGGCGCGCGAAGCTCGGTGTCCACCGTTCACGCGCATGCGGTCCCCGGAGCTTGGGACAAGGCCGAGGGCGTCGCACGTGCACTGGAGCAGGCGTGCGGCGTCGATCTCGATCAGGAGATCGAACGCTGGGTCTTCGTCGGAGACAGCGGTAACGATGCAGCCGCCTTCGCGCGCTTCCCAAAGAGCGTTGGCGTAGCAAACGTGCGTGCGCATCTCGACCGCCTTCCGGTTCCGCCCCGCTATCTCACCGATGCCGACCGCGGCCTGGGATTTTCAGAGCTCGCGATGCATCTCACGGGCGACCATGGCTAAGCCGAAACGACGAAGCGGAAGGACCGGATCCGAGGCCCACTACGAGAGCGGTCGCTACTACGATCAGGCGTATCGCTTGCGCCGCCATGACGTGCGTTTCTATTCGGACATGGCCCTCGACTCGGGTGGCCCGGTTCTCGAGCTCGGGGTCGGCACGGGACGCGTGGCAATTGCAATCGCGGAAGCCGGCGTCGACGTCGTCGGTGTCGACCCCATGAGGCCCATGCTCGAACAGGCGCGCGAACGCCTCGCCCGACTACCCCGAAAGACGCAGGAGCGCATGGAGCTTCGTGAAGGCGATCTACGGCGCGTGCGCCTCCGTCGGAAGTTCCCCTTGGTCATCGCACCCTTCAACGTCTGGATGCACCTCTACACGCGCGAAGAAATCGAACGGGGACTCGCAACCGTTCGGCACCATCTCGCGCCGGGGGGTCGGTTTGCTTTCGATGTTCTCTTACCGGACCCAGTGAGCCTCGCGCGCAGTCCTGCGAAGCGGTACGGCGCTGGTTTGGTCCGCCATCCACGTGATGGAGTCCGCTACCGGTACGGTGAATACTTCAGCTATGACCCAATGACACAAATTGAAACCGTCGTGATGGACTTCGAACATCCGACGCAGAAGGAGCGGTCATTCTGCACGCCGCTGACGCAGCGACAGTTCTTCCCAGCAGAGCTGGAATCTCTACTCTACTACAACGGATTTCGGGTCGAGTCTCATACGGGAGACTTCACAGGGAAGCCGATCGACGCGGACACCGAGTCCCAAGTCGTAATCGCTCGACTGCGGCGGCCTACTCCCTGAGCAAGACGTCACAATAATACTTCACGCGCTTCACGAGCTTGCCGTGAGGTCGATTGTGAATGTCCTTCTTGAGGGCGAGCATGACTCGACGTTGAAAGGTGTAGCTGTTGCGAGCTGGTTTGGGCGGAGGCCCGCCGCCGGCGAGCTCCACCGGAGCCCAGAGGGCTTCGACAGGCCATTGCCAAGCCTCGAGGTCTGCAGCATCGAGAGCACCAATCATCTGCTCGGCGAGCGCTCGCTTACCGGCATCGTGCGCCAATTCCAGCGCCCACTTCCCCACGTTGTCCGATACCGGACGGCTCTGCGTGTTCACCGTGATCGGATCGCCCATGCCCTTCTTCTGAGGAGTCGCCTTGCCATACTCCACCGCATCGGGATCGTGCTCGAGCCCGAGGAACGCGAAGACTCGCTCGAGCTGAGGGCCCGGCTCCGTCACGAGATCTTCATAGGCCAGATGCAACAAGGGGACCGGTCGTTCCCGCAGGAACGTAGCCATAGCGGGTACGTAGCGTTCGAGAATCGGATTGAACGCATGCGCTTCGCTCCAATCTCCGTTGAAAAAGCTGCCGGCATAGGAGCCTGAACACCGCAAGCGGGTGCCGCGTGAGCACGACGTACTTCGCGTCGGGATAGAGGCGTTGCAAGAACGGAAGCACGAGCGCGTTGGCAGGCGTCTTATCGAGGAAGTAGCTGCTCTCGCTCGTCGACAGCATGCGGCCATAGAGCGTGTCGGTATATGCACGAAGAGCGTCGAGATAGTCCTGTTCGCCGCCGGGCAGCCCCTCGATGAACGCCTTGGTTGCCTCGGCAGCGTTGATGTGATCATACGGCGCCTTGTCGACGTTCTGGTAAACACCGAGATGCGCGATCGGCGTGATCAGATGTGGCTCCGGGTGAGTGAAAATCTCGGAGTGCGCGGCCATCATGCGCTGAAGCAGGGTCGACCCGGCGCGAGGAGGCGATATGACGAAGACGAGAGACATGCCACCTAGGCCAATCGCTCATGCCTGCGCAGCGAGCTGCCGCAGGACGTACTGCAAGATGCCACCGTGCAGATAGTACTCCACTTCCTGAGGCGTATCGATCCGCGCCTTCACCTCGAAGATTTTACCGCCGTCGGTCTGCACCGTGAGCATCTTGCCCGGCGTGATGCCTTCGGAGATTCCGGAGATCGCAAATGTCTCTTCGCCGCTGAGTCCGAGCGACTCGCGCCCTTCGCCCTCCTCGAACTCGAGGGGCAACACACCCATGCCGATCAGGTTCGAGCGATGAATGCGCTCGATAACTCTCGGCAATGACGGCCTTCACGCCGAGAAGAAGTGTGCCCTTTGCCGCCCAGTCGCGGGAAGACCCGTTCCGTACTCCTGGCCCGCTATCACGATGAGAGGCGTGCCATCCGATTGGTACTTCATCGATGCATCGAAGATGCTCATCTGCGAATCATCGGGCAGGTAGCGGGTCACACCGCCTTCGGTTCCTGGTGCGAGAAAATTGCGTAGCCGGATGTTGGCGAACGTCCCGCGCATCATGACCTCGTGGTTGCCGCGGCGACTTCCGTAACTGTTGAAGTCGCGCGGGGACACACCGTGGTCCTGAAGGTACTTCGCGGCTGGGCCGTCGAGTGCGATGGCGCCAGCTGGCGAAATGTGGTCGGTCGTCACCGAATCGCCCAGCAAACAGAGCACGCGCGCGCCCTCGATGTCCTCGGGCGGAGCAGGTTCGCCGGCCTCGACCCCCTGGAAAAACGGAGGCAGCCGAACATACGTCGAGTCGGGGTCCCAACGGTAGCGATCCGCCTGCTCGAAGCTCACCTCACGCCACTGAGGCGGCCCGTCGAGCACGACTGCATAGCGTTCGACGAAGTGCTCCTTCTTGACGGAGGTCCGAAGCGTCTCCGTGATCTCCCGATGGGTCGGCCAGATGTCGCGGAGAAATACGTCGTTGCCGTTCGTGTCCTGGCCGATCGGATCGGTCGCAAAGTCGATGTCCATCGTGCCGGCGAGGGCATAGGCCACGACCAGCGGAGGCGAAGCGAGGTAGTTGGCGCGGGTCAACGGATTGACACGGCCTTCGAAGTTCCGGTTTCCGCTCAGCGCGGAGGTAACCAGCAAGTCGTTCGCCTTCACCGCCTCGGCGATCTCTGGATCCAGGGGACCGGAATTCCCGATGCAGGTGGTGCACCCATAGCCGACCAGATTGAAGCGCAGGACCTCGAGATGGCTCATCAGGCCCGATGCCTGAAGGTACTCGGTGACGACTTGTGACCCCGGCGCGAGGCTCGTCTTGACCCAGGGCTTGGTCCGGAGTCCCCTCTCGACGGCTTTCTTGGCCACGAGCCCAGCAGCAAGCATCACCGACGGGTTCGACGTGTTCGTGCAGCTGGTGATGGCCGCAATGACGACGGCTCCGTTCGTCAGACTGAATGTCTCGTCTCCGCGGGTGACCGCCACGGACTTGCTCGCCGAGGCCTCGAAACCCTCGAGGACGTTGTGCCAGGAACGCTTCGACTCGGTGAGTGGAATGCGGTCCTGCGGACGCTTCGGACCTGCGATCGACGGAACGACGTCGCCGAGGTCTAGCTCGAGCGTATCGGTGAACCTCGGTTCGGGGTCGCTCGCCGTGTGGAACAGCCCTTGCTCCTTGAGCACACGCTCCACGATGTCGACGTGCGCGGACTCCCGCCCGCTGAACCGCAGATACGCCAGGGTCTCGTTGTCGACGGGAAAGAAACCCATCGTCGCACCGTACTCAGGGGCCATGTTCGCGATGGTCGCGCGGTCCGGCAACGCGAGCGTCTCCATGCCCGGGCCATGGAACTCCACGAATTTTCCAACGACGCCCTTCTTCCGGAGCATTTGCGTCACCGTCAGAACCGCGTCGGTTGCCGTCGCGCCTTCGGGCAGCTTGCCGGTCAGCTTGAATCCGACGACCTGAGGCAGAAGCATGCTGATCGGCTGGCCCAGCATTGCCGCTTCCGCCTCGATGCCACCGACGCCCCATCCGAGAACGCCCAGTCCGTTGATCATCGTCGTATGCGAATCGGTGCCCACGAGACTGTCCGGATACGCGATCGTCTTGCCATTCGCCTCGCGCGTGAAGACCACGCTCGCCAGGTATTCGAGGTTCACCTGATGCACGATGCCGGTGCCCGGGGGAACGACGCGCATGTTCTTGAAAGCGCTCTGCCCCCACTTGAGAAACTGGTAACGTTCCTGGTTCCGCTCGAACTCACGCTTGACGTTGTCTTCGAAGGAGCGAAGCAATCCGTACGAGTCGACCTGTACCGAATGATCGATCACCAAATCCGCGGGCTGAAGTGGATTGATGCGACTCGGATCTCCGCCCATTTTGGCAAATTGATCGCGCATCGCGGCGAGGTCGACGACGGCAGGAACGCCAGTGAAGTCCTGAAGCAGAACCCGCGAGGGTCGGAAGGCGATCTCCGTGCTCGGCGTCGCGTCCGGGTCCCAGTTCGCCACGGCTTCGATGTCCGCACGGGTCACGGTCTTGCCATCCTCGTAGCGGAGCAGATTCTCGAGCAGAACCCGGATCGAGTACGGGAGCGTATCGATGTCCTTGAAACCCGCCCGCGTCAGCGCATCCAGGCGGTGAATCACGACCTGGCGGCCTCCGGCGTGGATGGTGACACGGCTCTGAAAGGAGTCCTTGGATGTCATGCGGGAATGCCTACCACGCAGTTTGTGGCGCGCCACCCCGGTCATTGGCTAGGCTGTAAACGCTGCGTGACAAGCGCCGTCAGAAGCGCTAGACACGACAGCCTTCGGCGCCGTAGCCAAGTGGTAAGGCAGAGGTTTGCAAAACCTCCATTCACCGGTTCGAATCCGGTCGGCGCCTCCAGGAAAACCGGGAGAAACTGCTTCTCGACTCTCCCTTCGAAAAACGTTGGCACTCCCGTTGGCACCTTTTGGCGCAGCTTCGGCATCGCGAGAGGTGCCAACCGGGTTGAGGCCATTCGTGGAACCGCGACTGTGATCAGCGGTCACGTTCGCCTAGCGCCTACCGCTGCACCTCAAACGCGCCCAGGCCGCTCAGAACGCGATGTCTATGTTGGACGCGGCGACTGCCGCCCCGATACCGAGACCCACGAGCCCAACTCCCAGTATGACGCCGACCGCGATACCGGCTTTTGCGCCTCGACTACGCTCCTTCTTCTGAGTTTGCTGAGGCGCAGTTGGCGTCACCTTCAGGTCGGCAGACTCTAGCTGTAGCTGGAGCGCCGGCTCTTTGCGTGCATCCTCAGGATAGAAATCGCTGATACGGTCTTCATCGAACTCTTGTTCGCTCTGAGGCAGAGTACCAGGGTAGAAGTCCTCCAGACGTTCTTTGTCGCTGGCTTTCGCGCCCGCACTCAGGGGCAAAGCCACCGTCGCGACCACACACACAAGACTAAGGATCTAGTGGGGTAATACCCGTGGAGGTTCGAGTCCTCTCTTCCGCACCCTTTGATTCCGGGTAGTTGCGCTACACCACTAGACTCGTCGTTGGGTCGCTCTACCCCCTGGTGTCCCAATCGGTGTCCCGATAGGACCGATTCCGCCGCTCGACGGCGCGCATGCACGTAGCGATTCGTGGTCGTCACGTGCTTGTGGCCGAGCAGGTAACCGACGCCGACGAGATTGCCGGAACGCTCGGTGAGCTCGGTCGCAAGGCTGTGCCGGAGGTCGTAGGCGCTGAACTTGGAGGCGCGGTCGGCCTCAAGGCCGGCGGCAAGCGCTGCTTTCCTGAGCGTGTGTCGGCCGTCGAACTTCGGGAAAATCGTTCCTGCCTTCGGGCACGCCGAATCGAGGGCGGCCCGGGCGCGATCTGAGAGCGGAAGCTCGCGCCCGTATCGCGCCTTGTCGGCGTCTTCCCGGATCGTGAGGAACGGCGCACCAGGCTGGTAGTCGTCAGGCGTCTTCAGCCGATGAAGCGTGGATGGCCGAAGTCCGGTTTCGCGCATGACCTCGTAGTAGGCGCGCATCGGGTGGCCGAGCTTCGAGCGTTCCGGCAACTGGGCTACGATCGCGTCCATTTCGTCCGGAGTGAGAGTGACAGTTTCTCGCCTTCCCTGCGGGTGCGGCGTCCCTGTGGCACGCTTCGAGATCCGCGGAATCGTTGGCTTGAAGCCTAGAAGCTTCTGCTCGACCATCCAGTCAAAGAGCCGATTCAGCGCGCTCAGCTCTTTCTTGAGCGTGGTCCGCTTCACCTTTAGGAGCCGATGCCGCATGTAGTCGCCGAGACGGGCGTCCGAGCAGAGCTCCTCCCCGGTTTCAAAGAACGGGATGAAATGCGCCGACGCGTAGGTCTCCCAACATCGAACCGTGTCGGCCGACACCTCCGCAGTCATCGCGGCCAACCAACTCCCAAACAGGTCGGACAGCGGCACCTCGAGCACTGGCGCTGACGTGCCACTCGCAGGCGGGTGGGTCACCTCTCGGACGATTCGAGCAGCTTCTTCTTGAGCCGCTGCGCGATCTGTCTCGCCAGTGGATCGATGACAACGCTTCCCCGCGGCCCGGAACCGGACCGTAAAGATCTTGGTTCTCGGATCTCGATGAAGCGACCACCCTTCTGCGTTTCGAGCCATGTATCGATATCCCTTCGGTCAAACAAGATGCGGGCGCCAATGGAGAGCGCCCGCACATGCGGCGCCACGCGCCGATCAAATGTCCGCAGCCCCACGCGACAATACCCTGCAGCTTCGTGTCTTGTCAGCAGGGGCGAATCGACGTAGCTGACTCTGCACGAAGACGCGTCGCACGACCGCGGCCTTCGCGCATCTTCCTGAGGGGACTTCGCAGACTTCTTCGAATCAGACCTTTGACTCACCCCCTAGTTATTGGTTTTGCCCCCTCAAAAGTTGCGCGAGCGGAAAATACTTGGAAAGCGAGCGCGCCCATCCGGCGACAAGAAGTGCCACGCGAGGCTGTCACCAGCCGTCACTTCTTGGCGTTTTCTGGCGCAAACTGACGAACATTGACGCACTTTGGAACTTCTTGGCGCTAAACGACAAGTTGTGCTTCGCAAGTGCCAAGAAAAGACAAGAAGTGTTCAGAACGCGCCAAAAAAAATCAGTTCAGAGCAAAATGCGTCATTTCGAGTCAACCCGGACCATGGTGAGTACCGGGCAAGATGTGGGATTGTAAGACATCGAAGATGTCCCAATCCCCGCATGCCGCGCTCAACGCCTTCGGCTTATTCGCGGCGGGGCACCTGGGAGAGCAAGGGCAAACATGTTCGCAGGGTGGCGGCCGCCACTCTTCCGGCGTCGTTCGCCACTTCACTTCAGCGCGAGCTATGCGAAACACTTCGAAAACGCGTGGGCCCATTGCGGCAACGCAACGTCAACGACTAACCAACGTCGACCGAGCAGAATTGGACGGCGGCCGTGTCGGCCCACTATCTTCGCGTCGCGGGGAATGATTCCAAGGCGAAATGACGACGAAGCCGATGTGGTGCTCCACACTCCGTTCTATCCGGCGGCTACCGCCGGAATGACCCTCCTCTACGTTTGCTTCTTTGGCTTCGTGCTGTTCGCGCCGAACGTGAAAGATCGCTACGACGGCCTCTGGTTCGCGATCTCGATCTACTTGGCGTTCCTGGCCGTAGCCTGGTTCTACAATCTCCGGGTTTCTTTCTACCGCGATCGGCTCGTAGTCCAACGAGGATTTAGGGTACTCCAACACACGAAAGCGGTCGCATACGAGAGCATCGGTCGTGCGCGAACGACATACTCCTGGCGACCGGCCGTAACACTTGACCTGCGAAACGGAAAAAGGCTACGGATCGCTGACGAGATGTCGCGCGTAGTTGGGGTTCTACCCGAAGTCGATTTCAAAGAGGGCGAGTCGACGGAAGCATCGACTCGAATCCGGCGAATCGCAGCACTTGTCGATCAACGCATTGGCCCGCGAAACGCTGCGTAACCAGAGAAGCGCCTCTAGGCCGATCGGGCCCAAGAAAAGCGCCAATTTCGCGGTACTAGCTGGCTATGTCGACTTACGGCGCACCTCGTCTCTCCTTCGGATCACCGAACTGGATCTCCACTCCCTCGCTGAATCTCACAACTCCCTTTCCTCGCTGGACCGGTCGCGTTCCCGCTGCCGGCTCTTCAGAAGGCGAATCGCGCGAGCGTCGCGCTCGGCAGCGCGGGTGGCGACGAAATGATGCCAGGTGCCGGGGTGCGGGGTCTTCTGAATCCCCCACCGCTGCGTGGCGTGCTTCTGCTTGAGGGCTCGGGTTTCGATGCTTTGGCGGAGCTCGAGCTGTCGGAGAAGACGTTTCCGGTGTTGGCCTGATACGGGTAGCGCAGCCAAGAGGTGTCGCTGCTGGCGGTACTTGCTCTTGAGACGTCGTCGCTCGGCAGCCGTTGTATCTCGATAGCGAGCCCAGTCGCGTTCACGGCGAGCCCGGGCTTCTTGGAGGGTCTGTTCGTACTCCTTCCACAGGCTCTGAGGCGCCCGAGCCAGCCTCGGTGAGTACCGATGGGGCGCCCGCGGTGCGGCTTCTCGCTGTCGCTCCGATACGGACTGAAACGCTCCGAGCCGTTCGCAAAGCCGCGTCTTGCTGAGCTCTCTGCCAACGAACGAAGCCTTCACTCGTACGCCGCGCTCTACGTCCTCGAATATCAGCCCGTTGCCATGCGGCCGAATCACAACGCCAAAGCGGCCGCAAAGGTCGTGCACGTCATCCCAACTTCGCAACTCGGTCGCCTGAAGAGCAGGCCGAAGCTTTTCCCGAGCCCAGCGCGCGAAGCTTTCAACTCCATGGTGGGCTTCGCAGTCTGCAGCTCGCTGCGGGACCCTCTCGCGGTCGCGCGTCCTCGACCGAAGGGGTGTCAGACCGAGCTCCCGTTCGAGGGCCCGGGCCCCGGTGAATAACTTTTGGTGGTCCCAAGCGGGCGAGTGAATCCGAAAGGTCTCTGGATGGATCTTGTTGATCGCAATGTGGATGTGCTCGTGATCGGTATCGTCGTGGCGCACTGCGATGTACTGGTGCTCGGAGAACCCCAGAGTAACCACAAGCCTTTCCACGATCTGCTTGAGCTCCTTTCGCGCGAGTCGCCGATCGTCGGGGTGAAGTGAGATGACGAGGTGATACGTGCGCTTGCTCCCAGCGCGGGTGTTCTGGGCCTGGGCCGCATCGACGAGCTTGCAGGCGAGCTCGAGGTCGTCTCGCCCGGTGACGCCGGGAAGGTTCGCTGAGAGAAACCACGTGGCGCGTGGCTCTGCCTCTCGCCCCCGGATGTAGCGCGCCAGCTGCCGGAACCCCCGGTTCGACGCTGATTCCCGTTGATGCCGGACGATCACCGATGCCCTGCCAGGCGATTCACCGCGCGGCGGACATGTATGAGCGAGTCGATGAGCTCAAGGTTCAGTCGGCGGTGACTCGACTGGTCCGAAACGCCTTCACGAATGGCGAGCTTGAGCAGTCCACCGATGCGGTTGAGGTTGGCGTGGACCCGCGAGACCTCGGTGAGTGCTTGAGCGTCGATCGTGCTCTTCAAACGGGCGCGTCGGAGACAAGAGCGGATGACCGCGCCGCGGGAGCAGCTGGTCTGCTGAGCCAGCGCATCCAAGCGAGCAAGATCGTCTTCGTCGATCCGAACCGAGATCACGCGGGACTTCAGTTTGCACACGCGACTGCCCGTCACTTCGTGGGCCCCTTCCCTTCGGAGAGGTCACGGTTGCGTGCCGCAGCCTCGGGTGCCCCACCTGCGCCGGCGACCTGTGGCTTCGCTGAGAGCGTGAGAACCAAACTCGCAAGCTCCATCGCCCGACGCACAGCAAACTCAGGTGGTGCATCTTGCAGACGCTGCGCCAACTGAACGAGCTCGCACTGCAACGTGAGCGCAGCGAACTCTCGCAGTGCCTCGATCGGAACGTCGTCTCCGTCCGCGACCCGCAGCACGAGCGCCCTCGCCGCCTTCCGAAGCTCCTCCACTCCCACGATTTGCGAGTGCGCAGCCGGGACACCGTGTCCCGAAAGGGTCGTTTGGGGGCCTTTTCCGACGTCTGTTGACCCTTCTTTCTCCAATAAGTTCAACGATCCCGGAGGCCCGTTTTCGCCTAACTAAGTACCGCATGACAACCTCCCTTCAAAACACAAAGTGTGAGGTGTGCGGGTCCAACTGAATCCGATGCGAGCTACTGTTCTTCGCGTCTTGCAGCTTCAGCAGCTCCTGTTTGCGACCCGCCATTTTAGAGCCCGAAACAGCCATCCCAATGACCCCACCGATCATCACGAGGCTGCCAAGGGTCACACCGGCGATCCTGCCGCCATTGAGACAAAACCAATCCGTATCACCGCATTCGAAATTCCGCGTCGCGACCATGGTGCCCGCGACGCATCCGGCACCAGCGGCTAGAATAACGGAAGACCCGATGAGTCCTCGCCTGTACTCCAGCACACGAGTGTCCACTTGCTTTCTTCGCGGTGGAGGCGCCGACACGCTGAGACCGGAAGAGTCGAGGGGAAGCTCGTACGTGTTCGGGTCCCAGTTCTGACGAGTTCTCTTTTGTACCCGTGGACTGAGACCGCCTTCATCACGGGCTGGCTCCGACGAGAGTACCGGCGCCTCCGCCTTTGGCTCAGCCGACGCAGCCTCCTCACCGGCTTGGGCGGTCGCACTCAGGGGCGACATGGCCAGCGCCACCGCACACACCAAACCAACCAAGTACCGCATGTTCGACCTCCCGTTCAGGCCCGGCAGACCGCGAAGTCGGTTGATGTGGCTGCATCAGGTGTGCCACATGGGACCCGGGTTTTTACCGGGGAATCCGCTACCGCGACGCGCAGGTTCTGCGTTTAGGGTTGTGGGGGCGCAGCGGGTGCGTGCTCAGAAGCCCGCTGCCGACGCCTAAGCCGAGCCCTGCATGGGGGTCGTCCACAGGAGTCTGTAACCATGTGTCGTGGCGCGCCAGCAGCGCGGCACTGCTAGTCAGGCAGCTTGGGCTGCTCGAGCTTCCCGCCGCAGTCTAGGGCGCCCAGGAAGGACACCAAGGCAGCACGTTCGCCATCACTGAGCCCGCGGTCGGCCAAGAGCGCGCTCCGGTTCTTGTTCTCGATGCCGCCGCTCGACATGATCTTCACCGCTTCGTCCAAGGTCGCGACCGAGCCGTCGTGGAAGTATGGAGCGCTCTTGGCGACGTTGCGCAAGGAGGGGATCTTGAATGCCGCCCAG
Organism: uncultured delta proteobacterium; assembly: GCA_963786865.1. Lineage (GTDB taxonomy): Bacteria > Myxococcota_A > Polyangia > Polyangiales > Houyiibacteriaceae > SG8-38. The sequence goes on along the minus strand of CAWBAV010000028.1, from coordinate 16,203 downwards.
TCGGCGTCTTTCTTGGTCACGGCGGCACGCCCCACATCGACTTCCTCCGTGGGTTTCCCAGCGGTGCCTATCCCCACGTTGTAGTAGAGCCCACCCGGAACCGCCATCGCACTCGAGAAGAGCGGAGGAGCGTGACAGACCGCGCATTGACCCTTGCCCATGAAAACGCTCCAACCCGACTTCTGCTCCTCGGAAAGCGCGCTTTCGTCGCCCTTGGCGTAACGGTCGTAGGCCGTGTCGTCACAAACCAGGGTGCGTTCGTAGGCTGAAATTGCTTTGGCGATCGTGTCAGGCGTCATGCCCTCGTTCGGAAACACGGCCTTGAACTGCTCGGCGTACCCTTTGATCTTCGCGAGCTCCGCAGATTTCTTTTCCAGATTTTCCGCGCCGACCCCCATGTTTCCGCCGCCCCATGCGCCCTTGGCCTGCGCTTCGAGACTGTCCGCGCGACCATCCCAGTAGAACGCCTCGAAGTACCCCGTGTTCCAAATGACCGGGCTGTGCCGCGTGAGCTGTTTCTCGTTGGCGCCTACCGCAAGAGGCGTCTCGCCGCCGTTGCCGTGCTCGTTCTGGTGGCACGAATAGCAGGAGCGCGAGCCGTCTACGCTCAACCTAGGGTCGAAGAAAAGCTGCTGGCCCAGCGCGACCTTTTCCGGGGTCTGGGGGTTGTCTGCTGGGATCTTCATCTCGGGAAGCTCCGCGGGCGCGGCGGGCGCCTCGCTCTTCTCGGCGCTCGGCTGTGGCGCTGGGGCCTCTTCTTCGACGGACTTGCGTTTACAAGACGCGAGTCCAAGCGCCAAAACGACCGCAAGGGAGGCGTTGAGAATGCGCCAATGATGGAATGTGCTCGGCATGGTGCGAGTATCGGTACAGCGGAACCGACTGGCAAGCCATGATCTCCGGATTTTGCACGCCTACGGACTGCTATTGTCGCGCGTCCATGAGCTGCTCGGCCAGCTCTCGCGCCTCGACGATGTTGTCCTCTATGGAGCAGTACGTCCATCTACCGTATCGGCCGATTGAATGGACGTCCAAGGCAGCGAGCAGCTCTCGCTTGGTGGCGGCCTCGGCTTCGGATTTGGGCGTGATGTGGACGTACGCAGGATCGAGAAGCACGTCGTGGGACGCAAGCAAGGTCTGATTCGTCAAGACGCCGCAAGTTTGAAGATCCGCAAGCACCTTCGCCTTCAGCGCCCCGCGCTGATCCGGCGATAGCTCCGCATCCCAGGGAAGCCCCACCTCGACGTAGAGGCTCATGCGATCCGAGTCGAAGATGTTGTCGTAGAACCCAACCCGATAGAACGAAAGCTCGCGCTGCGGGTAGTAGATCCAATGCACGCCGGTAGGGCCCTTGCTATCGAAGCCCAGGTTGAAGACCTGCACCTTGTTGTGGCTCAGAATCGACGCGTCGTACTCGAGGCCGCAAATCTCGAGCAGCCGCACGAGCGGCACACTACTGATCAGTGACTCGTAATTTATTTGGCGCCTCGTCGTAGTCGCGACTTTCTCTTCGAGGTCGAGACTCAGAAGGCGCTCGTTCAGGGCGATCTGTTCGGGTCGGACCCCGCGAGCCAGGGCCTCGACGTATTGAATCGCGCCACCCTCGGGATAGGTGAACGTTGCGTTGTACCCGTCACTCGGCGGCACGGGGGCCTCGCCCAGGATCTGTTCCGCGCTCACGTGGGGAAAGAAGCGTCCCATGGCATCGGCGGCGAGCGCGGAGAGGCTCAACGCGTAGAGCTTTTCGTTGTACGGGATGAGAAACTTCTCGGCGATGCCTCTGCCATAGCGCGCGAGAAGCATGTCTTTGAAATTGCCGTCTTTTTCCGGGGGTCTATCGCGGAGCCCGCGAAGGCACTCCTGATAGTCCGCCTCGGGCAGCTGGTGGATGTTCCTCTGAAAGGGAAATCGATGAACCGATCGGCATACCAAATCCGGCTGTCGCGCGAGATGCGAAGCACCGCTTGCGCGTCCATGCGCTCGACGAGGTACTGCTCGATTTCCGGATGGCGGAAGTGGAAGAAGTGCCCCGAGTAATCCCAAACGAAGCCGTCGCGCTTGACGGTACGGCAATAGCCGCCGATCTCCTCGTTGGCCTCGAGGATGAGACAGTCCTCATCGCGCAGCCAATCGGCAAACGCGAGTCCGCTCACGCCGGCGCCCACCACTAGGTAACGCGTCCGCTCCACGTTAAGGGCTTACCACATCCGGAGATGGGACCGCGAACCCGCGCACCACACGAATGCCCTCGTCGCTGCGCCGACCGAGCGCCACCGGCTCACCATCCGGAGCGAAGAGCGCCAAGGATTCCTCGGCCGAGGCCTTACGCCAGCTGTCTCCGCGAACCAGCTCGGGAGCGATCGGGCGCCCGTGTCGTGCATGAGCGACGCCTTCTTCGCTGAGCTCGACCGGCCTCAGCGATCGGCAGGCCTCTCGAAGGGGAATCAGACGCTCCGCGATGGCGTCGGCCGTCATCTCGTCTCCGTGAAGAGCGTTCTCGATCGAAAATCCACCGCTTGCGGTGCGACGCAGGGCTCTCACGTGCCCGAGAGTTCCAAGCTCTCGGGCGAGGTCTCGAGCCAGCGAGCGCACGTAGAAACCTTTTGCGCAATGAAGGCTCAAGCGAACCGCGTCATCGGTCACCTCCTCGACCTTCGCTTCGTACAACTCCACCTCCCGAACCGGGGCCGAGACATCTTCACCCCGGCGAATGCGGCGATGCAGCGGCGTGCCGCCACGCTTGATCGCGCTTAGCTTGGGCGCCTCTTGGGGATGGCGGCCGATGAATGCGCGCAAGGCCTGCTCGACCTTGGCCCGATCGAGCGGAGGCACCTCTTGGGTGCGCGTGATCTCGCCGTCTGCGTCGAGTGAATCCGTCTCGACGCCGAGCGCTACCGTCACCTCGTAACGCTTGTCATCCGCTTGAAGATGCGAAACGAGCTTCGTTGCCTCGCCGACCGCGACCACCAGAACACCGGTGGCGAGCGGATCGAGCGTTCCCGCATGGCCGACCGATCGTTGCCCCAAGGCCTTGCGGACCCGCTGGACGACATCGTGTGAAGTGCATCCCGCCGGCTTGTCGACGATCAGGATACCGTTCATCCGAAGTACTCAGTCAGCTCCGCGTGCAGCCTCTTCTCGGCTTCTTCCATGCTGATATCGAGCTGCGTGGCAGCCGCTGCCCTGTGCCCGCCTCCGTGGAGCGCCGCCGCAATGACCGATACGTCGGCCGTTCCGCTCGAACGGAGGCTGATCTTCGTTTCGATATGCCCACCCGCCGCATCGCGCACCGGCCACTCCCAGAGCAAGGCCCCAATTTCGACTCCCTCGACGCGACGCGCGTAGTTGACCATGCCCTCGACCATGTCGTCGTTGGCTCCGCATATCTCGAGCATCTGCCGGGTCACTCGCATGAGCGCCACGCGTCCGTCGAACTGGACTTCGAGCGTCGCAATGATCGCCGAAAGCAGTCGAAGCCGGGCGGGCTCCCAGCGCTCGAACAACTGATAGGCCACCTGCCAGGGGTTTGCTCCTTCCTCGACCAGGCGAGCCCCGAGTCGAAGGGTCGCAGGTCGAGTCGTCGCATACCGAAAGCCACCGGTGTCCGACACGATGGCCGCGTACAAGGGGGTCGCCGCCCCTTCCGGAAGCGATTCGAGCCCCAATGCCTCCATCAGCTGCACGACGACCTCTCCGGTGGCAGCAGCGTCGGTATCGCGAAAAACGATGTCACCCACGTCGTCATGGGCGTGGTGGTGATCGATGATGACGACCGGGCCGGTGACTTCGGGGTCTGGAAACCCGGGTGGCAAGAGCGCTTTCGCTGCGATGTCCATGACGAAAGTTGCATCGAAGCGCGTCCCTCCCGACGCCACCGCGACACCTTGCTCAGTCCCCATGAGGAAGAGTAGCGAGTCGGGGATCGCTTCCGGCATGAACAAAGTCGCCTCTTTGCCAAGCGCGCGAAGGCACCTGATCAGTCCCAGTGCGGATCCAAGCGAATCTGCGTCGGGCCGCCGGTGGCAAGCCACCAGGAAGCGTTCACCGTTGCGTATGATCTGAAGGACTTTTTCGATCACTTGGACCCCTTCGGCCCCGAGCTCGGCGCCTCGCGAATCTCATCGAGGATCGATTCGATGCGAATCGCAGAATCGACGACCTCGTCCCAATAGAACTCCAAGGAAGGCACGTGTCGAAGTTGAAGTCGTTGACCGATCTCCCGACGAAGAAACCCACTCCCGCGCTTGAGTGCCTCGACTACGGCATCCTGCTGCTCCGCGCCTATCTCATCGAGCACGCGCACATACACGCGGGCGATGCTCAAGTCGTCGGTCATTCGGACCGCCGATATCACGACGTCCTTGGCAGCAGGGTCGCGCATGCTTCCGCGGAGCAAGAGATCCATCAGCTCGCTGCGAATACGCTCAGCAACCCGGTCAGCTCTTCGAAAGCCTTTTTGTACCATCGCTCAGCCCGTCCATTCCGTGAGCTCGCCCAAGGAAACCAGCTCCGTCGACCGGTTCAGGACCACAGCGTCTGCGGAGCCTTCCACGAATTCCGCGATCGAATCGAGCATGGAATTGGCGTGGCGCCGGTCGTTCGAGACCACGGCAAACCCGAGCGTGGCCCGCCCGTGCGAATCCTGCTGTCCGACCTCGGCAACGGCGACGTTGAACCGATTCGCAGTTCGATCGAGCACCTTGCGCACGATTGAGCGCTTCGCTTTCAGCGAGCTCACACCCGGCAAGGAAAGCGAAATCTGGCACACGCCAACGACCATGTTCGGACCTCTCGGCGATCAGCTCACTCGAGTGTCGCCTCGACCTGCTTCTCCTCGTAGCACTCGATGATGTCGTGCTCTTTGATGTCGTTGAAGCCCTGAAGGCCAATGCCGCACTCCATGCCGGCCTGGACCTCCTTCGTGTCTTCCTTGAAACGACGGAGAGAGCCCATGGGACCTTCCCACACGACGACCCCATCGCGCACGAGCCGCGCCCGCGCACCACGGTTGATTTTGCCCTCGGTAACCATGCAACCCGCGATCGTTCCGATTTTCGGGATGCCGAAGGTCTGCCTGACTTCCGCCTTGCCGAGGTCTGCCTGAACGACGGTGGGCGCCAGAAGGCCCTTCATGGCGGCTTTCACCTCGTCGATCGCCTCGTAGATCACGCTGTAGGTGCGGATCTCGACGCCTTCCTTCTTGGCAGTCGACGAGGCCTTGCCTTGCGGGCGCACATTGAAGCCGAGCACGATCGCCTGCGATGCGCTCGCGAGCATCACGTCGTTCTCGGTGATGCCGCCAACCCCGGTGTGGATGACGTTGACCTTGACCTTCTCGGTCGCGAGGTCGGTGAGTGCGCCCTGAAGCGCCTCGACCGAACCCTGGACGTCAGCCTTCACGACGAGCCGAAGCTCCTGCACGTCGCCCGTCTGCATCAGGGCCTGGAACTGATCGAGGCCGCGCATGCCGCCTGCCGGAGCCATGCTGCTGGTGCCCGGCTTCTTGCGCGCCCCGGCGACCTCCTGGGCCTTGCGCTGGTCGGTCACCTCGTAGAACAAGTCACCTGCCGCAGGTAGCTCCGCCAAGCCGAGAACCTCGACGGGCGTGGCGGGTCCCGCGGAGTTCAGTGGCCGGCCGCGATCGTCGGTCATTGCGCGCACGCGCCCCCAAGCACCACCGGCCACGACGTAGTCGCCGGTATCCAAAGAACCGTCCCGAATCAGGACGTTGGCGACCGGACCTCGGCCGCGATCGAGATATGCCTCCAGGACCACGCCTTCCGCTGGAATGTTCGAGTTGGCGGTGAGCTCGAGCAGCTCGGCCTGAAGGAGGACGTTCTCCAAGAGCGCGTCGACGCCCTGACCCGTGATGGCCGAGCACGGGATGAAAATGGTCTGACCGCCCCATTCCTCGGGCTGAAGCCCAAGGGCTGCCAGCTCGTTCTTCACGTTGTCCGGGTTGGCCTCCGGCTTGTCGATCTTGTTGACCGCTACGACGATCGGCACGTTCGCCGCCTGCGCGTGATTCACGGCCTCTCTCGTCTGAGGCATGACTCCGTCATCGGCCGCCACGACCAAGATGACGATGTCGGTGGCCTGAGCGCCACGCGCACGCATCGCGGTGAAGGCCTCGTGACCCGGCGTATCGAGGAAGACGACGGTGCCGCGATCCGTGTCGACCCGGTAGGCGCCGATGTGCTGGGTGATGCCACCCGCTTCTCCACCAGCGACGTCGGCGGCGCGAATCCTATCGAGCAAGGAAGTCTTTCCGTGATCGACGTGGCCCATGACCGTGACCACCGGCGGCCGATGCTGCCGATCCCCGGCCTTGTCTTCGAACTCGCCTCGAGCGTCCCCGACGATTTCATCCTCGCTCCGCGCGACGTTCTCGACCTCGTAGTTGAACTCGTTCGCCAAGACCGAAGCGGTGTCCGCATCGAGGGTGCTATTGATGTGGACGCCGGAGACGCCGAGCTCCATCAGTTTCATCAGGACGTCCGTCGCCTTGAGGCTCATGCGCTGCGCAAGGGCTTGGAGTTGAATGTTGTCTTCGATGCGGATGACCCGCTTCTGTGCGCTCGGAACCGTAATTTCGGTTTGTTTTGGCTTCTTCCCGGGCTGCAGCCTCTTCTTGCCGGGGCGACCCTGCGGCCGACCGGTTGGACCGATTGAAGAGCGGCCCCTGATCTCGCGCCGCCGAGGCGCGTGTTGCTCGCGTTGCGCCGCGTGCTCCGCCACGATGCGCCGTCGCGCACCCTCCGAAAGGGGCGTCGCGCTTGGGGCTTTGGCCTTGCCGCGACGCATCACGCCGGGCGGAAGCGGGTCGTGAGAGAAACGACCCTGCTCTTCCGTTTGCGGCGGGAGCTCCGGCGCGGCGGGCGGTTCCGCGCTGATCGGCTCCCGTGACGAGTCGGACGCAGGCGCTAGAGGGGGCGCTTCCGCCGAAGCATGCAGCTCGACGGGCTCGGACTCTGGCTCGAAGATGGGTTCGGGAGCGGGGCTGGCCGTACTCGGCTCAGCTCGGGGCAGATCAAACGACGCAGGCTTCGCCTTCGGCTCTGGCGCCACGGGCTCGGCTGTTTCGATTGGCTGGCGCCGCTTGCGACGAACGACGGTCGGCCGAATGCGCTCTTCGACCATCGCCTCCGTGCGATCCTTGCCGAGCGATCGTTTGATGCGGTCCACTTCGATCGGATCGAGGACGCTCATGTGATTGCGCACCTGGATCCCAAGAGTCGCAATTCGCTGGATCAGGTCGCGGTTTTCGACCCCCAGCTCTCGGGCGACCTCGTAGACTCGAACCTTACTCATCCATCCTCCGTTAGGGCTTCGATCGGCGTCAGGCAATCTAAGATTGCACGAGCGATGCCCCGATCCGTCACCAAGAGGACACCGAGCTCCGAACGACCAAACGCGTCCCCCAAGCTCGCCTTTGTCCCCCAAGCGGCCGTCGCGCAACCAATCGCGGTTGCGGCACGCGCCAGCTCATCGGCGCGACCACGCGAATCCTTCGTGCGAATCAGTAGATCGCCCTGGTTTGCGTGCAATGCCGCGCGGACCGAGTCTGTTCCCAAGGCTACCGCCCTTGCCCGTTGCGCAGAGCTCAGAAGCCCTCGCATGCGCCGCTCGAGCTGAGCCACGACCATGCCCTCGATGCTTTCGGGTTCGACCTGGGCTACTCCACGCAAGGCGCGCGCCAGTCCTCCGCGCAGGGCGGCCGAGCGGATGCAGGCCCGCGTCGGATGGACCGACACGCCTCGACCGCCGAGCCTTCGACCGAGATCCACTGCGACGTACGGCGCATCCTCTCCGACGACGAGACGCACGAGATCGTCGCGCTCGCCACGAGCACCGCAGCCAGCACACATCCGCCTCGACGGCTTGTCTCGTTCGGTCTTGTCCATGACAGCCAACATCGATGCCTACTCCTGCGTGGTCTCCGGGGAGCCGTTGGAATCGACGGCGTCTTCGACCTCGGCTCGGGCGTCGGCGACTGCGGCCGCCTCCGCCTCGGCTTCGGCCGCCTCGACTGCCTGCCTTGCCGCTTCCGCCTCCGCGGCGGCGATGCTCGCGCGCATCTTGGGCTCGACGCTCGGCCACTCCGTGCTGATGAACGTTGCAACCGCCAGCTTGAGCGATTGCGCTTTCGACGCCCCGATTCCGGACTTGATCGCAAGGCGATCGGTGTCTTCTTCTGCGGCGATCAGGTCGACCGACGTGTAGCCGTTCTGCTCGAGCAAGTCGGCAACACGGGCGTTCACGCCGCGAACCAAGAGCAGCTTGTCGCGCTCGCTTGGCGCCTCCTCCAACTCGGCCATCGCGGCCAAGCGTTCCTTGCGCAGCTCCTCGAGAGCTTCTGCGGCGTTGGCACGAAGTCTCGCGACCTCGTCTGCAGAGACGCCGGGGACCGACGCCAACTCGCCCTCGCTCGCATCGACGACTTCGTCGAGGCTCCGGAAACCCATGCGGTAGAGCGACCGGGATAGCTCCTCGTCGGTGCTGAGCCGTGCGAGGGCGGCCATCGCCTCTTCTTCGATTTGCTTGAACCGAGACTCGCTCACGATGTCGAGCCTCCAACCGGTCAACTGCGAAGCGAGCCGCACGTTCTGCCCGCGACGACCAATCGCTAGCGAAAGCTTTGGATCGGGGACCACCAGCTCCATGTTGGAGTTCCCCTCGTCGATGACCACTCGAATCACCTCCGCGGGCGCGATCGCGTTGCAAACAAACCGTGCCGGGTCGCGATCCCAAGGGACGATGTCGATCTTCTCGCCACGAAGCTCCTGAACGACCGCCTGCACTCGCGAGCCTTTCATGCCTACGCAGGCGCCAACTGGATCGACGTCGGAGTCCCGGCTGCTCACCGCGATCTTGGAGCGCGCACCCGGCTCACGCGCGGCGGCGACGATGCGTACGATGCCCTCGTAGATTTCGGGGACTTCCATTTCGAAGAGCTTCACGAGCAAGCCGACATCGGTGCGGGAAAGAATGATTTGCGGCCCGCGCGCCTCGCGGTCGATGTCCTTCAAGAGGGCGACGATGCGGTCTCCCGGGCGGTAGCTCTCGCGCGGAGTCTGCTCGCGCGGAGGCAGCACGGCTTCCACGCCGCGACCGAGATCGACGATGATGTTCGATCCGCGTTCGAAACGGCGCACCACCCCGGTGATGATCTCGCCCTGCCGGCTCTTGTACTCGGCGTACACTCGCTCACGCTCTGCATCGCGGACGCGCTGAATGATCACCTGCTTCGCCGTTTGCGCAGCGATGCGCCCAAAGCGGCTCCTGCTCTGTTCGAGGCTCAGAAGCTCACCAAACTGCTTGTCCTGCTCGCGCGCCTTGTCCCGGTCTTCAGGGAGGTAGAAGATCTGAAAGCCGAGCTCTTCGCCGATCTCAGCCTCCAGACCGTGCGCCTCCGCCTCTTCGACCGAGATCTCTTGCTCGCTGTTTTCGACCGACCTGACGACGGTCATGTACTGGAAAAGATCGACCGCCCCAGTTTCGTTGTTGAATCTCGCCTCGAGCTCGCGGTCCGGACCGAAGGTCTTCTTGGCCGCCGTCAGGATCGCCTGCTCGGTGGCCTCGACGAGGATCTTGGCATCGATGCCCTTCTCCTGGCTGACCTGTTCGATTACGTGCTGAAGGGAGAGCGCGCTTTGCTGCATAGCCATCTACCCACCTAGTTCGAGAATCTATACACGAGGTTCGCCTGCGCGATTTCCCCGTGCGGAATCAAAAGGACTTCGCCGTCTTGTTCGAGCTCGATGCTCTGATCGACGACCCTGAGGAGCTTGCCGCGGAAGCGGCGCTGCTGCCGGATTGGAGTTTGTGTTCGCACCTTGACCTCACGACCGGTAAATCGCTCGAAATCCGAGAGCTTGACCAGCGGGCGTTCCAGCCCGGGCGAGCTCACCTCGAGGCGAAACGCCCCCGAAGGGAGCAAGTCCTCATGCACGTCCAGACTGGTCGATACGTCCCGACTGACCCCCGTGCAATCCTCCAAAGACACCCCGCTGCCGATTTCCAAACCCGGGACCTCTCGGTCGATGATGATTCGAATGACGGCACCCTTGGGCTCTCTCAGGTACCGCACGTCCACCAACTCCACGCCATGGGCGCGGCAAATGGGGTCGATGAGTCGCTCCAATGCCTGGACGAGTGTTTCAGTAGCCTGGCTCAATTCCTACTCAGGGTCGCAAAACGAAAAACGGGCGGGCCGTGGCGGCCCACCCTGTAAAGGTAAACCAAATTTTCAGGCAGGCTCCTACCACGGGGCCCTACCCCCTGCAAGCAAACCGACACGCAACCGCTTTGCGTCGTTGACAGCGAGAAAGCCCTCTTGGTATGCCCGCCCAGTACCCCCGCCTGAACGGCGAGGAGCAGGAGGAAAGCATGATGAGTTCGTTGAAGGCCGGGCATTGGGTTGCCCTGGTATGCATGGTTGCTCTGGCGGCCGGTTGTGGGTCGACCCGTGAAACTGCCTGGGACACGACGTCCGAATCCGTTCAGCTCGATGACGCGGCCCGCGCGCAGGTCGCTCAGCTCATGGCCGCGGCCGAAGCGGCTTGGGCAAATCGCGACGACCCGGCGCAAGCCAAGGCTGCGATCGACGCCTGGACCAAGGCCTCGGAGATCGATCCCAAAAACGTCAAGGCGCTCGACGAGCTGACTCACGCGATTTACTTCTACTCGGATTGTCACCTCCGCTTCGATGAGGAGAACCCCGACGCGTACAAGAACATGCACGAGAAGGGAACGCGCGCGGCGGAGCGCGCGCTGTCCGCACGGTCGCCCGCCTTCGCGGAGAAGATGGCGGCCGGGGAGCGCATCGAGGACGCCATCAGCGTGCTCAATGCCGATGCGGTGCCCGCGCTCTACTGGCGCTCGTCGAACCTGGGTCGTTGGGCCACGCTCGAGAGCTTCGCGACCTTGCTCTCATACAAGGACGAGATTCGCGCGATCATGGAGTTCTGCCTCGATGAGGACCCGCTCTACTTCTACCAGGGCCCGGACCGCTACTTTGGGGTGTTCTACGCGAAGGCGCCGAGCTTCGCAGGCGGCGATATGAAGAAGTCCGCAGCACACTTCAACGTCGCGATCAATGCGCATCCGAACTACTACGGCACACGAATCCTGATGGCCGAAGAGTGGGCCGTGAAGGAAGACAACCGGCCGCTCTTCGAGGAGCTCGTGAACTACGTTCTCAACGGCGATCCCAATGCCATCCCCGCGATCGTACCCGAGGCGCTTTGCGAGAAGCGCAAAGCCAAGAAGTTGATGTCCGAAATCGACGACATCTTCTGATCTGAATAGGCTCCACCACCCTGGCGTCCACTGGGCCAAACCCGCCCTCCGAGGAGAATCCAATGCGTAAGTCCGTTGTCTGTGTCGCGGCGTTTTTTGTCATTTCCTTCCTGTTTGCTGGGCCTGCGCCGGCATCGGCGCAGGAATACGTCTTGGAGATGGGGACGGTCGTCCCCGCGGGTAGCCCTTGGGCGCTGCAGCTCAAGCGCCTCAAGAAATACATCGAAGAAGAAACCGGCGGGCGGGTGAAGGTGAAGCTGCGCCTCGGCGGTTCAAACGAACGGTCACTCGCGCGGCGAACCCAGATGGGGACCAAACAAGGTTTCGCCGGATCGGTCGGGGGCCTCAGCTCCATCGTTCGCGAGGTTAACGTCCTCGAGGCACCCTATGTCTTCAACACCGTGGAACAAGCCGACAAAGCACTCGACGACCCCGAAGTCTTGAGACAAGTGCGTGCGATCCTCGAAAAGCAGAAGCTGGTTTTCGCGCTTTGGGGAGAGAACGGTTTCCGTTCCTACTTCAGTCGAAGACCGATTCGCGTTCCCGATGACATGAAGGGCATTCGTTATCGCTCGCAAGAGGCGATCGCCCATGTCGAGGCGTACAAGGCTCTGGGTGCCAGCCCGGTCACCATCGACGTAGCGAACACGATGACCAGCTTGCAAACCGGAGTCGTCGACGGCTTCGACAATACCCCGCTCTTCGCCATGGCAACGACCTGGTACCAGGGCCTCGCGGACGGCGAGCGAAACCTCATCCTCTCACAGCACTCCTATCAGCCCGGCATCGTCGTCTACTCGAAGAAGTGGTTCGACACGTTGCCGCCAGACATTCAGAAGGTCCTTCTGAGCGTGCCCTACGACCTCACGACCTGGGGCCGCGAACAGGTGCGGAAGATGGAGCCAGTGCTTCTGAAGAACCTGGTCCGGTACGGGTACGACATTCACGAACCGACCCCTGCGGAGCTACAGGCGTTCAAGGACAAGGAGAAGGGCGTTCCCGAAGCCGTTGCAAAGCAAGTCGGACCCGACGGCCAGAAGCTCCTGAAGGCGGTCCGAGCGGCGCTCGCCAAGTAGCCTCGGTTCTGGATCTGGCTTCGCCTCGTGCTCGATGCAACGCATCGACTTCACGGGGTTTCGCCGTGCACGTACACCCATGTGCCCGGGTTGTCTTCGGTGGCCGAGCCTCCATGCCAGCTCTCTGGTAAGTCCGGCCCTGCCCAATTGTAGAGCCATTTCGCATCGCGAGGGGCCATGTTGACGCAGCCGTGGCTCCTCGGGCGGCCAAATTGGTCGTGCCAGAACGCGCTGTGGAACGCGTACGCGCCCTTGAAGTACATCACATAGGGAACGTCCTCGAGCGAGTACGGCGGCTCGCCCGGCTCGTCGTTGTCCATGGTCGACGTCAGATGCTTGCCACGAATCCTCAGCAGGCCAGCAGGCGTGCGGTAGTCGAGCTCGGGGCTCGGAGTCTTGCTTCGTCCGCTCGAGATGAGCGTGACGTAGCGCGGCCTCCTTCCGTCATACGCCACCAAGACCTGGTCATGAAGGTCGACGTCGATCCAGCGCTCGCCTTCTTCGACTCCCTCAGGTGGCGCGCTCGGTCGAACCTCCAGTACGTCCGCTTCACGAACCAAGGTTCCGTCCCCGAGCACCAGGAATACGCCGTTGCCGATCCGCTGGCGCGAGCGCACCTGGAGCCATGAGCGCTTGTCGAGCCTGTCCCGGGTGGCCCGAAGCTTGCCCCGATCATTGACGCGGTAAACGGTGGTTTCCTTGGAACGCGTCACGGCTACTGGCAGCGCCCAGTCCCCGACGGAAAGCTCTCGACCCTCGAACTCGCTCCACTTCTTTCGACGCAAATGGGCCGCGGCAATGAACCCGTTTTGCTGCGTGCGCCAGTAGGTGACGCCATCTCTTTCGAAGCTGCGATCGAGGCTCACATAGAAGCCCGGCTTCAGTACCCGGATGACGAGAGGATTGTCGATGGTTTCGAGTGCCTCCGCGGCCTCCCGCCCTGCTGAATCAGCACCCGCATCCGGGGTGTCCAGCGGTATCTCGTAGATCTCGTCGGTTCGGGGCAGGCGCTTGTAGAGCGGCGTATTCCGACGCACCGTGACGTACTCGTAGGGCATGACGGCATCACGATCGGGCTGACGGGACCGTAGCTCGGGCAAGCGCTCGCCGGAAAACACGATGATGTCCCGTCCGCTGCAAGCGAACCCGCCGGTGTCGAGCTCGTACCAGCCACCCTCACAACCCTCGTAGCCCAGCGGCTTGCTGGTCGTGGAGTGAAGAAGCGCGCCCGCGCGCAAGTAACCAACGCGCTCAGCTTCAGGGTTCGGAGTGGATCGGATTGGGGTCACGAAGCGCTTCGCGAAAACCCTTTGAGGCGGCCCCAGGTCGGGGGGCTCCGTCCGTCGCAGGTTTTCGATCGACTCGAGTGGCTCGTCGAGGCTGCAGCCAGCCGAATCTACCAGGAGCGACAGCGCGGCTACCATGATGAAAACTAAGCTACGGTTGCTCATGACAGCTGAACGTGTGCATCGCACGGCTTCGTTCTGCTACGAACTGTCATTAGGATGCCCACCCGTCAATACCTCGACGTGTTTTCCACGGCGTTCGGAATCGTGGCATCGTTCCTGCTCCACGTCGCGGCCCTCGCCTACATCGGCGGCGCCACCGCGCACTATGACTTCGACTTCGACCTCACGATGCCGGCTGAGGTGGAGTTCGGACTCACCTCTGAGATGGCGATGGCCGCAGCGTCCGAACCGCCGAGGGCTACTGGCTCGCCCGATCCGCGTTGGGCCCATAACGCAGTCGAAGGAGGGGAATCTCGGACCCCCGACGCCGGCGTCCCGCAGAACACCGACGCTGACGCTGGCATTGACGCCGACACTGACACCGACACCGACACCGACACTGACACCGACGCTGACGCTGACGCTGTTGTCGCACCGCCGACACTCACTGGGCCGTCCCGGATCCCTCCCGGTGCCCAGCTAGCGCTTCGCGTGGATTTGAGGCGGGTTCGTCAGTCGACCCTGGCTCCCGATGTCACCCGCTTCTTGCGCGGGGTACCCGACTGGCAGCTGTTGCTGGAGGGCTCTGGGATCGATCCGGTCGCGGACCTCGACCGCTTGCTTGTCGCTACCCCCAACCTGCAGCGCTCACGCCTCGTGCTCGCAGGCCGCCACGGCCGTGACGAAGGATTTGCCCGCCAAAGCGTGAATCGGCTGGCGCGCTCCCAGGGCAAGTCGGTTCGTTGGCGACGGCGCTACGGTGTCGCAACGGCGCCCTGGCACAACCAGGACACGACGCTTCGCACGATCGCGCTTCTTGACCCGAACCACTTCAGCATCACGCGAAAACAAGATCTCGAGCGCGTCCTCGCCATGGCGCAGGCCCGAGAGCTTCGCGACGCAGAGAGAGAAGGTCTCGTCGCGGCGCGCGGCCCCGAGGCCTTGCTCTCGATGGGTCCTGAAGAAGTGATTTCCCTGGAGGTCGAAGGTGTTCACCAGTTCGTCCGTGGAAACATCAAACACGTACCGATTCGTCTGCGACTGGCCGTGCGCGAAACCGCCCCAAACGTGGCGACGGTGAGCGTCTTGGCGACCTATCCCTCCGACAGCCTCGCTCAGGACGCCTCCATCTATTGGAAGAAAGTAGCGACCTTCTACTCGGAGCAACTGATCATGAGCCTCGCAGGGTTCGGAAAGACCCTGCGCCGAATGGAGTTCAAGCCCGAAGACGAGCGCATCGAGGTTTCCTTCGAGCTCAACGCCGATCAAATCCGGTTCATCCTCAGCTACGCCGAGGGTCGACTGCGCGCAACGCAAACAAAAAAGGGGCCCTGAGGGCCCCTTTTCTCGATTCGTCGTCTCAGCGACTCAGAGGACGAGGTCCTTGAGCTTCTTGAGAGGTGTTGCGCGAATCTTCTTTGACGCTGCCTTGGGCGGAAGCATCATCTCCTCGCCGGTGGCGGGATTGCGTCCCATCCGAGCCGGTTTCGCCGGAATCTTACGAACCTTGAGTTTGATCATGTCGGGAATGACGAACTCCCCGGTGCCACGGCGACCAAGCTCCTTTTTGACGAGATCTCGAAGTGCATCGAAAACCGCGCCAATTTCCTTCTTGGTAAGGCCGCTCTTGTCGGCCAGCTCGCTCATGATCTGGGCCTTCGTCATTCGCTTGCCCGTTGTCATAGTTCCCTCCTAACTCTCTGGCCTGCCGTTCGGTCTAATGAAATGGCCCCCGAAAAGAAGCCCCAGACAGACACGGCGCCATGTATGCATGGGGTTTTCCTTGCTGACAAGTGTCTTTGTGCGCTTTCGCAAACAAATTTCTTGGGGTTAATCGACTCGGGACGAGCGCGGCCCCCTGCCTCGAAGCCTCCCCGCCCCCTGCTCGCGCCTTTGCCACAGGGATTCCACAGCTTCTCCCGCGCGGGCGAGCCCGGTCGAGAAGCGAGCTCCCTCATTGGAGAATCAATCTATCTTTCGATGACTTAGTGGCAAAATCCAAGCGTTGAACCAAGATTTCAACCCGGGATTTAGGCCTTGGTGACGCGGTTATCCACAGGGCTGACGGCTATCTGGCCGCCTCGACCGCGGCCATCAGATCGCGGGTCTGGGCACTCATTTCGCGCTCCTCGCGCTTCGTGGCGTGATCGTAGCCGAGCAGATGGAGCAGGCCGTGGGCCAACAAAAAAGTCACTTCGTCGACTATCGGGCGATCGTGCGCGGCCGCCTGGATGGTCGCCGTCGGCAGCGAGATCACCACGTCGCCAAGTAGATTTGGGTGCACCTGGGGTCCCTCACCCTCCTGCATCGGAAAGGCCAGAACGTCGGTGGCGCGGTTCTTCTTCCGATAGCGGCGGTTCAAGCGGCGAATCGATGCT
>CAWBAV010000027.1:0-62256 GCA_963786865.1 uncultured delta proteobacterium | reverse complement strand
CGACGCATTGCTTGATCTGATGATGGTGAGCCCGTCGTCTTCGAAGAGCATGGCGCAACCTCCTTCTACAACGCCGACACGGATTTCACGGCGTCCCTCGTTTGGGGGGACGAGCATTTCGGCCCCAAGCCGCACCCGATCTTCATGGAAGAGGACGGCCGGCACCGGATTCGAGAAACGGAGCTCGCTGCGGGCGAAATCTATCTGCTGAACGATTACCGAGCTCACTGGGTCGAAGACAGCCGCGCGTTCGGACCGCTTGACGCATCGAGCTGCAGAGGCACGATCGTGTTTCGCCTCTTCCCCGTGGAAGGGCTCGACCGCAAAATCGCGCACCACTATTTCGAGCCGATTCGATAATTGGGGCTCCGCATTGCCTGGAGCGTCGTCCGTTCTATGCTCCGCCCGCCGAGGACAACGGAACCACCGATGAAAGTCGCTGTCGTACAATTTCCAGGCTCCAACGCCGACTGGGACGCCCTTCACGCCGTGCGTGACGTCTTGGGCGCAGATGCCTGGTATGCCTTTCACAAGGCGCATGGTCTCGGAGACGCCGACGCGGTCGTCATCCCCGGAGGCTTCTCCTATGGCGACTACCTCCGCGCCGGCGCCATCGCAGGGTTCAGTCCGATCGTGCGCTCGATTCGTGAGTTTGCCGCTCGCGGAGGGCCGGTCCTGGGAATCTGCAATGGGTTTCAGATCCTCACGGAAATGGGACTCCTACCCGGCGCATTGACGCGGAACGCACATCTTCGGTTCGAGTGCCGGGACATTCATTTGCGGGTTGAGACGGAAGGCCCTTTCACGGACATGGGCAAAGGAACGATTCTTCGTCTGCCGATAGCGCACGCCGACGGCCGTTATCACACCACCCAAGAAGGCTTGGCAGATCTCGAGCGCCACGACCAGGTTGCGTTTCGCTACACGACACCCTCGGGCGACGCTCCAAACGGAAGCGATGCAAATCCGAACGGATCGGTGAGTGACATCGCAGGGGTCTACAACCGTGAAAAGAACGTACTCGGCATGATGCCGCACCCCGAGCGAGCTAGCGAAGGCATCCTCGGCAACGAGCAAGGGCTCACTCTCTTCGCGTCGCTTCGACGGCACTTGGGGTTCGAATGAGCACACCCGCGAATTTTCCTGGAGAGCCTGACAGCTCGCCCGAGCTCGCCCGAGAGTTCGGGCTTGCGCCGCACGAATGGGATCGAATCCTCAGCACCCTCTCCCGTCCACCGAGTTACGCGGAGCTCGGGGTGATCAGTGTGATGTGGTCCGAGCACTGCTCGTACAAGTCGTCGCGGGTCCATCTCGCGCGGCTTCCCGCACGACGGGGCCGCGAGTGGTTCAGGGGCCCGGGGAAAACGCCGGAGCGGTGGACATCGGTGACGGCTTCTGCGCGGTGTTCAAGATGGAGTCGCACAATCATCCGTCTTACATCGAGCCTTACCAGGGCGCGGCGACGGGCGTCGGCGGCATCCTTCGCGATGTATTCACCATGGGTGCGCGGCCGGTGGCATCCCTGAACTCGCTTCGATTTGGCCGACCCGAACATCCGAAGACCCCACACTTACTGAAGGGTGTCGTCGCGGGCATCGGCGGCTACGGCAACTGCATCGGCGTACCAACGGTGGGCGGTGAAGTGCAATTCGACGCGAGCTACGACGGTAACATCCTGGTCAATGCCTTCACCGTCGGTGTTGCGAAAACCGACGACCTCTTCTTCGGAGTCGCCGAAGGCGTCGGAAACCCGATCATCTACGTCGGCGCCAAGACCGGTCGCGACGGGATCCACGGCGCCACGATGGCAAGCGCCGAGTTCGGCGAAGAGACCGACAGCAAGCTCCCCACCGTCCAGGTCGGCGATCCGTTCATGGAAAAGCTGCTCCTCGAAGCTTGCCTCGAAATCTTCGCCACCGACTGCTTGTCGGGCGTGCAGGACATGGGGGCGGCGGGTCTCACCTCTTCATCCGTGGAGATGGCCGACCGTGCAGGGAACGGCGTCGAGCTCGACCTCGATGCGATCCCGCGTCGGACCAAGGCCTTGAGCCCCTACGAAATGCTCTTGAGCGAGTCGCAGGAGCGCATGCTGATGGTGGCCAAGAAGGGCCGCGAACAGGAGGTTTTCGATCTCTGTGCCAAATGGGATCTGGACGCCTCCATCGTGGGGCGCGTCACCGATACCGGGCGCTTCGTCTGCAAAGCCACCCCGGGGTACGACCCGTTCGATGGCACGGGAAACCCCGATCCCGTCGTCGTGGTAGACCTGCCGGTGGACCTCTTGACCAATGCGGCACCGAAGTACGACCGACCTCAGCAAGAGCGGGCTGAGAGAGCGTCGCTGGTGAACATGGCAGGCGATAGACCCCACGACCTCGGTGAGGAGCTCGTTCGCTTGATCGGATCGCCCAACATCGGAAGCCGATCTTGGATCTGGCGCCAATACGATCACATCGTCCGCGACGGCACCGTGATTCGGCCGGGTGAAGGCGATGCGGCGGTGATTCGCGTGTTCTGCGAAGACGCCGACGGCACACGGGAGAAGTTCCTGGCGATTTCTGCCGACTGCAACGGCAGGCACGTCGAGCTCGATCCGTTTGCTGGGGCCGCGATGGCAGTCGCCGAGTGCACTCGAAATGTCGTCTGCGTCGGAGCAAAGCCGCTCGGTCTCACCGACTGTCTCAATTTCGGGAACCCCGAGGTACCGGAGCAGATGTGGCGCTTTGCGCGCGCGATCGACGGTTTGGCGGCCGCATGCACTGCGCTCGACGCCCCCGTCGTCTCGGGCAACGTGAGTCTCTACAACGAGACGGACGGCAAGGCGATCCTACCGACACCGACCGTCGCAGTCGTCGGCCAGTTGGAAGATCCCGAGCATCGCCTCGGCCTCGGATTCTCTGACGAAGGGGACGTCGTTGCGCACCTCGGTAGCCCGTCTCGCGGAGTGCTCGGTGGCTCCGAGTGGCTCGTCCAACGTACCGGGTCGGTGACCGGAGCTCCGGTGGGCATCGACCTCGTCGCGGAAGCCGCACTTCAACGCGCGGTTCTGGACCTCGCTCGCGCGAAGCTGCTGAGGAGCGCACACGACATCAGCGACGGTGGCTTCGCGGTGAGTCTCGCCGAGGCTTGCATCGCTCATGGGCGCGGTGCCAGGGTCCGCCTCCCCTCGAACGACGACGCGCCGGCGCATGCTCTCATGTTCAGCGAAGAACCATCGCGGATCATCGTCAGTCTGAATCCGAGCCACGTCGGGGAAGTCCGAGAAGTTTGCGAGCGGCACGGCGTACCCTTCGAGAAGCTCGGGATCGTCACCGGCCAAAGCCTGGTAATCGAAGGCGTTTGTGACGTTCCGATCGAAACGCTCGAAAGATCTCACTCGACCGCTCTCGACTCCATCGTAAGCTAGCCCGCATGCTTCGCGTCCGCTTGAGTGGAATTGAAATTCTCGTTGGCATCCTTTCACTCGCTTCTCTCTGGGCATGCTCCGAAACGGATCCCGCCCTTGCAGAGCCCGCGCTTCCGGAAGCCAATGGGTTTTTCCAAGTCGCGGAGGTTGGCGACCGCTGGTTCTTGATCACGCCCGATGGCGCGCCGTTCTACTCGATCGGCGTCAACCACGTGACGGCGAACAACAATACGGACCGGGAAACCGGAGTCTGCCCGTACTGCGAGGCTGTCGATTCTGCCTACGAGAGTCGTGAAGACTGGGCTGCGGCAACTGCGGCGCGACTGTCGTCCTGGGGCTTCAACACGATCGGAGCGTGGTCCGACGATGCTGCGTTCGCTCCATTGATGCCCTACACGGAGCTTCTGAACTACGGCGGCGGCCAATCGGACTTCTTCTCCGACGAGTTCGTTCAGCGCGTCGAGAAGATTACGCAGGAGAAGGTGGTCCCCCTCAAGGACGACCCCAACCTCCTCGGCTGGTTCCTCGATAACGAGCTCAAATGGGGCAAGGACTGGCGCAATCTCAATACGAAGCTCGATGAGTACATGATGCTCGAAGAAGGCTCGCCAGGTCGGGAAATGGCCGAACAATTCGAAGGCGACCATGAAGGCTTCTTGCTGGAGCTGGCCACTCGATACTTCGGTGTGACGCACGACGCGATTCGCGCGGTCGATCCGAACCACCTGATCCTGGGCGCTCGCCCATCGAGCCTCAGTATGCCTCCGCAGGTGCCACAGGCCGCAACGCCGTACGTCGATGTCTTCAGCGTCAATTTCTACGCGACCACGGACGGTCTCTTCGAAGCACTCGACAAGAACTGGGGGCCCCTGGTCCCGATCGAAGGTTGGCTCGAAGCCTACCACGAGCTGTCTGGTCTTCCGTTGATGGCGACGGAATTCTCCTTCCGAAGCAGCGAGAGCGAGCCGCCCAATACCTATCCGCCTATCTATCTGACCTTCGACACGCAGGCCGAGCGTGCGGCGGCGTACGACAGGTACGTTCAGAATTGCTTCGACGCTCCATACATCGTCGGGCAGCACTGGTTCGAATACGTCGACCAGCCGGTGGGCGGCCGAGGCGACGGCGAGAACAACAACTTCGGGCTGGTAACGGTGAACGATGAGCCATACGAGGCGTTCGTCGGACCCGTCACGGTCACCAACCTGCGCGCCCCGCACCTGAGCGAATAGACCTGAAGTCTCTATTCGGCGGCTTCGACTGCAGCCGCGACCGGGCGTTTCTCGCCGCGAAGCTCCACGGAGACGAGCTTGGAGACGCCGGGTTGCTCCATGGTCACGCCGTAGAGGACATCGGCGAATTCCATAGTGCGCTTGGAGTGCGTGATGATGATGAACTGCGAGCGCTGCGTCATTTGCTGAATCGTTTCAGCGAAGCGACCGATGTTGGCCTCGTCGAGGGGCGCATCCACCTCATCGAGCAAGCAGAAGGGGCTCGGTTTGTATTGGAAGATCGCGAAGATCATCGCCACAGCCGTCAACGCCTTCTCCCCACCACTCATCAGCTCGAGAGAGCCGAGTTTCTTCCCCGGGGGCTGTGCGATGATCTCCACGCCGGTTTCGAGCATGTCCTGCGGATCGGTGAGCCGCAGCTCGGCTTTGCCCCCCCGGAAGAGCATCGGGAATATGCGCTTGAAGCGTTCGTTGATTGCGGCGAAGGCCTCCCGGAACATCGCCCTGCTCTCCCGATTCATCTGCCGAATCGCTTTCTCGAGCTTGGTGAGAGCCTCCTCGAGATCGCGACGCTGGCTGGTGAGGTATTCGTATCGCTGCGCGTTCTCTTCGTACTCCTCGATCGCGGTGAGGTTGATCTCGCCCATGCGGTCGATCAGCCCCTGCAGCTCTTCAGCCCGCGCCGTTATCGTGGCGTCGGGTACGGGCCGTGCATGGTGGTCACCGATGACGTAGGCCAGCTCGATTCGATGCTTGTCTTGAACCTGTTCCTCGAGATGCTCGAGCGACATCGTGAGCTCGCGCTCACGCAGCGTGAGTGCATTGAGCTCGGTCGATCGCTGGTCGATGGTGGCGCGAAGCTCCTTGAGCGATGCCTCCGACTGCCCGAGCAGGGTTTGGGCTTCGTCAAAGCGCGCACGGTGACCGGAGAGCTCCTCGCGCGCGATCGCAGCATCGTGTGCAGTTTCGCTCAGGCGACCTCGGTGCAGTAGAATCCGACCCGCCGCTTGCCCTAGATCGCGATCCGCGATGTCGCCGTCCTCGCGCAAGCGCTCCTCCCGTGCATCCAGCTCGGCGATCGATCGCTCGAGTTGGCCGATCACCGAACGCTCGCGGTCGGCACGTTCCCGGGCTTCGGTCGCTTTGACCTTGACCTCGATCGCTTTGGCGGACTGTTCGTCGACGACGCGGCGCCTCTCGACGAGGACGCTCTCGGCGACGCGCGCGGCTTCTTGCGCCTCGCTCACCAGATGCTGCGCGTCCGCGAGCTCGCGCCGAGTGTTGCCCTCGTCGACGTCCACCTGCAAAAGCGAGCCCCGGCCCTCGGATTCGGCCCTGGCGATTTCCTGGCGTCGCTCCACGATGCGCTGGAGCTCCAGGTCGACGAGGCGCAGATCGCGTTCAGCGCCCAAAATTTCCAGCTCTGCGTCGTGGGCCTCGACCCTGACGGAATCGATGGCGGCCTGCCGTTCGGCTATGAAGGCGCGAAGCTGGCCCTGCCTGGCCGTCGCACGTTGGAGCTCGGCGCCTTCGGCGGCGGCCGCTTCTTCCAACTGCCGGATCTCGCGCTTGAGTCGGAGAAGATGGGCTGCGGACTCGTCCTTGGCGCCTCCGACCACGGAACCTTCGCGTAGCAATGCCTGACCGTCGAGAGTAACGAGCTTCCCCTGAAACCCTTGTCCATGCAGCCGCGCAGCCGTCTCCAGCGTGTCGACGACCAAGACGTCGAACAAGAGGTACCGAACCCAAGCATCGTCCGCATGGGAGTAGCGCATCAAGCTCAACAAGGGCCCGACCATCCCCATTCCGGTCGGGAACTGAGGCACGACTTTCGGTGCCGTGCTCGGCGACCGCGGCAAGAAAGTCGCTCGGCCCTTCTCCTCACGAGCGAGGTACGCGGCTGCTTTCAACGCGGCGTCGGTGTCTTCGACCAGCAAGTACTCGAGCGCCCCGCCGAGCGCGGCACCCAAAGCCCGCGTGTGCTCGGGTGCGCATTCGATGCGATCGGCGACCAGGCCCATGAGGCCGGAGCGCTGCTCGTCGCCGGTCGCGTTGGCGTACCCCGTCAGCACGGCTTGTGCACCTGCACCCACGCCTTCGAAGCGCTCGTGAATCTCGTTGAGGGATCGCAATCGCGAGCTCGTCACGGCCAATATTTCGCGAAGTCGGTCTACCTCGGAGTCCGCCCGGTGAAGATCCTCCTTGTTGGCCGCGAGAGTCGTTTCGATTTCCGATTTGCGTTCGCTCGTCTCCGACTTGCCACTTCGCAATCCCACCATCCGCGCTTCGTGCTCACCACGTTGTTGCGAGAACTCGACCTCACGAGTCGCGAGCGCCTGCAGCTCGTCTTGCAAGCGTTCGAGGCGTGTGCGGATCTCCGCGCGTCGCGCTTCGTAGCCGTTGAGCACCGCCTCGGCGCCCGCCACGCGGGCACGTCCTTCGGCCAGTTGCGCTCGGGCGTTCTGGAGGGACCGTTCGGCCTCGTCTGCGCTGTTTTTCCGGGCCCGGAGCTCCGCTTCGACCTCCGCCAGCAGCTCCCCCACCTGACTTTCGAGCGCTTCGAGCTCGCTCAGCGAAAGACGCACCGTCGACGCCTCTGCGTGCAGAGTGTCTCGCCGCTCTTCCAGTTGCCGCAGCTCGCGTGATGCGATGTCCTTGCGCTCGCGCAGTGCCGCTTGCCGATCCTCTTGTTGACGAATCAGCCCTTCGAGATGGCGCACCAAGTTGTCGAGCTCGTACGCGCGGCCCTGTCGGCGTTCGACGTCGGAAGCCATCTGCTGAAGCACGACTCGTTCGGCTTCGACTGACGCTTCCCTTGCCACCAACGCATGACGACTCGCTTGGACGTCTTCGGTGGCCTTCGACAGCGACGCCGAAACGGAGCCCATTTGCCCGCGCAACTCCAAGAACCGGTGAGAGGCGACCCACAGATCGAGGTCACGCATCTCTTTCTTGTATCGCTTGTAGCGCTCTGCCTTCTGTGCCTGCCGCTTGAGGGAGGCGAGGCTGCGCTCTAGCTCTCCAATGATGTCGGTCACACGCAGCAGATTCTGCCTCGTCTGATCCATCTTGCGTTCGGCCGCGCGCTTGCTGAGCTTGAACTTGCTGATGCCGGCGGCCTCTTCGATCATGGCGCGGCGGTCCTCCGGCTTGGAGGTGACGATGAATCCGATCCGTCCTTGCTCGATGATCGAGTATGCGCGTTTGCCGACGCCGGTGCCGAGGAAGAGGTTGGTGATGTCGTAGTAGCCGGACGGGGGTCCGGTTGATCTGATAATCGCTGTTGCCTTGCCGATCGAGACGTCGGGTGACCTGAATCTCCGAATAGTCGCTGTATTCGGGCGGGGCCAGGCCATCTGTGTTGTCGAATGTGAGGGTCACCTCGGCGAAGCCATGAGGCCCGCGAGTCTCAGACCCGCTGAAGATCACGTCCTCCATGTGCTTGCCGCGCAGGCGCGCAGCGGACTGCTCTCCCATGCACCATTTGATGGCGTCGACGATGTTGGACTTTCCGCACCCATTCGGACCCACGACACAAGTGATGTCGTGGTCGAAATGCACCGTCGTCTGGTCGACGAAGGATTTGAAGCCAACGATGTGGAGCTTCTTGATCTTCACGTTGCCCCCCAAAGGAGTAGATGCACGTGGCTATCACTGAACATACGATATTGCAACGTTTCACGCGACCAGAAGCGAGGGTCAGGCCGTGACCTCCACTACATGTTGCGGTTGTCTCTTGGATCCTAGCCTAGGCGAACCAGGTTTGGGGGGTTCTACTTGGTTTCGGCGGACCTCGCCTCGGCGGCCACGGCGGGCTCGGGCGCAACCTTGACCTGTGGCCGAGGCGCATGACGTCGGGTCCTGAGGAACTCGAGGAAGGCCCCGGCCATCTCGAGGTCGCCGGACGCGAGCCCGTCCACGAGCTCATGAAGCCTCCCGCGCCCGGTCTCCGCCGGCGCGAGGGGTTCGGTCGCTGCCCCGAGAGCGGGTTCTTTGTCCCTGACCGCCGGGAGCGCTTCTGGTTCTGGCTGGACCTCGTCGGCCGTGGGAACGTGCCAAGTGGGCCGCTCGACCGAGTGAATCCCGTGGGCGGTGAGCCAGGACTCCATGCAGGAGCGCAGCCGTTCGGAGCGAAACGCGAACCATCGCTCCCTGTCCACGGGGTGATTCATCAACGCGTCCTTGAAACGCCGAAACGCGCCCTTCCCATCAATTGCGATGTTCAAGCGTCGGCGCAGCTCCTCGTCTTCGACCGTAGCGATGAAGCGCTCCATCCATCGGTATTGCTCACGGGACGAAACCGGGTCGATCCGAAGATACCGCTTGTCGTTCATGATGCGGGTGTGCATCGAAGGGTCGGCGACGCCGTCGACGATGCGAATCACCTCGCCGGTATCGAAGTGTAGATAGCTGTGCACCTCATGTGCGTTGTTTTCAAATGCGTCTTCGAGAGCCTCCCAAGCTACGGGTACGTCAAGTGCTTCTTTGTTTTCTATGTCTTGCCCGACATCATTCTCATTCATTTTATTCCCATCTCACTCCGCGCCCGCCGTACTGCGTCGCGCCATCGCCTCAAGTGCCCGTCTCGTTCGGGTTGGGTGACTTGGGGCTCAAAGCTACGTTCGATACGGTAAGCGTCTATTACAGATCCCAGACCGTCGAATACGCCAACGGCCATGCCAGCTAAGTAAGCAGCTCCTAAGGCAGTCGTTTCGACATTCTCGGGACGGTCGATCGTCACCCCGAGCATGTCGGCTTCAAATTGCATCAACAAGTCATTCCGAGCCGCGCCTCCGTCGACCCTCAGTCTACGTATGGAACGCTTGGCGTCGGCCTGCATCGCGTCGACCAAATCGACGATCTGAAAAGCAATTCCCTCCAAGGTCGCGCGCGCCAAATGCGCTGCCTTGGTATCCCGCGTCAGCCCGTAAATCAAACCCCGCGCACGGGGATCCCAGTGCGGCGCCCCGAGGCCCGCCAGGGCTGGCACGAAGACGACGTCACCCGTCGCATCGACCTCCCGAGCCTTGGCTTCGATCTCATCGGAGGAAGCGATCAGACCCAGTCCATCCCGGAGCCATTGAACCGCGGCGCCAGCGATGAACGCGCTGCCTTCGAGCGCATAAACCGTCTCGTCACCGAGGCGCCAGGCGATCGTGGTGAGCAGCCCGTTCTTCGAGTGGACCGGTTCGCTACCGGTATTCATCAGTAGGAAAGCGCCGGTGCCGTACGTACACTTCGCATCACCGATCTCGAAGCAAGTCTGCCCGAACAATGCCGCCTGTTGGTCCCCTGCCATCCCTGCGATTGGGACACCATCGGGCAAGCCCGGCACGCCCGAGGTGACCGCATACACCTCGGAGCAGCTTCGAACCTCGGGAAGCAGGGCCATCGGCACGTGAAGCTCGGCGGCGAGCTCGTCGTCCCAGCATCCTCTGACGATGTCGTACAGCAGTGTGCGCGAAGCGTTGCTCGCGTCGGTGACGTGGGCTTTTCCACCCGACAAACGGTAGACCAGCCACGAATCGATCGTGCCGAATGCCAGCTCGCCCGTCAGTGCCTTGGCCCGCGCCCCGTCGACGTTGTCGAGGAGCCATTCGAGCTTGGTGCCGGCCAAGTACGGGTCCAACACGAGTCCCGTCCGCTGACGGAACATCTCTTCCTTGCCGGCGTTCTTGAGCTCACGACAACGGTCGGCTGTCCGTCGATCTTGCCAGACGATGGCTTTGTGGACCGCCTTGCCGCTCTTTCGATCCCACAAGACCGTGGTTTCGCGTTGGTTGGTTATGCCTATGCCCAGGCAATCGGTTGCGGAAACCCCGGCGCGCGCGATGGCTTGGGCGACCGCGTCGCCGACGCTCTTCCAGATCTCATCGAGGTCGTGCTCGACCCAGCCTGGCCGGGGAAAATGCTGTGGAAATTCGTGATTGGCGCGAGCCAGGATCTCCCCGCGAGGAGACAAGAGCAGCGCGGTGGAACCCGTAGTTCCCTGATCGATCGCCAAAAGGAAGCCCGACATGCGAAAGAGTACGGTACGAAGCCCCGGGCGCAATGTAAAGCGGCTACTCGCAGTCGCTCATCCAGGCCTGAAACCGGGGCCAGGCCGCGCCTAGACGCTCCTCTAGGTCGGCCGTCACCGAGTCGAGCGACCGATCCGCTGCACCCAGCTCACGCGCGCGCTCGGCGCACACCATCGAGGCGAGCCATTGCTCCCGCGCGGCGAGCGATTGTGCCAGAAGCGGCATGCTGGCGTGCTCGCTTGCCCCTAGGTGGATCGCTCGCCGGAGAAGCCCGATGGCCTCGCCGTGCTTTCCGCCGGCAACCGAGGCGCGTCCAAGCGCAAGAAACAAGTCCGCCGCTTCGCTGGACTCCCCGGCCCATTGGACGCCCAAGCGCAACACTTCGTTTGCAGCGTCGAGCTCACCCATGTTGGCGTAGGCCGTTCCGAGGAGATCCAGGCTGGTGGACAACCGGGCGCGAACCTCCTCGCTCAAGCCCTCCGCCTCCCCCGTGCGCAGCAGCATCGAGATCGGACCGAGCCAGGGGTTGAGCATCGCAACGGTCGCGCTCCAATTCCCATGCTCGTTGGCCTCTTCCGCTCGATCGACGACGGATAGGTCGATCGAAAGCTCTTCACGACGGTCGAGTCCAAGCTCGGAGCGGACCCGCTCGTCGAGAATGTCCCTGAGATCATCGAGAGTGAGCACGTGTCGAAGCCCGTTGAACTCGATCACGACCTCCGAAAGGCCGAGATCGTGTCGCAGCTCGAGAGGCTGTACTTGGAACAGCACGGCCTCCAACATGTAGCGTCCACCGATGTGCGTCTGAAGCGCCTCCACACCTGGGTCTTCGGGCAGGCCCTCGCTTTGGAGCGGCACGAGCAGGTACTGTCCAATCGTTTGACGAAACTCGGAAAGTGAAACCTGGCGGACCGTGGGGTCGTGCCCGATCGAGAACTCGACCCTGGTGAGATCCTGCGAACGAGGGTTGGCGGTGATGCTGAGCACCCGGGCACCCGCGATCAGCGCGAGTCCGAGCGTATTGCGACCGATGATCTGACACGCCGTGTCGAAGTCGCCCGACTGCTCGAGCACTGCCTCGAACCAGCCGTCGGGACGTGCAGCAGCAAGGTCGTACACCCGCTGAGAGCCTCCGGCCACGTCAGGCCTCGCCGCTGAGCTTGCGCCGGTACCATTTGATCGTGTCGAGCAGCCCCTGCTCGAGCTCGACGTGCGCCCTGAAGCCCAGCAACTGCTCGGCCTTCTTCACGTCCGGAATGCGAAGCTCGACGTCGGGAAAATCCCAGGGAACGAACTGAATCGGCGACTTGCTCTGCGTGAGACGAACAATCAACTGCGCGAGCTGGTAGATGGTGATCGTGCTTCGAGGGTTACCGATGTTGAAGCTCTCTCCAATGGCTTCGTCGCGTTCCATGGCGAGCAGGATCGCGTCGACGATGTCGTCGATGTAACACCAGGAGCGAATCTGATCGCCTTCGTTGTGAATGAGGATCTGCTCGCCCTGCAGCGCGCGCACCACGAATGCATGGACGGCACCCTCTCCAACCTGGCCCGGTCCGTAGATGTTGAAAGGGCGAATGGAAACGGTGGGCAGACCGAACTGCTTCCAGTAGTTGTGCGCCAGGTGCTCGGTCGCGAGCTTGCTGACCGCGTACGTCCACCGAGCCTCTCCGACGGCGCCGAGGCTGGTGACGTCCGCTTCGCGAACGCGAAACGCGTAGGAGCCGAAGACCTCGCTCGTCGAAAAATCGATGACCCGCTTGATCCCCGTACAATCGTTGGCTGCACGAAGAACGTTCATCGTACCCTCGAGAGAGATCTCCATGGTCATGACGGGATTCTTCAAGACAGTGTCGACACCGGCGATCGAGGCCATGTGAATGACGTACTCGCAGCCCGTCACGGCTCTGCGCACGGCGGTCATGTCCCGAACGTCCCCAACGACGAGCTCGACGTTCGGATGGCGATCCAGGCCCGCTTTGGAGAGCGCGTTCCGGCGCAGGATGTCGAGGACACGAACGTGGTTGTGCTCGGCCAAACGCGCCGTGAGCGCGGTCCCGATGAAACCCGCCCCGCCCGTAATCAGGACGTGTCCCCCCTTCATCATGACTTCCGAGCTAGCACAATCGGAGCTCGGAAGTCGAGAAAGCTCAGTCCCTTTACAGGGGGCTCCGCGCATGGGATCGTATTGGAATGAGGGGGACATGGGAATCTTCAGTCGGCTCAACCGGGTCATCAAATCGAACCTCAACGCTCTGATCGACCAGGCGGAAGACCCGGACAAGATGATTGGTCAGACGGTGGTCGACATGAAAGCGGCGCTGAAGCGCGCCCGCAGGGACCTGATCGAGGCGATGGGAACGGCCAAGCGGCTGGAAAACAAGGAACGCGAGCTCGAAAAGGAGGCAGCCGACTGGGAACGGAAGGCAATCCTCGCGCTTGAACGGGACGATGACGACCTGGCTCGCGAGGCACTTCGTCGAAAGGCGCGGACCCTCGAAGAGGTAGAGAAGGTTCGGGCTCGAGCGGCGGAGCAGTCGACTGCAGCGGAGGCCATGCGAGCCCAGCTCGAGCGCGTCGAGGAGAAGCTCGACGACCTGAAGTCGAGGCAGAAGACCCTTGCCGCTCAGGTGAGGCAGGCGCGCAATCAGCGCCCGGACCCGGGGCAACCCATGGGTGAAAGACTTGGCGGAGGTGCGTTTTCCGACCTGGACCGGATGGCCGATCAGATTGACCAACTCGATGCGGAAGTGGAGGCCCATCAGATCCTCGATGACCCCAGGCGGTCCGAGCTGGACGCGCGATTGCGCGCGCTCGGATCCGATGAAGCGGACGGCGACGTCGAGGACGAGCTCGCCGCCCTGAAGGCGAAGCTCAACGGCCGATAGCGCAGCGCTATGGAACGTTTTGTCCTCTGGCACAGAATCCTCCCGCCCGCCTTCGAAGACGAGGAGAACACGGCTGCGGCCGGCCAATGGGCCCGCTACGTCACGAACGAGGTGCAAAGTGGCGGAGGCGAGGTGATTTCTTCGCTCGCGGGCACCGTGGTCTCGAGCTTCGAGCTTCACCAACTCAAAACCGCAATCAACCTCGCGCTGCGGCTGCTCGCGGAAGCCGAGTCGCAGCCGGTGCCCGAGGGCGGGCTGCCCATCGCATTTGGCATCGCCACGGGTGAGGTCCAACGCGTCGACGACGAAAAGGGCCGATTCACGAACAGCGGAAGCGCGATCGATCGCGCGCAGCTGCTCGCGAACCAGGCGCGCGCCGGCGAGGTTGTTCTCGACGTGGAATCTCGTGAAGCCGCTTCGCGCACGTATCTCTTCGGCCGCTCGGTCAGCACGAGCTCGTTCGCACTCCATGGCGAAGCGATCGACCGGAGCCGGCCGTTGCTGGACGAGTGCCGGCGGTCGGTGGGTCTCATCCACGCCGCCCCGATTCCCGGAAGCATCCGTCACGCTCTCGAGCCGCTGAAGAAGGCTGCGGCCGGATCCGAGACAATCGCGTTCTATCTGCAGGGGCCTCTTGGAATCGGGGTGCGTAGCGCAGTGTTTGCGCTGCGGGACGAGCTTCGACCCGCGGTCTTCCTCGAAATCGGCGCCGTTCCTGGCGGGCTCGAACCGCTCGGCGGGCTTCGTCTGGCCTTGCTCAAGGCCTGGCGGACGCTCGAGCCCACGCGCCAGGCACTGAAGAAGGTCGCGCCCGGAGTTGCCGAGGCCGTCAAGTCCATCGCCTGCGCCAGCCCCCCCACGCGCGAGGTGGCGGTCCATTCTCTCAAGGTCATGTTCCGCGCCCTGCGACAAGAGCACGCGCTGCCCTGGGTGTACATCGACCGCGTCTCAGCGGTCGATCCGGCCACGCTCGACGTCTTGCGCGCTGCGCTCTCGGACGAGACCGTCGTCGCCCTTCTCTTGATCCGAACGACCGAGTCGAGCGTGCCCGCTGGACTCCGTGGACTCGAGCGCAGCACGCGCATCGAGCTTCCAGCGCTCGACCCCAACGAAGCCCTCATGGTCGCTACCCGTGTGCTGGGTTCGGGCCCCGACCCGGAAATCGCCAAGCAACTCGTGATCACGGGCGGGACGACGGTGCTCGGCATCACCGAAGCGGCGCGCACGATGGTCGCCACAGGCGACATCGTTCATGAAGGCGGCAGGTTCGTTTGGCGCGAAGCGAATGTCGAACGGCGTCAATACCTCGGTCCCCGTGCGCTTCTCGAGGAGCGCTTCGCCACGCTGGACACCTCATCGATGCGTTTTCTGGAGGTCGCATGCGCCGCTCTTCCCGCCTCCTCAGCGCAAGTCGTCGACGCTGCGGTTGCGTTGGACGGAATCCCGGAGGAAACGCGGCGTCGCGCGCTCGCAGCGCTGGTCAACGATGGACTCTTGACGCTCCAGGCGAAGCCAGACTCCGAGCTGCTTCGCCGTGCGATCATGCAACGCATGCCGCCGGCTCGTCGCACGGAGGTCTACCGTTTCATTGCCCAAGCGCTGCACACGGCCGAGCCGCTGCTCGGCCCCTCGATGGCCGCCACCGTCGGCGCATACCTCTGCGAGGGCGGCGATCTCGTTCGTGGTGCTCACGCACTCCTCGAAGCCGGCTCACTTGCTGCGGACAACGGCTACACGAGCGCCGCGGTCCGTTTGGCTGCCGCCGCAGTTCAGTATCAACCCGACACCGACACTCGTGAAGGCGCCTCCGAAATCAGCCGCGCGGTACGCCTGCCGTCGGTACCGGCCAACGACGACGAAGACCGTCTAACGATCCCCGTCCCCGGAGAAGCGCGTCCAAACCCAGCAGAGGAGATCGTACGAGTGCTCCGTGAGCGTGATCACGAGAAGTTCGACGCCTTGATCGAGTCCGCAATCGCTTCGGGTGGTGACCTCACTGGCGCGCACTGCCTGCGCGCGGTTTCGTATGTCAGCCGCGACGACTTGCCCGCAGCCCGGCGGGCACTCGCGGCCGCGAAGAAGAGCCCCAATCCGACTCCAGGTGCGCCGATTCGGATCGCAATCGCTTCGGCGTGCATTCAACTCGCGCGGGGACGACGACACGACGCGATGATCGACGCGCTCGAAGCTCTGGGCACCGCGCGTTCACTCGAGGACGGCCCCGGAGAGGCGGCGGCGCTCAAGATGGTCTCGACGACCTGCCTCGCAGCTGGGCTCGAACGCGACGCCACTCGCTTGGCGCACGTGGCGGAAGCCGTGGCTAGCTGACGCCCGCGCGCCGAATCGGATAGGAGCCGAGGACGGTGAGGAAAGTCGTCACCGTTTCGAGCTCGCGAAGGGCTGCTTGTGTCTTCTCGCGATCGACGTTGCCTTCGAAGTCCACGTAGAAGATGTACTCGAAGGGGGTGTCCGGCTTCGGTCGCGATTCGATCTTCGTGAGGTTCAAGCCTCGTTCGGCGAAGATCGAGATGCAGCGGGCCAACGCGCCTTGCTCATGGATGGTCGAGAAGATCAAGGAGGTCTTGCACGGGACGCCATGCTCGTAGTGCTCGGGCTCTGGCGCCACGATGACCATCCGCGTGTAGTTCTCGGGGTGATCGGCGATGTCGCGGCGCAAGATGGGCAAGCCATGGAGGGCCGCCGCCTGTTCGCTTGCGATGGCAGCTTGAGTCGGGTCGCCGTCTTGCTTCACCTTCTCGACGGACATGGCGGTATCGACGAACGCCTCCACGTGGCAGTCTTTCAAGGTCTCCAGGAATTCACGGCATTGAGCCAGTGCCACCGGGTGCGAGTAAACGCGGCGAATCTCGCTGACGGGCACATCGGCGGCGCCGATCAAGCAATGCGCAATGGGCTGGAACTCCTCTCCAACCAGGGACAGTCCCATCTTCGCGAGGAGGTCGTAGCTCTCGTTGATCGATCCAGCGATCGAGTTCTCGATGGGGAGCACCGCGTAGTCGATTTCCCTGGCTTTCAGGGACTCGAGCATCTCGCGAAAGCTGTGGTAGCCGATGCAACGAACCGACCCCGCAGCGCCGGAAAAGTGCCGCAGCGCCGCGAGCTGACTGTACGCGCCCTCCGTGCCCTGGTAGCCGACCAGGAGCGTTCGTTTGGTCTGGGTCATTGCCACCGTCTTCAGTCCCTGAAGTTCACGAACTGTAGAGGAAGATCGAAGTCCTGCTCTTTCAGAAACGCGATCGTGTCCTGCAGGTCGTCGCGGTTCTTGCCGGAAACCCGAACCGAGTCGCCCTGAATCGAAGCTTGGACCTTCATCTTGCTGTCCTTGATGGCTTTGACGATCTCTTTGGCCTTCTCCTTCGAGACGCCCTCTTTGAGCTTGATCAACTGCCGCCACATCTGCCCGCCGGCCTGTTGTGGCTTCTGCGGGTCGAGTGACTTCAGTGACACCTGGCGGCGAACCATCTTGGTCTCGAGCACGTCGCGCGCGGCATCGAGCCTTCCCTCGCTATTGGAGCGAATCACGATCCCTTCGTCGGTTTGTTCGATCGTGCTCTCGGTTCCCTTGAAGTCGTATCTCTGCGCGAGCTCCTTGCTCGCTTGGTTGCGCGCATTGTCGACTTCGTGTTGGTCGATCTTGGAAACGACATCAAACGACGGCATCTTGACCTCCGAGCCGCGAGCTTATCACGGCGCGAGCTTCCGGCGACCCGGCTTCTGCGAATCCCCATTGGAGTCGCCCTTCACGATCGGGGAAAAGAAGTTGTCCTTCTTGGTGTACTCGTCGACGCGAAACGCGAACTTGTAGCTGGGCGCCGATCGCATGTTGCAGTCGGTTCGCTCACAAAATCGACACGTCGTCCCCACCGGCACTGCCATCTTCTTCGGGTCGGCGAAGGGAAGATCATCGGCGTAAGCAAAGTGCTTGGCATCGTCCGCATGGGTGCCTAGGCCGATGCTGTAGGTCGTGCCTTTCACGAGCGAGCCCTGCTGAGGCTCACTGACGATCTTGGCAAAACAGAAATAGGTCGAGCCATCGGGAAACGCCGAGTACTGCTTGGCGATCACGCTGGGGGTGAGAAACGCCAGGTGCACGGCCATCTTGGGACAGGAGCCGTCGTGATGGGGAAACCGAATCCCGTCCCCCGAGTAGCGCTTGGATATGTTCCCCGCAACGTCGACCCGAAGGAAGTGCATCGGAGCGCCGCGGCGACGAGGGTCCGAAAGGTTGCACATCCGATGCGCGACGGTTTCATAGGATGATTCGAAGAGCTGCGCGAGGAGCTCCACGTCGTAGCGCGTGCTGGTGACCTCGCGGTAGAACTCGGGATACGGAAGAAGAAGCGCACCCGCGAAGTAGTTGGCGAGGTGGATCTTCAGCAGCTTACGGGTCTCGCCGTGCTGGCCGCTGTACCCTTCGAGGATCGGCTCGTGCAGCTTCTCTTCGTCGAAAAGACCAAGCGCGATCGTGTGGGCCAGTTGAAACTTCAGACGCTGTTCGAAAAGATCGTTCGAGACCGTGAGCACCCGCTCTTCGGGATTCCACGTTCGGATGACGGAGCTGTCCGCGCGCTCTGGAATCCGATGAACACGCACGCCCACCTGCTCGAGCAGACCGCGCTCCAGATCGTCGCTGGTGACGCGCCGACCGAATGCGCAATCACGG
Organism: uncultured delta proteobacterium; assembly: GCA_963786865.1. Classification (GTDB taxonomy): domain Bacteria; phylum Myxococcota_A; class Polyangia; order Polyangiales; family Houyiibacteriaceae; genus SG8-38. Next base: position 44,026 of record CAWBAV010000027.1, on the reverse strand, counting down.
CGAAACCGTTGCGCGCGCTCTTCGAGCTGCTCGAACCAGTTGTCGTGCTGCTCGAGGAAATCCGTCACCTCGTCGTACGGGCTGTAATCGAAGCGGACCGAACCGTCTCCCGCCTGGCGCTCGCGTTTGGCGATACTCGCCATGACATGGTCGAGCTGACTGCGGGTGTTCTTGTACAAGTTGAACAGGACGGTGATCGTCGTGACCATGCGCGGTTCGGCGCTGATGCTCGCGAGGTCTTCTTCGCTCAGATTGAGGGAGCGGAGGAGCGGCTCGTCGAGAAGCCTCGCGAGGCCGTCATCGACCCGTCGCTCTCCGAGGCTCGACATGAACTCTTCGACCTGGACGTCGTAGAGCTCCAGGGCCTGAAACAAGAGAGGCAGCTGAACGACCCGTTTCCCCTTCTCGATCAGGCTCAGATAGGCCGGGGAGATCTTGAGGCGGCGCGCCGCCTCGCTCTGCTGAAGCCCCCGTCGCAGTCGGAGCTCCCTCAGACGCTGCCCCATCGCGGCATTCGTCTCGGCCATCGGAGTCGTTTACCGCAAATTTACAGAATCCACCAGCGTCTCGAATGCGCAAAAAGCTCCCGCTCTCCAGCGCTTGACCCCTTCGTACCATGTGATAATCGAAAAAGGATCGGGTTCGACCGTGTGAAGCTGTAAAGTGCACCGCAACGGTCACGAGAGCCCAGAAGGCAAGCGAGGACGAAAACGAGCTAGGCTTCTGCCCCCCTCGGGGCGAATCGCAAAGGAAAGGACCGGCGAATGGCGGAGTACGGCAAGCGAGAGCGCGACAGACCGTGGATCATGCGAACCTACTCGGGCCACAGCACGGCGACCGCATCGAACGCGCTCTATCGCACCAACCTCGCCAAGGGCCAGACCGGGCTGAGCGTAGCGTTCGATCTACCGACTCAGACCGGATACGACGCCGACGACCCGCTCGCCCGTGGTGAAGTTGGAAAGGTCGGCGTGCCCGTTTCACACATCGGAGACATGCGCGCTCTGTTCGACGGCTTGCCGCTCGATCAGATGAATACCTCGATGACGATCAACGCGACTGCGGTATGGCTCTTGTCGCTGTATATAGCGGTCGCCGAAGAAGAGGGAGTCGACCATCGAGTCCTCCTCGGAACCACGCAGAACGACATCATCAAGGAGTACTTGTCGCGGGGCACCCACATCTTTCCGCCGGCGCCGTCCATGCGGCTGATCACCGACCTGATCACCTACACGGTCGATGAGGCTCCGAAGTGGAATCCGATCAACATCTGTAGCTACCACCTGCAGGAGGCTGGCGCGACGCCGACGCAGGAGCTCGCCTATGCGCTGGCCACGGCAATCGGCGTGCTCGACGCGGTGAAGGCAACGGGCCGAGTGCCGGAGAGCGAGTTCGGCAAGGTGGTCGGTCGGATGAGCTTCTTCGTGAACGCCGGCATTCGCTTCGTCGAAGAGCTTTGCAAGATGCGCGCCTTCGTCCGACTCTGGGACCGCGTCACACGGGAACGCTATGGCGTAACCGATCCGAAGCAAAGGCGCTTCCGATACGGCGTCCAAGTCAACTCACTCGGGCTCACCGAGCAACAGCCCGAAAACAACGTCATCCGCATCGTCCTCGAAATGCTCGCGGTCACGCTCAGCAAGGACGCACGCGCACGCGCGATTCAGCTACCTGCTTGGAATGAGGCACTCGGCTTGCCGCGGCCTTGGGACCAGCAGTGGTCCCTTCGCGCACAGCAGATCCTGGCGTACGAGAGCGATCTCCTCGAATACGAAGACCTGTTCGATGGCAGCAAGGTCGTCGAGGCGCAGACCGAACATCTCATCGAATCCGCATGGGCTGAGGTACAAGAAGTGCTCAAGCGCGGCGGCGCGGTGGAGGCCGTCGAAAGCGGCTACATCAAGCAAAAGCTCGTCGAATCGAACGCTGCGCGGCTTCGTGCGATCGAGCGGGGCGATCAGATCGTCGTTGGTGTCAACGAGTTCATCGAAAGTGAGCCTTCCCCGCTCACGGGGAACCTCGACGAAGCGATACTGACCGTCGACCCCGAGGTCGACGCCAAGCAGCGCGCCGCCCTCGCCCGCTGGAAAGAGGAGCGAGACCAGGGCGCCGTCGATCGAGCGCTGGCAGAGCTGCGGCGTGTGGCCCAGACCGGCGAGAACATGATGATCCCGTCGATTGCGGCCGCCCATGCGGGCGTGACCACCGGGGAATGGGCCAACACCCTTCGCCAAGTTTGGGGCGAGTATCGCGCTCCGACCGGCGTGTCTGGGGCCACGGTGAAGACTTCCGGCACGGGGGCCGCAGCCGAGAACGTCGCGCGACTGCGGAGACGTCTGAGTGAGCTCGAACGGCGAATGGGGCGGCGGGCAAAGCTTCTGGTCGGCAAGCCGGGGCTCGATGGCCACTCGAATGGTGCCGAGCAGATTGCGATCAAGGCGCGCGATGTCGGCTTCGACGTGGTGTACGAGGGGATTCGCGTCTCTCCCGAGCAGATCGTCGCATCGGCACTCGAAGAAGGCGTACATCTCATCGGCCTCAGCATCCTGAGCGGTTCTCACCTCGCCCTCGTTCCCGAGGTCGTGCGGCGTCTTCGCGATGCGGGTCTCGGCGACATTCCGGTCGTCGCGGGCGGCATCATTCCAGAGGCGGACGCCGCTCGGCTTCGTAGCGAAGGGATCGCTGCGGTCTATACGCCAAAGGACTTCGAGTTAGACAAGATCATGAGCGATCTGATCGATCTGGTGGACCGCCAGCATGCCGCCGAGTGATCCAGCCGAGCACGCGCAGCATGTGATGTCCTCGGAAAAGGCCGCGGTCTCCCGTGCCTTGAATCTCGTCGAGGATCGTCGAGCCGGTTCACAGGCGGAAGTCGCAGCCCTGCTGGCCGCGCTCAAAGATGCGCCCAAGGCCTCGGCTGGCCATCGCGTCGGACTCACGGGTCCCCCTGGTGTCGGAAAGAGTACCCTCACGTCGGCGCTCGCCCGCGGACTTCGGCAATCCGGTCGTACGATCGGTATCGTGGCAGTCGATCCTTCGAGCGTGCGCTCGGGCGGCTCGTTGCTGGGCGACCGCGCACGGATGAGCTTCGATCCGAGCGACGCGGGCTTGTTCGTCCGATCACTCGCGACAGCCGGTGAAGTAGGCGGCCTGGCATACGCGGCCAACTCCGCCGTGCGTGTCCTCGCCGCGGCCTACGACATGGTCCTGGTCGAAACCACCGGCGTAGGGCAATCGGAGATCGACATCGTCCACGTCGTGGACACGGTCGTCCTAGTAATTCAACCAGGCAGTGGCGACGTTCTTCAGTTCCTCAAAGCGGGGATCATGGAAATCCCCGACATACTGGTCGTCAACAAGTCCGATCACCAGGAGATGGCCAGACGCGCCGTCGCCGACCTCCAGGGCGCGCTTCGAACCGCGCATGCAGTGGGAGCCGACGGCGGTCAGGACGCGGACTGGGAGACGCCGATCGTCGCCACGAGCGCGACCGCAGGTACGGGCATCGACGAGCTGATCGAGGCACTCGATCGGCATCGGCGGCACCTCGAATCGGCCCTGAGCGCGCGCCGCAGACAGGGCGAGGTCCACTGGGCGCTCGATCTTTTCGGCCGAAAACATGGCGAACACGGGATTTCGACCCTAGGTGGACGCGAGCGATTGAAAGCACGCGCCGAACGAGACTTAGGCCTCGGCGAAACGCCGTTGAGCCTTTGCGAACACTTGAGCCGGGACTATGTAGCAGCGCTCCGCAACACCCCGTGAGGAAGACATGAGTGAACGTCCAGAGATCATACCCGTCGGTCAACTCCCAGAGCTAGGCGTCGTGCCCGAGAAGATGCACGCATTCGTCATTCGGCCCGAACGCTTCGGGGAGCCGATGCGATCGTTCAAGGAGGAAGAGGCTCGGGTTTGGGAGCTCGGTCCCGGTGAGGTGCTCGTGCAGGTCATGGCGGCGGGGATCAACTTCAACGCGATCTGGGCGGGCCTCGGACAGCCAGTGAACATCCTCAAAGGCCATGGCCTCGACTTCCACATCGCTGGATCGGACGCGTCGGGCGTCGTCTGGGCGGTCGGCCCCGGGGTCCACGACCACAAAGTGGGCGATGAAGTCGTCTTGCACTGCAACCATCTCGTCAATCCGGGCACGAACGACCTGCAGACCATCTGGGGCTACGAGACTCCGGATGGATCGTTCGCGCAGTTCACCAGGGTTCAGGCGCAGCAAGTGCTTCCCAAGCCGGCACACCTCAGCTGGGAAGAGGCTTCGAGCTATGGCCTCACGTACTACACGGCTCACCGCATGTTGGTCGATAGGGCCAAGGTTCAACCAGGCGAGGATGTGCTCATCTGGGGCGCCGGCGGCGGTCTCGGCGTATTCGCGGTTCAACTCTGCAAATTGATGGGCGCGCGCGCGATCGCGGTGGTGTCGAGTGTCGACAAGGCGGAGCTCGTCATGCAACTCGGAGCGCACGGGTTCATCAATCGCAAAGACTTCCCGGCGCTTCAGTACAAGGACAACATGACACCCGAAGAGGAAAAGGCCCACGCCGCAGACCTCAAGGGCTTTGGAAAGCGCATCTGGGAAATCCTCGGCGAACGCAAAGGGCCTGAGGTGGTATTCGAGCACGTGGGAAAGACGACGTTCCCGGCGAGCGTGTTCCTGGCGTCCAAGTACGGGCGCATCGTCATTTGCGGGGCGACCACGGGATACGATTTGAACTTCGACGTACGACATCTGTGGATGCGCCAGAAGTCGATCATCGGTTCGCACTTCGCGGACGCTGATTCCGCGAGTCGCGCAAACCGACTGGTCATTCAGAACAAGATCAAGCCGGTGATGACGCGGCTCTTCACCTGGGACGAAATCCCCAAAGCGCATCAGCTCATGTACGAAAACAAGCTGCACGGCACGGTCGCGTGTCTCGTCGGCGCGCCTCGACCAGGATTGAAGAATCTCGAAGAAACCCGAGCCGCGATCGCCAACGGTTAGGAGCAGCCATGCACGAAGTCATCAAAGCCATCGAGGGCGTCTACAAGCGCGCACACGACAACGTCAAGACGCTCGTCTCCGACGGCGAGCGCATCAGCGCGAAGAAGCTGAATCAACACCAGCTGGCCGCGCATGCCGTCGCATACCTCGCAACCGAGCTCGAAGCATGCCGTCAGCTGGCCGACTGGGCCGACCGAGTCGGCGGTGAATACGAGGCCAAGGTTGCGCGCGCGTACATCGGAGAAGTGGCGCGCTCGATCGTCGGCGGCGTCGATCTCGGGGCTTGCGAAAACATCAGCCTCAGCGAGGTCGGAGTCACCGACGGCGACTTGCGCGAAACCGTCCTCAGGCCCGAGGTGGTCGCGTTCTCGAACGAGCACGCGAGCGGGCAAGTCTACATCGAGCTCGCCGCACACGCCCGGGATCACGGATTCCCGAACCCGGGGCTGGGCGACGAGATGCTCGACGAGGTTCGTTCTCAGTTCTCCAAATTCGTCGATGCGGAGGTCATTCCGCGCGCGCAGGACATCCACCGCAACGACGTCTTGATCCCCATGGACATCCTCGATCGGATGAGCGAGCTCGGCGTGTTCGGGCTCACGATACCCGAAGAATACGACGGCCTCGGCATGAGCAAGGTGGCCATGTGCGTCGTCACCGAAGAGCTGTCGCGCGGCTATATCGGTGTCGGTTCTCTCGGCACACGCTCGGAAATCGCCGCCGAGCTAATCATGGGTGGTGGCACCGAGGAACAGAAGAAGAAATGGCTCCCGAAGCTCGCGGCGGGCGAAGTTCTGTCCACTGCGGTCTTCACCGAGCCCAATACCGGCTCGGACTTGGCCCACCTCGGCACGCGTGCGGTGAAACAGCCCGACGGGAGCTACGTGGTCAACGGGCAGAAGACTTGGATCACGCACGCTGTCCGCGCTGACCTGATGACGCTTCTCGCCCGCACCAATGCGGACGAGCCAGGGTACCAGGGCCTTTCGATGTTCCTCGCGGAGAAGACCCGCCGGACTGGCGAAGACGGGGAGGCGGAGTTCGTAGACCCGGGCCTCACCGGAACCGAAATCACGGTGCTCGGCTACCGTGGGATGAAAGAGTACGAGCTGAGCTTCGAAGATTTCGAGCTGCCGGCGGACTCCCTGCTCGGGGGCGAGGAAGGCGCCGGTTTCAAGCAGCTCATGCGGACCTTCGAAAGCGCACGCATTCAGACGGCCGCGCGGGGTGTGGGTGTGGCCCAGGCGGCGCTCGAGGACGCGATCCTATACGCAACCGAGCGTGAGCAATTCGGCGGCCCTATCTTCCAGTTCCCGCGCGTCGCCCGAAAGATCGGCCGCATGATCTGTCGCATCCAGGCCGGACGCCAGCTCACGTATTTCAGCGCGCGCGAGAAGGACCAGGAGAAGCGCTGCGACCTCGAAGCCGGCATGGCGAAGCTCTTGGCCACGCGTTCGGCATGGGAAGCTGCGGACGCCAACGTCCAAATCCACGGCGGAAATGGATACGCGGAGGAGTACACGGCCTCCCGCCTGCTGGTGGATGCGCGCGTCCTCAGCATCTTCGAAGGCGCCAACGAAATCCAAGCACACGTCGTCGCGCGTCGGCTCCTCGAAAGCTGACGGGCTGGCCCGGAACGGCCATACTGCGACGGGATGAGCCTTGACCGCGTCGGCGAGAGGCGAAGGCCGGTTCGCATTGCCTTTGGTCTAGTGCTTGCGGTGCAAGTGCTGCTGGCCGTCTGGGGCGTTGCCGATCAATGGACGCGCGGCCACAACGGATGGAACGGGGCCGCGTACCACAACGCCGCACGAAACACTCTACGTTGGGGTGTTCTCTTCCCGCTTCAGTACGACACGGCAAACGTACCTCCGAAGCCGGAGCATCTCTATACCCACGCACCACTCTCGTTGCACCTGCACAACGTCGTGAGCGTCAAGATCTTCGGCGACCGCGAGCTCTCGATTCGTCTCGTTGCGGGTGCCTGGAGCGTCGCGGCCCTCATCATGCTCTTCGCTGTCGTGCGGCGGCTCTGGGACGACGCTCATGGCCTCGCCGCCGCCGCGCTCTACGTCGCCCTGCCGATCAACGCGATTTACATCAACATGGCCAACCATTCGGCTGGTTTCATCTTCTGGTCGCTGCTCGCGCTCTACCTCTACATTCAGAGACCCCGCGACAAGCCCTGGCCATGGGTGCAATTCGTCGCGTTCCTCGTCACGTTCGCAGTCGCGACCAGCTGGGACTGGCCCGCCTACTACGTCGCGTTGAGCATCGCCCTGCACTGGGCCTACAGCATCAAGAAGGGCTCCGAGCCATTCCCGCAGCTCCTCGTGTTCTGCGTCTGGGTCGGTCTGTGCTTCGCCGGGCACGTGATCTTGGTCGAGCTGCTAACCGGCAACTTGGACGAGCTCGTTGGAACGTTCAATGCGAGGCGAGCGCTCTCCTGGGATCGGTTTCGGACACACCTCTTGGTGGTGCCGGAGCTGATGTTCACGGCCCCGATCCTGGGAATCTCCGCAGCCTGGGCGGGGGCCTGGCTGGTCCGCTTCGCCCGGGGCACGGCGCGCGCGCGGGACTTGGTGCCTCTCGCGTTTCTGTTCGCTGGGTTGGTTCACTATTGGACCTTCCGCTGGAGCGCCATCGTGCATTCATATTGGGCCTGGCCGACCCTGCCTGGGGTCGCAATCGCAGTCACGACTTCACTCTTCACGATGGCCCGATGGGTTCGTGGAAGGGCCGGTGTCGCGGCGAGTTGGAGCGTGTTGCTGCTGCTCGTCCCTCTGGCGATCCGAGTCGTTCAGATCGTGCCAGAGGGGCGCTACGTCGGCGGCTCGATGTGGTTCTTCACTCCGGTGCGGGGCGTGATCGATACCTATGACTCCGGGAGACCGGAGCTGCGCTTTGCAACCAGAGTGAAGGCCTGGACCGATCGAGACACGGGCGTCGAGCTTCACACCAGCCTCAAGACGCTTCGCTTGGAACCCAGATTCGACATCACTCTCGACCGAGTCACCCATCGCTGGTCGCAGCAACCACGCAGGGAGATCCCAAACGATCAGGGGGCCAAAGCTTGGGTGTTCATCGCCGCGGTCGATGCTTTCTCCGAGGAGGACCGGGCCGCTTTCGCATCGCGGTACCCCTATCGCCAATACGGGGACTACTTCATGCTCGACCTCCGCGCCGAACGCCGCGACATCGAGATCTGGGGGCTCACCGAGCTTCCTTTCAATCTGCGCTGGAGGCTCCTGCGAAGCACGTTCGAGCCTCCGGTTCGAGCGAGCCGGCAGATCGCATCCGAACAGTCGCTCGATGAGAAGGTGGCGGAGCTCGATGCAGACTAGGGCATGGGCTTCACCGCTCGAGCTCTGGGCCTCGGCGTACCTCGGATGCACCGCGCTCCTGCTCATCGGCCTCCTGCCCCAAAGCGAGGTCTCCTTCGCGCTGCTCAGTCAGCTCTGCTGGCTTGCCTTGGTAGGCTCGATCCCGACGGCTCTGATCCTCGGGGCTGCATCGCGCGTCGCCGAATCGTCGAGGGCCGTCATCATAGTCGCGACTCTCGCCGTCATCTCGATTTCGATCGCGATGGCCTGGGAGCACACGGACTTCCTGCTCTCGGGGCCACATTGGCTGCTTCACCAGCGGCGCGAGACCGCGCGGATCGGAATGCTTGCGCTGGTCGCCGTCGCGGGCGGAGGCGGCTGGCTCTGGTTGCTCCTCGGATCACGGACCCGAAGCGGCATTCCGAGGGCAGCTTGGCTTGCGCTCGGGCTCGTCGCAATCGCGTTGCTGACGGCCGCCATCGTACGCTACCGCGCCTACGACTATTCGACGGCGCAGCTCGTGTTTCCAGCCGGCGTTCTCTTCGCTGCCGTCGTCTATCGGCTCTTCCGTCAGTCGCGGTATCGATCTCTCGTGCTGGGCGCGGCGAGCGTTTGTCTGCTCTGTGGAGCAGGCTCGCGGCTGGATCCGTCGTTGGTCGCCACGGGCCAACGTGAAGTCATCGCGCAGAGCCGAGCGGGCGCGTTGGCCACTCTCTACGTCTTGCCGCGCTTTGGATCCGACGAGGACTGGGCGGTGAACGGTCTCGGCTGCCCAGATCCGAAACCGCTGCTGGAGATCTCGCCAATCGGCATTGCACCCGAGCGGCGCAAGAACGTGATCGTCATCACGGTCGATGCTCTCCGAAAGGACGTGGTTGGGATCACGGCCGGCGGACGGGCCGTGACCCCGGAGCTCTCGAGCTGGGCGAAATCGGCCGTGTCGTTCGTGAACGCGACGTCGACCTACCCTGCGACGCTATTTGCAGTAGGCAGCGCGTTCACGGGATTGAGCCCCGGCGAGCTCTATGTCTCTCCGTCTCTTCCAGAGACGATCTTCACTCTCACGCGAGCGCTCATCGACCGGCAAGTCGCCATCTTGCCCGACGTGAGCTGGTTTCGCCTTCCGATCGTCGAACAGTTTCTAGCACCCGGAGTCGAGACGGACTTCGCCGCTAGCGATGCAGCGGCAACCGACGCTTTGATCGACCGGCTCAGCCGAGCGCGGGACGACGGCGCTACGATGATGGCCTGGATCCACTTCTACGCTCCGCACGACCCGTACCTGCCCCAGCCCGGTTTTTCGTTCGGCAAGGGCAAGCGGAATGCGTACCTGAGTGAAGTCGCATACTTCGATCGAGAGCTCGGACGCTTGATGAAATACCTCCAGCAGGAACATTGGCTGGACGACACCTTGGTCATCTTCTTCTCGGATCACGGGGAGGCGCTTGGCGAGCATTCCTATTGGGGACACCACGTGTATTTGAACGCATGGATGATCGACGTGCCGCTCATGCTCTGGCATTCGGAGTTGACACCCGCCGAGGCCCACGTGGGCGTGAGTCTGGCCGACGTCGCGCCGACCGTTCTGCACTTCCTCGGATTGCCCCTCCCAAGTGACATCGCCGCGCAGAGCCTGTTCACGCTCGACCCCGAGCTGCCGAGCAGGTCGACGTTTTCCGAAGCGTTTCCGGTCCGGGGGCGGCAGCTATTCGAGAGCTTTCGGCTTCCGGCGCTCGATGACGCGACGATTCGCGGCAGACTTCGCAGCATTCATCAGACCGCTGAGGGCTACGAGCCAAAGGGCGCGATCACTCGCGACGCGTATCGGCTCATCCACCATCGAGCTGCGGACACCACCATCTTCTACGATCACGAGCACGATCCCGGCGAACGCTCGAGCCACGAGGTCGGAAATCGAGAGCTGAATGAGCTCCTTCGAAGCGAGCTCGAGCGCTGGGAACTGGAGCAGCTCCGGCGAATTCGGTGCAGGCTTCAACTCAGCGCAGGTCCGACGGCGACCTCGCCTCCGTGACGATGCGCACGGCCTCCGAGTGGATCGCGGCCGGGATCATCCCCAGACGCGCTTCGTCGAATTGAATGCGTGCGGTCTCTCCAGCCACCGTGGTCGCGTAGAGCTGAACCACGAGTTGGTCGGAATTCGCCGGGACCCCGATCTCGTACCGAAGGCTCCATCGCTCGCCATTTCGTACTAGAACACCCTTGCGCTCGAGCTTGGAGTGGCCGTTCAGAAAGACATCATGGTGAAAGTCGACCACGGCACCCTCACCGAGGACCTCGAGGTCCAGATCCACGATTAGGTTCGTTCCCGCGGGAACGCGCAGATACTGGCCCCCGATGAGAAGCTTCTTTCCGTCGGAGGCTCTCACGTCGACTTCCCTTTGGGCGAGTAGATCAAGTCCTTCTGCCTCCGTCATGTCGCGACGACCCGAGCGCGTGAGCCGTGCGATCTCCGTCAAGAGACGCCGCTCACGCGCCTCTGCAGGCACGCTCCGTCGACTGGGTCCAAACACGAGGCCTCGCTCTGGAGTGGATCGTGTGCAATCTCGGAAGGACTCGCTGCAGATGACGGCGCTGCCAGACGCCTCCCACATGATCACGCGACGCGCATAGGTGTTCCCCGCAAACAGCCGTCGAGGCGCATCGTAGTCGCGAAACCAGCTTCGCCCCAGGAACTCGCGCGCCAGCCCCTCTATTCCGAGAAGATCGGTCAGAGAGAGCGCAGTGTCGACGTGTGCCTGGAGCAGGTCGATTCGTTTTCGTTTTGGGGTGGGCAGCATGACGACTACGAACGACCAGCTCTGAGAGAGCAGCCTCTGGCTCGCGCTCTCCGCCCTCGCAAGACCCGCCGATTCATCGGAGGTGATGATCACGACCGTGTCGCGCAGCACGCCCCGTCCCTCGAGCGCGTTCAGAAACCCGGCGAGCGCGTCGTCGGCCCAGCGGAAGGCTTGCTCCTGGCGGGTTCGCGCACCGCTCGCAACGGCATCGTCTGGGATGGTGAAGGGATGGTGCGTGCCCACCGTCAAGAGCGTGGCGAAGAAGGGCTGCGATGCACGATGAAGCGCGACCACCTTCTCGAGCGACTGCTCGAAGAACGCCTTGTCGTCCACGCCCCAGTCCGTGCGTGCATAGCTCTTCACGAACCAGGGATCGCCGACCAGCTCGTCGAAGCCGGCTTTCTTCATGAACTGGTCCTTGAGCATGAACCCCAGCGGCGCCGCTTGTATGTACGCCGTGATGTAACCGTGCTCGCGCAAGACTTGGGGCAGGCACCGGCGCGCCGAGCCGTAGGTTTGCTCGCTCATCTTGGATTGGTCGGTGAGAAGCTTGGGGTAGTCCCCGCAAAGAATTCCGTATTCGCCCCGATTGGTTTGGCGCTGATGGGAAATCACCTGCGTGAAGAGGATGTGTTCCTGCGCAAGTGCGTCCAACCTGGGCATGCGGATGGCGCTCTCGACGCCTTGGGCTGCTGCAACCGAAGGGAGGTAGGCACCCGAAGCTCCTTCGACCATGATCAACAAGACGTTCGGGCGATCGAGAAGCGGAGTGATCCAGCGTTCTCCATGCAGATTGCCTCGGAAGGCATCGCGCACCTCGGCGCTGATCGTTCCTGATTCCTCGTTCGGTGAGGCTCCGACGATCGCTAGGTTGGCGTAGATTGCATGACGCTGACGCCACTCGTCTTGCTCATGAGACACACGGATGGCTGCTTGGCCGAGCACGGTCGTGGCAAGCGCGAGTCCCCAAAAGGGCCACCAGCGTTCCTTCGGAGATCGAGCGGAGAACGCTGCGATGATCGAGAGGACGATCGAGGAGCCGAGAAGAAGAGGATGTGCCGCAGCACCCGCCGAACCACCAAGGAAGGTCGAATCGGTCAAGAAGCCTGCGTGGCTGAGCGCATAGAGGGAATCGAATACCGAGATGAACTCGTACATGGCGAAGCTCAGCAACACGAAGGCAAGCAGGACCAGCAGTCCGAGCGCCCTGCCCCAGTACCGGCCCGTGGAGAAGAACAGGCCTACGGCGCCCAGCACGAGCAAGGCGATGGATGTGTCGGATAGAAATCCTCGAAGATCGGCCAGGGTGAGGACCATGCCCTTTTCGCGCAGGAGCAAGCCCCGCGTGAGCCAAGGCACACCGAGGCAGAGCGCCACGACCAGCCCCCAACCCATGCGTCCATTCGAATCCGGCGTGTCTGCTTCGATGACCGGAACTTATGAGCTATGTCGACACGATGGCAAAGGGATTCGCGCCAGCAGCGGAGCGCAATCGGCAACCGATTCTCGACGTGCTTCGTCGGGTGCTCCCGCCGCGAGGCCTGGTTCTCGAAGTCGCGAGTGGAACAGGTCAGCATGCGGTCTATTTCTCCGAGCAGCTTGCAGCCCTTCGATGGCAACCGAGCGACGTCTCGCCGCATGCCCTGCAGAGCATCGGCTCCTGGGTCGCCGAGATTGGCCGGAGTAACCTCCTGACTCCCATCGAGCTCGACGTGCGCTGGCCGACATGGCCGCTCGCAGAAGCCGATGCCGTGCTCAGCATCAACATGATCCACATATCGGGATGGGAAACCTCCGAAGCTCTCTTCGAAGGGGCGCGCAAGGTGCTCGCATCCGGAGCTCCACTGATCACGTACGGCCCCTATCGGCTTCATGGGGAGCACACGGCGCCTAGCAACGCGGCGTTTGACGAGAGCCTTCGGTCCCGCAACCCGGACTGGGGCGTCCGCGACATCGACGAGCTGACCGAGCTCGCTGGCCGGACGGGATTCACGCTGCAGGAGCGCGTTCAGATGCCGGCGAACAACATGACCTTGGTGTGGGCGCGCGACGCCTAGGACGGGATCCGCGGCAGCGAAGGGTGCCAGAAGAGGATCACGAAATACAAGACGAAGACGAGGATCAAGGCGGCGCCTCGGCTGCGACCGATGTGGCTCCGCTCGTCGACCGCCATCAAGAGTAGCAGAAGGGTCGCGCCTACCATGATCGGGAAGTCTCGGAAGATGACGGAGCGGTCGACTTCGCCCGGTGCGATGATCCCAGGAAGGCCGAGGACCCCGAGCAAGTTGAACATGTTCGAGCCGACGACGTTGCCCACGGCGATGTCCGGCTCTCCCCGGCGGGCCGCGGCGACCGAAGCAGCGAGCTCGGGGAGGCTCGTCCCGAGCGCCACGAGGGTGAGACCGACCACGAGCTCGCTAACGCCTAGATCGCGGGCGATTCCGACAGCGCCCCAGACGAGGACCCGGGATCCGGCCAAGAGGACCAGAAGGCCGACGGAAAGGACGGCGACGGCCCTCGGCGTCGGGAGCGAGCTCGGGATCTGATCATCCTCGAAGGCCATGGCTGGATCGCGGATCGCTTCGGACGGCTCTTGACGGCCTTGGAAGCTGATCCAGACGACCAGAGCGACCATTCCCGCCAACAAGACGAGGCCTTCGATCCGACTCAGCTCTCCGTCCCAGAGGAAACCCCCAGCGAGCGCCATGATCAGGAATAAGACCGGAATCTCGCGAATCAGAAGCCTCGAGTGAATGCTGAGCGGCTGCACCAAGGCCGCTGCGCCTAGAACGAGCGTGGCGTTGGTGATGTTCGAGCCAATCGCGTTGCCGATGCCCATCTCGCGGCTTCCCGCGGCGGCGGCCATGCCGGATACCAACATCTCCGGCGCGGAGGTCCCAAAAGCGACGATCGTGAGACCGATGACCAGGCGACTCAGTCCGAGGTTACTGGCCACGCCAGCCGCTCCATGGACGAAACGATCCGCTCCCCAGACCACCGCGATGAATCCCACGACGACCGCAGTGATGGCGTAGAACAGCGTCAGAACGACCTCTGGAGCGAAACGAGCAAACGCCCAGTTTTGCTCAGTCGTGGATCGGCGCAACCCCCATGCAGATGGCGCTGGTAAAAACACCCCGCGGAGCGCTATACGTCTCTGAGCAAAGGAGGGGAAGGCATGGCTGAGCGCCTAGCGGGCAAGGTGGCGATCGTAACGGGGGCAAGCAGGGGAATCGGGGCGGCGATCGCGAGCCAAATGGCCGAGGAAGGAGCCAAAGTCATCCTGGTCTCCCGCAAGATCGACGGCCTCGAGGCCGTTGCAGATGACATTCGCGGGCGGGCGGGTGAAGCGATGGCGATCGCCTGTCACGTGGGTCACCCCGAGCAGCGCGAAGACATGCTCGACACGGCTTTGAAAGCCTACGGCAAGGTGGACATCCTCGTGAACAATGCCGCGACCAACCCACACTTCGGCCCAATGCTGAGCATCGACGGAGGCGCCTGGGACAAGACCTTCGAGGTCAACGTGAAGGGCTACTTTGGAATGATTCAACTCGTAGCCGGGCACCTGCAGCAACGAAAGGCGCGGGGGTCGGTGGTCAACATCGCGAGCGTGGTCGGCCTCATGGCGGCCCCGATGCAGGGTGTGTACGCGATGACCAAGGCCGCCGTCATCTCGATGACGAAGACCTTGGCGATGGAGCTCGGCGGCGCGGGTATTCGGGTCAATGCAATTGCGCCAGGCCTGATCGAAACCAAGTTCGCGCAGGTCTTGGTCGACAACGACGAGATTCGTTCGAGCATCGTGAATCGAACCGCCGCGGGCCGCGTGGGCCAGCCGCGAGACATCGCTGGCGGCGCGGTTTTCTTGGCTTCCGACGAATCCGACTACGTGACCGGGGATGTCATGGTCATCGACGGCGGCTGGACACTCGCGTAACTGGGGGCGGCCGATGATGGGTAAGCCGCCACCGAGCCCGGCAGAGGCTGCGCGGAAGCGCGACTTGGTCGAGTCTCGCATCGTCAATCTGCGCCGTGAGCTCGAATGCGAAACCGAGCCTAGGGCCCAGGCCGCGATTCTCTACGAAGTGGCGGCGCTCTACGAGCACGAGCTCGACGAGACCTTCGCGGCGTTCGACCACTACGGGCAGGCGTGCACAGCGGCTCCGAGCTTTCAGCCCGCCTTGATCGCGCAGCTTCGAATCGCCGAACGGGACGAGAACGGCCACGACGCGAGCGCGATTGCCTCGTCGCTGGTCGCCCATGCTGGGAGCCCCTCGGTCGGCGCAGCGGCCCTTTTGGATTTGGCTCTGCGGTCGGAGGACTGGCCATCGCATCTGCGAGAAGCCATCGCGCGTGCTCGTGGGCCCGCAGTGCCGGCCCTGATGCTCGAGTGGCTGGCCGAATCCCGGGGCGACGCGGAGTCCCTTCGATTTGCCGTGCATACGCAGGCGCTACATGCATCCGAACCAAGCCTTGCGGCTGCTCTGTTCATCGACCTCGCGTTGAGCGAAATCGAAGCCGGCCGTCCCGATGAAGCGATTGATGCGCTCGAGCGCGCTTGTGAATCGCGGGCCTTGCTGTGGCAAGCGCGCTCTCTTCAACTTCGCATTGCGAGGGAGCACGAGCGCTGGGACGTGCTGATACGCGCGGCGACGTCGATGGCGCGCCTGCTCGAGGACGCGAGCGAAAGCGACGAGCCGACCGATCCGCTCGAGCTTCCTGTTCCCGACTCGGAACGACGTTCGATGGCGGCGTTCCTTTGGCAAGAGGCTGCGGCCTGCAGCGAGGTACGGCTCGAGGACGCGGATTCCGCTGCGAACTACCTCGATGCGGCTCTGCGCTTGTTTCCCGATCGGCCCTCGATTCGATTGAAAGCCTTGCGTATCGCGGAAAAGCTGGACGATGAAGCGGCGGTCCGGTCCGCTTCCGACTGGTTTCGTGCGAACGCACCAGACGACCCTGCATTCGTAGGGCACGTGCTTCGGCGCGCGTTCCACGAAGGGGATGATTTGCATGCCGGCGAGATGCTTCGCGACGCCGCCGCCCGATTTCCCGAGTCCGAGTACCTGCAGGCTCTGAACGACGTGACCGCGATTCGGAGTGGTGCCGTCGCAGATCGGGTCGCGCGATTGCGGGAGTGTGCGGGCGCCGCAGACGGCGAAGCGCGCGCCCGATGCCTCTGGCACGCTGCACAGCTCGCCGAGTCGAGCCCGGTGACCGAGTCGGATGTGCAGATCCTTTACGATGAGGCGATCGCGGCGGCCGGCAGCCCCAAGACGCGGCTCGTTCGAGAAGCCTTCGGCGCGGCCCTCCGCGCGAAGCAGCCAGATCAAATACTGGAGCGTTGCGCCGAGCTCAGCCAGTGCGACCTCGAACCCGCCGAACGGTCCTCGATCGCCTTCACGCAGTTCTACGTGACGCAGCATGGCTTGGGTGCCGATCAACAGGCCCAGGCCCTGCTGTGCGACGCCGTCCACGACCCCAAGAGCCTCGAATGGGCCCCTGGAGTCGCTCGGGCCCATGCCGCATGGTCCGGGAACGAGACCTTGTTGGCTGAAGCCCACGAAACACTCGCGGGAGTCGCCTGCGGCGAATCGAAGCTTAAGCACCTGAGCGCCGCTGGTCAGGCCTATGCTCGAAGCGGAAACTGGAGCGCCGCCGAGCGCGTGCTTCGGCAAGCCTCGATCGAGGCCCCAGATGATCGCTATGTCGTCTCTCTGCTCGACGGGGTCTTGCGGGAAGGTGGGCGCCCGGAAGACGTGGTGTCGCTGGCCCGGGAACGCGCGGACGGACGGTTGGGGACCGGGCCCGGTGAGCTGTCGCTGCTTCTAGCGGGCGCGACAGCCGAGCGATCCGGGAATCTCGGGGCCGCGCAGCAGGCCTACGAGCAGGCATTCTCCGAAGACCCCTTCTCGCCCTCCCCGGCTTTGGCGCTTCTCGACGTCGCTCGCCGCAGAGGGGCCGCTGATGCGACCCTGCGCGCCTACGATCGGCTCTCGGGTTCCGCGCTTGGCGGCGGTGTACCGGAGCTCTATGCGCTGCTTCTGGGCGACGCGCTGGCGTCCGGCGAATCCGTCAGCGCAGAGGCGAGCGATGCCTACGAACGAGGCCTCGAGCATCCGAGCAGCGCGATGGCGGCTGCGGTGGCCCTCTTGTCGATTCCGAGCGGGCTCACCTCGGCAGAGCAGCGCGCGGCCTCGGAGGAAATCCTAGCAGACGCCAGCGCATCTTCGGAAGAGACCGCCGAAGGGTTCGAGACCGCCTATGGCGCCCTCCGCGCGTCGCTCGCTGAAGGGACCTCGTCATCCGGGGATGCATGGCTCCAGCTCGCGGCCCTGGCGCCGAGCGAGAGCCTGCGCGCCGCTGCGCTTCTACAAGGATTGCGGGTCACACGAATCGCCCACGGAGCCGGGGCGGCCGACGAAATCTTCATGCTCGCGCAAGAGGCCGGGGTGCTCTCCGAGTCGCAAAGCGATGCGACGACCGCGATCGACGAGGCCCTGGCGCCCGGAGATGACGCCGAAATCCGTGCGCACGCACTCGAACACAAGCGACGACACAGCCATGCGATCGGACGCGACGCACTCGACGCGGCGTATTGCCGCGCTCTGGTCGAGGCGGACCGGGGCGACGAAGCCGTGGCTCTGCTGAGTGCCGCGGTGAACGAGCGACCCGACGACCTCTCCGTCTGGGCGATCCTTCGAGACGCGGCGCGACAGGCGGGCCATTGGCCCTTGGTCGCCCAGGCCTGCGAGCGCCTTGCGCCCTTCGTCGACGGCTCGCTCAAGGCCGATCTCTTGGAAGAGGCTGGCGTCGTGCGACTGGATCGCCTCGAGCAGTACCAGCAAGCGGAGGACCTGTTTCGGACCGCACTCCATGAAGACCCTCGCCGCGATGTGGCGTTCCGGCGCTTGCACGACCTGCTGTCTGCGCAGGAGAACGCCGAGGCGCTCGAAACGCTGGTCTCGGAGCGCCTTGCGCTCAGCGATCCGCAAGATCGCCACGACCTCTTGTACGAGCGGGCCCGACTTCTTCGCGGCTTCAGCGACCGGCCTGGCGCGCTCGAAGTGCTGGACGAGCTGATTGCCTCGGAGCCCGACCATCCGGGTGCCCTGGCTTTGGCAGCCGAGATCCACGTCTCGCTCGAACAATGGACGGAGGCCGTCACATGCCTCCGGAGCTTGTCGATAGCCGGCATTCCAGAGGAACAGCGACGCGTGGCACACCTCGGCGCTGCAGACTTCCTAGAGACACGCCTCGGTGCGAAGGCCGAAGCGCTCCAGGAGTTGCGCGCGATCGAAGCGCTCAATCTCGCCGATGCCGCGATCTGGGCGCGCATCGGTACGCTCGAGCTCGAACTTGGAAACCAGGGCGCTGCAATCGACGCCTACCAACGGGCCCTCGATGCGGAACCCACGCATGCCGATGCGATCTCGAATCTCGTCGAGCTGCTCGACGAGAGCGCGAGGCACAGCGCTCTCATGACGTTCGAGCGCGCGATCTGGGAGCGGATCGATGAGGGTCGCCTCGACGCCACGCTCCTCGATGGATTGGCGAATGCCGCGCTCTGGCGGGGCGACGCTCGACGTGCGGCCGCCGTGCAAGCCGTGCAGCTTGCCTTGGGGCTCGCTCCGAATCCAGGCGTCGGCGCATTGGACTTCGAGCGAGTCTCCGTCTCCACGCTCTGGGACCCCAGCGCCGACGAGTTGCTTCGAGACGTCCTGCGTTTCGCAACACCCGCACTGACGAAGGTGCGCTGGAGAACGAAGAGAGCGGCGCCAGACGATCCGATCTGCTCCGATCTCGAGCGCATTTGTCGGCGCTTCGGCACGCGCGCAGGGTCGATCAGGCTTTCGGATGATCCCGACGCCGTGCTCGAAGCCGAGCGGGGCGACTCTGCGGTGGACTGGCTCGCTCCACGCGCCTCCAAAAAAGGCCTCGACGCGGAGGGGCGATTCAGGGCCGGCCGCCTCGCTTGGGGAACGCCGCACGGCGCTGGGCAACTACTCGATGATTCCGCAGAGAAGCTTGCTGGGAAGTTGGCCGCCATTCTTCGAGCCGCACGTTGCGAGCTCGAGCCCGGGGGACCGGTCCTACCGGCGGCGCAGGTCAAGCTGCGGCGCAGCGTCCGTAAGGCAGTGAAGGACCGCGTAGGCAATGCGAAGATCACAACGTCCGGGTTGATCGCATTTGCGCGAAGCCTCCAGCGAAGCGCCGACCGCGCAGGTTTGCTGAGCTCGGGAAGCATCGCCGCAGCTTTGAGCACGCTTCTCGACGCGAACCTCTCGCTCAACGCTCTGCGAACCTCCCCGCGCGCCCTCGACGTTCTCAGATTTTGGCTCGATGCCGACTCCCCGCTTTGGGGGCACGATGTCTGAAGACGACCTGAGCGCCGGAATCCGGGAGTCGGAGACGCCTTCGTTCGACTTCGACGAGGATGCGATCGCGAATCTACTCGACGCCTTCGTCGAGACACAAACCCGGCCACAGGCGAAGCGGGTCAGCCGCCCCCCCAACCCGTCGGATGCGGGGGCGCGAGTCGCACAGCGAACCGTATTCCAGGTGCGCGCTCGCGAAGAAACGTTGCCGCTGGTCGGTGACCAACCCGAGACTAAGAAGCGGCGAATCGAGCTTCTCGAAGCGCTCGCGGGCCGCGCGGTCGGTTCATCCAGAGCGAGATTGCTCACTTCAGCGGCCGAGCTCCACGAGCAGCTGGGCGATGCCGAGGCCGCGGAACGTAGCTACCAACTGGCCTTGGCCGCGGATGCACGCGACGTCGTCGTCGTGCGTGCAATACGGCGATGCGCGATGAACCGCGAGGACTGGCCCCTCGCAGCGGACGCCCTCGGAAAGGAAGCCGCCCTCGAGCTGAGCATCCAGGAGCGAGCCTCCGCACTCAGGCTGCTCGCGAGCATTCAGCTCTGGAAGCTCCGAATCCGGCCGCAGCGGAGCAAGCAGCTTCTCATGCTGCCGCGCTTCGGGATGACGATTTCGCCGCGTTGATCTCGGTGGCGTCCGCGCGACTGGCGCGTGGCGACGCGAGAGGCGCGGCCAGCGCCCTCCAGTCTGCTGCCGAGCATTGGCCGGATACCCAAGCTCGCGCGCTCCTGCACTTGCACGCCGCGGAGCTCATGGAGAGCTCGGGGGCGCTCCAATCGGCTCAGGACGCGTACCGGCGCGTTCTCGAGCTGAGCCCCTCGCGACTCGCAGCACACCTCGGTGTGGTCCGTGTGTCCAGGGCGCTCGGGGACTGGGACACGGCGGTCGGTTCACTGCACGAAGCAGCCGAGCACGCGTCTGCTCCCGTAGCCGCTGCACTCTTGCGCACGGCCGCCCGTGCCCGGATGAGGAACGAGGGTCCGAAGGCTGTCTTGGCGCTTCTCGACGGGGCTGTCGATCTGGCTTCGCGATGGACGCTCGCTGAAGCCGCTACGCTTGGAGACGATCTCGAACGAGCGCTCGAGGCGCTCGACTCCGAGGCATCGGAGATCAGCCCGGAGGTCCGCGTGCTGAGCAGCGCCCGGCGCGCGCGCTTGTTCGCTGAGCTGCAGGACCCTGCTCGCTTCGAGAACGCGTCGAACGAGTGTCGCTCAGAGCCCAAGTTGACCCCGTATCTCCGGGCGTGTCAGCGTCTGCTGAGCGCGAATGAAGGGGACGAGACCCGACTGCAGAGGATGCTCGAAACGGTGTCGGATGAGGCGTCGAGCCCTTTGGCGAGCATGGTTCGCGCGGACGATGCTGCACGGCACAAGAACGGTGCGGCCTTCGTCGAGGCCCTCGAACATGAGCTAGACCGGGCGCCGGATCAGCTCGCAACCGGCGCGGCACTCGCACTCGCGGAGATGGCCGACCACTCGACGAGGCTCGATCGCCTGAGCGCTCTGCTTCGAGCCGAGAAGCGCGCGCCGCAGAACCCGCTGATCGCGCGAGCCCTTCTGCTCGACGACGTCGATGTGTCCGCGAGCGCCAGACGTTGGTCGGACGAGGGCTGCATGACTGACGGCGATCGCAAGGCCTTTGCATTCACGATGGCGGCACGCCTCGCCTCCGCTACGACCGAGACCGCCATTGCAGCCTGCGAAGAGGCATTGACGGCGTCGACCGACTACTGGCCCGCACTCTGGGTGCTCGAGGACGAGATTGACTCCCCCGATCTGCGCGCGGCAAGCGCTGCCAGGCAAGCCGAGCTCGACCCAGCGACCAAGATCGCAGGCATGCTGCGGGCATCGATGTGGACGACCTCGGCAAGCGAACGGCTGGAGCTTGCTGACGCCAGCCTGGACCGAGCTGCGCCAGATCCGCTGCTGGTCGAACACCTCTTCGAAGCCGCCGGGCCCGCTAGCAAGGCTGCAGGCGATCTAATGACCCTAGCCGCCCGTCACCTGAACGGGTCTCCCTACCTCGAACGGGCCGCGGACACTTATCGCTTGGCCGGTCTTCCGGGCAATGCGGCCAAGGTGCTCCGCCAAGCGTCGGCGCAGCGGCCGGAAGACGCCATGATGCGAGTCCAGCAAACAGACGCCGAGCTTCAGGCCTGCGAGTTCGCCCGCGTGGCCGATTCTGCCATGCACCGCGCACGCGAGGCACGCAGCGACGCGGAGGCACTGGGCGCGTTTGCCAGCATGGCCGAGGTCGACCGGCTCGTCCGCCGAGACATGCAAAGCGCGCGTCTAGCCTTGCAATCGATCGCCGAGTTGCGCCCCGATCACATCCCCACTGCTCGCGCTCTCGAATGGGACGCGCTTCGGGAGAACGACACCGAGCGCATCCGCTCGAGCGCACGCCGCCTACTGGAGGCCTTGCCCGAGGACTCGGCGGAGAGGCTCGCGAGGCAGCGGTTGATCCTCGAATCGCTGGCCTCGGATCCGGACATCATGCAAGTCGACCTCGACCGACAGCTTGCTAGGATCGACGAGCCGCTCGAAGCGGATCCGGGCCTGGCCAGACGGGTGCTGGGCGCAGCCTACGCGGGCAATGAGCCCTCGCGTAGCATTCGCGCACTGCAAGCCTTGGGGGCTTCTTTCGGTGACGAGCTCGAAGAGGGCGCCATCGCTCTCGACACTGCCCGTGTGCTCGAGCGAATTGGGAATCACGAACGAGCGCTCCAAACCTTGGATGCGGCTCGAAGCCATCCGCTTGCCCTGGAGGCGGAAGCACGGCTCTTGCACGCCGCCAAGCGCTGGGAGGAAGCCGCCTCAACCTACCGAGACGCTGCAGCGCGGGCTAAAGAGAGCCATCGTGCAGCAGCACTCTGGCGCGAAGCAGCTTGCATCCTGGAAGACGAGGTCGGCGACTTGGCCGCGGCAGTGGATGCCTGGGTTGCTGCCGCCAATTGTGACATCGGATATCTCGATGTGTACCGCCGGCTTGCTGCACTCTACCGAAGAGAGGGCCAACTCGAGGCACTCGCCGACCTGACCGATCGCCGGATCGATGCCGGCGCCGACACGCCGACGCTGGCAGGCCTACTTCTCGACAAGGCTCGACAGCGTCGCGAGCGTGGCGATTCGGAAGGCGTAATTGCCGCTCTCGACGAATGCCTCGAGCTCGATCCCCATCACTTCGCCGCTCTCAAGGAGCTGGTGGACGCGCACCGTGCAGCCGAAGATTGGCAAGGCGCCGCGGAAGCGCTGATTCGCATTGCGCGACTGAAGCGCAGCGTCGAGGAGCAGAGCTGGGCGTTCACTCAGCTGGCCGAGATCTATGACGTTCACCTTCACGATCTTTCACGTGCAGAAGCCTCCCTCCGCCAGGTCACCAAGCTTGCACCAGCACACCTGGAAACGCTGGACCGCCTCGCTTCGGTGCTGAGCCGGCAGCAGAAGGCACCGGAGGCGGCCCGCTTGCTCCAAGAGCTCATCCGGCGAACGACAGGCGAGGCCGAGCAGCGCGACTACCGAATCCGCTTGGCGGCCGCCGTCGAATCCGCCGGGCAGCCGCGGCAGGCTGAGCTCCTGCTCGAGAAGCTTCGCGCGGAGCAGCCCACCGAGATCGACGTGATTCTGGCGGTGGCAGACCACTATCAGAGCCAAGGCGCCGCGCCGGCTGAAGCCATGCATTTGAATCGGGCCGTCGCCGATCTTCGGGTGGCGATCGATGCCAATCCCGGCAGCGAAGCGCTCTGGACGACCCTCGTCCGCGTTCTTCACAGGCGACACGGCCCCGGCCCCGCTTCTTGCGCGGCAAGCGCCGCCATTGCGCTCGGACACCCGGCATCGCTGTTCGTGGGCGACGTCAGCAAGCGAAACGAGGCCCTGGGAGAGCCACGGGTTCCCATGTCCAAGTTGGTGGACGAGATCGTCGCACCAGTCGGTTTGCCACAGACCTTGCGACGCCTCTTTGCGCTGAGCGAGCAGTCCTTCGACAAGGCGCTGCCTTTCGACGCGAGCGCCTGGCACCTGCGACGTCCCTCGGGGCCCTTCATGGCCTTGGTGGAAGAGGCAAGTGCCGTCGCCGAGGCGCTCGGAATCAGCGAGCCACGCATCAGGGTCACGCAGGTCGCCCCTGCGGCCTGCATGCCAGTCTCCGGAGACCCACCGACCATCGTCGTCGGCTGCAAGCTCGACGAGCTCACCAATCCGCGCGAACGCGTCTTCCTGTTCGCTCGTGCGTTGAAAGTCGCCGGCAATCACCTTGCCCCAGCCCTTCGCGCGCGGCCGGAGGACCTCGACGTTGCGCTGCTCGCATTGCTCCAAGGTCACGATGCCAGCCGGGGTGGGCACCCGCGCGCCCGTGAGCTCCAAAACCTTCGCAGCAAGCTCCTCAAGTCCGTGCCGAGACGCTGGCGCGACGAAGTGGAGAGCCTGGTGCTCGAGCTCCGAGGCAGCGCTGGCTTTGCGACCCGATCCGTTCCGATGGCGATCTCGGAGCTCGGCGACCGGGTGGCATTGACCCTGACTGGGGATGTTCCGTCTGCGGTCGATGCTCTGCTCAAGATCGCCGGGCACGATCCGCCGTCCAGCGACTCGGCCAGGTTGACTGCGATTCTTCAGAACCGCGAAGCCTGGGCGATCGTCCGGTTCGCGATTAGTGACGCACATTTTGAAGCTCGCACCCAAGCTGGTGTAGATCTCTAGAACGATGCGATTGGGATTCATCGGTCCAGCCAAAACGGACGCGGCCGCTCTCGAGCGCGCCGCGAAGCTCCTCATCTGCGACCTCGAGGTCGACACGGTGATCTACCTCGGCGAGGACGATGCCCTTCGCGAGTTTCTCGCTGCACACACGAACGAGGAGAACGGGGAATCGATCGAGCAGCAAGTCGCCGAAGTCGCTGCAACCGGCTCTCCCGACCAAATTGCGGACGTGCTCAGAAGGCTCCGAGGCGCACGCTACCTCGGGAAGCTTCGCGTGGCGCCTGCGCCTCCGACCCGCGCGATGGAGATGCTCGACGACCGCATCGTGCTAATCGTGCGAAACAAGTCGACGATCGGAGAAGAAGACGTGATCAACTCCAACCTCGTCGTGTACGGGGATGGAATCGAGTTGATGTTCAAGCGATTCGGACCTCGTTGCTTCTTCAGCCCAGGTCCGCTCGATGATGGGCACGTCGGGCTGATCGACGACCAATCGGAGACCGGTGGTGTGGTCCTCGAAGCGATCGACATGAATGGGGATCTCCGTTGGAGAGAGCCGATCCAAGGTCGCGGAGCCAAGATTATGGTGGCGCCGTGACATCCTCTCGGATCGCGATCTACGGAGGCAGCTTTGATCCGCCCCATATCGGACACGTGCTCTCGGTCGCTTGGGCGCTCTCGGCCGCCGAGGTCGATTCGGTCTTGATCATCCCGACTTGGAAACACGCGTTCGACAAGGAGCACTGGGCCTCGTTCGAAGAGCGCATGACTCTCGCGAAGCTAGCATTCGCTCCGTTCCGCCAGGTTCTCGTCTCCGACATCGAACGGCGCCTCGGAGGGGTGAGCCGAACGCTGTCCACGCTGGAAGCACTCCGAGCGGAGCACCCAGCCGCGGCATTCCGCCTCTTGATAGGCGCCGACGTATTGCCGACGACCCAGCGCTGGCACCGTTGGGAAGAGGTCACCCGAATCGCCACGCCACTGGTGGTCGGGCGTGAAGGGTATCCCAGACCGCAGGGCTGCCCGATCTCGATTCCGAACGTCAACTCGACCGAGATTCGTCTCCGACTCTCCAACGCCGGCGAGATAGACGGCCTCGTCCCGACTAGTGTGCTCGAGCGCATCCGATCCAACGGGCTCTATCAAGGCGCTCCATGAAACTCCTCATCATCGGCCGCGGCCGGGTGGGGAACGCCTTGAGGCGGAGTCTCGAACCCAACGCGTCGTTCGAGACGAGGATCGAAGGAAGACGGTGGAACGCATCGAGCGTCCGTGGGGCAGATGCCGTGGTGCTTGCCGTATCCGACGATTCGATTGAAGAGCTTGCGAGTGCCGTCGCGCCGCATTTGAAGGCTGGCGCAACGGTGCTGCACTGCGCGGGGGCCCGAGGAACGGCTGAGCTTCGCGCTTGTCAGAAACAGGGCGCCGCGGTGGGGGTGATGCATCCGCTGGTGTCACTGCCGAGCAGGCAGCGCAGCCCGAGCTTTGTCGGGACGACGTTCTGCGTGCACGGGTCGCGGCGCGCGGTCTCGACGAGCCGCCGAATCGCGAAATCTTGCGGCGCGTTCCTCGTCGTCGCGCAGACGGGCGACCCGATGTACCATGCGGCCGCCGCTTTGACGGCAAATGGCGCCGCCGCACTGGCCTTCGTGTCCGTCCAAGTGCTCGAGCGCCTCGGTTTCGAGAAGCGTGCAGCCGAACGGGCGGTCGGGGGCCTCCTGAAGAGCGTCGGCGAGAATGTTCAGCGGCTCGGAGTGCCGCAATCGCTCACGGGCCCCATCGCGCGGGGCGACGCGGACACCGTCGAGATGCATCGCAACGCGCTGAGGAGCGAGAGTCGGAGCGCGCTCTCGGCGTACGATGCCCTGATCCCCATCATCGTGCGCTGCGCGCGCGCAGCAGGTCTGGCGCAGTCGAAAGCGTCGAAGATCCTCGAACTGATGAAGCGCTGAAGCGTACGCTCACTCGGCCGCTTCTACCGAGCCCTCGAGTCGCTCGAAGCGGATGCCCTCCGAAGAGCCCAATGCGAGGATCCTGTCCCCACGCGCAAACTCACCACCGAGAATCGACGAAGCCAACGGTGCCTCGAGCATTCGTCCGATTGCGCGCCTCATCGGCCGCGCCCCGAGCTCGGAGTCGAATCCGCCGAGTGCGAGCAGCGCATCGATCGCGGTCGCGTCGACGTCGAGCGCAACGCCCTGCCGCTCACGCAGCTGCCGAGTCACGCCGGCAACCATTCGTCGCGCGATCTCCTCGACTTCACCACGGCTCAGTGGTCCGAAGAAGAGCGGCTCGTCGATGCGGTTCCAGAGCTCGGGGGGAAGCGCCTGCCGGGCCGCCGACAATGCCGCCGACAATCCGCCATCTGCCCCCGAGGACGGGCCGCCGAATCCAATCGAGCTCCGGCTGCGGTGGCTCAGCTCGGCGCCGAGGTTCGAAGTCATCACCACGATGGTATGGGTGCAGTCGACCGTTCGCCCCTTACCGTCGGTCAAGCGCCCGTCTTCGAGTAGCGGAAGAAGCGATTGGAGCACGTCCATATGGGCCTTTTCGATTCTCGTCGAGCAGAACGAGCTGGTAGGGGCGATGACGGATCGCTTCGGTCAGCTGACCTCCGCTTTCGTGCCCTATGTAGCCGGGAGGCGCACCCACGAGCTTGGCGACCGCGTGGGCCTCACTCAGCTCGCTCATGTCGATGCGCGTCATCGGACTTCCCATGAAGAAGAGCTCGTTTAGAGCACGGGCGGTTTCCGTCTTGCCGACTCCCGTTGGACCTAGAAACAGGAAGGTCGCGAGCGGACGATGACCATGGAATCCCGCGGCACCCTTACGGAGCGCGTCGGACACTCGGCTCATCACTTGGTCATGTCCGACGACGTGCTCGGCGAGGTGTTTCTCGAGCTCGAGCAACTTCTGAGAGTCCGTTACCAGAAGGCGTTCGACTGGAACGCGGACCTTCTCGGCGACGACTTGAGCGACCGCTTCGCGATCGACGACCGCCCCACCCCGGCGGCGAGCGCGCGCGCCGGCGAGATCTAGAATCCCGATCGCCTTGTCTGGGAGCGTCTGCTCGGACATGTATCGAACCGAAAGCTCGACCGCGCACTCGACGGCAGAAGTCTCATACTCGACTCCGTGATGCACCTCGTAGCGGGGCGCGATGCCGTGAAGAATCTCGATCGCGTCTTCCGCACTCGGTTCCGACACGTGAATCGGCGAGAATCGACGCGCGAGGGCCGCGTCACGCTCCACATACTTGCGGTACTCGACGTCGGTCGTGGCGCCAATGCAGGGAAGCTCGCCTCTCGCAAGAGATGCCTTGAGCTCGTGGGCCAAGTCGTCTGGTGATTCGCCTCCGATGAAGAGCGTGTGCACCTCGTCGATGAAGAGAATGATCTTTCCGTTCGCTCGCTTCACTTCGAATTGAAGTCGTCGCATTCGCTCGGACAGCGCGCCGCGCACTCCCGTGCCGGAAACCAAACCACCCGCGGAAAGCTCGACCAGGATGGTCCCTTCGAGACCGCGCACCCCGTCTCCACCTTCCACCAACCTTCTCGCGAGACCTTCGACGATTGCGGTCTTCCCAACCCCGGGCGGCCCCACCAAAATCGGATTGTTTGATCGCCTGCGCGCCAACACGTCGAGAAGTCTTTCGATCTCGTCCTCGCGACCGATCACCTCGTCGATGCGCCCGAGCGATGCCATCTCGGTCAAATTGCGTCCGAGCTTCGCGAGCGTCGGGTACTTGCCCGCATCCAACATGAAGGGTGATGACGAAGGTACGATCAGCTCGTCTTGCTCTTCCAAGAGTCTTGCCGGACCGCGGATGGGCGCCTCTATGATGATCTCGTCTTCGGGTGATTCGACGTGCAGCTCGATCAAGGGCGCGGGATCTGCCGATCGGCGCGCCGAGGGTCGCGAAGGCTTCGTCGGCGCTTGCGTCTGCGCCCTGAAGGTAGCCGTCGGGCGGATCTGCGTAGAGCTCGGTGCACTTCGCGCCTCCTCGGGTTGGAGCGTGACTTGAACCGCTTCCTGAACCCTCCGAGAGCCGGCACCGATGACCTCGAGGCTTCGATGCGCTGCGCTCCGAGTGTCGCGAGCGATCGCAATGAGGAGATGTGCGGGGAGCACCTGCCGCGCGCCCGTCGTCTTGGCGAGTCGATACGCGCGCTCTACCGCAAGCTCGACCGCGCTCGTCGGCTCGGAATCGACCAAGCGAATCGCGCTCAGGAGGTCGCTCTCCTTCACGCCGAGCTCCGACAGTAGCTTCCCCATGGGGCCTCCCGTCTGCAGCATCACGAGAAGAAGATGCGCGGTAGACGGGCTCTGGGCGCGTCTCTGCGCTTCGCGCTGCGCGCGGGCGACCAGTCCCTTCACACCCCCACTGACCGTCGTCATAGAGCTCCGTTCCTGGGTCGGAGTTAGCTGTCACCGCCCTGGGGCACAACTTTTCGGCCGGGGGTATCAAGCATGAAGGCCCAAAACCTACCTCGGAATACGTTATCACCCTGTCACTGTAAAGTTCCAGTTGTTAGGCTGATTCTGGACCCGAATCCAGGAGCAAGCTGTGAATCTACGCCTCGCACTCGTCGGAACCGCATTGGCTGCCGTCGTCTCGTCGGTGACCCCGTGGCAAGGTGCAAACGCCGCCACGGGTCTTCGAGCAAAGATCTTTCTGACGCAGAAAGGCGTGCCCGGCTCACTCTCGGAGTCCGGGGTGATCCGCTTTGCGCAGTCGAACAAAGCCACCCGACTTCATGAAAGCAGCGATGCACCCGTCGAGGATCGGCACTGGCGAGCCACCTTGGTTGCAAACTTCAACCAGCCGGTTGGCGACTCCGAGTTCGAAGTCCTGTTCTACGACATTCAGACCTCGGAACGAAAGTTCATCGCGCCGGCGATGACCGTCTTCGTCAACGATCGAAATCAGCGCACGATCGTGCACAAGATGCACCTGAAACGCCCTCAATTCGAACCCAATCGGCTGCTCGAAATGGTGGTTACGGTCCGCCGACAAGAGGTCGGCCGTTACCGCTTTCAAATTCTCGGGGACAGAGTACAACACAGTGGCGAAGTCACCTTCTCGGACGACGAAGCTCGCTGATCCGTGCCAAGCATCCATGATGTAACCAAGAGAGCCTCAACGGGCTCACTCGATCCGGTTTGCGTGCTGGTCGGAGCCGAACGCCTTCTGATCGAGCGCGCCGTGGACGCGATCCGGCGTGCGGTCGATTCGATGGGCGCCCCCGGATTCAACGTCGAAATCTTCGACGGAAAAGGGCTCGAGGCAGGGCGCGTGACGTCCGCGGCGCGCACGCTCCCCATGATGGCCGATATGCGCCTGGTGCTCGTGCGCCACGTCGACGCGATGACGCCGACAGAGCAGTCGAAGTTGGCTGAATACCTGGAAGACCCGAGCGAATCGACCTGTTTCGTCGCCACGGCGACCAAGCTCGACGGGCGCGCCAAGTTCTCGAAAACCGCAAAGAAGAAGGGCTTCCTCATCGAGGCCCACCCCCTTCGAGGCGCGTCCCTTCGCGAGTTCATTCGCGCGGAAGCCACCGCGCGCGAGCACCACATCGCCCCGCAAGCGATCGAAGCACTGCTCGATGCGGTGGGCGACGACCTGGCAGCGATTGACGATGCCATGGAACGCTTGTCGCTATTCGTCGGCGCTGGGCAGCGCATCGACGCCGATGCGGTCACGCGCTGTGTGACGCGCATTCGGGTCGAAACCATCTGGACCCTTGTCGATGCCATCGGATTGAAGGATCGTCGCAAGGGCATCGCCGCGGCTCAGTCGCTGCTCGATGATCGCGAACCACCCCTACGTCTTCTTGCGATGGTCGCCCGTCAGCTACGAATCGTCGCGCGCATGAGGGAGGCCCTTTCGGAGGGTCTTCGCCCACAGGAAGCAGCCAAGCGCGCAGGCGCGCCGCCCTTCAAGGCTGGCGACCTCACCGAGTCGGCGAGACGGTTTACCTCGGATAGCCTCGGGCAGGCGTTCACCTTGATTGCGCGAACCGACCGTGCGCTCAAGAGCAGCAAGCGCCCGCCTGACTTGATCCTACAGGACGCCGTGCTCGAGCTCTGCGCAGACCCTCAACCACTCGACGGCAGAGCTCAGCTCTGAAGCGTGTTCACTTGGTGGGTCAGTCTCGCGATGTAGCGCGAGCCCGTCTTGCGATGGAAAATGCCCTTGGAAACGGCACCATCGATCCGGCTCACGGCCACGACGAGGGCTGTCTTCGCCGCATTGGCATCGCCCGCTTCGATTGCCGCACGCACACGCTTCACGCAGGTGCGCACGTTGGTGCGGATGTTGCGATTGCGCGCCGTTCGCTTGATCGTCTGACGGACTCGTTTTTTTGCTGAGGCGTGGTTGGCCACTCTGATATCCTCCCCGTAGGGACGCGGGTGGTAGCCTTGCCCTGGAGGGCTGTCAAGCCGGTGACGGGATCCTTGCGACCCCCACTCCAACCAGACATACACGCTCGTGTCCCGACGCCGACAAATGCTGAATTGGCTTGCCCGACTCGTGACCGAGCGGCGCCGGCTCGTGGTTTGGGTTTCCTTTCTGGTCACGCTGGCCTTTGCGACCCAAATCCCCAAATTGACGGCCGATCCGGCGCCTGAAAGCCTCCTCGCCTCCTTCGAGGGCGAGGAATATGCCCTGATTCAGCAGCGCTTCGAGCAGTGGTTTGGCAAGCGACGCGAAGCCGTTCTGATCCTCGTCGAGGCCGACGACGTCCTCTCGCGGGACTCGCTTCAGCAGATCCACGACATCTCCCTCTACTTCGCCGCTCAACCCTGGGTCGAGAAGGTCGCTGGCATCACGACGCTGAACATCCCGCGGCGCGTGAAGGATGCCTCGGATGCCGACGACAGCGATCTCGACGACCTCGACGGGCTCGAAGAGGTCGGGAACCCCGATGATGAAGGCGATCTCGACGATCTCAGCGATCTCGATGATCTCGACACCTTGGACGCAACCGACGATCTTGCAGACGCCCAAGGCGACCTCGAAGACGAAGCCTTCAATGCACTGCTCGACATCGTCGAAAGCGATCCGGATCGTTTCCCAGGCGGCATTGCGAAGGTAGGCCCAGCGCTGTCCGCTGAGCTCAAGACCGATCCGATCGTCGAGGGCAGCGAAGTCACCGACGAAGAGGCTGCCGAGTTACGTGCGGCAATCGTCGAAAACCCGCTCTTGGTAGGCCGCCTGATCGACGAGGATCACACGGTCGCCGGCATCGCGCTTCAGCTGCACGACCTCGACCCAAAGCAGATGCGGGCAGCCATGGACGAGCTTCGCCAAGGACTCGAACGACCCGAGTTCGCAAACACGACGGTCCATGTCGGTGGATTGCCCTACCTTCGCAGCGTCATCGTGAGCAAGATGCGAGCGGACAATCTGCGGCTCATTCCACTCACCGTCCTGGTCTGCATGGCCCTCCTGATGCTGTCGTTCCGCTGGGTGCCCGGGGTTCTGCTCCCGCTCGGCGCAGTTGCGATCACGGCGTTGGTGGTCGTCGGTGGCATGGGGCTCTTTGGCGAGCCCATGAACATCCTAAACAACATCATCGTACCGCTGCTGGTCATCATCGTGATAAGCGATGCGACCCACTTGATCCAGCGCTATCGCGACGAAGTGCACGCCGATGACGACGGAGATCGCATCGCTGCGGGCCGTAGGACGGTGCGGGCAATCGCGGTAGCCTGCTTGCTTACATCGGCCACGACCGCCGCGGGACTCGCGTCACTGGTCGTTTCCAAGACCGTGATGTTGCGACACTTCGGCCTGACCTCAGGCATCGGTGTGATGCTTTCGTACGTCGTCATCATCACCTTCGTTCCAGCAGTTCTCACCTGGGTCACCCCTCCGAGAGCCGAGGAGGTCCGCCGTGAGCGAACCAGCATGTTCACCAACGTGACCGGCAGCCTGGTGGCCAAGCTGCTGCAGTGGCGCTGGGCGGTCTTGGGGCTCACAGCGGTTTTTACACTTGGCGCGGGCTATGTCGGAAGTCAGATCACCGTCGACCATGCCCTGCTCGATCAGTTCGACGAGTCCGACCCGGTCTACACCACGACCCTACTGATCGAAGAAAAGCTCGCGGGCGTCAGGCCTCTCGAGGTCATTCTGGTGAGCACGGAGCCGGAGCACTTCACCGAGCCCGAAATGATCCAAAAAATCCAGAGGATTCGAAACTGGGCATCTCTTCGCCCCGAGGTCATCCGAACACTGAGCTACGGCGACATGCTGCGGGAGTCGTACGCTCTATTGACCGACGATCCAAGCGTCCGATCCGAGAACTTCAAGAGCGGCAAACAGGTCCGCGGCCTCGTCACCATGATGAGCCAGCGAAACCCGAGCCCGCTCGGCGAGTGGCTGACCGAAGACGGAACGAAGGCTCGGGTTCAATTCAAGCTACGAGACGTGGGGGCGCAGGCGACCATGCGCTTCCTGGACACGCTCGAGCGGATCATCGAGTCGGAGCTCGGCGACGACGAAACCGTTTCGGTCTCATTCACCGGGGAGGCGTATACCGGCTCCCGCGGGCAAGCGGCCGTCGTGAGCGATCTGCTCGGCAGCCTCCTCACCGCGGTGCTGATAATCTTCCTACTCTTGGCGTTCTTCTTCCGGAGCATCCGACTCGGCCTTCTGAGCATTCCACCGAATCTGATCCCCCTCGTCGCGACGATGGCGTACATGGTGTGGCGCGAAATTCCGCTGAACGTGTCGACTGTGATCATCTTTTCGATCAGCCTCGGTCTAGCGGTGAACGGAACCATCCACGTGCTTGCCCGTTTTCGAGAGGAGATGCACAAGGGGATCGGTCGCGAAGCAGCCCTGGTCCGCGCCGCCCGCGGCACGGGGCGTGCGATCGTGATCTCTTGCATAACCTTGATGGCCGGCTTCTCCGTCCTCCTAGTCAGCTCCTTCGTGCCGGTCCGCAACTTCGGCGAGCTCATCGCGATCACGATCGGCGGCTGTTTGGTCGCGACTCTGATCGTCCTTCCGCCTCTCCTGAGGGTTGCAGGCGGGGACGGCGGCGTCCGCGCCGGCGACGAAGACGACGACTAACCAGCCATGCGCTCGATCACCGCGGAAGCGAAATCCTCAGTGTCGAGCCTTCCACCGAGGTCCCGGGTCTTCTTCCCCTCCGACAAAGCGCGGTTGTAGGCATCGCGGATTCGACCCGCTGAAGTCCTGCAGCTCTCGTCGCCGCGCGTATCGGCGATGTGATTCAGCATCATGACCGCCGACATCAGCAGAGCAAGGGGATTTGCCACACCTTTGCCCGCGATGTCCGGCGCCGATCCATGAACCGCCTCGAACACGGCGTAGTCGTCGCCGATGTTCGCGCCGGGAATCACGCCGAGCCCGCCAACGAAGCCTGCGCAAAGGTCGCTCAACACGTCACCGTAGAGATTCTCGAGAAGGAGCACGTCGAACTGCGTCGGGTCCTGCACGAGCTTCATGCAACCCGCATCGATGATCACCTCCTGATACTCGATGTCGACGAATCCTTCGTCATCGTGGATCTGCCGAGCGCAGCGAATGAACATGCCATCGGTCAACTTCATGATGTTGGCTTTGTGCATCACGGTGACCTTTCGCCGGCCTCGGTCGCGAGCGTACTGAAACGCCCATCGCGCAATACGTTGCGACGCCGTCTCGGTCGCAACCTTGAGGCTCGTCACGACGCCTTTGGTAACCTCGTTTTCGATCCCGCTGTAGAGGCCTTCCGTGTTCTCCCGAATGACGACCAGGTCGACCCCCTCGTACCGTGTCGCGATACCCGGCAGGCTCCGAACCGGGCGCACGGCCGCGTAGAGGTCGAGCCGCTTGCGCAACTGCACGTTGACCGAGGTGAAACCCTTTCCGACGGGCGTCGTACACGGTCCCTTGAGCGCAATCCCTCTGTCTCGAATCGCATCGAGGGTTTCTTCAGGAAGCACCTCTCCATGCCGCTCGAGGGCAGCGACGCCAGCGTGGTGCTCGACCCATGCGAGCGGTGCCTCGGCCGCCTCGAGGACCCGAGTCGTCGCCTGCGCGACTTCCGGTCCGATTCCGTCGCCTGGGATGAGAACGATCTGATGCGTTGTCATTTGCTACTCCGGGCCCAAGAGTAGCGCTTGCCAAGCGATAGCCAATGCGCTTCAAGAGGAACCATGTCCGAAACTGACTCGGTAATGCGCGCAATGACCAACGACGGGGCGTTTCGCATCATCGCTGCGCGCACCACGGACACCGTCGAGAGCGTGATTCGGGCCCAAAAGCTCTCCGGACGGATCGCCGAGGACATGGCCGACTTGGTGACCGCCGCCGTCCTCTACCGCGAGACCATGGCTCCCTCGCTTCGGGTGCAGTGCATCCTGCGCTTCGACGAGGATGCGGGGCAGCTCGTCGCAGACTCCCATCCCGACGGATGGACCCGGGGCCTGCTGCAACGTGGCGCAGGTGATGCAGAGCCGGACGTCCGCAAGACTCGCGCAACGCTGCAAATGATGCGAACACTGCCCAACTCAGACCTCCACCGCGGCGTCGTCGAAGTGCCTAGTGGCGGGAATCTTTCCGAAGCGTTCATGCGTTACATGCAGCTATCGGAACAAATCGTCTCCATGATTTCCTTGGGTTCGGCGCTCTCTTGGGAGAGACCCGCGGCGGGAGGTTACGTCGTGCAGCTTCTCCCCGAGGCGGCCGAGGCCGAAGCGGCCATGGAGGTCATGACTCGACGTCTCGAGGATTTCGTGGAGATCCGCGAACGCTTGCAGCAGTCGGATGGATCGCCCGCTCACCTCATCGAGCAGATCTTCGAAGGTATGCCCTTCACCTGGTTGCACAGCAGCGAAATTCGCTTTGGCTGCCAATGCAGCGCGTTGCGCGTGATGACGACACTCAGCATCCTCGAGCGTTCGGACATCCAAGAGCTGGTCGACGACGGGGAGCCTCTGAGCATCGGTTGCGACTACTGTGGCGCCTCGTACACCGTGGAAATCGCACAACTTCAAGGTCTTCTGAGCTCGAGCTGAGCGGGCCGGCTTTCTTGCCGGGACCCGCCCCTCATGCGCATCCTTCCGCCGATGTCGGAGAAGCCAGTTAGAACTGCGGGTGGCGATATCGTACGTCGGGCTGGCGTCGTCGCGGCAGGGACGCTCTCGTCGCGAATATTGGGAGCCGTGCGCGACGCCGTGGTCGCCGCGGTGTTTGCGCTAGCGGCCACCGATGCGTTCTGGCTGGCGTTCACGATCCCGAACGCACTCCGAGTCTTGCTCGGAGAAGGTGCCGTGTCGGCAGCGTTCGTCCCGGTCTTCACCGAGGTCCGAGAGCGCGAAGGCCTGAGCCGCGCAAAGGAATTTACCGAAATCTGGCCGGCGCGATGGCCGTGCTCCTTCTCGCGGTCAGCGTTCTGGGGATCCTCCTCGCCCCGTGGATCGTCAAAGGCTATGCCTGGGGCTTCCAGCGCGACGAGGCTCTGTTCGATACCACGGTGTCACTCACGCGATGGCTCTTTCCCTACATCTTGCTGATGGGGATCTCGGCGCTGATGATGGGCGTCCTCTACGCAAGCAAGCGATTCGTGGCATCGTCGTTCGCCCCTGCGTTTCTCAACATCTGCCTGATCGCCGCAGCGTTCCTACTCGCCCCTCGGCTCACCGAGCTCGGCTGGCCGGGGATCTTCGCGCTTGCGATAGGCGCCCTCCTCGGTGGTGTCCTTCAGATCGCCGCACAAGTTCCGTCCCTCCGACGCGAGGGTCTGCTGATCCGCCCCAAGATCGGCTTCGAAGACGTGTACGTGCGCAAGTGCATGCGCTTGATGGCGCCCCTGCTCGCAGGGCTCGGAGTCTACCAGCTCAACGTGCTGCTTTCCCGATTGTTTGCCTCGTTCTTGCCCACCGGAAGCGTCAGCTACCTCTACTACGGTCAACGCTTGGCGGAAATTCCACAGGGCATGTTTGCACTCGCGATCGCGTCCGCTGCCCTGCCCTCCCTCAGCCACGCCGTTGCGCACGGCGACGAAGACGAAGCCAAACGCCTCTTCCGCCACGCCTTGCGGCTATCGCTGTTCGTAGCCGTTCCGGCAGCGGTAGCCCTGGTGGTCCTCGCTGAGCCGACCGTGACGGTATTCTTTGGGCGCGGCCATTACGATGCGGTTGCCATCCGGGAAACGACGCGTTCGCTCGTCTGGCAAGCCGCGGGCATCTGGGCCGTTGCATCCGTACGTACGATCGTGCCGATGTTCCACGCTCACAACGATACGCGTACGCCGGTGATCGCCAGTGCTTTCAATCTCGTCGCGTTCGTCGGTTTGAGCGTGCTCCTGATGGAACCGATGCAGCACGCCGGGCTCGCTCTGGCTACCACCGCCGCCGCGATCACACAGCTCTTCGTTCTGATTTGGTTGCTTCGCAAGAAGACCGGTCGCCTCGGGCTCATGGAGGTGAGCGGAAGCCTGCTGCGCGTTGTGGTGGCCAGCAGCGTGATGGGAGCCGTGCTTTGGGCAGGGGCCCGCACGGGAAATTGGGCGAATGGAGGGAACGACCCGGTCAACTTGATGATCTTCACGGTGACTGCAATCGTCGGTGTTGCTGCCTATTTTGCAGTGGTCGCCGCTTTGGGCTCCCCGGAGCTCCGCGATCTCAAGGCTGCCTTGATGCGACGCGTACGTGCGTGAGCGAGCGGGGGCGCTACAACGCTCGCCATGGATGTTCTCGACGCCGAATTCGTCGCAGGAGCCACCGGACTCGCTCAATTGCCGGCGCCGACCTTCGCGGAAGTTGCCTTCGCTGGACGCTCGAACGTGGGCAAGTCCAGCCTGATCAACAGCCTGGTACGTCGTAAGAAGCTCGTACGCACCAGTAGCGCCCCCGGCTGCACGCGCGCGATCAACATTTTTCGCGTGCGCCTGAGAACCGACGAGGAGGAAGCACATCTCGACCTCGTGGACCTCCCCGGATACGGATACGCCCAACGAAGCAAGGCGGAGCGCCGTTCCTGGGGTCCCCTCATCGAAGGCTTCCTGAGGGAGCGCCCAGGCCTACGAGGAGCCGTGGTCATCGTGGACATTCGGCGCGGCGTCCAGGACGACGACCTTCAGCTGCTCGAATTCTTGGAGAGCATCGAGGTCACGCCAATCCTGGTCGCTACGAAGCTCGACAAGCTTCCTGCAAACAAGCGAAAGCCGGCCATCACCACGCTGCGGCGCGAGATCAGCCGACCGGTGCTCGCTTACAGCTCGGTCACGGGGGACGGCTGGGAAGCGCTCTGGGAGCGGATCTTGTCGGTGAGCAGCATCGAGCGCCGCGAAGACGCAGCCCAAGACTGACTTGCTATTCGTCGAGATCGAGCGTGAGGGACTGATCCGGATCCCGCAGCCGCAGGTTCGACGGATCTCCGAGTTTGAGTGCAGGTTCCTCGGGGACCGCTTGCGGAGAAGGCGACGCGGAATTCGCACCCGGCCCCATCATGCGTTCGATGAATTGCCTCACCTCGTCGCGCTTCTCGGGCTGCACCATCTCCATGGCGGCGGCGAGATTCTCCTTCGCTGCTTCGTCATGCCCCGCGAGCCGTAGGACGCGGCCCGCCTGAAGGCGTAGCTGCCAGTTCTCGGGATCGAGGCCGACCGCGCGCAGGATCTTGGCAGCCGCGCCGATCGCATCTTCTTGCTGAAGGTCGTACTGGGCCCAAACGGCCCAGAGAATGGGAGCATCCGGAGCAAGCGATTCTGCGGCTTCGAGCTCCACCCGAGCGCGCTCGACTTGATCCATCCCGAGATAGATCGTGGCGAGGACCACGTGCGCGCGACCGAATCGCGGCCAACGCTCGATCACGTCGGTGACGATTCGATTCGCTTCGCCGAACTGGGACTCCGCGGCGGCCGGCTCAGCATTCATCTGCAGTATCCCAGCCTGAGCGAGATGCAATTGAGCCAAGCCGAGCTGCCTGGGCCCGTCTGAGCGGAGCTGCGCCGCAGCCTCGAGCTCCTTCACCCCTTCGGCAAAGCCTCCCGAATCGACGAGGATGGTCGCGTTCACGGCGCGAAGCGTCGGCGACATCGGATCGAGCAGGAGCGCCGTGTCCGCCATCGAAAGAGCCGTGGTCGCATCCCCCGAACGCGAGAAGATCCGCGCGGCCTCGGTTCCGAGAGCTGCGGCCAGGACCTCGGTATCGCGAAGCACCCGAACGGAGCTGAGCTCGACCTCACCTCGACCGCCCCAGGGATCGAAGTAAGCGGGCGGCTCGGTACCATCGCGATCGTCGTACACGGCCGTCACGAAGTAGCCCAGCACGCCCGAGGGATCGGCCGGCGCGCTCGCGCCCTCGAGCTCCCAGACCTCAGCCACCATCGCGTTCAGCCCGTGCTCGCGAAGCAACGCGGTCATCGCTGCCGCCAACTCCAAGGGATAGGCTTGCACGCGTTCTTCGTGCGCATCGAGCATCGCGAGTGTTTGGTCGACGGTGAGAACCTCGCGTGTGAGAGGGCGCTCGAGCGACCAAGACGTCGACCGGGCGTGCATGACCGACGCAATCTCCGCAGGTGCCGAGGGCCAGTCCCCAATATCCCCCGAAAGGACGAGCATCGACTCGTAGGCGCCTGCCCGAACCTGGTCCCGCTCCAAGTAGGCCGACAGCTCGCGCTGCGCGAGTGGGCGCAGCGGAGGCGTTTCCTCGAGCTCAGTCCGCGCGCTGAGGTAGAGACCGAATCCGATACCGGCCGAGACGATCGCGAGCCCGATCAAGATAAGCCAAGGACTCCGCCGGTGGTGCTCAGCGCTCGTGTCATGCCCCGGCGCGGGCGCGCCGCGTCTCATGCATTTCGGGCACCGAGGCTCGTCGGCAGCTTCCTGAAGAACGAACTCCGCGTTGCAATGAGGGCAGAAGTACTTGGTCGACATCTCACCGGAGCATACGTCTAGGGCGACTGCTCGTCGACCGGTGGATCGGGAACGAAACCAGCGCCGTGCAAGCGCGCTACGGTGAATCCGCACTCACGCGCAAGACCTTCGCGCCACTCTCGGTCCCAGAGCGCAACCTCGCAGCTGATGTCGCCGAAGTTGATCTCGAGCTGCGGCTTTGCCTCGCTCGGGCTTGGTCGCTCTTTGGTTGTCGAGCGCAGCGAACAGCAGTCGAGCACACGAAGGCTGTCGACGAGCTTCGCATAGTCGTCGTCCGAAATGGTGCGAGCAATGCTCATCATGGTGCCGTTGGGTGCCTTGTTCGTCACCTGGAGCTTTCGACTTGCGTCGAGCACGACGTGAATGCTGTCTCTGTCCGCAGCTCGGCTGATGACGCTCCAAGAGACGACGACCGTATCGGGCGCCACTTCAGGTAACACGACTTCTGCTTTCGGTTCTCTGCCTTCGCAGGCGCAGAGAATCACGGAGGCCAAGAAGATCGACTTCCACATCGCGCGCACTAGATCACGTCTACCGCGCGATGTCTACCGCGTGCGCCTGTCCTCGCCCGAGCCATACTGTCCAAACGATGTCCGAGATCCTCGATTGCCTGACCTGCGGTGCATGCTGCCGCACCGGGACCGATGGCCGTATCCTGATCCCTCCGGAGGACCTGCTGCGCTGGCGCAAAATGGGGCGGACCGATATCGCTCTGGCGGTCCAGCCAGGTCACTTCGGCATGCTGGGCTTCGCGACGAGTGAAGACGGGGCCTGCGTCCATCTGGGAACCGATGAGAGCCCCCACGCATGCCGGATCTACGAGATCCGCGGGACGACCTGCCGCGAGTTCGAGAAAGGCAGCCCGCAGTGCCTGGAATTCCGCCGCGACGCCGGGCGCTGATGCTGGCACTGAGGGTGTTGCCAGATGGCGGGGAGATCGGGTACGTAGTCGTTCATGATCAACGGGGCGAAGCTCTGGTTTCAGCTTTGCCTCATCGGCTGTCTGCTCGCCCGTTCGGGAGACGCCAGCGCTGATCTGCCGCCCGACGAAATCGGGCAGGTTGCCCGCTTGCCCGAACGGGTCGGCGATCACTGGGTCTGGGTGCCCGACCGCTTGTTCCGGCATTCGCCACTCTTCGACGGAGACAGTGGAAAGATGCTGGGCGCGATCGACAGTGGAATGCAGATCACGCCCAAGTCACCACTATGGTCGCGCAGCCGAAACGAGAT
The DNA here is from genome assembly GCA_963786865.1 of uncultured delta proteobacterium. Lineage (GTDB taxonomy): Bacteria > Myxococcota_A > Polyangia > Polyangiales > Houyiibacteriaceae > SG8-38. The sequence goes on along the minus strand of CAWBAV010000027.1, from coordinate 3,702 downwards.
CTACAACATCGATACCGTGTACTCTCGAGGACATCGCGGCGAACGGCATGACTACGTCGTCATCTACGACTCCCGCAGCCTGGATGTGAAGGGTGAGGTCGAGATCCCCCCCAAGACGATGGACACTGGAACGGCGATCGCGCTGGTCGGCATGCTAGATGGCGAACGCTTCCTCGTCGCGCTCAACCAGTCGCCCGGCGCGTCGGTTTCGGTCGTCGATCTCGAGGCCCGACGAATGGTAGCCGAGGTTCAGACGGCGGGCTGCGCCTCGGTGTTTCCTGCGGGCCCAACACGGTTCGGAATGCTCTGCGGAGACGGCACCGCGATCACGGTACATTTGAAAGAGAATGGCGAGCTCGATCGAATCGCTCGCAGCGCCCGATTCTTCGACGTCGTCGCGGATCCGGTTTCAGAAAAAGGCGTGCGCGACGGCGCCACCTGGTGGTTCCCGTCATTCGAAGGCCAGCTCTACGAAGTCGATTTCAGCAAAGAGTCACCAAGACCCAAAGATCCGTGGTCGCTCTTCAGCGAATCAGAGCGAAACGACCAGTGGCGAGTCGGAGGCGCGCAACATCTCACGTACCATCGCGGGAACAAACGCCTCTACTCCGTGGTCCACCAGGGCGGTCCGGGCTCACACAAGGACCCCGGCACCGAAATTTGGGTCTACGACGTTCCGGCCAAGAAGAGGGTCGACGTATTCGATGCGCCGAATCTGATCCCCGCCTTCCTCGGTCCGCAAGCGGGCTTCGACGCCACCGGCACGGTCGGAAAGATCCTCAATTTCATTTTGCCTAATTTGGGCGTGCACAGCATCGTCGTCACCCAAGACTCCGCACCGCTGCTGTTCGTCCGCCACGTCGATTTCGGCGCTGTCGGCGTGCTCGATGCGCAGAGCGGTGAGCATCTGCGTGACATCGATGAAGCAGGGATCTCAGGGGTGATGTTGGTGCTGCCATGATCGACCCGGTCATCTCACTCACGATTCGCTTGGCGCTTGCGCTCTTGTTTGCCGCGGCTGCTTGGCACAAGCTCACGAATCACGTTCGCTTCGTAGCGACGATCCGCGCCTATCGCTTGCTGCCGGCCCCGTGGCGTTCCCCGGCAGCATGGTTCTTTCCGGCAGTCGAGGTCGGCATCGTCGTCGGGTTCCTGTATCCGCCGGCCACTGAAGCCTCCGTGCTTGCAGCCGTTCCTCTGCTCTCCCTCTACAGCTTTGCGATCTGGCAAAACCTCACACCCGACGGACGCCGGATCGACTGTGGTTGCTTCGCAAGCTCGACAACCGTGCCGCTCAGCGGCTGGCTCATCGCGCGCAACATCGTATTGATGCTTGCCGCATGCATTCTGGTCATGCCCAATCGAGCGAGATCGCTCGTTTGGATCGACGGCCTGACCGTCCTCGCAGCCCTTTTCACGCTTGGGGTCCTCTGGACCGCAGGACGGGGCCTCGCCAGCAGCGGACCGGCGCTGCGTCGACTCGGTGGCGCTCGATGATCGACGCGCTCATCATATCCAACGGCATCTTGTGGCTCCTGGTCATCGGGCTGGCGCTGACCGTTCTGGCGCTCACTCGCCAGATTGGTCTCCTTCACGAGCGGATCTCTCCGGTGGGAGCGCTCAGCACCGAAGCCAAGGTCAAAGTGGGCGACAAAGCGCCCGAGCTGGCACTGATCGACATTCAGAACCGCCCACTGCAGCTCGGCGGCGCATCGACGGACGGCAGGCGGACGCTGCTCTTCTTCCTTTCACCGACCTGCCCCGTTTGCGAGACCTTGCTACCCACCATCGAACGGGTCGCACGAACGGAGGTGCCACGCGTGCAGGTCGTCTTGGCCAGCGACGGCGAGATCGACGAACACCGGGCATTCGCTGCCAAGAAGGGCGTCGGACATCTGCCCTACGTGATCTCGGCGCCGCTCGGAATGAGCTACGGCGTCGCCAAGCTCCCCTACGCAGTGCTCATCGACGAACACGGAATCGTCGTTGCACAGGGATTGGTGAACACACGCGAGCATGTGGAGAGTCTTTTCGAAGCGCAGCGACACGGCGTTGCGTCGATTCAGGACTATCTCGAGGAGAAGGCCAGATGAGTCGGCTCGATCGTTGGTTTGAGGGAGTGGCCAGGCAGTCGGCTCGGCGCGTATCCCGTCGACATTGGTTCTCGCGTTTCGGCGCCGTCCTCGTAGGCGGTGCCGCCCTTCCCTTGCTTCCCGTGGCGCGTGCAGCCGAGAAGCACAGCATCGGCGAGGACGGCGTCAAAGGCCCCGCGGGTGACCCAAGCCGCTGCGAGTACTGGCGTCACTGTGCCATCGACGGATTCCTCTGCAGCTGCTGCGGCGGGTCCCACACCGCTTGCCCGCCTGGGACCGAAATGTCGCCCGTGACCTGGATCGGCACGTGCCGAAATCCCGCAGACGGAAAGGACTACATCATTTCGTACAACGACTGCTGCGGGAAGACCTACTGCGGCCGCTGCATGTGCAACCGCAACGAGGGCGAACGCCCGCTTTACCACTGGTACCGCAACAACGACATCAACTGGTGCGGCGGCGCGAAATCGCAAACCTACAGCTGTTCCACCGCGATCGTCGTCAAGACCGCCAAAGAAGCCCAACCCGAGAAATGAAGCGCTTCGCTGCTATGGTCGGCATCTTGCTTCTAACGCAGTCCGCGGCAGCCGACTCGTATGAGGAACACGACTACATCCTGAATTGCTCGGGATGTCACCGGATGGACGGCTCGGGATCGCGAACCGTGCCGCCTCTGCATGCGATGCCGGAGCTCGGTGGGAGGCCCGGCGCGCGCGAATATTGGATCCGAGTCCCTGGAGCGGCACAGGCCCCACTGTCCGATGCCCGCTTGGCAGCTCTGATGAACTGGCTGGTCGAGCGCTTTACCGGGGAGACCGTCGCGCCCGCATACACGGCCGAGGAGGTCGGACGACTGCGCCGCGCTCCCCTGCGAGATCCAATCGAGCGGCGTAAGGCTATCTTGCAGCTCCCCTCTCGCTGACACTGGCGCTGGCACTGGCGCTGGCACAGGCTCTCCTTCGAATGATCGAATCAATTCAAATCCCCGTCACCGGCACGCGGACACACGAGGCGGCGCTTGCGGTACCGAGCGAAGGCCAAGGGCCGTTTCCGGGCGTGGTCGTGATCCACGACATCTACGGCTTCAGTCCGGATCTCAAGCGTCACTGTCAGCGATTCGCGGATGCCGGCTACGTCGCGGTAGGGCCTGACCTCTATCATGGAGGTCGACCGGGCTGCGTCGTCAGGACACTGACGTCGATGGCGACCGGAAAGGGTTTCGCCTACGAAGTGATCGACGCTGCTCGCGAAACACTCGCTGCCAGAGACGACGTCGATGCCAAGCGGATCGCCGTCGCGGGCTTCTGTATGGGTGGCGGTTTCGCCCTAATCGCGGCGGCCGATCAGTCCTTCGCAGTCGCCGCACCGTTCTACGGCATGGTTCCGAAAGAGGCCTCTCGCCTCCAGGGCCTCTGTCCCACGATCGCCCAGTTCGGCGCCGAAGACCGCGTCTACCTCCCTCACGCGAAGCGCCTGGCGCGCCATCTCGAAGAGCTCGGAATCGAGCACGAGGTTCACATCTACGAGGGGGTGGGACACTCGTTCATGAACCAGCTCGAAGGCAGGCTAGCCCCTCTGGGCCCCCACACACCCATACGCGCTTTCTATG
>CAWBAV010000026.1:0-152040 GCA_963786865.1 uncultured delta proteobacterium | reverse complement strand
CCTCCGACGAGCAATTCGCGGGTGAGCTGACTGCCCCCGTCGTCTACGGCGCCGACGATCGGGTCGAAGTCTACGATCACCCGGACGACGAGCTTCGGCGCATCGCCACGCAATCGATCGTCGCTCTGATCCCGAGCTTTCGGATCAGTCAGCAGGTCGACGGCACCTACGCCGTCTTTGCCGAATCACTCGCGGACTTGCGCGGGCTCTGCGAAGACGAGCGCTTCGGCAACCAACCAACGGCCGCTGCGTGCTCCGGTGTCTTGATCGACGACGACCTCGTCCTCACGGCCGGCCACTGCGTCGACGACCACACGCGCTGCAACGCTTATTCCTACGTGTTCGGCTACCATCTCTCCGGGCCGAACCGACTCGAGACCATACGGGACGAAGACATTTACAGCTGCGCCCGAGTCGTCTCGCAAGGAAACCCCTCGGCGGCGAGCTTCACGCCCGACTTCACGATCATCCAACTCGACCGGCCGGTCGAGGGCCAGCGCGAGCCGGTCACGGTTCGACCTGCGATCCCGTTGGCCGTCCAGGAGGGACTCTCCATGATCGGCTTCGGGAGCGGCCTTCCTGCCAAGATCGACACCGGCGGCGTCGTGTACGACCCGCGCGCCGCTCGCCTCGACTTTTTCGTCGCCAACCTGGATGCGTTCCAGGGTCACTCAGGAAGCGCAACGTTCGACTCGGAGAACCGTCTTGCGGGCATTCTCATCGGCGGTCGCACGCCGGATTACGTCACCTTGACGGGAGAGTCTTGCAGCCGAGTTTCCGTCTACCAGAACTCTCAGGCTGGCGAGGTGGTGCACAACATCGCCCCCATCGTCGCGACGCTTTGCGAGGAGGGCTGGGATGTGAATGAGCTCTGCGATCCCGCCGCATGCGAAGGCAGCCCCTGTGGCTTCAAGGCCCCGCCTTCTTCGACCGTGGGCAGTGGCGTCGTCCCTGCAGATAGCCCGGGCTGCAATGCTGCGCGCGGCTCGACCGGCCTGCTTTCAGGCTGCCTGGGCCTCTGCATCTTCGTCGTAGCGCGCCGCTTCAGGCATTCAAGCGTTTGACCACTTCGAGCGCCTCCCGCACGTGCTTCTTTGCATTGAGCTGTGAGTTGAATATGTGCTGCACCCTTCCTTCTCGGTCGATCACGTAGGTGACGCGCCCCGGTAGCAAGCCCATCGTCTTGGGGACGCCGTAGGCCGTTTGCAGCGCTTTGTCGCGGTCGCTCAGCAACAGGAACGGCAGTCGGTGATGCGTCGCGAAGCTCTTGTGGCTTTCCTCGCTGTCCTGACTGACGCCAATGACCACCGCGCCCGCTTCGACGAAATCCTCGAACTGGTCGCGGAAGGTACAGGCCTCCGCGGTGCACCCCGGCGTTTCATCCTTCGGGTAGAAGTAAAGAACGACCGTCTTTTTTCCACGAAACTGGGACAGCGAGATCGTCTCGCCATTCTGTGCGCGCTTGCTGAAGTCCGGGGCGCTCGCGCCCACGTCGATCATTGCCATATGGCTTGCCTCCGGTCTGGAAACTAGCATTCCCGCGTGAACTGCGCAGTCGCGATGGGGCGCGCAGTTTCCACTTGAAAAAAATGGAACACGTTCTATTTTTCGCCAATGGACGACCGTTACTTCACCCCACCCATTCCGAATGGCTGGTTTCAGATCGCCGCCTCGGACGAAATCAAGCCGGGTGAGGTCAAGCCCCTCAAGTACTTCGGCAAGGACTTGGTCATCTGGCGCTCCGAAGACGGAGAGCTCTCTGTCCTCGACGCCTTCTGTCCTCATCTCGGTGCGCACCTCGGTCACGGAGGCAAGGTGAAAGGAAGCTCGATCGAGTGTCCCTTCCACGCATGGCAGTTCGGGACCGACGGCCGCTGCACCGCGGTTCCCTACGCAGAGCACATTCCGCGAAAGGCCAAGGTGTCGACCTGGCACATCAAAGAGCTCGCGAACATGGTGATGTGCTGGCACCACGCAAAGGGAGAGCCTCCGACCTTCGACATTCCCGACGAGATTCCCGAGTGGGGCACCCAAGATGGAGTCCGCAACGAGGAGTGGACCGAGTTCGTCGACCGTGAGTGGACCATCCGTTCGCGCAATCAAGAGATGGCGGAGAACGCCGTCGATTCGGCGCACTTTCATTACCTACACGGCACGACCAACATGCCCAAGTCCGAAGCCAGCATCGACGGCCCGATCCTCCGCGTCTACTCGGGCGCCGGCATGGAAACGCCGCGCGGCACGGTCGATGGGTCGATCGAAAGCCTCAACTACGGCTTCGGTCTCGCGGTGGTTCGCTTCAAGGGCATCGTCGAAACGCTCAACGTGGCATCGACCACGCCAATCGACGCCGACCACGTACACCTACGTTTTCACTTCTGCGTGAAGAAGACCGCCGGTGCAGAGATGGCGCGCGGAGTGGGCAAGGCCTTCGTCGCCGAGGTGACGCGCCAGCTCGAGCAGGACATCCCGATTTGGGAGAACAAGGTCCAATACGAGAAGCCGCTCCTCTGTGACGGAGACGGCCCGATTGGCATCTTTCGCAGGTGGTGCACCCAGTTCTACTGCTGGCCCGAAGGGCAAGAGGCAGCAGAGTAGTGCCTTCGTATCCACTCGAAGAGGTCGAAGAGGCGTTTCGGCGCTTCTGGCAGACCGGGATGATCCGAGAAGATTGGAACGCCTGGGTCGACCTCTTCACCGAAGACGTGGTCTACTACGAGCGCGTCCTCGGCACGATGCGCGGCCGTGAAACCGTGCGCGCCTGGATCGTTCCGCTCATGGAGCAGTACGGGGAGATCTACGGCGTCTACGACTGGCACATGGCGGATCCGAGCGGCCGAGTCGTGTTTCACATGGTCAACCGGCGTGACCATCCAAGCGGGGAGGGCGCGATGGATTTCCCCGGTATCACGGTTCTGCAGTACGCGGGCAACAACCAGTGGTCCTCGGAGGAAGATTACTGGGCCGAGAAGCTCGGCATCGAGCAGTGGCAGGCGTACGGCGCCGCGTTGAAGAAATTCGACCCGGACCACCGCCGCAAGCGTACGCGCAAGGACTGGGGCAACGGCCCGGACTGGACGATCGGCAAGAGCTCCTTCTGGGACTGGCCCGATCGCCAGCGCCCCTAGTACTCCGCGTCGAAATCGACCTCGATCGGCTCTCGGCTCGCGGGTCGCGCCTGACAGGCGAGGACCCAGCCGCTCTCGATGTCGCTCGGCTCGAGGGCATCGTGATTGCTCATCGTGACCGAGCCGCTCTTGAGGAGCGCCATGCAACAACCGCAATATCCGTCTTCGCAAGATGAAGGCGGCTTGTAGCCCGCTTTGACCGCGGACTCGAGCAAGGTGAGGCCCTTTTCATAGGGAACGTCGAGAGATTGCCCTTCGAGCTGCATCTTGAACGAATCGGGAATCTCATCGGCCGCTTGTTCCGGAATGGTCTTTGCGGACGCGTCCTTGCGATCTGGATCGACCGGCGAGATGAAGCGCTCGAACTTCGTCTGGTGTGGGTCGATACGGGAAGCCTTGAAGGCCGCCTCGACGGTGTCCATGTAACCGGTTGGACCGCAAACGAAGAACTCGGCGTCCTCCCAGCCTCGAATCTGAGCCTGAATATCGCTGACCGACATGAACCCCTTTTCGCTGTCGAGGTGGTGAACGACCTCGAGCCGATCGGGAAACTCGGCCAGCCAGAGGGCGATTTCGTCTCTGAAGATGATCGAGCGCTCGTCCCGATTTGCGTAGATCAGCTTCACCTCGCGAGAGGTCGTCCTGAGCGCCGACTTCAGGATGGACAGGACCGGCGTGACACCGCTGCCTCCGCCGAAAAGGACGATCCCATGATCCCCCTCGTTTGACCGCAGCACGAACCGGCCTTCGGGAGGCTGTACGAGAATCGAGTCCCCGACCTGCAGCCGATCGTTGAACCAGTTCGAAACGCGTCCTTCGTCCACCCGCTTCACCGTCACCTTGGGCCACGGATCGGTTTCCGGCGCGCTCGAGAGCGAGTAGCAACGCCGCAGCTGCATTCCGTTCCAGGGCACCTCGAACGTCAGAAATTGACCGGCGCGGTATCGGAACTCCTCGCGCAGCGATTCGGGGACGGCGAGGACATAGGACCTCGTGTCGTGGGTTTCCTGAATGATTCCTGCGATTTGAAGCTTGCGAAAGTCCGCGGGCATCAGCCGAAGCCTCCAACTAGAACGTGTTTCACTCTAGGACAGACGCGGCGCGCGGTCCAGTCGGCAAAGTCGGAGTGGCAGGCAGCTTCTGGATCACGTAGCCTGGTTGTTTCCTAGAGGCCACTACCCCCCCATGGACCTCACCCACGTCAGACCCCAGAGTTCCGGCCGGCCGATGTCTGTTCGCAGAAAGAAGACCATCGGAATCGACCTAGGCACCACCAATACGGTGATCGCCAGGAATTTCGAGGCGCTTCCCTTCGAGGGGGGCGGATGCGTCATGCCGTCCGCCGTCGCGTTCCCTCCAAGCGGGGCCACGCTGATCGGCAAGGCGGCGCGGCGCCGGCGGGCAATGGACCCCAAGAACACGATTCTCTCTGCCAAGCGGATCATCGGAGCGCGATGGCGCTCGTCCTACGCGTCTCAGTTTCATCAGCATTATCCCTACGACCTCGTCGAAACCGCGGATGGCAGCGCAGCGTTCAAGACGCGCTTGGGTTTGTTCTCTCCAGTCGAAATCGGCGCCATCGTGGTCGGGGGACTCTGCCAGTTCACCAAGTGTCCGGTGGACGACGTGCACGCAGTCGTGACGGCACCCGTAGGCTTCGACACGCGTCGACGAGACGCGACCGCCCTTGCAGTATCAAAAGTGAGATTCGCCTCGGTGCGGGTCATCGAAGAGCCGATCGCGACGGCACTGGCGTACTTGAACCGAAGCAGCCTCAAGCACGCGTTTGTGTACGACTTGGGCGGTGGCACCTTCGATGCCGCGGTGGTGGATTGCAGCAGCTATCCCTTCCGCGTCATCGGTCACGGCGGTGACGCGTACCTAGGAGGCGACGACGTCGACCGGACCATCGCGCTCCACATCGCCGATCGAACGCTTGCACGCGACGGCTGGGACCTCAGCAACGACGCGGTCATCTTCGACCGGCTGGTTCTCGCTTGCGAGCTCGCCAAGTGCGAGCTCAGCGAGTCCGAGCAAGCGGCGATCGCGATTCCCAGTGTCGACCCCGCGGCTCCCGAAAGCTGCGGTGTCATTCCGATCACCCGAGAAGAAGTTCGGCAACTCACTCTCGACCTGGTACGCCGCACGTTCGTGATCTGTGACGAGGTTCTGAGCCAGGCGGGCGTCAAGGCCCGCGACATGGACGCGGTCTTCCTCGCTGGGGGGAGCACGCTTCTTCCCGGGCTTCGCGGCTACATCGAGTCTTACTTCGGCAAGCGGCCCCGTTTCGATCTGGACCCGATGCAGGTCGTCAGCCTCGGTGCAAGCTTGGCTGCCGCCCGCCCTGCCGTTTCAGAGCTTCTTGATCCTTGCGCCTGAACGGGTCCTAGCGCAGCAGTTGATCGAAAATGATCAGGTTCTCGGCCTCTTCCTCCTCGACCGCGCCATCGGAGAGAATCATCGCCCTCGCCGCGTCGAGGAATAGCTTCCGATGCTCCCTGGGGATGTCGGCGGGGTCGAGGTCGTCCGCGCGAGGTGGAACCTCGAGCCACTGGGCGACCTGATCCTGCTCCTCCTCGTTCAAGCCCAATCGAACGACCATCTTCACGATGAAGTCACGCTCCCGGTCGCTGACCTCGAGGTCGGCCCAGGCGAAGGAGCAGACAAACCTCATCAATTGCAGCCTGTCTTCCCGATTGAGAACGTCCAGCATGCGCGGGACTCTACCCCGACCGGCAACACAACACTAGTCGGAAGAGGACATCTCGATTCCGGGAAAGTAGCCTAGCGCAGCGCAAGTTCCCGAAGACGCTACCGCCCTCGGTTTTTTGGGCTATGTTCTCGCTCGAATGGCCACCAAAGTGACCATGCCGCAACTCGGCGAGAGCGTCGTCGAGGGCACGATCGGCAAATGGCTCGTCTCGGTGGGGCAATCCGTCGCGAAGGACGAGCCTCTCGTGGAGATCCTCACGGACAAAGCGGACAGCGAGCTGCCTGCGCCCGTCGCGGGCGTGGTCACGCAGCTCCTGGCGTCCGAGGACGACATCGTCGCCGTCGGTGATGCGATTTGCGAGATCGACGAGACCGGCAAAGCGGAAGTCACTCCATCGTCGAAGACGAAGCAAGCGCCCAAGGCTGCAGTCTCCGACGCTCCTTCGCCGACCTCACCCTCCGTCCGCAAGCTTGCACGCGAGAAGGACGTCGATCTCTCGAGCGTCCAAGGCTCCGGTGATGGCGGCCGCATCGTCAAGGACGACGTCATGGCGGCGATCGGCAGCTCGACGGCCCCAGAGCGGATGGCGACACCGCCGCCACCGCCTCCCGAACCGGCTTCCGAGGCCCTCTGCGCCTCCTGCTCCGCAACGTCCGGTCCCAGCGCCTTCGCGCGGGACCGGTCCATCGGGCGCGTTTCGCCTGCCGCCCTACGTTCCGAAAGAGGGCGACGAGCTCGTGCCCTTCACACGTCGCCGCCGGATCATCGCGGACCACATGGTCTACTCGAAGCAGACCGCGCCGGACGTCGTGACTTTCGCCGAGTGCGACCTTCACCGCACGGCCGTGCTTCGCGAACAGCACAAGGCCCACTTCAAGAAAGACGGCGTCAACCTCACGTATTTGGCCTTCGCCATCGCAGCGACCGCGCGCGCGCTTCGGGAGTTCCCGGAGATCAACTCCCGCGTGCTCGATGACGCGTTCGTCAAGCTCGCCGAAGTCAACATCGGAATCGCGGTCGACACCGATGAAGGTCTCGTCGTGCCGGTGATTCGAAACACCGATGACCTCACGATTCGCGGCGTGGCCCGTGCGGTCGCAGACGTCGCGGAACGAGCTCGCACCGGCAATCTCACGCCGAACGATCTCTCGGGCAAGACCTTCACCATCTCGAATCCTGGACGCCGAGGCAATCTGGTCGGCGGCGCGATCATCTCGCAACCCAACGTGGCCATCCTTCGCCTCGGCACCATCAAGAAGCGCGTGGTCGTCATCGAGCACGAGGGCGAAGACTTGATGGCGATCCGTCCGGTCATGCACATGGCGCTCACCTATGACCATCGCGTCGTCGACGGAGTGCACGCCAACGGCTTCCTCTATCGCATCGCCGAAATCCTCGAGTACGGCGACTTCGAGCTCTGAGCGGGCCGTGAGCGTTCGTCCCGTCGTCTCCTTTCTTGTCGCGCTAGCCCTCGTGCTCTCCGCCTGCAAGAAGAAGGAGCAGGAGCAAGCTCCGCCATCGAGCCGAACGTGGTGGTCGTCACGGTCGACACGCTTCGCGCAGACCACCTCGGCTGCTACGGCTTCGAAGCCGCGCGAACCCCGCACATCGACGCCCTCGCTTCGCAAGGTGTCCGGGCGGAGCACGCGATCGCGGCCACCCCGATCACGCTTCCGTCACACGCGACGATCTTCACGGGTCTGTACCCACCCGCCCACGGCGTGCGCGACAACGGCATGTACAAGTTGCCCGAGGGCGTGGAGACTCTGGCGGAACGCCTGAAGGCAGAAGGATACCGAACCCAGGCATTCGTTTCCGCCTGGGTGCTGCACCATCGCTTCAACCTGGACCAGGGCTTCGACGGGTACGACGACGTCTTGGCGACAGAGGGCGACCCGGGCATGTTCAGGGTTCCGGAGCGTTCGGGGCAGCGCACCATGGACGCGGTATTGAGCTGGCTCGATACGGCCTTTGCGCCTGACAAGAAAGGCGAGCCGCTCTTCCTCTGGGTTCATCTCTTCGACCCGCACCAGCCGTATGCGCCGCCTGAGGAGGACGCGAAGGCATCGCCAACGCTCTATGACGGCGAAATCGCGAGCGCCGACCGGCAGATCGGGCGCTTCGTCGACAAGCTTCGGACGAAGGGCGTTCTCGACGACAGCATCCTCGTCTTCACTTCCGACCATGGCGAAAGCCTGGGCGAGCACGGAGAAGCGACCCATGCGGTGTTCATCTACGAAGCCACCGTTCGGGTTCCGCTGATCATTCGATACCCACGCAAATTGCCGGCTGGCACTACGTATTCGGCTTCCGTGCGCTCCGTCGATCTCGTGCCGACGGTACTCGGACTCGCCGATCTGAAGCCGATGGAGACTCAGGGCCTGGATCTCAGCAAGGCGATGGCCGGCAAGGCGGAGACTCCAATGGTTTCTCCATATTCGGAATCGATGCATCCCGAGCTCGAGTTCGGGATGGCGCCACTGCACGGCATTCGCTCCGCGCAATGGACCTACATTCGGGCGCCGCGGCCCGAGCTCTACGACCGCTCGAAGGATCCCGGTGAGCTACGCAACCTCCTCGAGGACGCGGACCCGGCGGTCTCGCAGTCCGCAACCGCCGAGGCCCTCACACTGGACGCCCGACTGGCCCAGGTGTTCGAAGACAGCAAACGCTTCGGTCAGACCTCCGATGTGAAGCCCATCGATGCCGAGACCGCTGAAATGCTGAAGGCGCTCGGCTACATGTCCGAGTCGGATGCCCCAAAGGGCGTCAATGGCATGGATCCCAAGGACGGGAACCGCGCCTTCAACGAGATCGACGAGGCCCGGCAGTTCGTCCTCCAAGAGGACTACGCATCGGCCAAGAAGATCCTCGTAGCCTTGCTGAAACGAATCCCGACCAACGCATCCGCGCGAAATCTCTTGGCGATGTGCGAGCTGAATCTCGGCAATCCCGACGTGGTAGAGGATCTCTACTTGCAGTCCCTCGCACATGAGCCACGGCAAGCCGAGGTGATCGTACAACTCGGGCGGTTTCGATTGCTCGAAGGGAAGCAGGACGCCGCCCGCGCGCGCTTCATCCAGGCGCTCGCAGTCGACCCGGCATACATCGAAGCGATGATACTGCTGGCCTATCTCGAGCGTCAGCAGGGACGACCCGAAGAAGCGATGCGCTGGTATGACAAGGCCATCGCGATCGACCCCGCAGATCCGGCTCCGTATTTGCAGTACGGCGATCACTATTTCAGAGAGGGCGATTTTGCGCAGGCCAAGAGCTGGTACGAGAAAGCGCTCAAAGCTCAGCCGGACAACTTTGCCGCCGCGATGCAGGCGGGCACCTCGGCGATGAACCTGGGTGACGCGAATACCGCCGAGGGCTACTTCGTGCGAGCGAACCGTATCGATCCGAGCTCGTGGAAGCCTTTCTACAACCTCGCGTGCCTCCGCGTGAAGGGCGGCGACGCCAACTCGGCCATCCAGTCCCTGCAGAACGCGGTGACACTGGGCTTCGACGATGCAGAGCAGTTGAAAGCGGACGTTTGCTGGGCGCCGTTGCGGGCCGACCCGCGGTTCGCGGAGCTGGTGCGACAGGTTCCGTAACGGGGCCAGCGCCAGTGCCAGCTCTGTGTTGCGTAGCACGGTCACCGAAGGGCTGCTCGTGACCAGACGTGTTCCCGATTGGGGCCCGCTCGTCCGTCTCTCTACGAGTCGGTACGTCTTAGGCTCCCGCTCAATCGCTGTGCTGTCCATCCCGAGCCGCCTCCTCCATCCGTCCGTCGGACCGCGCGGGGAACACCGAGCTGACCTCGACATCGTCAATCCGGGTGGCACGTCGGGTGCCAGGTCAGTGCTCAGTGCCAGCGCCAGCGAGGCCGTTCTATACCATCCCACTTGGGCTTCCGCTCATGTCGTGACGGTGCGTTTCCCCTTGATCGCTCCGCACCGGCGTGAGACACACGATGGAGCCCGTTCCCTCGAGGAATCCTCCGTGAAGCGCTCTGTCCAACTCTATCCTGTTCTTCTATCCGTCGCGCTCGTCGCGGCTTGCACCAGCGATACGAGCGAAGGGGTCACTGGCAACACCGAGCTGAACTTGGACATCGTCAACCCGGGAGGCACCTCGGGTGAGCTCGGCTTCACGGTCGACCGCGTGGACTATCGGATCACCTGCGCGGGCAATACTCCAGGCAGCTACCCCATTCCCGACGCCGACACGAGCGGCACCGACTACAACTACAGCGACTCCGTCGACATCTCCGGTGCGTTCGAAGTGGTCGACACCCGCGTGCCTCCGGTCTGGCAAGCGGTGATGGACCTTCCGCCGGGCAACTGCACGGTGACCTTGTCTGTGTACGAGCAAGACGAGATCGTCTGCGTCGGCTCGCAGACGCTGGCGATCAACGAAGACGCGACGACCAAGTACGACATCGTTCTCGTGTGCTCGCTCAGCATCGACACGCCGGACGGCATGGCCGACATCGACGGCAGCTTCGAGTTCATCACCGGTAACCTCTGTCCGAAGCTCTACGTGTTGAACGCGATCCCCAGCTTCGCAACGCCGAACGGAAACAACCCGTACCCGGAAACCGACGATTCAGTACCGCGCCAAGGATCCGGACAACAGCTGCGGCAACAACTGCGACCCGCAGACCTGTGACTTCAGCAACCCCCCGGTCTGCACGCCCTCGCCGTACAATCCGAACGATCCCCTTTGCAACCCGCTCGCGGGTGGCGATCCCAACAGCGCTGCATGTCAGGCCGACGGAGCGGGCCTCGTCTGCACCGTGGCCGCCTGGCCGAGCGCAACCAACCCAAGCGGACCTGGCTCGGGCGCTCCCGGCGGTACCTTCATCAGCCCGGCGGATGGCGTGACCCCCGTCGGCCCGGTTCTTCCAGTCAACCTCAACACCGCGTCGGGCATCCCCGGGGTCATCTTGCCAGGCCTTGGCGGTCCGGCAGGCACGAACGCCGCGAACAGCCCCGCGTACCCGCCGCTTCCGAACGTGAGCGGCTCGCTGCCCCCGCTGGTCTACCAGTGTGACATCACGAAGCCCGGCCCGACCTACATCACCGTCACGTGCTCGGACGGTGATGCGGAGTGTGACCAGAGAAGCTGATCACCCTGTATTGCAGTGGAGGCGGTGACTTCTGCATCGACCAGCCGATCAACTGTAACAGCGGCAACGACTGCATCACGAACGGTGTTTGTGACAATACGTGTGATCCGTCCGACATCGGCGGCCCGGGTTGCCCAGGTGGCACACGCTGCCCGGGTGAGGGCATCAACCTGCCGACGGCACCGCGTGTAACCAGAATGGCGGGACTCAGTGCCTTGCCGGCACCTGCGTGGAGTGTGTCGACGCCGCGGGTTGCACCAACTTTCCGGCCCCGACGGTCGACTGTCAGCTCCCCAACACCTGCACCAGCAACGTTTGCGTCGCCGGTGGAATGGCTCCTGCGGGGACGTCATGCAGCAACGGACTCTGTGACGGCAGCGGCATCGGCGCGGGTGCTTGTCAGTTCGTGCCCATCGATCCACCCGAACTGAGCCGCGTGATCACGGTATCATGCACCAACAACTTGAGTGGCGATCTTCTCATTGTTCCCTTCGTGCTGACGGTGGACCCAGGGGCGATCTTGGCGAATCAAGGGTTCACGGCTGACCTCGGCGGGCTTGCGGAGTTTCCGGAGCTCTTCCTCGATGCGGCGCAGCTCTCTATCTCGGGCGGTCTGACGGCCGTCAACTTGGTGGACGCGGCCGCGACGGTACAGGTTCGTCAAGGCGCATCCGGGGCCGATGTGACGCTCACCGGCGGCACATCCCTCCCCTACGAGTGCATCCTCGACGACGCGGGCGCGGGCGCCCAGCAGGTGTGTGATCCGGCCAATGATCTCCCGTCGATTCCCGGGCTCCGAGGCAACACGGACTGCCTACCGGTTGTCTCTCAAAACCCTTGTGGTCGAGTGGTCGAGATTCCAACGAGTAGTGACTGCTCTGTGGGTGGCGTCTGCGACGCGCTAGGCAAGGGTCCAGGGACCTTGCAATGCGACTCCCACGGGTTCTGCGTAACGGGCAGTCTGCCACTACCCCTCGATGCCGCAGTGGGCGCTTACACCGCCGACGCTTCCGGTGAAGTTTCGTTCGGCTGGGCAGACAACCCGCCGAACCCGCAAGCAGTTGGCAGCCCCCCCGTACTTCCGAACGGCACATGGAATATGGTGTCGCCAATCTACTCGGGTGTGGCGAGCGAACTGGGCATCGCGGTCACCGCGGCTGGTATAAGTGTCCGGCTCGAATGCATCATGGCCGTTGACTCCGGCGGCCCGTATGGTCCCACGCCGCCGGTCCCGGACCGGGCGAGCCCGACACCGACGAACCTGTTGACGACGTTCAACATCCAGGTCCCCTGAGCGCCAGTGCCGGCGTCAGTGTCAGTGCCGGCGTCAGTGCCAGTGCCAGTGTCAGTGCCAGTGCGTCGGCATCTACGTAGGAGGGCGGCTCGGGATGCGCGGCACAGCGATTGGGCGGGAGGCGAGACGCAGGGAAACTTGAGGAGACGGCCGAGCGGGCCCCAATCGCGAGCACGTGCGTCGCGAGCCGCCCTCCGATCGGTATGGCTGCAAGCAACACGCTCCCAGCGCCGGCGGCTACTCGCTCTTTTTGTTCACCACGAATCGCAGGTTCTTGAACTCGGTCTGACCCAGCGTGTAGATCACCTCGCTCAAGGTGCGGTACGGGGTTCGCTTGTCGGCGATGATCTGCACGTCTCCGACGAAGGGCTGGTTGGCGAATCTTGCGGCGGTTCGCTTTTTGCGATCGCGGATTTCGCTCAAGGTCTTGTAGAGCGGCATGATCAGAAAGCCGCTGCTGCCACCTTGCTTGAGGCTCGGGTCCACGATGCCGTTGCGAAGCTCGAGCACTGGCTTTCCGTCGACCGCGACGCCACTTCGCGAGATCTGGACGCCGATCGCCTCGCTGACTTCGACCTTGGAGGTGGAGTAGGGGATGCGGAGCTCGCTGCTCTCCTGAACGGCCGCTGCCGACGAGGTGGCGAAGATCGCCATCATGTACACCAGCAGGATCGTGAGCATGTCCATCATCGGGTAGATGTTGAGCCCGAAGTGCTCCGGCTCCGCGCGTCGGCGGAGCTTCGCGCGGACGACGCGGTTCACGTACGACATCGAGACCGGCTTTTCCGATACCGGCGGCGCGAGCGAGTCGTGAGGCGGCCTGCTGCTCTCGTTAGCCATTACCGGATCCCCGCGGAGAGCAAGACCTCGGGGAAGAGCTCGCCCTCGCTGCCGCGAACGGCGTCCATCGCGGCGATCAAATCCTCGTAGGGAACTTCGGGATCCGCGCTCAAGGTGACGCGCGCCTCGTCCTCGAACTGCTCCTTCACCCGGGTCACGCAGGTGGTGAGGGCTTTCCAGTCGTGCTCGCCATTCATGCCGGCGGGCACGGTGATGACTTTGCCGGGCGCGGTGGTGGTGCAGCCGCGTGCGAGCTTGCCGCCCGAGCCAGAGACGACGACGCCTTCACGCGTGACCGTGACATTCAGATTGAGCGCCTCATCGGCCGCGGCCCGCTTGCCGATCCCGCCCTTGCGGTATTCAGGAAGCGCGGCTTCAACCTGCGAGAAAAACGCCACCGTGGTCAAAGTCATCAGAAGGAACATGATGATGTTCACGACGATGTCCAAGAACGGGACGATGTTCAGCTCGTCACTGAGCTCCGAGGGATCGGCGTCCGGAACGATGGTTCGCTTCCGGACGTAGGCGCGTTGGCGTGGGGTCAGTCGTGCGGGCATGGCCGGGCCCGATCAACCGCCTTGCCGGCGCAGCGTGAGAAGGTTCTCCAACTGCATCGTGACCTTTTCCATCTCGTGCTTGTGCCGCTTGGTGAGCCCATGAAGGACCAAGTGAGCGACCATGAAGATCACGGCGATCAAGAGGCCAAGGAAGGTGTTCCACATGGCCTCGGCGATACCGGCCGAGAGCAACGCTGTTTTTTGCGAGGGGTCATCGATGGTGCCGACGGCTTTGAAGGCACGAATGAGACCGCTGATCGTACCGAGCAGACCGATCAGCGTGGCGATGTTGGCGAGGGTCCAGAGCGAGCCCGTGCGCTTCTCGAGCGCTGGGATCACCTCGCTCATCTTCTCTTCCATCGAGGCGATGACGGCTTCCTCGCCGCGGTTCACCTGCGTGAGACCAGACTTGACCACCTCGAGTAGGGGCACGGCCTTGGCCTCGCACTGACGGATCGCGCGATCGATGTTCCCGGCCTGTACCAGCTTTCGAATTCGGTTCATGAATTCAGCGGCGTCGACGCTGTAGTTCATCCGGATGTACCAGGCGCGGTCGATGATCACGCCCACGCCAAAGGCCAAAACACCGAGGTTGATGAACGAAAACGGAGCACCTTCGAGCAGTGCCTCCCAGATTTCATGCATTCTTGCGGCTCCCTCCGGCTCGCCTGTGAATGGCGAGAAACCCCTCTTTTTTCGCTTCCCTTCAGCCTCACTGAAATTTGGACCCGGTGAGCCGGAATCCATTGAAATCATTGCGACTGTTGAGGCGAACCCCTGACCGAGGGGCAAGCTACCCCACGCCCCGCAAACTTGTCAACGCGACTACAGCTTTTTCCACTTTGGAACCCAAGCTCGCAGGAGACCGGGTTTCTAATGAGCTGAGACGGGCACGATGTTGACTTGCTCTATCCAACCGTTATCATCCGTATGTAGTAAGCAAACCTTGGAATTGCTTATTGTTCTGGGGGGAACAGCGAGTTTTAGTCAGAAGACAGTGCTGGGGATCAGACCGTGCTCAGGCGGGGTCCGGGTAACACTGTCGAAGTAAAGTTCGCAGGAGGCAGGAAAAAATGGCCAAGTTGGCATACCACTTTGAAGCAGGCGGATGGGCGATGTGGCTCATCCTCACGTGTCTCGTGTTCGCAATCGGATTCACGATCGAGCGAGCGATGTATCTCTACAAAGCGTCTATCGATAAAGACGAGTTCATCGCCAAGATGCAGAAGTGCATCACTGCGGGAGACGTCGCAGGCGCGATCAAGGTTTGCTCCGCAGAGCACAACCCGCTGGCGCGCATCGTCAAGCAGGGCTTGCTCAAGGTGAACCGTCCTGACGCCGAAGTTCAGGCGGCCATGGACGAAGCTGCGCTCAAAGAGCTTCCGCTGATCGAGCGCCGCACGCCGTATCTCGGTCTGCTCGCGAACGTCGGCATGCTCTGCGGTCTCTTCGGAACGGTCGTCGGTCTCATCACCGCGTTCGGTGAGGTGGCCAAGGCCGATGCGGCCAGCAAAGCGACCGGTCTGGCGAAGGGCATCGAGGAAGCGATGAACTGCACGGCGTTCGGTCTGATCACCGCGGTCTTCGCACTCCTGATGATGGGCCTTCTCAACGGCAAGACGCAGAAGATCATAGACGACATCAACGCGGCCACCGTGCAGGTTCTCAACCTAGTCGTTGGTAACCGCTCCAAGGTCGACCTTCAGAACCTTCCTGCGGAGTAACGGGCCAGATGGCTGCAATTGATAGCGGCGGAGGAGACTCCGGAAAGAAGGCGGTCAATCAGGAGATCCCCCTGATTCCGTTCATCGACCTTCTGCTTTGCTGCGTCATGTTCTTGCTGGCGACCGCGGTTTGGAACCAACTCGCTGCGGTGAACGCCAATCAACAGGTCCCGGGCCAGGCGTCGACCGAAGACGCGCCCCCGGAGGACGAAAAGGTGAAGCTCATCCTTCAGGTTCGGAACTCCGGCTACGTGCTGGGGTCCTCGGCCGGGGAGAGCATCGACATCAGCAAGCGCGTCGTCGCCGATCAAAAAGAGTTCGACGTCGATGAGCTGCAAACCAAGCTCGCTCAGTGGAAGCAGGCCTGGGACAAGCGTGACGACTTGATCGTCGCGCCCGAGGATGGCGTTCGATACGAAGACGTCATCGTGGCAATGGATGTTGCGGCAGCGGCAGGGTTCACGACCCTCTCGATGGCCGACGGAGCTGCGTTCCTGTAGGGGGGAATCATGGCGATCAAACGGCCAGAGCCAGAGTTACTCCGACACATTCCGCTGAAGTTCGTGCGCGAGCGCGTGTCCGGTCACGCACGCAAGTCGGTGGACCATCAGATTCCACTGATTCCATTCATCGACTTCCTGATCGTTCTCGTGATCTTCCTGCTCATGTCGTTCTCTGCTTCCGGTGAGCTCGTCGCACAGCAGCCGACCATCACGATGCCGGACGCGAAGAACACCGCGCAGATCGAGATCTCGCCGATCATCGCGGTCGACGAGCGCGTGATTACGCTCGACGGGACTCGGGTCGCCGACACCCAGACCCAGGGGCAGTCCGCACAGGTCGACCGAATCGAGCCGCTAATTCAAGGGCTCGAAACCGAGAAGCGAAAATGGGAGACCATTCATCCCTCTGAACCGTTCGCCGGCCAGGTCATCGTACAGGCCGATCGTAACATCGACTTCCGGGTCGTGAAGAAGGTGATGTTCTCGGCAGCGGCTGCGGGCTACGGCAACGTGAGCTTTGCCGTGAATCAGCGCGAGTGACGATCTTCGACTAAGCTTCGGGACATGGGGCCGACCGAGCTCACTCCTGCCGAGTTCGACGGCGTTCGAAGAAACCGATACCGGCCACGTGTTCCGTGGGCGCGTATCGGTTTCGTCGTCTTGCTCGTTACATTGATTTCCGGGGCATATTTCTGGCGGCAGAAGATTCGTGCGGATGCTCTGAGGGAGCGCATCGAAGCGCTGCACGCCGAGCGCGTTGCGCCGATTCTTGGCGCAGCTCGAGGCCACCCGGGCCGACCTCGAGGCCAAGGCCCTCGACGCGAAGTCAGGCGCGGCGAAGCGCCTGGTCGAAGCCGAGGTGCCGCTCTCGGCTCTTCACGACCGAAAGGTCATCTATCTCAAGCTGAGGGCGCCCGAGCTCGCCAGCGAGCAGGCCCTTCGATCGGCGATCGATTCCGAAGAAGTGGATGCCATAGGCGCCTGTCTCGGCCTCGAGCTGACGCCACTCCGCGAGCTCTCGGACGTGCCCGAGGTCCTGACCGTGAAGTGGCTCCGGCGCGTCGACGACACGAATGACATGCAGCGCCTCTCCGTGCGCGAGGAGCAGCTGAGGCGGGCGATCGAGAGAGAGCTCCCGGCGTTGGAGCGGCGGGTGCCTGCAGACTACTTCCTGCTCCTGCTCGTGCAGGGAAAGAGCCGGCTTCGAGACCCCGTGGATGTGTTTCTCTGGGACCTCGCCGAGGACAAGCTCGTTCTTCGCTCGCGCACGGAAAACCGTGGGCGTCTGATCACGGTGCGCAGTCAGATCGGCCCGAAATCCGACTCCGCCAAGGCCGAGGGCGATCCAATCGTCACCGCCGATTGCTCGATCGCAGCGCACATCAAGGCGCAGCTCGGGGAGCCGACGATGGACTTGGCAACTCCGGACTGAGCGCCCCCATCTGTGCGTACTCGATGCGCTCGAGCCAGCGCTCCGCTTCGGCGCGTGCGGCGCGACTCGTCCAGGCTTGTTCTCTCCATGCCCCGGCCGACTCGCCATAGAGACCGAGAGCGAAATACGCGATCCCGAGCATGCGGCTCAGCTCGCGCTCGAGACGCACGCTCGGCACCCCGCGTCGCTTGGCATCTTGAAGTAGAGGGAGTGCAAGGGCGTAGCGGCTCTGCCCAAGGAGCTGCCGCGCCTCGAGATACTGCCCGAGGCCGTCGCCTCGGATCGTCGACAGGGCATGCGCAAGATGGACCACCACCGGGCTTGGCGACCTGTCGAGGAGCATCTCGTAGATCAGCTCGCGCTCCTCGTCACTGGCTCCGAGCGCGAGCTTCTTCACTTCGGCTTGGCGGGTCGCGCCATCGGTGCGTGGAATGGCGAGTAGCTCATCGTAGAGCTGCGCGGCCTCTTCCAACCTGCCGAGCGTCCAGCTTGCATCGGCATACTCCTCGAGTGCAGTAGCGACAATCGGCTTCGGCGCCGCCACGGCGTCCCTGAGCGCCTCGAGCATGGCCAGCGCTTCGGCGTTCTCCCCGCTGCGCGCGAGCGCGCCCACCAGCGCGGCTCGGGCCTGGGCTTCGTCTTCATTGATGTCGAGAATCGCCTGGCAGGTCTCGATCGTGCGGATGTCATCGCGAGCTGCGGTGTCTCCGGCGAGGTGCGCCCGGAGCTTGGCGAGCTCGTGTGGGCAGACCGACGAGAAGATACTGGGCATGGCGAGCTCGACCTCGGCCACACCCCGCTCGTGCGCTGTGACCGGGACGTCTTCGAGATAGGCGCGCCATCGCTTGTCCAGCTCGTCGAGATCTTCGATTCGCCCGGCCCGATATGCGTCGAGAAACGCGCGCATTCCGCGTGTCGCGATCGAGAAACGAACGATCGATCCGGCGCTCATGTACGCGCGCCGGGCGGGGAGGGCGCTGAACTTCAGACTCGTGACTGTGCTCGCGGCGGGCAGCTCATTTCGATCCATCAAAATCTTCGACCATTGATCGGGGTCGAGCTCGTCGCGAACGTCCCAGGCGAGCGCAACTGCTGCACCTTCGACGATACCCGGATTCGGTATCAGTCCGCCGAACGTGGATGAGACCGCGAAAGGGCCGCGTCCCGCCTCTGCTAGAACCGCATGCACGACCTCGTGCCCGAGCACCGGATGTGGCCAGCCCGACACTTGAAGATACACCTCGCGCCGCCATGGCTTTGCGATCAGCGTCCGACCGACGCCAATTAGATCCTTCTTCTCGTCTTGATCGCGAAAGAAGTATGCCGTCACCGGCTCGTTCGACGAAGCGCCAATCAGCGAACGAATCCGCGCCACGTGGAAATCGCAGTCTTCGAGCAATCGGCTCGCGTCTTCAGGCAGCGTCTCCCGCGGCATGTGCACGATGCAGTGCCGCCCCTGCTCGGTCTTGCCAAGTTGCTCACTGAGGTACTCCTCGCTCACCCAGTGTCCGAGATCGTCGCCGTGCCAATACGAAGTGGCAACGATTCCGAGCGCCCCGAGCGCGACGAGAACCGTCCCAGGCTGCCTCAGTCCTCTCCGGCGAAAGTCGAGCGTTCCCGAGGTGGGTTCCCAGAGCGCATCGAAGAGCAAGCCGAGGGCGAGCACCGCCATCATCGTCGTCGCCCGGTAGGTCAGGTACCGGGTGGGAATCTGGACGAGATCGTCGTAGATGGCGCCGGGGAAGTAACCCGCAAAGGCTCCGAACACGTACACGGTTGGAGTCGAATAGAACACCCAAAGCCCGAGCAGTGCTGCGCCGACGGGCACAGAAGCCGCGAGCCAGGGAGAGAGCCGCGGCCGGTTCAGATAGCCAGCAACCCAAACGCCTACGCAAGCAG
Organism: uncultured delta proteobacterium; assembly: GCA_963786865.1. GTDB lineage: Bacteria > Myxococcota_A > Polyangia > Polyangiales > Houyiibacteriaceae > SG8-38. Next base: position 132,834 of record CAWBAV010000026.1, on the reverse strand, counting down.
CGAGCGCCGAGCCGATGGCGGGACCGAGAATCATGAAGGCCAGTCCTTCGCCCGGCGCGCACTGCCGGATCCGAAGCGAGCTGAGCGCGAGCAAGGTAAGCGGGATGGCCCAGATCAAGAGTCCCGCGCCGCTACTGCGGAGGATCAGATCGATCCCGCGTGTCCTACGGTGCCGATCCGTGTAGCTCGCCGCGCTCGCTGCCACCCAAGGCGGAAGGAGCAGGCCGAGCGCCAGCGCACTTTCGACCCCGTGGACGGCGAACAGGGGTATGAAGGCCAGCGCGATGCCCAGAACGGCGGCGAAGATCGCGCTTGAACGGAAGGTAATGAGGCTCGACACGGTTTACTCGGCGGCGGCGGGCGCCCCGGTCGGTTCGACGGCGGTTACGAGGCTCATGACCTCGTCGACTCGGGACACGAGACAGATTTCGAGATCCTGGCGCACCTCATCTGGGACTTCTTCGAGGTCCGGCTCGTTTCGCTTCGGCAGGAGGATGCGGGCAACCCCTGCGCGGTGTGCCGCAAGGCACTTCTCCTTGATGCCACCGACCTGGAGGATGTTGCCGCGCAAGGTGATCTCTCCGCTCATGGCGACGTCCGGCCTGATCTTCACCTGAGTGAGCGCGGACGCGAGCGCTACGAACAATGGAATGCCTGCAGCGGCACCGTCTTTCGGAACGCCGCCTGAAGGCAAGTGCACGTGGATGTCGGTGTGACTCACGAAGTCATCGGCGAGTCCCAGGTCTCCCGCGCGCGCGCGAACGAAGGTGAACGCAGCCGCAGCCGATTCCTTCAAGACATCGCCCATGTTGCCGGTTAGGTGCAGCTTGCCCGTACCGGGCATGCGGGACGCCTCGACGAAGAGGAGGTCCCCGCCGGCTGGGGTCCAGGCAAGTCCCGTCGCCACGCCTGCCCTCGCCATGCGCTCAGGCTCTTGTCGTCGTGCCTTGGCCGCCCCGAGGACGGTCTCGATGAAGGGCGGATCGGCCATGATCGAAAGGTCTTCACCGGCGGCGAGCCGTACCGCAACCGCTCTGCAAACCGCTGCCGCCTGTTGTTCGAGCTTCCGAACGCCCGCTTCGTGCGTGTATGACTCGATCAGCATGTCGATTGCTTCGTCTGAGAAGTCGAGCCGCTCCGGTGAGAGCCCATGCTCGCTGAGCTGCCTCGGGATCAAGAAATCGCGCGCGATGGAGCGCTTCTCGCGCGGCGTATATCCAGGCAGCTCGATCACCTCCATGCGGTCCAGTAGCGCGCTCGGGATCGTGCTCTTCTGATTCGCCGTGGCGATGAACATCACCTTGCTGAGGTCGAATGGCACGTCGATGTAATGGTCGGTGAACTGATTATTCTGCTCGGGGTCGAGCACTTCGAGCAGAGCGCTCGATGGATCACCGCGCTGGTCTCGGCCGAGCTTGTCGATTTCGTCGAGAACCATCACGGGGTTTCGGGTGCCGGCTTTCTTGAGCCCGGATATGATCCGCCCCGGAAATGCGCCGACGTAGGTTCGGCGATGCCCACGCACTTCCGCTTCGTCGGACACACCGCCGAGCGAGACGCGAACGAACGAGCGACCCGAAGCGCGGGCGATCGAACGACCGAGTGACGTTTTTCCGACGCCGGGCGGGCCGACGAAGCAAAGAATCGGAGCGCGGCCATCGCGTCGAAGCTTTCGAATGGCGACGTATTCGATGATCCGACGCTTGGGTTTTTCGAGGCCGTAATGGTCTTCGTCGAGGACCTGCCGCGCTTGCGCGACGTCGAGCCGATCCGGGGTCTTCTTCTTCCAGGGCAGGTCCGCGAGCCATTCGACGTAGGTCCGGGCGACCTGATATTCGCTGCTCGCGGCGTTCATGCTTGCCATTCGGCGAAGCTCGCGCTTTGCGGCGGCTGCGGGCTCCTTCGGGAGCCGGCCAAGCGCGATTCGCTCACGAAGATTCTCGATTTCATCCTCGTCGACGTTGGTTTCGCCCAACTCACGGCGAATGGACTTCACCTGCTGGCGGAGGAGGTACTCACGCTGCGAGCTCGACATCTCTTCTTCGACCATCGTCGAGATCTCTTCCTTGACTCGGAGGACCTCGTTTTGGCGATTGACCTGTGCGAGGACCAATCGGACTCGCTCGCGAACGTCGAGCGTTTCGAGAACCTTCTGTTTAGCCTCGTTTGCCAAGGGAAGATTCGACTCGATGAGATCGGCGAGCGCGCCGGGCTCTCGGACGTTGTCGAGAATGTGGAGAGACTCTCGCGAAGCGGTTGGAAGCTCGTGGAGCAACTTCCGCGCCGACTCTCTCAGGTGAGCCGCGAGCGCTTCGATCTCTACGTCTACCGTCGGAATTTCGTGATAGCGGTGAACGCGCGCGCGCATGGTGGGGTGCCTGCCGAGCGGCTCTTCGATCCGCATTCGGCTCACGCCCTGCAGCACCACGCTGTACTGTCCCGAGTTCAGACGAATGACCTTGAGGACGCGAGCGATCGTCCCCGTATGGTAGACCTGGTCGAAAGTCGGGTCCTCGACCTCGGGCTTGAGCTGCGAAACCACCCCGATCGCGGGGCGCTCGCGCCCGCAGGCCTCTTCGATGAGGCGAACCGATCGAGGCCGCCCGACATTGACCGGCACGACCGTCGCCGGGAAGAGCACCGAATTACGCAGCGGCAAAATGGGCAGAATCGGCTCGGCACCTGCAGGAAAGATCGAATCGGTCATTGGTTTTGCCAACAATATTCGAGATCTAGGCTACCAGCAATGGCCCAGAGCAATCCGCTGGCGCAGGTCACGGTCGGCTGGTATCAACCCGGCGCCCGTGATGCTGGGACGGAGATCGAGTTGGCAAATTGGACTGCTAGGGCTGACCGCGATTGGCGGCTGTCACGGCGGCATTGCGCTCAACGCCCTAGTCTTGCTGGTCAGCGTAGGCATCTTCGTCGGCACGATCTTGTTCGAACGGTCTCCTTAATCGTGTCGTTTCCGGAGCTCCGCAGTCTGAGTGACTTCACCCTGGCAGACCTCGAGGGCGTCCGCCTCCTATTGCGTGGAGGCTCGGTGGTCGATTGGCACCGGATCAATTTCGCGAGCGACGACGAAGCGAAAGCCTTCGTGCGGGCCCAGGAGATCGATCCCGATGACGAGGCGGATGCCGCACGCGTCTCGGAGGTCAAGGAGGCCGCCATCGACTACCTACGCCGCCATTTCGATTTCCCGGTGCCACAACCGGTTGCCAAGAAAGACTTGGTGGGCCTGCTGATGCTGGCTTCCTCGAAGGGCCATCGGCAGATCTGCGCCTGCGCCATTCTGAAGGTGATGCACATCATTCATCACCTCGAAGCGCGAGAGCTCCTTTTCGTGCTGCGAACCGCGGACGAGGAGGTCTTTCAATGGGTGGAGCAGAAGGTCTATCGAGTCATGGCGGCAGCGCTGGCCAACGACTTTCCGATTCTCGAATTCATCGGCGGCCGCAAGAACAAGGACTCGCTCTATACGAAGCTCTTGTCCAAACCGGACGTGAGTGCGTCGCAGATCTATGACAAGGTGCGATTTCGCATCGTCACACGGACCGACCGGGACATCTTTCCGGTGCTCAACTACGTGCAGCGGAGCATCTTTCCTTTCAACTTCGTCATCCCGGGCCAGTCGACCAATACCTTGGTCCGTTTCCACGAATACTGCCGCTCGGAGCCTGCGCTCGCGAAGCTCGTTCCGAAGCTGCAGCTACCGCTCGATCTGGAGGATGAGCTCTCACCGATCGACAATCGCTTCACCGCGCCGAGCTACCGCATCGTGCACTTCGTCGCGGACGTGCCGGTGCGGGTACCCGACAGGGTGCTGGCGGCCGCGCCGCCCGCCGCCGCCTCGCTCGGTCATACCATCTTCGTACAGACCGAGTTCCAGGTGATCGACCGCTCGACCGACGAGAGCAACGAAGCAGGCGACGCGAGCCACGAGGCGTACAAGGAGCGGCAGAAGCTGGCCGTGATGCGCAGGCTGAAGGTCGGCCGCTTCAGAAGCCATGAGGCCCTAACGATGAAGGGCGATGGCCTTTCGGCATCCGCCCTTCGTCAGGTCATGGCGACGCCAGAGCGCCGCTTCGGCTCCGCTTAGATTACGTGACGCGGAACGCCGCCAATTACAAGGTGGCGGACAGGGCGTCGCAAGACTGAGAAGTATCCCCGGCGAGATCCAATCTGATGTCGAGACACCGACCCGACGACAGCGCCCGCACCTGTCGCGAGAAGCTCGGCAATCGTGACTGCAGTCTCGCCGTCGACCGTCGCGCCGAGCGTGCCGTTCGAGAAACCTCCCTCCTGCGATGGTCATGCGTACCGTTGCATTGTTCATGGTGCCCGGGATGCCCGCGATGTGATCGGAATCTCGCCGACGGTCCCGCTTGCGCACACCGTTCCTGCCTCAGTCACCGCGCCTAGGTTCAACTTCACGTCCGCGGACGCTCCACCGCTGGTCAGCGTGACGTTGGCGCAGCCCGCTTCTGTGTTTGCATCCACCGCGAGTTCGATTACGTTCATCGATCGCCACGGGGTCGTTACACTCGGTTTCGTCCTCGTCCCCGTCGGTCAGGCCACAGAACGAATCCGAAAAGGCCTGGTTCACACCGCCTACGTTGCCCAAATTTCCGTCCACGAGGTCTTGTTCAGGCCGTACACCGCGTTATCCACACCGCCTTCGCCGTCTCCTGGTGAGAGACCGCCGCCTCGCAGCTATTGCCGGCGCACTGTCGATGTCTCACCGACGGCGCAGTCGCCGAGCGATCGCAGCAGGGTCAATCTATGGGTCACCACAGTTCCGGTCGAGGTGCACACTCCGCCGGATTTTCCGAGGCTCTCGTCACCGACGCAAGCGTCCGCGTCATCGGGTGGCGCTGGAAGCTCGCAGCAGGGCACCACGGCTTCAACCACGCTCGGCGCGCACCTGGCAGCCTCTTCCATGCATGCGATGACGCCACCTGTGCCACCGCCGCCTGTGCCACCGCCGCCTGTGCCACCGCCGCCTGTGCCGCCGTTCGTGCCCTCGTCATCGCTGCAGCCGAAGGCCATGAGTGCACTGCCAAGCAGTGCGATTAACGCTAGTTTGCTGATCTTCATTCGTTCTTCTCCTTAGGTCCGGGTTTGTCCGGATCCACGTCGCCCCTTTTGAGTGCGCGTGTTTACCACGACTTCCCCCGGATCTACAACCAAGTCAATCAAAGTACGGGAACAGACTATCAGATACCAGGCCCTTCCGTGAGGCAGCAAATCGAGCGGTCCTGGCCCGGCATCGGCGGCCCGACCCTATTTGCTTGTTTTAACAGTGATTTCCCGGTTCGCCTGGTTTCCGGAAGCATCGAACACCCGGATCGCAATGATATGAAAATCACCCAACAATTCACCGAGGGGCACATCGAAGCTCTCGCTCGCGCTGTCGAGCAGGGAGTCCTCGGGAAAGAGATCGCGCCAGATCCCAGCGTCCACCGAGAGCTGAATCCGTGAAATGGGACCGAGTGCGTCGGTCACGCGGCCGACTACGCGTCCCTTGCGGACCTCGAGCTTCTCGATCCGCGGCGGGTGGTTGTCGACCGCGATCGGTTCCGAGACTGCGCTCGAGCGTAGGGTGAGCGCCTCTGGATTCGAGCCTTCGTCCGAGGCTTCCACGCGCACGACGTAGTAGCCGTCGGGGATGCTGCCGGTGTCCCAGCCATAGTTGACCTCGCCGAGGACGGTGTCTTCACCGAACATGTCGCGCCAAGTCTGCTGGCCTTCTTCCCGGTAGGCGATGCGATAGCGCAAGGTATCTCGGTCGGGATTCTCCACCTGCCATCCGAGGTTCAGCATCGTCGTTGGCGGAAGCGGCTGGCTCGGGGTTTCTCCGCGCTTGAGTGGGGGTCGGGTGCCCTGCACGTTCGAGACGCGCGCTCGCTGGTTCTGAGGCAGATAGAAGAGCTCCACGGCGCGAAGCACCGCATCGTCGTCCTTGGGTAGCTTCGCACGCACTTGAATGAAGCGGCCGGGCGGGCTCGTGATCCGGCCTGGCTGCTTGAGGTCCTTCGACCATGGGCTCCAGGTTTCGCCCGGCGATTGTGTGTTGCCCGACCGCGTTTGGAAGACGAAACGGCCCTGACCGCGCCATGTGAGTCGACCCCAGCTGGAGTTGAAGCGAGCATCGAGTGCTTTGCTGGTCCAGGCCGCGTCACGGCGCTTCCCGGACTCCAGTCGATAGATGGCAGCGGCGTCGCCCGTGACGAACGAAGGGTTCTTCCCGCGAAGGTCGAGCGCCAGGACTTGGCGCTCTTCGACATCGATCCAAATCGAATAGCTCGCGTCAGGCTCGATTCGAAGAATGCGCCCATCGTGGCCATCGCCGGCGTAAATCGCGCCATCGGTACCCCACTGGACCGAGGTGAAGTGCGTGTCTTTGCGACTCACCAGCATCTCCGAGCGCCCATCGGTCCCTACGCGCCAGAGCTCTCCGGTTCCGGGGCGGGGGCGGGCGGCAGGAGGGCCGACGCTCGGAGCACTTGCCGCGGGATTCGGCTTGAACTGCGTTCCAGGACCGCTCTTGAACTCGTTCGCTGCGACCGCGAGCTGCCCGTCGTAGAAGTCGAGGGAGGTCACTTCGTTCCCCGGGAAGTCGTGCACGACCGAGACTTCGTTCTTGAGAGAGATCGCGAGCACGAGGGCCGAATCGCTGGTGCCGGCGAACATCGTTCCGTTCCCGTCGCTGGCGAGAGCCATGATGTGGGAGGCCTCGGCCTTGTAGATTTCCTGGGCCCGCCCGATCGGGTCGATGGCGAAGACTTTGCCCTCCGGTCCGGTGCCGGCGATCAGCCGCCCACGCCTCTTGTCGTAGTGCAGCGCCCAGACGTGCTTTGCGCCTTCGGGTATCGAGAAGCGCTTGGTCGTTCCTGACTTGGGATCGATTCTGTAGATCCGGCCGTTCGGGAGCGTCCCCGCATAGAGCGCGCCATCGGCGCCGAATGCGAGCGAGGCGACGAGGAGCTCCCCGGTCTCTGCGAACGCCTTCGCGCTCTTTCCGTCGAACCTGTAGACGACACCGTTGGTACCGGTTCCGATGAATGTAGTTCCTCCGCGTTCCACCATGCTGTAGGCGAGGGGGACGTTCTCGAGCTCGGTGCGCCGAGCCGCAGCGCCGGCGCGTACAGAACCGTCGGAGTGGACTGCGGAGCCCTCGAGCTCGCCTTCGAAGAACGCGTCTGCGCTGTCGAGCACGAAACTTTCGGTCGTCACCGCGGCAACGGTGGCGCTCGTCGCGAGCACGAGGCCGGCGAGAGCGATTCGGAGGGTCGTCTTGGGGATATTCATCGTTCTCCTAGTCACCGAGAAGCTGGTCCAGCCGGACCTCGCGAACGCGAAGGGCAAGGCGCGCGCCACCAATTACAACTTGCTGCAATTCGATCTCCGTTCGGGATTGCGTGATGAAAGGTTTGCTCTCTTCCGAGCTGCTCACGAGCTGAAGCGAATTCAGCGCCGACTCCGGGAGTGAATCGACGACATGGCCACGAAAACGCAGGCCCCGGGTGGGCATCTCGAGCGCGACCACCATGGACGTCGCAGGATAGCGCCGCTGCGTTTGCTCGATCAGATCGTCGAGCGAGCCCGGAATGGGCTGCTCGATCGCGATTTGATTGCCCGCCGCCACGGTCACCTGAACCGTTCGTCCGGCGGCGACCTCGGGAATGCGGATCTTCACCGCCCGGAGCGCGTCGGGCTGGTCTACGCGCTTGAGTCGGACGTAAATCGTGGTCTCCTCGCCAGGATCCACCTCGTCGTAAGCGACCGAAGCCTCCGAGATCTGAAACACCTCGCGGCTCGCTTCGAGGTCGAGCTCGAGGTCGACGGAGGTCGGGCGGCTGCTCTCGAACGCGTTGGCGAACGCGGCTTCCATCAGCGCGAACATCCGCAACTGCGAGAACACGGCGGGGCTCGCGGCGCCCGTCGGCGAGAACCCCTGTTCTTCGAGCGCAACGACGCCGTGACCTTCGATGCCGACCTTGCTCCTGGCCCGAAAGATGACATCGGTCACATCGCCTGCCGTCGACTTGACGGCGTTGACGATCACGGCGAATACGATCGACGGCGTCAACATGCGGTGACTCGCCACCTCCACGTTCCATTCCGTCTTTGGCGCGCCTTGGATGCCATTGATTTTGACGCGTACCGGAATGCGTGCGGCTCGAATGTCGGGGTCGACGACGATGGCCGCCTGACGGTCCTGCACCAGGGCGCCCAGAGGACGCCCCGTCTCGGCGATTTTGAACGAGCGCACCTCGCTCACCAGGATGTGAAGGATGCGCGCGGTCGCCGTCGGAAGGCCCGTCGCGCCCGCGTCCATCATCGGGTGACCGAATGCCAGCGTTCGCCCTCCCTGGCCCACGTAGGTGACGGTGCCGACCCCGGTCATCGTGATGTCGCCACGTGCGAGCTCGACCGCGATGGCCCCGCCCGGCTCGAAGCCCGACGGCCCCGTATCCGGACCTCCGCCCGTGCTGGATTGTGCGGCCACGAAGCCTAGGGGTTCGAGCTCCTTCGCGAGCATCTGGGCCACGGAGTCGTTCAGGCCGCCGAGCATGAGCGGTGTCGCGCTGCGATGAAGGCCCAAAGGAACTTCGGTAGCGGACTTCTTCTCCTGGAGCGCACGAAGAGTCGACAAGGCGTCGACTCGATGCTCGCCCTCGTAGGGGGGCAAACCGGCGAGACGCTCCTTCGAGGGCGGTCGCCGGGTCGATTCGGCGCGTGGCTGCGATGGAAGCGGCATGGCTCCGGGAAACATGTCTAGGTTCACAGGCCGCCGGAGCTCTGCGAGCATGTTCGCGATGGGCGTGACGCCGACCACGGGGTCCACCCCGTAGCTCCAGCCGTAGGCGTAGGCGCCGGCCAGGCGACCGTCCAGATAGATCGGGCTTCCGCTCATGCCCGCGACTCCCCGTGCGCGGTCGAGCAGAGGATGAGGGGTACGGATCAGGATCATGTCCTGGTCGGGCCGGAAATTACGGAGCACATCGATGACTTCGACGTCGAAGCGCTCGGGGGCCGTGCCCCGAAATACGGAGAGACCGTACCCCTTCATTCCCGGGCGAATCTCGTCGACGTGAATGAAGCCCGGTGTCGACTGGGCAATGGCGGCGCCAAAGAGCGAGGCGCTCACTACGAAACACAAGCCGGAGAGCAGCCGCTTCACACTGACGAAGCCTAGCAGGCCTACTCCGCGGGGGCCGGTCTAAGTTGGAGTGACTCGATCAGCGCGCGCAGCGCCTCGAATCGAAACGGCCTCGGCAGGTACGCGCTCACGTCGGTCGATCGCTCCTCGGCGACTGGCTCCGGGGCCGCTTCGCCCATGAGAATGACCACCAGGTCGGGTTTGTGCGCCCGGAGCTGTCGCGCGACCTCCACGCCTTCGTTCCCGGGCAGTTGGGAAGCGACCAGAGCGAGATCCGCATCCCATTGCTCGATGACGGTGAGTGCGCCGTCCCCCGAGCTCGTGCCAACGACGCGATTGCCGTTGACCGTGAGCATTCTCGCAAGGCTCCATTGAAGGTCTGGGTCGCTTTCGACCAGCAAAACGCTGCGGTGACGGGGACCGCTTTCCGCGATCGACCGTGCTGCGCTTTCGAGCTTCTCGGAGCTTGTCTTGCTTGCCATCTTCGGTGCCTGGTCGGTCTTTGGCTGAGACGACAGACCAACGCCCCACGCGTGTCCGTTGTTCCAACCCCCCCGGCCCTCGAACATGATAAAGAGGTCGGGCCTCCAGTGCAATCGACCCGTGCGACTATCGGCGAATCAGCCGATAGTCGGGTCAATTCGAACGTTAAGCCGTCGCGCTCGCATCGGCCTGGGACTTCATTCCGCGGGACTGGCCCGGCATAATCGGATTGGGTCCATGAAAGGTTTGGCCGCTCCTGGCGATCTCTTCGAGCACCGGTGCAGGCGAGAACCGAGGGCCGAGTTGCTTCTCGAGCTCTCGTAGCCGTCCCAGCACCTCCTTGGCGCCCAGCTGGTCGACGAAGCGGAAAGGGTCCGCCTCGGAAGGGAGGAAAGCCCAGTCCGAAAACCGCGCCAATGTCCCCGTCGCGTGCGCTTCGCAAGATTCCCTCACCGAAGCAGCGGCAGGCTTCATTCACGAACTGAAGAGCGCAGCGCCAGGCGATGTCCTCGTTGCCGATGCTCTTGTTGTTGGGGGTGACGCCTAGGACCTCGTAGACGGATTCGTCGACGCCCTTCTTCTTTCCGCCGTAGAGATAGAAGCCGCGCCCGTTCTTCCGGCCGAAGCGCTCATCGTCGATGAGCTTCTTCATCCCCTCCGGGGCGCTCATGCGCTCGCCAAAAGCCTCGAGCATGATCTTGCCGACCTTGGCGCCCACGTCGATTCCGACTTCGTCCGTGAGCTTGATCGGGCCGACCGGAAAGCCCCAGTCGAGCATCGCCGAGTCGATCTTCTCGATCGGCACTCCTTCGGCCACTAGGTGCGCCGCTTCATTCATCATCGGCGCCAGTACGCGGCTCGTGTAGAATCCGACGCCATCTTTCACGACGATCACGTGCTTGCCCTGCCGCTTGCCGAGATCGACCGATGTCGCGGTGACCCAGTCGGCCGTCTTGTCGGTGACGATGATCTCGAGCAGCGGCATCTTGTGGACCGGTGAAAAATAATGCATCCCGATCACGGTCTCGGGGTGCTTGCTGGCTGCCGCGATCTTGGTGATCGGCAGCGAGGAGGTGTTGGACGCGAAAATCACGTCGCTACGGCCGGCTTCCTCCACGTCGCGGACCATCCGCTCCTTCAGCGAAAGGTCTTCGAAGACTGCCTCGATCACGATGTCGATGTCATGGAAGCCGGCGTAGCTCGTCGTGCCGCTGGTCTGAAGCATCAACTGGTTCGCCTGCTGCTCGCTCAGTCGCTTGCGCTTGACTCCTCCGTCGATGATCCCGCGGATGTAGCGAAGGCCGGCCGTCACGCCGTCGCTGTCGCGGTCCTTGAGGCGCACCGGCAGTTTGGCGACAGAGGTCGTGACGTACGCGATGCCCGCACCCATGAGGCCCGCGCCCAAGATTCCGACCTTCTTGATCTCACGCGGCTTCGCGTTCGGGTCATCGACACCCGAATCCTTCTTCAGCGCGGTCGTTGCGAAGAAGATGCTCATCAAGTTTGCGGCCTCGGTCGTCATCAAGAGCTGGCCGAAGGCACGTGCCTCTGCCTGCAGACCTGCTTCGAAGCCGTCCTCGAGGCCGGCCTTCACGACGTCGATGATCAGATCCTGCGCCGGGTAGTTTCCGCGCGTCTGTTTGTGAAGCTGCTTGCGCGCCTGGTCGAAGAGGATCTTTCGCCCAATCGGGTTCTTCGCAAGCGCGAGCTCCGTCATCGCGTCTTTGTCGCGCAGCTGGTCGATGAAGCTTTCGCGCTTGGGTCGATACCCGATGCGCGAGAGCGCGAGCTCTGCGGCGGTTTCGAGGAGGATCGCCTCCGGAACGACGTCGTCGACCAGGCCGAGCTTCTTGGCTTTCTTCGCGTCCACCTGCTTGCCGGTCAGCATCAGATCGAGCGCCGGTTGCACCCCGATGAGCCTGGGAAGTCTCTGTGTGCCACCCGCACCGGGGAGCAAGCCGAGCTGGGATTCGGGAAGACCGAGCTTGGTCTTCTTGCTGTCGCTCGCGACGCGTGCGTGACAGGCCAGGGCGACCTCGAGTCCGCCGCCGAGCGCGACGCCGTGGATCGCGGCAACGACGGGCTTAGGGCAGCTCTCGATTCGATTCATGGCCTTGTGGCCTTCACGCGAGATCCGCTCGCCTTCCTCGGCCGTGCTGACGCTCTCCAGCATGCTGATGTCGGCGCCAGCGATGAAGCTGTCCTTCTTGCCCGAGGTGAAGACCACGGCTTTGATCTCGGGGTCGTTCTCGATCGAGCCGAAGACCTTCATGAAGGTGTCGACGAAGTCGCTCTTGAGCGTGTTCATCGGCTCGCCGGGGATGTCCATGCGAACGATGGCCACGCCGTCGCCGCGCTTCTCGATGCTCAGTCCTTCGTGCGCCATTACTCTGCCTCCAAGACCATGGCCGCACCCAGACCACCTGCGGCGCAGGCGGTGCAGAGGGCCAGGTTGCCACCGCGCCTCTTGAGCTCGCGGAGAGTTTGCGTGATCTGACGCGCGCCGGTCGCGGCGAACGGATGTCCGATCGAGATCGAGCCACCGGTCACGTTGAATTTGTCCCAGTCGATGTCGCCGATTTTCTCGGAGCGACCGAGGTGCTTCTCTGCCCATTCCTTGGACTCGAACGCTTGCGTATTCGACAGAATCTGCGCGGCAAACGCCTCGTGCATGTCGATGAGATCGAGATCGGAAACCTTGACCCCTGCGCGGTCGAGGGCGAGCGGCGATGCATACGAGGGGCCCATCAGGAGCTGCCCCGCCGGGTCCAGCGCCGCGAAGGCGTAGCTCCGGATGAAGCCGAGCACGTCCAGGCCGAGCGACTTGGCCTTGTCCTCTCGCATGAGAACCAATGCGCTCGCGCCGTCGGTGAGCGGCGAGCTGTTGCCGGCGGTGACGGTGCCGTGTTCCCGGTCGAACGCGGGCTTGAGCTTCGCGTACTTTTCGATTTCCCCGTCTTTGCGAACGAGATTGTCCTCGCGGATCGTCTCCTTGAAGCGATTCGGGACGAACACTTCCATCACCTCATCGTCGAACTTGCCCTCGGCCCAGGCCTTCGCCGCGAGCGAATGGCTTCGCAGAGCGAACTCGTCCTGAGCTTGGCGGCTGATGTGGTTTTCCTTCGCCATCTTCTCTGCGCTCTCGCCCATCGACAATCCGGTGGAGAACTCTTTGATGGCGGGAGGCACGGGGGCGAGATCGCGCGGTCGCAGCCCCGCGAAGGCCTGCATCCGCTCCCCGAGGCTTCGGGCCTTGGTCGCGGCGACGAGAGCTTCGGCGAGCCGTTTCGAAACGGTGATCGGCACGTTGCTCGCGCTGTCAGCGCCGCCTGCGAGCCCGGTGTCGATCGTCCCGACCATGATCGCTTCGGCCACGTTGACCGTCGACTGATAGCTCGTGGCGCAAGCGCGCGAAACGCTATACGCCTCGATGCTTTTCGGCATTCCGGTCGCCAAGACGACCTCGCGCGCGATGTTCGGGGCCTCCACCGACGGCACGACCTGGCCGTAGACGACCTGCTGAATCTCTTTCGGGTCGAGGTCGATCCGTTGCAGCAGCTCGGCCACCACGATGTTGGCTAGGTCGAGAGCGCTCACCTCTCGATACGCTGACCATTGCTTCGCGAAAGGGGTTCGCAAACCGGCAACGATCGCCACGCGCTTTCCATTCGATTCCATGCGCCGTGCTCCTCAAAATGAACAGTGATTCAGTGAAGTGCAGAGCCTGAAACCCGGCCCGAGTGAAGTCAAGGCAGCGCGAGCCCGTTGACCGAGGCGCGGCGGCCTCTAGACTCAGCCGGTGCGTCACCTGCCCCTCCTGCAAAGCCGGTCCGCCGTGTACGAAGACTGGCCCGCAAGGCCCGATGATTTCGACGCGATCCCAGTCTTGTGCGATGCGCGGGGACGGCGATACACGTACTTGCGTCTCAGCGTGACAGATCGCTGCGATCTTGCATGTGTCTACTGCATGCCGCCGAGCGGCGAGGACGAACACGCGATCCGGCGTGACATGCTGAGCTTCGAGGAAGCGGCGCGGCTGGTGTCCGTCTTCGCGACCGCCGGTATACGCCGTGTTCGATTTACCGGCGGCGAGCCCTTGGTCCGAAGAGACATCGTGCGCCTGGTCGAGCTCGTGCACCGCCGCACCGAGGTCGAGCAATTGGTGATGACCACGAATGCGACCCGCCTCTCCGAGCTTGCGCGACCACTTCGCGAAGCAGGCCTCTACGGCGTGAACGTGTCGATCGATACGCTCGATGCACAGCGCTTTTTCGAGATCACGCGCGGCGGCGATCTGGGGCGCGTTCTTGCGGGTATTCACGCAGCGCTCGACGTCGGTCTCGAGGTGAAGCTCAATACCATCCCGCTTCGCGGCCAAAACGACGACGAGCTGCGGAAAATCGTCGATTTTGCATGGTCGCTCGGCGCGACGCCCCGATTCATCGAGCTGATGCCGCTCGGCGAGGGTGCCAAGCTGCCGAAGAGCATGCGCATGAACGCCGCCGACGTGCTCGAGCAGCTTGGGGATCACGTCACTCAGGAAACGGCCATCGGAGTCGAAGGCCAGGGGCCCGCGCGCTACTTGGTCGCCAGCGACGGCTCTGGCCATAGGGTCGGATTCATCACGCCGATCAGCGACGAGTTTTGCGACACCTGCAATCGCGTTCGGGTGACCGCGAGAGGAGACATTCGTGCATGCCTGGCCTCGCGTCGCGCGATCAGTCTGCGAAACATCATGCGGGCCGGCGGCTCCGACCTCGATCTGGCCTGGGCCATGGCCTGGTCTCTCTCGGGCAAAGATCGCGGGCACCATTTCCTCGAAGCCGAAGAGCAGGAGCACGAGCGCGTCGGGATGAGTCTCATCGGCGGATAAGCTACAGGGGGCGTTGTGTTGATCAGGATCATGGTGGCCTGCCTCTTGATGGCGGGCTGTTCGAGCGAACCCGCGAACCTTCGCGTTTGGACCCCGGAGGACCATGCGCACGCGCCCGATACGGAAATAGACCCCAACCGCGTCCCGCAGTTGGAACGCCCCGATCTCACCGTTGCCGAGCTCCTCTGGCAGCGAAACTGCGCGAGGTGCCACGGAACCGACGGTGAAGGCGGACGCGACGTCGCGCTCAACTTCGCTAGCGCAGCCTGGCAAGACGGTATCGACGACGCCACGATTGCGAGGACGATCACCGGGGGCAATCCCCCGCTGATGCCCGCGTTCGGGGAGCTGCTGACGCCCCAACAGATCGGCGAGCTAGTGAAACACGTGCGAACGCTGGCTGCGGCCACCGATTGAGCACAGCGCCGGCGCCGGGGCGCGCGCCAGCGGCGGTGCACATGTCACACGCTGTCGATTAAGAACTGCGCGATCAAGTCCGCGACCGAGTACACTCTGAGGAAGTCGCCGTCGGCTAGCGCTTGGACGTGTGGGCGCGTGTTGGTGCAGGCGAGGCCTTCGAGAGCGCCGCTGTCGCGAATCCTGCTGAGCGATTCGTCTGTGAAGACGCCGTGCGTACAGACCGCGTAGACTTCGCTCGCACCCGCGTCTTTGTACGAGAGCGCCGCCGAAATCAGCGAGCCACCGGTGCGAATCATGTCGTCGTAGATGACGACCGGACGGCCTTCGACGTCGGCGGCAAGAGCGGTGACTTCGGTCTCTGTGTCGGAGAGGCGGCGTTTGAAGACGAACGCAGCATCCACCAAGAGATCGTTGGCGAGGCTCTCGACCCATTTGGCCCGGCCCGCGTCGGTGGCCCCGAGGACGAAATCTTCGCCGCCGAAATCCCGAATCGCCTGCAAGACGACCGAGCGAGCCTGAAGATGGACGGGGCGAATATCGCCGGAGAAGTATTGCGGAATGCCTTCCGAATGGAGGTCCATCAGGACCGCGCGGTTGCCCGAGCCCGCGGCTGGAATCGATGAAAGCAATCGAGCTCGATTCTTGGCTGCGACGATTTCGCCGCGCTTCGATGCGCGTTCCATCGTTTGGTATCCGAACCAGGGCAGCACGAGGGTGAGCGTGTGCACCCCGAGGTGAACCAGCCCGCACGCGAGGTCGTAGATCTCGAGCATGTCCGCGTCGTCGACCGTACCGCCAACCAAAACCACGTCGCGCCGGGCGCAGTCCGTTTCAATCCGTCGATATCGCTCCAAGTCGGGAAAGACCTTGCGCTCCACGACGCCGAGGTCGAAGTCGCCTGCTCTGGCGATGTCTTCGCCAAGCTCTTGGTAGCGTTCGGTCGCGAAGAGGAGCGTCGCTTGCTTCATGTTCGTGCCTTCATTTCAGCATGAGCCGCCTTCACAGCTTAGTACCCCTTCATGACTTCGAGAAGAACATCCGGAACGTCGGTCATGATTCCGTCGACCCCGGCGTCGAGGAGCTCTCGCATCTCCGCTGGGTCGTCAATCGTCCAGACGTGAACCTGAATTCCATGGTGGTGAGCAGCCTCGACGAACCGGGGTGTGATCAGCCTGATGCCGTGGTACCTGGGCGGCACTTGAAGAGCGTCGAAGGGAAACATCGCGTGCTTCCACGTGCCGGTGAGCACGCGTGCCCAGAATGCCCTCGCGCGCTTGCGGCCAGGGGATGTGGCGACTCGACCGCGACTGACTGCTCGAAACGCATCGGTCACCTCGTCGTGTCCGGAGGCCACCAGCACGCGGTCGTGAATCCCTTGGTGATCGATGAACTCCCAGAGTCGCCGCGCAAGCGCTGGGTCGTTGGGTTTGATCTCGAGTGTGTAGTGAAGCTCGGAGGGAAGCTCGAGAATCTCCTCGAGCGTCGGTATGCGCACACCGGTCCCCCGGAATGGATAGCCCCCGCCCTCCATGAACTCGTGCCCGGCGTCGAGGCTCCGCAGCTCGGCTAAGCTCAACTGGCGAAGGTCGCCCAGACCATTGGTCGTACGCTCGAGCGTCGGATCGTGGAAGCAGACGAACCGGCCATCCGACGTTTCCTGAATGTCGGTTTCGATCTGCCGGTAGCCCAGCTCGAACGCGTTTCGAAATGCCAGCAGCGTGTTTTCCGGCCAGCGTTTCGACCCCCCACGGTGTGCGAAAGCCACGGGCGTCGTCGGTCCGAAGTATGGGCGCGGCATCGGACCGCGAGCATAGCGCTCTTTCTCCCGTCGGGCGCGGAACACTTGTCTACGAGCGCTTTTCTGCGCATCGTGCGCCCGAGGGAGCCGACGGATGGCGAACGATCTATCAGGAAAGGTTGCGGTCATCACCGGTGGCGCAGGAGGTCTCGGAAGGGCTCTCGCTGAAGAGATGGCAGCGCGCGGCTGCTATCTGGTCCTGGCCGACGTCGATGCGGATTTGCTCGACGCGACGGCTGCGGCGCTTCGTGCCTCGGGTGCGCAAGTCGACGCCAGGACCGTCGATGTGCGTGATGCGGCCGCGGTTCGAGCGCTCGTCGACGATGCGTTCCATCAGCTCGGCCGCATCGACTACATCTTCAACAACGCAGGCGTGAACCTCTGCGCCGAGCTTCGGGACACGACCCTCGAGGACTGGGATTTGCTCATCGACGTGAACTTCCGCGGCGTGATTCACGGCATCCACGCGGCGTATCCGATCATGCGAGAACAGGGCTTCGGCCACATCGTCAACATCGCCTCGGCGGCCGGGCTCATCCCGGCGCCAGCGGAAGGCGCCTATGCTGCGACAAAGCACGCGGTAGTGGGACTTTCCTCATCGCTTCGCATCGAGGCGGAAGCGTTCGGGGTCAAGGTGAGTGTCGTCTGCCCCGGCCTGATCGACACCCCGATTCTCGATTCGACGAAGTACGTGAACTTCAATGCGGACGCGATCACGTCGGTCTCCCCGGAAAGACCGATGAAACCCCGCAAGGCCGCGCGGCTCATCCTCCGCGGCGTCGATCGGAATCGCTTCTTCATCGTGATCAGCGCCACGGCGCAAGCGCTCTGGCGAGTTCATCGGTATGCACCGGCGGCGTCGATCTGGCTCGGCAAGATCGGGGTGAACAGATTCCGCGCCATCCGCACCGACGCCCGCTGATCTCAGAGGAATTCTGGAGCGATTCCGATCACGCGAAGCGCACCTTCGCGAATTCGGAATTCGGCCGGACCGACGCCGGGCGCCTCCCCGTCGATGTCCATCCAGGCCGTATTCGCCAGCATCTCGACCTCGATGTGCTTGCCGCGGTACGTACTGACGATCGGTGAGCGGACATGCGTCCCCTTGTAGAGCCCAGCCATCACCGGAAGCCCGCGAAGTGTGGAAGTCGCGCGAAGCAAGATCACGTCGAACATGCCGTCCGCGACGCGAGCTTCGGGAGCGAACATCATCCCCCCACCTGCCCATCGTCCATTGCAGACGCAGAGGGTGCTGATCTCGTGCTCGCCTTCGTCCTTGCCGTCGATGCGCATTCGGATTCGAGCAGGTTTGTACTTCATCTGTGCGCGCAGCACGGCTTTGAAATACTTCGCCTTGCCGCTGCTCTTCGAGGGCGACGCCGCAACGAAGCGATCGACGAGACCGCCCATTCCCATCGACGTGATGTTGAGAAAGAATCGAGATTCGGTGCGACCCTCGTCGTGCACGTACTGGACCCAGCCGATGTCGATTGGAACGGCGGGCTTTTCGCGAATCGCCGCGCAGCCGCTTTCGATTTCTTCGGCGCCGGGGACCATCCTTCGGAAGTCCCCCCCCGTTCCAGCATGGAGGATGCCGAGAGTCAGCTCTTCGTTGATTCCGGATTGCATGATGGCGTCGACGACTTCGCTGTGCGTGCCGTCACCACCAAAAGAGACGATGGTGCGCGCCCCCCTCGCGATCGCGTTTCTGCCGATCCGCACTCCGTCGCCACGCGACTCCGTGAGCTGCAGCTCTACGGGGCCGAGTGCCTCTCGAATGCGCGCGCTCAGCGCCGGCCAATTGGCGCCGACGAAGCCATGCCGGGCCATGGGATTGGCGATGACGAGGGTCTTGCCGGGATCGAACATGACAGAGGGCCTCGTACCGCATTTCGGCTCTCTCTGGTAGAGTATCCCGATGCTTGGCCGAATCGGGGTCGTTATTTTCGCGGTCGTATGTGTGGGCTGCGGAAGCGAGTCGACCTCGAGCCCATGCGAGCCGCTGACTTCGGGGGAATGCGCCGATCGTGACGCAGGCGCGGCGAACGGCGGCACGCTGCTCGAGTCGGCGGTCGTGGTCGACGTGGACTGGCTTCAGGAGCGCCTGGGAGATCCCGGCGTTCAACCGATCGATACACGGAGCTTGGGGTACGAAGCCTCGCGGATTCCCGGGGCTATCGAATTGCGCCCGTCCGCTCTGGCGAGGACGATCGATGGCGTTGCGTCCCAGCTGGTTCCAGCCCTCGAGGCCGAGCCGGTCTTGCGTGCGGCAGCGCTCCGGAACGACGTCATCGCGGTGGTCTACGGCGGGTCTCCCGAGTACGATTCAGCGCGCATCGTCTGGGCGCTTCGTTATTACGGGCATCTCGATGTCCGTTACCTCGACGGGGGATTCGCCGCCTGGGTCGAAGCTGGAGGCGCGCTCGATACAGACCCGCCGAGCGCCGAACCGTCAGGGTACAGCATCCTCGCGGTGGAAGAGGATCTTCTCGTCACGGGGGACTGGGTGCTCTCCCAGCTCGGTGAGGCCCCGTACGACGGGGCGGCAATTCAGCTCGTCGATGCGCGCTCGAGCGGTGAATACGACGGCGGCCACATCCCCAACGCTCGCAGCGTGAGCTGGACGCAGAATCTGGACGAAGGCTTGTTCCGGCCGGGAACCGAGCTCGAAGCGCTTTACGCTGGGTTCGATCCCAACCGAACCACCGTCACATATTGCGCATCCGGTCTCCGGGGCTCATTTGCCTGGCTGACTCTAACCGCCCTCGGCTACAGCGATGTCCGACTCTACGACGGCTCATGGAACGAATGGGGCCCCGGCGGATTTCCGGTCGAGCGCTGAGCGTGCCCGTGTCAGTCACAGCGTCAGTGCCAGCGTCAGCGCCAGCGCCAGTGTCGGCGCCAGCGTCCGTGCCAGCGTCCGTGCCAGCGTCAGCGCCAGCGTACGTGCCAGTGCCGGTGCCGGCCCCCGTCCACGTCGGCGGGACAAGTCCGCCTTCCGATGTTATCGCGTCGCGCGTGTCCGACGTCTTTCCACGGCTGTCTCGCGCTGATTCCCGAGCGGCGCTGTGCGTGGATGACGCGACCTGGACTTACGCCGAGCTTGCGGCTGCGGCGCTCGAGCATGCCGAGCTGCTCGAGCGCACTGGAATTGAGCCTGGGGAACGTGTCGCCGTCTGGGCGCAGCCAGATCTCTCGACTGCGGCTGCGATGATTGGAAACGCCGTCGCTCGGGTGAGCACCGTTCCACTGAATCCGAAGCTTGGCCTGGCGGAGCTCGCCCACATCGTCAACGACGCCGAGCCGCGACTTGCGTTTTGCGCTGAACGCCAAGACCTGCCCCACGAAATTCGGGGTGTGCCCTCTCTTCGGGCCGCATACGGGACAGGATCGGCGTCCCTGCCAGCCATTGCCGTCGACGAGTCCGTGGGGCTGATCCTCTATACCTCCGGCACCACGGGCCCGCCCAAAGGTGCGATGATCACCTGGCGCAACATCGCTGCAAATCTCGATGCGCTCGCTCAGGCGTGGGCATGGACCGAGCGGGACACGGTCGTTCATTCACTGCCTTTGATTCACGCGCATGGCCTGGTCCTCGGGCTCTTTGGAAGCCTTCGCGTCGGCGGCGCGCTGCACTATGTGCCCCGATTTTCGGCCGAAGGCATCGCTGCGGCCCTGATGGATCCCAGTCACGAGGAGACGATGCTTTTCGCCGTGCCGACCATGTTTCACCGGCTTGCTGAAGCGGCTGAGGACGATGCCGGGCTCTGCGACGCGCTTCGAAGGCCTAGGCTGCTCGTCTCCGGTTCTGCCGGACTCTCGGTCCGAGAACACCAGCGCATCCAAGCACTCACGGGCCGAGGCGTCCACGAGCGCTACGGACTGACTGAAACCCTCATCAATTGCGCGGTGCCCGCTTCGCATGCGCCCATGCCAGGTTACGTCGGACCTCCGCTTCCGGGCGTGGAGCTCAAGCTCGTCGACGAACAGCGCAACGAAATCGATGCGCACGACGACAAGACGATCGGAGAAGTAGCGGTGCGCAGCAAAGCCGTGTTCATCGGCTATCTCAACCGCGATGATGCGACCGCGGCGGTCCTCGACCCGGACGGCTGGTTCTTCACCGGCGACCTTGCAACGCGTACGGAGGAGGGAGCGATTCGCATCCTGGGTCGCCGAAGCACCGATCTGATCAAGACGGGCGGATACCGCGTGGGCGCAGGAGAGATCGAAGCTTCATTGCTCGAGCACCCATCGGTGCGAGAGGTCGCGGTCGTCGGAGTCCCCGACGATGATCTGGGGCAGCGCATCACGGCCTTCGTCGTTCTTCGCCCCGGCGAGGCCGAGGATGCGACAGCTCTGATGCGCTTCGTCGCCGAGAATCTGAGCCCGCACAAGCGGCCCCGGGACATTCATTTCATGCAAGATCTGCCCCGGAACGCGATGGGCAAAGTGCAAAAGAAGCTTCTAGGCGGTTAGAGAAAGCGCGTCTCGGCTCACGCCGCAGGCCTCTGCTACGTCATCGCGGTAAGCGCGCCAGGCATCGACGGCTTGGCTCATTGCAGCCACCACCGCAGGGCGATCGTTTGCAGGTAAGTGGTTGAGCATCACGCGCCACGCGGCCTTCCGATGTTCGCCTTCGACGGATCGGTGCGCCTTGGTGAGCGCCAGGCATTCGACGGGCAGCCCGTAATGCTTTGCAAGCGGGTGATTCTCGAGGGGCGGTTGCGGACGAGCCGGCGCAGCAGGGTCGAGCTCGTGCCGCTCGTAGGCGGTCCCTTCGATGAACAGCGTCGCGATCGAAGCAGCCACCGACCAACCGCGTTCGGTCGTCATGTCGTCGAGAAAGTCACGATACGCACGCGCCGCCGGCAAGAGCACGACGTTCGAAAAGCGCTCGAGGTCCATCCCGAGACCGAGTGGATACATCATGAATAGATCGGGGTGCGGTTTACCGGCGGCCAGCCCGCCTGTCTCCTCCTCGTAGAGGTTCTCCGCGAGCTCGCGTCGCACCGCAGCCACGGGGCACTGCACGTATGCACGACCCACCATGATGGGGAAGTCCCTCACGTAGACTTCCCACTCCTGCTCGAGGTGGATGTGCAACTTGTCTTTCGCGACGACGCCCGCGGTGAACGCCGGCCACGCCCAATGGGTCTTCCGCTCCATCTGCTGAAGCAGCGCTTCTTGAAACTCCGTCAGGTCCACTCCTTCAAGGTAGA
This sequence comes from uncultured delta proteobacterium, assembly GCA_963786865.1. GTDB lineage: Bacteria > Myxococcota_A > Polyangia > Polyangiales > Houyiibacteriaceae > SG8-38. The sequence goes on along the minus strand of CAWBAV010000026.1, from coordinate 110,872 downwards.
GCCTGCTCGGTCCACTGTCGAAAGTACCCGAAAAACGGCGAAATTCAGGCGTCGCCCTTGAGATAGGTGTAGCCGCGCAGACTCTCTTCATAGTGCTGCATGAAGGTGCGCAGCTGGGGCAATGTCATGCGGCCCTGGTTGAGGGCGCGTTCGGCTTGCCGACGAACGCGCTCCACCATCTCTTCCGGGTCGTACTGCAAGTAACGCAGGACTTCGTCGATCGCGTCCCCTTTGATCACGTTCGCTACGCTGTATCCGTAGTCTTCCAAGCGAACGTGAACCGCGTTCGTATCGCCAAATAGATTGTGCAGGTCGCCGAGAATCTCTTGATATGCACCGCCCAGGAACATCCCGAGAATGTAGGGCTCACCGCTCGTCACCGGATGCAAGTTGAGCGAGCTCTGAACCTCTTCGACATCGATGAAGTGATCGATGATTCCGTCCGAGTCGCAGGTTAGATCCGCCAAGCGCGCGCGCACGGTGGGCTCTTCATCGAGGCGGTGAATCGGCATGAACGGAAACAGGTGATCCATGGCCCAGATGTCCGGAGCCGACTGGAACAGGGAGAAGTTACAGTAGTAGATCGCGCCCATCAGGTCTTCGACCGCATTGAGCTCTTCGGGGACGTATTTGAGGCGCCGCATGCTCTGCCGGATTTTTTCGCAGCAGCTCCAAAACAAGTGCTCCGCGCGCGCCAGCTCGCGCATCCCGAGATATCCGAACTTGAACAGGCTTCGTGCTTCCTCGAGCGCCTGCTGCGCATCGTGCCAGGATTCCTGCACGTTCTTCGGTTGTATGCCCTTCCAGGTCTCGTAGAACTCGTCGAGGATGCGATGGTCCGTGGATGACGGGGCCGGCGGGTCCTCGAAATCCACGTGGTCGACGCCGAGCGCATCGAAGACCAGCACCGACTGGTATGCGGCGATCGAGCGGCCGCTCTCGCTCACGATGGTCGGCACCTTCACGCTCGCCTTTTCGCAGGCATCCTGGATGCTCGCGACGACATCATACGCGTACTCTTGGAGGTCGTAGTTCATCGAGCCGCTGAAGTCGGTCTTCGAACCGTCGTAGTCGACGGCTAGACCGCCGCCGACGTCGAGGAAGCGCATGCCGCACCCCATCTTCACCAGCTCGACGTAGATCTGCCCCGCTTCACGCATTGCGTTTTTCACGGGGATGATGCTGGAGACCTGGCTGCCGAGGTGGAAGTGGAGAAGCTGAAGACAATCGAGCATGTCTCGCTTCTCGAGCTCGTCGACGACGTGGACGATCTCCGACATGGACAGTCCGAACTTCGCGCGGTCGCCCGCGGAATCGGCCCAGCGTCCCATCCCCTTGCTGCTCAGCTTGGCACGGACGCCGAGGCACGGCCTGATGCCGAGCTTTTCGGAGGCGCGAAAAGCGAGCTCGAGCTCCTCGACGCGTTCGAGCACCACGATGACGGTGTTGTCAAACCGCTGCGCCACCAGCGCCGTCTCCATGTAGGCGAGGTCCTTGTATCCGTTGCAGATGATGAGGCCGTCTTCGTCCTCCATCGCCGCGAGCGTGATCAGAAGCTCCGGCTTCGAACCTGCCTCGAGACCAAATCTCCATGGCCTTCCTGATTCGACGATCTCCTCGACGAGGTGCCGCTGCTGATTGACCTTGACGGGAAAGACGCCGCGGTACGAGCCCTCGTACCCGTACTGAGCGATCGCGCTTTCGAACGATTGGTTCAGCAGCCGGATTCGGTCCTGTAGAATGTTGGGAAAGCGAATCAGGAGTGGAAGATCGAGCCCGCGTTCAGCCAACTGCTTGGTGAGCTCGTAGAGGTCGATCGCCTGTTCCTCGGTGGGATCGGGTCGGACCTCCACGTGGCCGTCTTCGTTGATGCGGAAGTACGGTTCTCCCCATCCCTTGATCTGGTAGAGCTTCGCGCTCTTCTTCACGCTCCATTCGCGCGGTTCGCCGTTCCCGTCCATCAGGCCCATCAAGTAGCACAAACTGCGGGCTAGTGGTCGCCGCGGCGCCGTTGCCCCGCTGGCCCGACCGTGGTAGCCGAACGCGCGAAGGGGAACTTCTATGAAAAGCCGCCTGGCGCTTGCCGTCGCTCTATGCCTGCTGGGATTCACATGTGACGAAACCGGGGCAGAGCCCGAGGCCTCGTCCGAGCCCGTCGCTGGGCAACCATCCGAAGAAACCTCCGCCATGCCACCCGGTGCGGGACGCGCACCCGCGACGCCCGCCCCGGCTACCGCGCCTGCTCCGAGCGGGACGGCTCCCTACGAGGACCTTCTCGCCTTGCTGCACTTGGCGGACATCTACGACCGCGCGGGCCTCTTCATCGACTTCGGCACCGGCGCACGACTCAAGTACACCCTCGGGAACTGGAACAGCGGCTGGCAGGCCGAGAGCCGTGAAGGCGGCACGACGGTGTCGACCTTCGGCAAGTCCGCTCGTCTATATCTTCCGGCGGCGGCCCAGCAACCCATGCAGTTGCGGATCCGCGCCAAGGCCTATGCCAACGGGGCCTTGATCGCCTACTTCAACGGCGAGACCGCGGGCGAGGTGCGCGTGACGCAGGGCAGCGGCTTCCAAGACATCGTCATCCCGATTTCCGGAGCTCAGATTCGGGCAGGAGAGAACGCCATCCTGCTTCGCGCGACCCAGACGGCTCAGGTTCGAGGAGAAGCTCGGTCGCTCGCGATCGATTGGCTTCGTTTTGAGCCGGCTTCGACGACTGAGGTGATCACGCCGACGCCCGTCGCCGTCGAGCAGGTATCCGTCGGGGGAGTCGGTCGGAGGGCGATCACGTTGTCCCCCGGCTCGCAGGTCGATTGGTTCGTCGACGTTCCAGAGAACGGCACCCTCGTTTTCGGGTCCGGCGTTCCGACTGGGGGGGAGGGCGCCTTGTCGCTCGAGATCGGCAGCGATACAGCCAGTGGCTCGACGGAGCGCATCGCGATCGATTCCAGATGGGCGGACCACACCGTCTCGCTGAGCACCCGAGTCAGTCAGATCGTTCGGCTGCGCTTCCGAAATGAAGGGGCTTCGGACCTGGCACTCAGCGACGTCCGTGTCGTCGTCCAGGCGCGGCCTATCGTCAGCATCGACAAGCCCGCTCGCAACGTCGTCGTTCTGCTCGTCGACACGCTTCGCGCGAGCAAGCTTCAGTCCTATTACCCGAAGACCCGCGTGAAGACGCCGGCCATCGACGAGCTCGTGTCTGAAGGCACGCTGTTTGAACGGGCGCAGGCACCGGAGAACTGGACCAAGCCTTCGGTGGCGAGCGTGCTGACCTCGCTCCATCCCGCCACACACCGGACCAAGGAGGACGCTTCCAAGTTGCCGGCGTCGGCACTGATGCTGAGCGAGGTCTACCAGAAGGCCGGCTTCAAGACCGCGAGCTTCATCGCCAATGGCTACGTCTCCAACGCCTTCGGTTTCGATCAAGGCTGGGACTACTATACGAACTACATTCGCGAGCAACGCAACACCAATGCATCGAACGTGTTTGGCGAAGCTGAGAGCTGGATAGAGAAGAACAAGGACGGCCGTTTCTTCGTCTACATTCAGACGATCGATCCGCACGTGCCATACGACCCTCCCGCCGAATTCCTCGAAATGTACGACCCGGTGCCCTACAAAGGCCAAATTCAAAATCGTCGCACGCATCTGATGCTGGACGACGCCAAGAAGAATCCGAAGAAGTACACGTTTACGCAGCGTGACAAAGAACGCATCGAAGCACTGCACGATGGCGAGATCAGCTACCACGACCTGCATTTCGGAAAGTTTCTCGTCAAGCTCCGTGAGCTCGGCCTGGACGACGACACCCTCATCGTCGTGACTTCGGACCACGGCGAAGAGTTCCAGGAGCACGGCTCTTGGGGTCACGGTCACTCCGTCTATCAAGAGCTACTCGGCGTACCCCTGATTTTTCGATGGCCGGGGGTCATTCCAGCCAAGACCCGAATTGCTCCGGTCGTCAGCACGATGGACATCGGCCCCACGGTGCTCGAAGCCGCGGGTGTAGCCATTCCGGACGCCTTCGAGGGGCGCAGCCTGCTCGGCTTCATGCGCGGTGACTGGCCGACGGGTCCCTACGTAGCCTTCAGCGATTTCCTGGACCACCGGCGCGTGATTCGGGGCGGGGACTGGAAAATGATCATTCGAGGGAATCTCTCGCAGATCATGTTCGACCTCGGCAACGACTACTGGGAGCAGAACGAGCTCGACGGCAGCGGCCAGCCAATCGCACAACGCTATCTTCGCACCCTCCACGGGCAGTTCCTCGGAGCCGAGCAGCGAGGTCGATGGCTGGCGGCGAGCTCGGTCGCTTCAGGGAAGAACAAGCCCGCACTGACCGAGGAGAAGCAGGAGATGACACCGGAGCTCTGCCGGCAATTGGTTGCGCTCGGGTACATCAGCGCCGAGTGCGACGAGCTTCTCAACAATTGAGACGCGAGCGCTAGCGGCGTTTCGGCGACGCGCCGCCAATCCGTGCCACCAGCGTCGTGACCATGTATCCAACGCCCACCAGACCGATCGCCATCATCACGTCGGTGAATGACGGCGTGTAGATTTCGGTTGGGTACTTGTCCGGTGTCAGTGCCGCGAGTCGTTCGGCCGTCAAGGTCTGGCCTTTGAACATCTCGCCGACTTTCGGCGCTACGCCCTCCTGAAAAGGCCAGAGGCCGAAGATCGCGCCGACCAACAAGCCCATGAGGACGCCGAGAGTGGGCTGCTCGAATCGCTCGAGGACAGTTTTGATCAGGTTGCTGATCAGCAGGACGCCTAGCGCTACGCCGATGCCCACCGGAAGCACGACGCCGAGGATTGGGTCCGAGGCGCTTCCGAGGTCATTGGCCTGGAGCGCTTCCTTGAGGGAATCGATGGCACTCAGCACCGGGACGTACACCCCGAGCACCAGCAGCAGATAGCCACCGCTCACGCCTGGGAGAATCATCGCGCTGGCGCCCAAGACTCCGGCAACGAACATGAGCATCATGCCCTCGCGACTTTCACCAGAGCTCGCGCCGCCGACCTGAGACCAGGCGAGAGCTGCCATCACCAGGAGCCCGGCCAACATGCCGACCCAGAATGCGTTGCTGGCGGGGCGGGCCATCTGCCAGAGCACCGGCACTCCGCCGAGCGTCAAGCCGATGAAGAGGCTGTACATCGCCCATCGGTGCTCGACGACCGCGTCTTTTACGGACCCGGCCCCGAGCAGGATCGCGGTCGCAGCCGCAGCAGTCACGAGGACCAGGACCAGGATCGAGCTCTTGCGAAACCGAAGCGCGCTGAGATCCGCCAGTGCCTCGATGAAGCGCGGGTAGATCCCGGCAGCGAGTAACATCGTGCCACCGCTGATGCCGGGGACGAGATTGGCGAGTCCCATCAATATACCCCCGAGCACGCAACGTAAGCCCCACTTCGGGCTCAAGGGCCCGTCCGCTGCTGTCTTCATGCCGCCGGGCGTACCGCAGATACGGGAACGAGCCAAGCAAAGCGCGCGACCTCTTGGGACACGTCTCGTCGCTGCTTCGTAGAGGCAGGGTAGCGCGCCTGAGCGATCGGACCTAGGTTTGTTCCGTGGGCCGTCTTTTCCTGCTTTTCACCGTCGTTCCCCTCGTAGAGCTGTACCTCCTGATCGCGATCGGCCGAGTCCTCGGACCCATGCCGACAATTGGGTTGGTGCTTCTCACCGGCGCGCTAGGTGCCTGGTTCGCGCGACTCGAGGGCGCGCGGGTGATTCGCCGTTGGCAGGAAGCCATGGCGCGTCAAGAGCTTCCCAAGGATGGCGTCATCGATGGGTTCCTGATCTTCATCGGCGGCGTGATGTTGATCACCCCTGGAATCCTGACCGATATCGCCGGTCTTTCGATGGTCATGCCGCCAACCCGTCGTGTGATCGCAAGGTTCGTGCGCGCTTGGTTCGAGCGACGGATCGCGAGCGGCCACGTACAAGTGTACTCGTCTGGTTACAATGGAGCGCCTTCTCGACACCAGGACGTGATCGAGGTCGAAGGCGAGGTCGTCGAGGTTTCGAGGAAACCCGATGACCGAAACCGACTTGAGAAGTAGACAGCGCGCGTTCAGTCGGCTACCAAGCCCACATGAAAATTTTCTGGACCCTTCTGAGCTGCGCGGCGCTCGCCGCCGCGTTGACCGCCTGCAAGAGCGGCGCGTCCGCCCCCGACGAGGGTGAGGCCGCCAAGGCAACCGAAACCGAAGCCGCGGCTGACGAGAACCGAGCCGAAGAGAGCGAAGCGGTCGCGAAGAAGATCGTTGCCGAGGGCGCTGCACCGGAAGGCATTCCCGCACCGCCCGACGTGGCGGCACCACCTGACAGCGCCGAGCGAAGCGACTCGGGTCTGGCCTGGACCGTCCTCCAAGCAGGCACCGGCGACAAGCATCCGAGCGCGCAGGACATCGTGACCGTCAACTACACCGGTTGGACGACGGACGGGCGCATGTTCGATAGCTCCACGAAGAGAGGCAGGCCTGCCGAGTTTCCGCTCAACCGCGTCATCAAAGGTTGGACCGAGGGCGTTCAATTGATGGTTCCTGGAGAGAAACGTCGATTCTGGATTCCTGGAGATCTCGCCTATGGCGAAGCGGTCCCGAACGATCCGCACGCGTCGATCGGTCCGCCGAAGGGCACGCTCGTGTTCGATGTCGAGCTCTTGAGCTTCAAAGAAGCACCCAAGCCGCCTGACACACCCAAGGACGTGGCCGCCATTCCTAAGAGCGCGAAGACGACCAAGTCCGGCCTCGGCTCGCGCGTGTTGAAGAAGGGCACGGGCACGGAGCATCCCAGCGCGACCAGCGTCGTAACCGTCCACTACACGGGTTGGACGACCGATGGTGAGATGTTCGACAGCTCCGTGATGCGTGGATCCCCGGCCACCTTCGGTCTGAACCAGGTCATTCCCGGTTGGACCGAGGGCCTGCAGCTCATGGTCGTCGGTGAGACGCGCCGAATTTGGATTCCGGAAGACCTCGCCTACGGCGGACGCCCCGGACGGCCCGCAGGGCATGCTGGTGTTCGACGTCGAGCTTCTCGAGATCAAGAACTAGACGATGAAGCTGCACTGACCATCGATTGCGTGTCTCATGCTGGCGCGACGTCGCTCGGTTGCAAGAGCAAGTCGCCCGAAGCAGCCGAAGCGCCGGCTCAGAACGAATCCGCATCCGGGCCACAGCCCGGAGTGATTCCGGCGCCGTCGAACGTGGCGGCGGCGCCCGAGGACGCGCAGAAGAGCGAATCCGGCTTGGCGTGCATCGTGCTCCAAGAGGGGATGGGCACCGAACATCCCCTGATCTACGACACGGTCAAGATGCATCAGGTCGTATGGACGACCGACGGGAAGATGCACATGAACAGCGGCGATCGAGGTGAGGCCGTCGAGTTCAAAGTCACTCAGAGCGTCCTACCGGGTCTGCGAGAGGCAATCGAGCAGATGGTAGTCGGTGAATACCGCCGATGCTGGATTCCGGGGACGCTCGCTTTCGGCGAGGCCATCGAGGGCGCGCCAGAGGGACCGAGGCCGCTTGGAACGCTGGTCTACGATCTCACCCTCGTCGACCTCGTCAAAGAAACGAACTTGCCCGAAGCGCCGCCCGATGTGGCCGCAGTGCCTCCCGATGCAGAGCGGAGCGCGTCGGGGCTGGCTTGGCGCGTGCTGAAAGAAGGCACCGGTGAAAAGCGGCCAGAACCGAATAGCGTCGTAGCGCTGAACTACACAGGGTGGACCTCGGAAGGGAAGGTCTTCATGTCCACTGCGACGGTGGGTATGCCGAAGAGCTCTTCCATGACCTCGATGATTCCGGGATGGAACGAGGGCATTCAGCTCATGACGGTCGGGGAAAAGCGGCGGTTCTGGATTCCCCAAGAGCTCGGTTATCGAGGACAGCCCGGCCGACCGACCGGCACCATCGTATTCGACATCGAGCTGCTCGCCATCTCGCCGTAATCAAGCGATTTTCTCGAGTTAGATCCAAATTGCCGCCTCGGGCGTCTACCAGGACAACCGAGGAGCAATCGATGAAGCAGACAATCGCCGTTTTGGGTCTCTGCGTGGCGACGTCCTGGCCGACGACGTCACGCGCGTTTTGTGGGTTCTACGTGAGTGGGGCGGACGCCTCGCTCTACAACAACGCCACGATGGTCGTGATGATGCGCGAGGGCACGCGAACCGTGCTCTCGATGCAGAACAACTACCAAGGACCCCCCGAGGACTTCGCGATGATCGTGCCGGTACCGGTGGTCTTGCAAGAAGACAACGTGAAGACGTTACCGCCGGAAATCTTTTCGCGCGTGGACAAGCTCGCGGCGCCGCGACTGGTCGAGTACTGGGAACAGGATCCTTGCAGGCAGATGGTCGTCTACGAGATGGCCGCTGGCATGCCCCAAGCGGCGCGAAGAAAAGGCGCCATGAACGACGAAGCGGAGTCGGACTTGGGTGTCACGATCGAAGCGCAGTTCAAGGTCGCCGAGTACGATATCGTGATCTTGAGTGCGAAGGATTCGGGTGGCCTCGACAAGTGGCTACGCAAGAATGCGTACAACATCCCCAAGGGCGCCAACGAAGTGCTTCGTCCCTATGTGGAGCAGAACACCAAGTTCTTCGTTGCCAAGGTCGACGTCGAGAAGGTGAAGTTTCGCGATGGAAAGGCAGTGCTCTCGCCATTGCGATTCCACTACGACGCGCCAACCTTCACGTTGCCCGTGCGGCTCGGCTTGCTCAATAGCGCCGGCAAGCAGGACTTGATCATCCACATCCTCGGCAAGGCTCAACGCTACGAGGTCGCGAACTACAGGAATGCCTCGATCCCGACGAACATTCGCGTCGAGCACGAGGTTCGCAATACTTTCGGCGCGTTCTATGACGCGCTTTTCGAGCGCACCATCGAGAAGAATCCGGGAGCGGTCGTCACGGAGTACGCCTGGGATGCGACGAGCTGCGATCCCTGCCCGGAGCCCCCGCTAGGGCAGGACGAGCTAGCGACGCTTGGCGCGGACGTGATCGTCCCCGTCGAGGACGATCCATACTCCGACATCCCTGGAGTGGTTCCCCAGCGCAGGGTTAGACCATCTTGGCAGCCCTCCGGTTTCGTGCTGACGCGCTTGCACTATCGCTACGACAAGGACGGCCTCGACGAGGATCTGGTGTTTCGTGCTGCAGGTCCGATCGTGGGCGGCCGCGGTATGCCGGATCACAAGGGAGAGCTCGGTGAGCGGCGTGCGCAGGCATCGAGCATGAACAACTTCCAGGGACGATACGTGATGTTGAATCCCTGGAAGGGCGAGATCAGCTGTGAGAATCCCCAGCGAGGTATCTGGGGTGGTCCGCCCGACGGCCCGACGCCTCGGCCCTTTGCTGCGGGCAACACGGCGCTTCAGGGCACTTCCACCAAGAACCTGACCAGCCAACTGCCCGCCTTGATCCAAACCGACATTCCCGAGCTCGGTCTCGAGGCTGGCACCGTGGACCTCTCGCCCAAGGGCAAGCCCGATTCCGAGCCGCAGCAGAGCGGTCCGACGGGAGATGCGGGCGCCTCCGAGGGTTGCAGCGTGAGCGCGGCGAAGAGCGCTTCGTTCGGTTGGATTGCGCTCGGCATCGTTGCTATGTGGCTCGGCAGGAGACGCACCGCTCAATAGCTCATGGCAGAATTCATCTTCACGATGAAGGGGGTTACGAAAGTTCATCCCCCGGACAAGAAGATCATCGAGGATCTCTATCTTTCGTTCCTCCCGAACGCGAAGATAGGGGTCATTGGTGTGAACGGCACCGGAAAGTCGTCGCTCCTACGCATCATGGCAGGGGTCGATCAGAGCTTCACCGGGGAGGCCTGGATACGTCCGGGCGCGAAGGTGGGGTACCTGTCCCAGGAGCCGGACCTCGGGGACGCCAAGACGGTTCTCGAGGCAGTCCAAGTCGGCGTAGCGCCGGTGCGGGCGATCCTCGACGAGTTCAACGAGCTCAGCATGAAGCTCGGCGAGCCGATGAGCGACGACGAGATGGCGAAGCTGCTCGATCGCCAGGGAGCGCTTCAGGACAAGATCGACGCAGTGGATGGCTGGAATCTGGAGAGCACGCTGGAGATCGCGATGGACGCGCTTCGCCTACCTCCAGCCGACGCGGACCCGAAGTTGCTGTCGGGCGGCGAGAAGCGTCGCGTCGCGCTGTGTCGCTTGTTGTTGGAGAAGCCCGAGCTTCTGTTGCTCGACGAGCCCACCAACCATCTGGACGCCGAGTCGGTCGCCTGGTTGCAGGGATATCTTCAGAAGTATCCGGGCTGCGTGATTCTGGTCACCCACGATCGTTACTTCCTGGACGAGATCGTCGAGTGGATCCTCGAGCTCGACCGCGGCGAGGCGCATCCTTTTCACGGCAATTATTCGCAGTGGCTCGAGGCAAAGGATGCTCGGCTTGCGCAGGAAGAGAAGAAAGACAGCGCTAGGAAGCGGAAGATCGCACGAGAGCTCGAATGGGTGCGTTCCTCGCCGAAGGCCAGGCAAGCCAAGAGCAAGGCGCGGATCACCGCGTTCGAGAGTCTCGTCGCAGACGCGGCAAAGGCTCGCGGCGACGCCAATGAGATTCGCATTCCTCCGGGACCGCGACTCGGCACGCAGGTGTTCGAGCTCAACGGGGTCAGCAAAGCCTACGGCGACAAGCTCCTTTTCGAAGATTTGAGCTTCATCGTACCCCGGGGCGCGATCGTCGGCATCGTCGGGCCCAACGGCGCTGGGAAGACGACCTTGTTCCGAATGCTGGTCGGTGAAGAGACACCCGACTCCGGGACCATCGTGAAGGGTGACACCGTCGTGCTCTCGTATGTCGATCAGAGCCGTGACTCGCTCGATGCCAGCAACACCGTCTTCAAAGAGATCACGGGAGGCGCCGACGAGATCGACGTGGGTGGCGGGACCGTGAAATCGCGCGCCTACGTGGGATGGTTCAATTTCCGTGGGAGTGATCAGCAAAAACCGGTGAAGAATCTTTCCGGCGGCGAGCGCAACCGCGTGCACCTCGCCAAGCTCCTCAAGAGCGGAGGTAACGTACTGCTCCTCGACGAGCCCACCAACGACATCGACGTCGAGACACTGCGTTCGCTAGAAGAGGCGATTCTGAGCTTTCCGGGCTGCGCGCTGATCATCAGCCACGATCGCTGGTACCTCGACCGGATCTGCACGCATATCCTCGCCTTTGAAGGGGACAGCCGGGTCGTTTGGCACGAAGGCTCCTACGCCGACTACGCTGCCGATCGAAAGGCACGACTGGGCACGGACGCCGACGTTCCTCATCGAATCAAATACCGGAAGTTCTCGCGCTGAGCGCGTTGGTTGCGTCAACCAGCGCGGACGTGATCTCGGGCTCGAGCGCCGAGTGTCCCGACCGAGGGGCGATGTTCAGAGTGCTTTCGGGCCAGGCCTGATGAAGTTGATAAGCGCTCTCGGCAGGACAGACGATGTCGTAACGACCCTGCACGATGATGGCCGGTATGTGGCGGATGCGTTCGACGTTTCGCAAAAGGCGATCATCTTCGTCGAAGAAGCCGGCATTGATGAAGTAGTGGCATTCGATTCGGGCAAATGCTTCAGCAAACGTCGAATCGCTGGTTCGTTCGATGAGCACGGGATCGGGAATGAGCCGGCTCGTGCTGCCTTCCCACACGCTCCACGCGCGTGCTGCCCGAATGCGCTCGTCGCGATCCCGACTCGTGAGGCGGCGGTAGTAAGCGCCTAGCAAATCACCGCGCTCGTCTTCGGAGATCGGCTCGAGAAACGCCTGCCAGGCTTCGGGGAAAATCCGGCTCGCGCCTTCCTGGTAGTACCAATCGATCTCGCGGCGTCGCAGTAAGAAGATGCCCCTGAGGACCATCTCGGTGACACGTTCCGGATGCGTCTGCGCGTAGGCCAAGGAGAGCGTGCTCCCCCAGGAGCCTCCGAAGAGCTGCCAGCGTTCGATGCCGAGGTGCATACGAATGCGTTCGATGTCATCGACCAGATGCCAGGTCGTATTGTTTCGCAGCTCGGCGTGGGGCGTGCTTCGGCCGCAACCGCGCTGATCGAAGAGAACGATCCTGTACTTCGACGGATCCCAGAAGCGGCGGTGCACCGGGCTCGACCCGCCTCCGGGGCCTCCGTGCAGGAAAACGGCGGGCTTTCCCCCAGGATTGCCGCACTGCTCGTAGTAAATCGAATGAATCGAGTCCACCCGCAGGTGTCCGGAGTCGTAGGGCTCGATCTCTGGAAATAGCTCTGCCATGAAGGGCAGGCATCTGAGCACGTTCGCGGACTGGCGCAACCGACGCGAGTGACTATCTTGCCGCCCGGGCATGAGCCAAAAGGAATACCAACGGCGACGAACGTTCGCGATCATCTCGCACCCAGACGCCGGCAAGACGACCTTGACCGAAAAGCTCTTGCTTTACGGAGGCGCCATTCATGCGGCGGGCGCGGTCAAGTCGCGCAAGGCCAAGCGTTCCGCCGTGAGCGACTGGATGGCACTCGAGAAGCAACGCGGCATTTCGGTCACGACATCGGTTCTCCAGTTCGAGTACGACGATGTCCGCTGGAATCTCCTCGATACGCCGGGGCACAACGATTTCAGCGAAGATACCTATCGAACGCTCATGGCGGCGGACTGCGGGATCATGATCCTCGACGCGGCGCGAGGCGTGGAGCCCCAAACACGCAAGCTCTTCCACGTTTGCCGGATGCGCAACACGCCCGTCGTCACCTTCATCAACAAGATGGACCGGCCCGCCCGGGATGCATTCGCGCTGATGAGTGAGGTCGAAGAAGTGCTGGGCGTGAGCACGGTGCCCTTCACCTGGCCGATCGGAAGCGGTGATTTGTTTCAGGGCGTCTACGACCGCATCAACAAGCTAGTGCTTCGTTTCGAGCGTTCGTCGGAGGGCCAGGCCAAGCGCGCCGAGATGAAAGTCACCGGAATCGACGACCCCGAGCTCGACGCCTTGCTCGGCGCGGAGGCAGCGCAGACCCTTCGCGACGAGATCGAGCTCCTCGACGGCGCAGGTGAGGAATGGGACGAAGACAAGTTTCGCGCGGGCGAGATCACGCCGGTCTTCTTCGGTAGCGCGCTCACGAACTTCGGCGTCGAGCCGTTCCTTCGGGCGTTCAAGGGACTATGTCCGCCGCCGGGGAAGCGCGAGGCGTCGGGCCACGTCACCGTGAGACCCGACGACGATCGATTCAGCGCGTTCGTATTCAAGGTGCAGGCGAACATGGATCCGTCGCACAGAGACCGAATCGCGTTTGCGCGCATCTGCTCAGGCAAGTTCGAAGGGGGGATGCGCGTTCATCACTATCGCCTCGGTAAGGAGGTGCGCCTCGCTCGCGCGGAGCAGTTCTTCGCCCAAGAGCGCGAAAGCGTCATGGAAGCCTATGCCGGAGACATCGTGGGTCTCTACGACCCAGGGCTCTTTCGCATTGGCGACACTCTCTCGACGAACGGCCCGATGAGCTTCGATGCGGTTCCGCAGTTCTCTCCGGAGCACTTCGCGCGATTGCAGCTACTGGATCCGCTCAAACGCAAACAGCTCCTGAAGGGAATCCACGAGCTCTCCGAGGAGGGCACGGTGCAGCTCTTCTTGGAGCCGGGGCGCGAGAAAGATCCGGTCTGTGGCGTCGTGGGCCGCCTGCAGTTCGACGTGCTGATGTTTCGACTGGAGCACGAGTACGGCGCGAAGGTGGCGTTCGACTTGCTTCCGTACCAGCACGCGCGCTGGGTCGAGGGAGCCGCGGATTGCAGTGCGCTGACGGCCAAGCGGATCCCGATGGCCGTGCTCGATCGGGACAATCGCCCCGTGGCCTTGTTTCGCGACGAGTGGGAGCTCGGCCGGGCGGCGCGAGACAACGAGAACTGGACGTTCCACGAGACCGCCCCAATAGTCGTAGCAGCCTGAATACGGGGATGAAGCTCGCGTCCAAAATCGACATACTTGAGATCAGGGGGAACAAGCGAATGATGAAGCACGCCCGCAGAACGATTGTGATCTTGTCCACATGTCTGGCCGTGCCGGCGATCTCCGCGGCCGATGGGACGAAGTTCACGGTACGTGACGATGGAAAGAGCAAGGCCACTTTCGTCTCGGACGCCCCGCTCGAGACGATGACCGGAACGACCTCGAACTTGACCGGCAGCCTTTCGGTAGACCCATCTGACATCAGTAAGACGACGGGCTCGTTCCGGGCTCCGGTCGTGTCGTTGCGGACGGGAAACGAGCTGCGCGATGAGCACCTTCGAGGGGACGGATGGCTCGATGCGAAGAAGTATCCGAACATCGACTTCGAGATCAGCGAGGTGATTCTCGGCAAGAAGGGCGCGGCCGAGCTCAAGCCGAAGAAAGACACCAAAGTCGAAGTCAAGGGCAAGCTCACCGCCCACGGGATCACCAAGCTCGTCGTCGCCAAAGGCACCGTGAATTGGTCGGACGAGACACTTCGAATCAAGGCGAAGTTCACGGCCACTCTCACGGATCACGAGATCTCCGTACCATCGATCGTGCGACTCAAAGTCGCCAACGAGAATCGCCGTGTCGGTGGACCTCTTGGCGGTCGCGGACTAGCGCGCGCGAGCTTCTACTGTAGACCTGCGCGCTCGAGAAGCGGGCCGAGCTCAGGTCCCCTTCCCATGAAATCCCGGTAGAGCTTCTCGGGCTCTTCGCTGTTTCCCTTCGATAGAATCGTGTTCCGAAACGCTCGCCCGACCTTCGGGTTCGCGATGCCCTCTTGCTTGAAGCGAGTGAACGCGTCGGCATCGAGGACCTCGGCCCATTTGTAGCTGTAATAACCGGCCGCATAGCCCACCGGGTGAGCGAAGACATGGCTGAACCCTGCGAGCATCGCGTAGTCGTCGGGGAGAGTGGTCGGCGAGTACCCTTGAATGATCTCTCTCGCATAGGCCATCACGTCGCCGTCGGCGTCGGGTCGATAGTCCTGGTGAAGCGCCAAATCGACCGCGGAGAAGCCGAGCTGACGCATCTGAGCATTGGCCGCGCGATAGGTTCGCGCACGCACCATCTTTTCGTAGAGCGCCTCCGGGATGCGCTCGCCCGTCTCGTAGTGTGCTGCGAAGAGGTCGAGACCCATTCGCTCCCAGCACCAGTTCTCCATGATTTGTGAGGGGAGCTCGACGAAATCCCAGGCCACGTTGGTCCCGGCGAGGCTTCGAACCGTCACGCGGCTGAAGCAGTGGTGCAGAAGGTGCCCGAATTCGTGAAAGAGCGTTTCGACCTCGAGATGGGTGAGCAGCGCCGGCTTCTCGCCGACGGGCGGGTTCACGTTCGCGCAGAATAGTCCTAGGTGCGGCCGCGGATCCTCGTCGCGGTAAGCCGCGCTGATCAAGGAATTCATCCAGGCGCCGCCGCGCTTGTTCTCTCGCGGAAAGAGATCGACGTAGAACGCGGCAATCAGGGTGCCGTCCCGCTCTCGAATCGAATACGCCTTGACCTCCGGGTCCCAAGTCGCTGCCTCGCGTTCCACGATCTCGATCTCGTAGAGCGCCTCCGCGGTCGAGAATAGTCCCCCGAGCACTCGGTCGAGCGGGAAGTAAGGCCGGAGCTCCTCCTCATTGAAGTCGTATTTCGCCTGACGCTGCTTCTCCGCGTAATAGGCCAGATCCCAGGGCTCCAGTGGCGGGGCTGAGTCTCCCTCGATTTCGATCCGGAAGGCCTGCAACTGCTGATTCTCCCT
Source organism: uncultured delta proteobacterium (assembly GCA_963786865.1). Lineage (GTDB taxonomy): Bacteria > Myxococcota_A > Polyangia > Polyangiales > Houyiibacteriaceae > SG8-38. Next base: position 95,163 of record CAWBAV010000026.1, on the reverse strand, counting down.
CTCGAACGCATCCATGGTTCGACGGCGCAGGTCCTCGATGAAAGCTCGCGCCGTTGCACCGGTCTTGGCCATTCGGTCCTCGGTCACGAGCTCCGAGAAGTCCGCATATCCGAGGAGCTCCGCCTTGGCCCGTCGAAGCTCGAGGATTCGCGTGATGATCGGTCGATTGTCGCGGAGGCCCGAGACGGCTCTTCCGTTGTATGCGCGCCAGACTTGCTCGCGAATCGGGCCATCGTCCAAGTACGTCAGCACTGGGATCATGCTCGGCGCGTGAAGCGTGAAGCGCCAGCCCTCCGCGCCCTTCGCCTTGGCATTTTCGGCAGCGGCTTCTTTCGCGCTCTCCGGCAACCCCGCCAGCTTTGCTTCGTCCGTGATCAGCATCTCGAACGCATTGGTTTCATCGAGGACGTTCTGAGAGAACTGAGTCGTGAGCTTGGTGAGCTCGACCTCGATCGCTCGGAGCTTCGCTTTGTCGTCGGCGGCGAGCTCGGCCCCGTGTCGCCGAAAGTCGTCCAAGGTCTTTTGAAGGAACCGCGCCTCGGTTGGCGGCAGCGCCTTGGCTTCATCGGTTTTGGAGAACGCGCGAACCGCGTCGTAGAGGGCGTCGTTCATCGCGAGCTCGGACCAGAAGGCGCTCACCTTCGGGTGCGTGATGTTGTAGGCCGCACGCAAGGCATCGTTTGTCGCCACGCTCTCTAGATGACCGACGACCGTGCTGGCTCGTTCCAGCATTTCGGTCGCTGCCTCGAGTGCTCCAAGCGTGTTCGCGTAAGTACGAGGCTTCTTGCTGGCGACGATCGCGTCGACCGCTGCCGAGGACTCCGCCAGCAGCGCTTCGATGGCCGGCTCGACGTGAGCAGCCTCGATTTGGTCGAATGGGATCTCGAATCCGAGCTGGATCAACGGGTTAGCCATCGTGGAAGCCTAGCAGCGCGACCGGGTTTGCGTGGCTATCTACCAAATGGTAGAGACCCGCGTCGGGCGGCAGGGACTCCACCGTATCGACGAGCCGGGAGAATCGATATGGCGGTACCTACGCGTTACATCCTCCATCAGGGGCCGGTGCTCGGGGCGCTTGCCCGGGCGGCTCTGGTCGCCGTCAAGAGCGCGTCCGGACAGCCGAACACTGCGCCGACCGAGATCCCCGGCCCCGTGATTTCCGCACGCATTCCACCACGGCCTGCAGACTTGGTCCGCGACTACATTCGCCACGTCGGAGGTGATCCAAGCTGGTATCGCGGGCAAGTGCCTGCGCACCTGTTCCCCCAATGGGTCTTCCCGCTCCAGGCCCGAGGCATCGAAGGTCTTCAATACCCAATCCAGCGCGTCCTCAACGGGGGCTGCCGATTGCAGATGAACTCGCCGCTTCCGCTTGGTGAACCGTACGAGCTCGAGGTGCAGCTCCTCGACATCGACGACAACGGACGGCGCGCGGTGATTCACCAGCGCGCGACGACTTCGACCTCGGCGCATCCCGAGGCGATCATCGCCGACGTGTACGGCATCGTGCCGCTCGGTGGTGGAGACAAGTCTGCCAAGCGCAAAGACGATCGCCCTCGCGTTCCGGTGGTGGCCAAGGAGCTCGCGCGTTGGAAGCTCGGCACGCACGTCGGTCTCGAGTTCGCGAAGCTCACTGGCGATTTCAATCCGATTCATTGGATTCCGCCTGCGGCCCGGGCCAACGGCTTTCGCAACGTCATCAACCACGGGTTTTCCACGATGGCGCGCGCGATCGAGGGCCTCAATCGTTCGCTCTTCTCCGGCGACGTGAGTCGGCTCGAAGCGATCGACGTGAAATTCACCAAGCCTCTGGTGCTTCCGGCCAAGGTCGGACTCTACATCGAGGACGACAGCGTGTTCGTGGGAGACGCTCCTGGCGGCCCCGCATACCTAGTTGGAACCTATTCAGTGAGGAGCTGAGCTCGAATGACCGATCTTCTACTCGAGAATCAAAACGCCCGAAAACTGATCAAGACGCTCGGCCTTCCGATCCCGGTGCCCGAGCAGCTGGCTAGGTCCAAGGGTCCCTACGAAGAGCGACCGCTCGACGACAAAACCGTGCTGGTGGGAGGCGCAGGCGATTTGCAAGCCGTGCTCGCGCAAGTTCTGACCAAGGCAGGCGCCATCCCCTGGGTCGTAGGCGAGTCCGACGCCGTTCTCGAGCCCTACGTGGGACCGGGTGAAGCCTGGGCGAGGACGCCCCGTCGCGTGGAGCCCGGGGACGCGCCCGAGGGCGAACGAGTCGACGCCATCGTCTTCGACGGCACGGGTCTGGAGTCTCCGGAGGACCTTCGTCAGCTCTACGAATTCTTGCATCCGTGGATTCGCCGCCTGAATCGTTCGGGTCGCGTCGTCATCCTCGGCCGCCCTGCAGCGACCGCGAAAAAGCCTTCGCGCGCGGCGACCCGTGCAGGTCTCGAGGGCTTCACGCGCAGCCTCGCCAAGGAGATTGGCGGCAATGGATCGATCGCGAACAGCGTATTCGTCGAAGAGGGCGCGGAAGGGTCGTCTCGGTCCGGTACTGCGCTTCCTCCTTTCGCCCCGGGCCGCTTTCATCAGCTGCCAGCCATTCCACGTCACCATGAGCGCCAAGGGCGACGAGGCGCCTGAGACGCACGTGCTCGGGGGCAAAGTCGCCCTCGTGACTGGCGCAGCGCGCGGCATCGGTGAAGCGACCGCCGAGCTGCTCGCCGCCGAAGGCGCACACGTGGTTTGCTTGGATCGCCCTGCGGACGATGGGCCGTGCAGCCAAGTTGCCCAGCGGATCGGCGGCTCGACGCTGCTCGTAGACATCACGGACGAGGACGCGCCCAGTCGGATCGCCAGCGAGCTCAAGGAACGTTTCGGCGGAGTCGACGTCGTGGTCCACAACGCCGGTGTGACGCGTGACAAGACCCTCGGCCGGATGAAAGCCGACGCCTGGGACATGGCGGTGGACATCAATCTAGGCGCAGTGATCCGAATCACCGACCGGCTGCTCGCGGATGCCGTGCTGCGTCCGGGCGGCCGCATCATCTGCCTCTCCTCCGTGTCTGGAATTGCGGGCAATCGGGGGCAAACCAATTACTCGGCGAGCAAGGCCGGCGTCGTTGGTTTCGTCGAGGCCCTTGCGAGCAAGGTCGGCAAGACCGGCGTCACGGTCAACGCGATCGCTCCCGGGTTCATAGAGACCCGGCTTACCAGCGCGATGCCGGTCGCCATTCGTGAAGCTGCGCGCCGACTGAGCGCGCTAGGGCAGGGTGGCAAGCCAGAGGACGTCGGCCAAGCGATCACTTTCCTTGCAAGCCCCGGAGCTTCGGGACTGACGGGTCAGACCGTTCGAGTCTGCGGCGGCGCACTCGTAGGAGCATGAACATGGCGAAGAAGAAGAATGGTTGGGGCAAGAAACAGCGTGCGGTCATCGTTGCCGGTGTTCGCACTCCGTTTGTGAAGGCCTTCGGGAAATTCCTCAAGCTCGACAGCATCGAGCTCGGCGACATCGCGGTGCGTTCGCTCCTCGAGCGCACCGACCTGCCGCACTCGGAGATCGACAGCATCGTCTGGGGAGGAGTCATCCTGCCCTCGCACGCGCCGAACATCGCCCGCGAGATCGCGCTGGATCTCCGCCTTCCCCCGGGCGTCGAGGGCATGACCTGCACCCGAGCTTGTGCATCGGGCCTTCAAGCCGTCACTCTTGCGGCCGCGGCCATCGAACGCGGCGAGGCAGACGTGGTCATCGCCGGCGGATCGGATTCGACGAGCAACGCACCGCTGAACCTGCCGCAGAAGGTGGTGCACGCGCTCGCCCCTCTGGCGTTCGGCAAGGCGTCCACACCCGCCGACTATCTCGGCGTGCTTTCTCAGATGATGCCCATAACCGAGATCCTGCCGAAGATGCCGAAGATCGCCGAGCGAACGACCGGCGAGGTCATGGGCGAGTCCGCGGAATCCATGGCCCGTCGTAACGAGATTTCCCGAGAGGCGCAGGATCGATTTGCCGAGCGGTCGCACCATCGCGCCGCCGCGGCGATTGCGTCGGGCCGTTTCGATGACGAAGTCACCCCAGTCGAAACCCCGAGCGGCTGGGTGTACGCGGACAACATCGTCCGTGGCGACACCACCTACGAGAAGCTCTCGAAGCTTCGCCCGGTCTTCGCAAAAGACGGGACGGTCACCGCCGGTAACGCATCGCCTCTCACCGACGGCGCTGCAGCCGTGCTTCTGATGAGCGAAGAAAAGGCGCGCGCGCTCGGCTACAAGCCGCTCGCGGCGTTTCGCAGTTGGTCGTACGTGGGTGTCGATCCCGCCGATCAATTGCTGATTGGGCCTGCGCTTGCCATGCCGCTGGCGCTCGAACGGGCGGGCATGGAGCTCAAGGACATGAGCCTCGTCGACATGCACGAGGCATTCGCCGCGCAGGTTCTTTCCGTGACCAAGGCGCTTGCGAGCAAGGGCTTCGCCGAGGTCAGGCTCGGCAGGAGCAAGGCGGTCGGCCAGATCGATGACGACAAGTTCAACATTCACGGAGGCTCGCTTTCGATCGGACATCCGTTTGGAGCCACTGGAGCCCGAATGGTGACCACGATGGCGAACGAGCTCGCGAACGGCGGAAAAGAGACCGCTCTTCTCGGGATCTGTGCGGCGGGCGGCCTCGGCGCCGCTGCCGTGCTCGAAGCGGTTCGCTGAGCGTGAGGGTCCGGGCGGCAGTTGCCGTGGCGCTTCTGCTTGCCTGCGCCGGCTGCAAGAAGTCGGAGCCCCGCGGCCCCGGTCTTATCGTCACCCTCGACACCGATGTGGCCGGGTTATCGGGGCTCAGCGTGGACGAGCACGGAGCGTTTTGGGCCCCCGGCGAGGATGGCGACGCGATCATTCGGATCGATCCTGAAACCTTCGGGGTTACTCGCTATCGGCTCTCGGGTGGCCCGCCGGACACCGACTTGGAGGCGATGGCCTGGGTCGACGGCGTGCGGTTCATCCTCGGCACCGAAACTCAGGAGAAGGGGCGCCTCCAGGACCTGATTCTCGACGCTCGGCTCGATGGAGACCGGTTCGCGGTCGCGCGGATCGGCCAGATTGACTACGCCCATTGGAATCTGACGGCTCCAGATAACCATGGCATCGAGGGGATTTGCCATGTAGATGGCGTCTTGATTTTGGCGACCGAGCTGGTGGAATTGCAACGCGGACGTAGATGGGCGCCGCTCGGCGTGTTCGACCCGAAGACACGATCTTGGGCCGCGCATCGCGTAGGCCTCAGCAGCAAGACGGGCAAGCTCGCGGCGATGAGCTGCCGATTCGTCGACGGAGCGATCGTTGCGCTGGCGGTCGAACGGCACTTCGGCGTCTCGCGTCTCATTCGCTTTCAGATTCCTCAGGGCCCTGAGGGACAGTGGATCGAGCCGAGCGTCGTGCTCGACCTTTCGCAGTCGATCGAGCCTCTTCCGAATTTCGAAGGCTTGGCCTGGATGGAGGACGGCTCCGCCGTCGTTCTAAGCGACAACAAGTACGGCCGCGGCGCCCGCGACCCGAGCCGGCTCTACTTCATTCCAGCGAGCTCGATGCGATGAAGCCGAGCGTTCTTTTCTTGATGCTGGCGCTCGGCATCGCTGGGCGCGCGCAGGCCGAGTCCCCGGAGCTCGATGCGCGTGTGGCCGAGCGAGTCCTGGAGATCCGCGCGCGCAATCCGGAGCTCCGCGACGACGTCTTCGCCAAGATGGGAGGCTCGAGCGTGGAGAGCAAAGCGTTCCTGCACTGCTTCGCCACTCCGTACGTCGAGCTCGGTGAGCACCAGGCGCTCTCCGGCGCCCTCGACTACTTCGGCGCCGGTCCAGGTAACGCCTTCGAGCGGGAGAGCGAAGCCGCCGGCGTGAGCTGGAACCTTCGATACGTCCTAGGCGGCCGTCCCGCCAAGTTCCTTCGGGAGCTCGAAGAGACAGAGGCCCGTTGGGCGCTGGTTCTGTTTGGCGGAAACGACGCGCAGAACGAGAACGAACGGGTCTATCTGTCCCGTCTCGTGTACCTCGTCGAGCGACTCGAAAGCATGGGCGTCGTCCCCGTTCTCGGTTCGGCTCTGCCGCGCAGAAATCCGAGCAAGGATCGCTGGATCAGTCGATTCAACGCGATCACCGAAGCCGTGGCCGAGCACTGGTCACTTCCTTACATCGACTACCATGCGGCGCTGAGCGCACTTCCCCGCAAGGGCTTAGCCCGGGACGGGGTCCATCCGAACGTGCTCGCCGAAGGCGGAGTCCGCACAGCTTGTCAGTTGACCGAAAGAGGCCTGAGGTACGGGAACAACGTGAGGAACCTGCTCACGCTAGAGATGCTCGACGCCCTACGCCGGGTGGTCGCTGACGCTGGCACTGGCACTGGCGCTGGCACTGGCGCTGGCACTGGCACTGGCACTGGCGCTGGCACTGACGCTGGCACTGACGCTGGCACTGCCACTGACGCTGGCACTGACGCTGGCACTGCTCCCGATCCCTTTCCGGTCTCCGCCCTCGTCTCCGAATCCTCACTCCCGCTCGCTGGCTCTCTTCCCGAGCGCTGCGGTACTCCACGGCCGGGCTCGAGGGTTTATCGCACGCGGGTCGCGCTGGGGGAGCGCAGTCGGCTCCGGGCCTCCGCGTTCGATCTCGGTGGCGACCGATTTCCGGTGTTCTGGGTCCGCGTCGATCAAGAGGGGGAGCGCTGCGTTCGCCGACGGATGCAGACGCTTGAGGTGGATGCACAGCCGGGAATGTGGGATTTCATGGTCGAAGTCCCCGAGCGCGCCGCGCAAGAGGGACAGATTCTCGTTCTCATCACTCGCAATCCACGCTGAACATGGCTGCTCTCGACCAGATTCGGATTCACGAGATCTACGAGTCGATTCAAGGCGAGTCGACCTTCGCTGGGCTCCCTTGCACCTTCGTTCGCTTGTCTCGCTGCAACCTTCGTTGCCGCTGGTGCGATACGCCGCAGGCCTTCGAGGGTGGAACCGAAATGCCGAGGGCAGAGGTTCTCCGAAGGGCGCTGTCCTTCGGCACACCGCTAATCGAGCTCACGGGCGGCGAGCCGCTGCTTCAGCCCGCGGCAATTCCCTTGCTCGCTGAGCTCTGTGATGCGGGCCGCACCGTTCTTCTCGAAACGAGCGGCGAGCGCGACATCTCGCAGGTCGACCCGCGCGTCCATCGAATCATGGATCTCAAGGCGCCCGGAAGCGATGAATCGCATCGCAACCGCTGGGAGAACATCGAGCATCTCAGCTCTCACGACGAGATCAAGATCGTCCTCGCGGACCGAACGGACTACGACTGGGCGAAGGACGTCATCGGCGAGCATGGTCTCTCGGAGCGTGTCCACGCGGTGCTGCTCAGTTGCGTTTGGGGCGAGCTCGATCCCAAGGAGCTCGTACGATGGGTTCTCGAGGACCGCTTGCCCGTCCGAGTGCAGATGCAGATGCACAAGGTGATTTGGGATGCGAACACCCAAGGAGTGTAGACGATGCCATTAGACCCCGAATTCGTAGCCGATTGCCCGTATGGACCCGGCGCGATTTGCATCGACGAGCTCGTCGAGATCGATCCGGAGGCCGGCATCGTACGAGCGCGGATGTCCACCCATCCCGACCTACCGCTCACGCGTGATCAGCGCGCTCACCCGGTGCGTCATCCGCGACACGTCAGCGGAGGTTTCATGGTGCACCTCACGGGCATCCTCGGCTTCATGCACACGTACTACGTGCTCGGCTTGCGTCACGCAGATGGCTGGATCGGGTATGGAGGGCGAATTTATGACGCGCGCTTTGCGGCTCTCGCGAAGATGGGGCCTCCGCTCGACTTGGAGCTTCGCGCTACCAAGGTCCGGCAGAGAGAGAACCAAGTGTTCGGACGATACGAGTTCCGCTTCACCCAGGATGGCATCTTGATCTACCAAGGCGATCAGGCAGCAATGTGGATGAGGGTATCGGCACCATGAGCGCACGATCGAAGACGATCAGCATCGAGACCGGCGGTCGCGGTATGACCGAAATCACCGAACAGATACACGCTGCGGTGACCGAATCCGGCATCCGCGAAGGCCTCTGCACGCTGTTCATTCAACACACCAGCGCCTCGCTGATCGTCAACGAGAACGCCGATCGAGACGTGCAGCGCGACCTCGAGGCCTTCCTCGCGCGCTTGGTCCCCGACGGAGACTCGCTCTACCGCCACACGATCGAAGGGCCCGACGACATGCCCGCGCACGTCAAAACCGCCCTCACTCAGACTTCGCTGAGCATCCCCGTCATCGGCGGACGCTGCGCCCTCGGCACCTGGCAGGGCGTCTTCCTTTGGGAGCATCGTCGCCGCGGCCAGCAGCGACGCGTCACCGTCACGGTCGTCGGTTAGACGCCGCCTCGGTGATGCTCGTTCTTCGCGATGTTTGGGCTCAGGCGCGCGCCTCGGATTGAGCCGCGCCTTCTTCGGCGTACATCGACTCGATGTCTTCGGCGAAGTGGTCGCTCACCTTGGCTCTCTTGACCTTCAAGGTCGGCGTGAGCTCTCCGTCTTCGACGGTGAGGTTTCGGTGAAGGATCTTGAACTTCTTGATCTGCTCGACCCGCGCGAACTGCTCGTTCATCTCATCGATGTGCGCTTGAATGCTCGCTCGCAGCTTGGCGCTCTTGTTGAGAGCCGTCGGGTCCTCACCGTTTTGCTTGGCCCATGCAGGGCCCGCCTCGGCGTCGATCGTCACCAGCGCGCTGAGATACTTGCGCCGGTCACCGATCACCACCGCCTCGTCGACTAGCGGGTGGTTCTTGATCGCCGATTCGAGGTTCTTGGGCGTGATGTTCTTCCCGCCCGCCGTGATGATGATGTCCTTCTTGCGACCCGTGATGTTCAAAAAGCCATCGTCGTCGAAGGCGCCCAAATCACCGGAGTGCAGCCAACCATCGCTGAGTGTCTCGTCGGTGGTCTCCGGATCTTTGTAGTAGCCCATGAACACGTTCGGACCTTTGACCATGATCTCGTCGTCTTCGGCGATACGGACCTCGACTCCCGGAAGAGCCGGGCCGACGCTGCCGAAGCGGTATCGGCTGGGCGTGTTGAAGCTCGTCGGGCCCGAGTCTTCCGACTGCCCGTAGACCTCGAGAATGACGAGGTCCAGGCTTGCAAAGAACTCCAGGATTTCACGGGCAATCGGTGCCGCGCCGGTGACGCAAACACGGGCGTTGCCCATGCCGATAGCCGGCTTGAGCTTCGAGAAGATGAGCTTGTTTGCGAGCCGATACTGTAGGCCTTTGTGGCTCGTTGGGGTCTTGTTGGCCTCCCAGCCCACCTTCATCGCCCACTTGACCAGCTTGGCTTTGGCGCCGGTGGCAGCTTTGAGCTTCGCGGCGATTCCTGCGTGGAATTTCTCCCAAATGCGCGGCACGCCGAAGAAGATCGTCGGTTGAACCTCCTTGAGGTTCTCGGGGACCGCCTCGATCGACTCGGCGAAGTAAACGCGCGCGCCGGTCGTGATCGGGATGTGCAGCGTGAACATCTGCTCGGCGATGTGCGAGAGAGGAAGATACGAGAGCGAGCAATCCGAAGCGCTGATGTGCGTGATCTGGATGGCGACGTTCGACGTCCATGCCAGGTTGTGATGGCTGAGCATCACGCCTTTGGGCGGACCGGTCGTACCCGAGGTGTAGATCAGCGTAGCCAGACCGTTTGGTTCCAGGCTCTCGACGCGCGCGACGTACGCTTCCTTTTCGACCTCGTTGCCCTTGGCCAAGAACTCGTCCCAGCTCATCACCATGTCGTCTGCGATGGCGGGGGCACCCTTCATCGTCACGACGTGCTTGAGCTTGGGCATGTTCGCACGCTCGGCTCGAACCTTGCGCCACTGCTCCTCGTTCTCGACTAGGATCAGAGGGGCTTCGGCGTGGTCGACGATGTATCGGACCTCGACGGGAGAGCAGGTCGTGTAGATGCCGGCCGGTGCACCGCCCGCGCCCATCGCCGCGATGTCCAGGATGGCCCACTCCGGACGATTGAAGCCTAGGATGCACACCGTCTGCCCGGGTTCGAAGCCGAGTGCGATCAGTGCGCGCCCGGCTTGGGTCACCTGGTCGGAGTACGTGCCCCAGTTCGTGGGCTTCCAGCTTCCATTGTCCCGGACGTAGTACGCCGGATCGTTCGGTGTCTTCTTCGCCCTTTGCAGCAATCGATGGGGGATCGTGTCAGTAGCCACAGCGTTACCTCTCGAGTTTCCAGCCGTCCGCCGGCCGGGACCCGGCAATATAGGCCGAAATCCACCCGAATGTGAAGGGCAGCCCCGATTGCTTGTGCTAAATCGCCCAATCCACGGAGGAGTGGCCGAGCGGTCGAAGGCGGCGGATTTGAAATCCGTTGTAGGGGCGACTCTACCGGGGGTTCGAATCCCTCCTCCTCCGCCAGTTTTCGGTGTCTCTTGATCATCTCATCGAATCGGGTAGCGTAGCGCCCTCTTTGGGAGGTTCTATGACGTTGCAAGGCACGATGCTGTCGCGGATCGAGGGATGGGCGAAGTCCAGCGGAAGCGAGGCCGCGATTCATGACCGCAATCCGGACGGGACCTGGGCGACTTCGACCTGGGCCGAGTACTGGGCGAGCGCTCGCCGGGTGGGTAAGGGGCTCATGGCGCTCGGGCTGGAGCCCGAGGACTGCGTGGCCATCGTTGGGGCGAACCGGCGCGACTGGGTGATCTGCCAGCACGGCATCAATGCGGCGCAGGGAATTCCAGCCCCTCTCTACACGACGCTTCTGCCGGAGCAGATGGCCTACATCATCGACAATGCGCAATCGAAGATCGTCATCTGCGACGACCAGACGCAGCTCGACAAGTACTTGTCGATCGCCAAAGGCGACAGCCCAATCGAGCACATCGTCACGATGGACGACCTCGGATCGACCGATCCGCGCGTCATCACGCTCGCTGCTCTGATGCAAAAGGGCGTTTCGGTCAGTGACGCAGAGCTCGACGCTCGCCTCGACGCGGTGAAGATGGATGACGTTGCGCTCCTCATCTACACCTCCGGCACGACCGGTCTCCCGAAAGGAGCGATGCTCACCCACGCGGGGATCGACCTCATCGCCAACGCCGTGGCAGAGGTATTTCCGACACTCCTCAACACGAAGACGCGGGCTGTCAGTTACCTCCCGCTCTGCCACGCGGCCGAGCAGGGGATGACCAATTTCGCCGGGCTGATCGTCAAGGCGGAGACCTACTACTGCGGCGACCTCACGCAGATCAAAGACTACCTGATCGAGGTGCACCCGACGATCTTCCTCGCGGTTCCGCGCGTTTGGGAAAAGTTCGAGTCGGCGCTTCGAGGCAAGCTGGCCGAGGCGACTGGGATCAAGGCCAAGCTCGCGAGCTGGGCTCGCGCGACCGAGTTGGCGGCATTCAAGGAAGAAGCCGCGACGGGGCGTCCGGTCACGAGCTTCTCGCGCAATCTTGCCAACAAGCTCGTCATTTCGAAGATCAAGGACGCGCTCGGTCTCGATCAGCTACAGGTCGCCTTGAGCGGCGCGGCGCCTATCTCCGTCTCGACCCTCGAGTTCTTTGCGTCGATCGGACTCCCGATTCACGAGGGCTACGGCATGACCGAGACCACTGCGTTCGCCTCGGTGCAACCCTATGGCAAACTTCGATTCGGCACCATCGGTAAGCCCCTTCCCGGGGTCCAGGCCAAGATCGCCGACGATGGCGAGATCATGCTCAAGGGCATCAACATGGTGAAGGGCTATCTGCGGCTTCCTGACAAGACCGCCGAGCTCTATGACGAGCAGGGCTGGATGCATACGGGCGATCTCGGCGCCATCGACGAGGACGGCTACATCTCGATCACCGGTCGAAAGAAGGATCTGATCATCACCGCGGGTGGCAAGAACGTCGCCCCGGCCGAGATGGAAGGTTACTTGCAGTCGATCCCCGGCGTCGGTCAGGCGGTCGTGGTCGGCGACAGGCAGCCGTATCTCGCGGCACTGATCGTCCTCGACGCGGAGGCCCTGCCCGAGCTCGAAGTCGCCGCGCAGATTTCGGGCCTCACGGATGTGGCCACTGCCGCCCGGAACCCGAAGGTGAAGCGCTTCATCGAAGAGGAAATGCAGCACGCCTGCAACGCCAAGGTCGCGCGGTATCAGACGATCAAGAAGATCACGATCCTCCCGAGCACCTTCAGCGTCGACGGAGGCGAGCTCACCCCCACCCTCAAGGTGAAGCGTAACGTCGTCAACGAGAAGTTCGCAAAGGAGATCGCGGCGCTTTACAAAGAGAGCGCGCCGGAGGCCCGGGAGGCCAGGGCCTGACGGCGGTTCGGAAGCTCCATTTCCGACCCGTTCCCAGGGTCCTGGGTTCGGCGCAAGACTTGCGCCAGATTCCCGACGGGAAGCGCATGACCGCGTTCGATCTCTGCGCTAGGGTCATGGGCGAAGAATGGAGGCTGCGGGCATGAGCAACAAAGTCGAGAAGATCCTTGCGAACTACTCGGGGGAAAACCCTGGCGTCATTGGAAATCTCAGGCGGCTGATGAACACCGGCCGGCTCGGCGGCACGGGCAAGCTCGTGATCCTACCGGTCGACCAGGGTTTCGAGCACGGACCGGCGCGATCGTTTGCGCCAAATCCTCCGGGCTATGACCCGGCATACCATCCAGCGCTGGCGGTCGAGGCGGGTTGCAATGGCTACGCCGCGCCGCTCGGCTTCATCGAGTCGATCGCACACCAGTACGCGGGTCAGCTTCCTTTGATCTTGAAGGTAAACAACAGCGACTCGCTCGGCGGACCGGAGGAGCCTTGCTCCGCGCTCACCTCGGCGGTCGATGACGCTCTGCGCCTCGGCTGTGCTGCCATCGGCTACACGATCTACCCCGGGAGCGGGCTTCGCAATCAGATGTACCAGGACCTGCGCGATCTGATCAACGACGCGCGAGCCGTCGGCCTTCCGACGGTCGTCTGGTCGTACCCGCGCGGTGCAGGTCTGAGCTCGGAGGGTGAGACGGCGATCGACGTCGTAGCCTACGCGGCACAGATCGCCTGCCAGCTAGGCGCGCACGTCGTGAAGGTGAAGCCGCCGACCGAGGTGGTTTTCCAGAAGGCGGCAAAGAAGAGCTACGAGAACGTTCCCATCGGCACCTTGGCCGAGCGCATCCAGCACGTCGTGCAGGCCGCGTTCAACGGGAAGCGTATCGTCATCTTCTCTGGCGGCGCGGCCAAGGGCACCGACGCGGTTCTCGAAGAGATCAGCCAGATCGCCAAGGGCGGCGGCTACGGTTCGATCGTCGGCCGGAACGCGTTCCAGCGCTCCAACGCGGACGCTGTGAAGCTTCTGCACGACATCATGGACCTTTACGCCGCACAAGCGTAAGAAGCGCACATCGACGCGTGACTGAGCCTGCTGTCCCACTGATCGTGACCGCAGCCTGGGATGCCTACGGGGATTACCGGGAAGTCGTGAAGGTGCGCGAGATCAGCGCCCAGGTCTCGACGAATTCGGTGTACCTGCTCATTCTCGACGACGGACACGCCGTGGTGGCGAAGCGCTCGAGCTATGGGTCGTACGTGCACTTCCGCCAGGACCACTACCGCATCCACGAATGGATCCATCGGCTTCGCGGAACCCGCTACGCGGCGTTCCTGGCGCCGGTGCTCCTCAAAAACGGCGAGGTCTTCACCTATCGCGAAGAGGACGAATGGGTGGTGTTCTACGCACAGCAGCCGTTCTACGATTTTCTGCCGAAGGTTCTCAGCGACGAGCAGGTGGAATCGTTTGGTCAGGAGATGGGCCTCTTTCACCGGGCGTGCCTCGAGATTTCAGATCGGGTGAAACCAACCTGGCAATCTCTCGGCTCCGACGTGGCAAGCCTTCATGATGCAATCGGGAGCGCAGAGTGGCGAGCGGAGCGCGGGTTCATGGATTCGTCCATCAGCTTCGTACGCGCGCATTGCGACGCGTTCCTCGGCAATGCGGACGACCTCGGCTACCACGAGTGGACGAAGATCCCGATCTTGATCGACTGGAACATCGGGAACTTCTCGGTGGGCATGGACGGGGATGGTTTCAAGTTCTTCTCGCGCTGGGACTACGACTGGTTCCGCATCGAGCCGAGGATGCTCGACCTCTATTTTTGCGCGCGCGTCTGCCGCGCAGAGGGTGATCAAACCGCGTTCAGCTACACCGTCGACCCTCTCTTCGACCCGCGCTTCATGAAGTTCCTGCGCGCGTATCACGAGGTGCACCGCCTCACGAAGGAAGAGCTCCTTTTCCTGAAGGAATCCTACCGCTTTTTCATACTCAACTACGTCCTGCGCGTGGGCGAACACTTCTACCGCCCGGAGATCTGCGCCCGGCTGCAACACGAGGCGGTGGAGGAGTATCTGCCGCATCTCGAGATGGTGGACTTCGCGCCGCTGCTGGAGATTTTGTAGCAGTGGCAGTGGCAGTGGCAGTGGCAGTGACAGCGCCAGTGGCAGTGGCAGTGGCAGTGGCAGTGGCAGTGGCAGCGTCAGTGCCGCAGTGACAGCGTCAGTGTCCACCGCCGTCTGACGCTTCTTGGTCATCGTGATCTCCTTTTCGCCTGGGTGTGGGGTCGGGCTTCGCCCTTTCGGGGAACCCCACACCCAGGCGAAAAGGAGATCACTCATGGGACTCATCATTCAGCAGCGGGCGCTCGAGGCGGCACGCGGGCTTCGGCAGGTGATGCCGGTGCGTCAAGAAGCGGGACCGGTCGCTCTTCGATCAGATCCATCGGGCGATGAATAGCGTCGTGCTCAACATCGCGGAGGCTGAAGGAAACGATCCCGGCACGGCGAAGGCGCGCTTCGCGTCGGCCTGCGGCTCCGCCAAAGAGGTGCGGGCCGGCATCCAACTTGGAGTTGCATACGGCTACTTTCCGAGCGCAACAGTGAAAGCCATCGACACCGCGCTCGACGAAGTCTGCGCGATGTCCTGGCGGCTCTCGGGCCGCTAGACACAGCCAAGGTCATCCGAGCCCTTGTCCCCGAAGACCGCCGCTGTCCCCGCCACTGAAAGTGCCCCGTTCGCCCAGCGCCAGTACCAGTGTCAGCGCCGGTGTCAGCGGCAGCGGCAGCGGCAGGGCCCGCGCGCGTGCATCGACGCGTACAAAGGAGGGCGGCTCGGGATGGGCGGCACAGCGATTGGGCGGGAGGCTAGACGTACGGAGTCGTAGAGAGACGGCCGAGCGGGCCCCAATCGCGAGCACGCCCGTCGCGAGCCGCCCTCCGATCGTGCCAGCGACAGTGCCAGCGACAGTGTCGGTTCCAGCGTCAGTGCCAGCGCCAGTGCCAGCGCCAGTGCCAGCGGCAGCGCCGGCTACCGGCCTACGTGGCGATCGATTCGCTGATGTACGTGGGGATGATGCCCGAGGAGCGGATCATGAGGTCGGCGCGTTCGGGGAGGGTGTTGCCGGAGAGCACGAGGGTGCTGTCGAAGCCGTAGGTATTGGCGCCGATGATGTCGGTTCGCAGCGTATCGCCAACGAAGAGCACGTCGCGTTTGGTGACGTTGGGAATTTGCTCCTGGGCGCGGGCCAGGGCGTAGGCGAACATCATCGAGTCCGGCTTTCCGAAGCGGACGAAGGTCTTTTCGGTAATGTCCGAGAGCAGACCGCCGAGGCTGCCCACTGCGATCGCGATGTCGTTGCCGCGCATCGGATAGGTGATGTCGGCGTTCGCGACGACCACCGGGACGTTCCTGCGGCGAATCAAGTTGAGCGTCGAGTTTACGTCGCGAAACCAGTCGAATCCCTCGTCGTCCAAGAGGACGATCGCCACGATGTTGTCCTTGTCCGTGCAATCGGCGATTTGAACCGGAATCTTCCCGGCGATCTCGATGTAGTGGGCGGACTCCGGTTTCCCGAGATAGGCGACTTTGCCGTACGGGATCTGCTTGTCGAGATACTCGGCCGCCAAGAGGCCCGAAGAGATGTAGCGCTCGGGTGGAAGGAGCTCGCCGCCTGCCTGCTGCGCGTAGCGTTCGGCCATCGATTCGGGTGAGCGCGAGGAGTCGTTGGTGACGACGAACACCTCTTTGCCAGCAGCGATGAGAGAGGTGACCGTCTCGAGCGCGCCCTCGATCAGTCCCGTCGAGCTCTTCAGAACGCCGTAGGCGTCGAGGAAGATGACGGAGTACCGCTCGGCGGTTTTTCGGAAGGAAACCAGATCCATGGGATCGACATATTCGTTCGGCGGGGCGCGGTCAATCTTTGCTGCGGCGGCGCCTACGAAACCCGAGCGCTGCGCCGGCGAGCATCAATGCGAACCATGCAGCGCCGCTACCCTCCGTTGAACCTGCAACGGCGTTGCAGCCATCCTTGTTTTCTTTGCCCTTCTTTCGAGCGACATCGTCGAACCGATGAGACGGCTTGCCGAGGAAGTCGAGGTCTTCTTTGGCGTTCTCGATGGGGGCGGTTCGGCTGCAGAGGCTCACTCGCATGGGATCCGCTTCGTCGTTGAGGGCGTAAACCAAGTACGTCGTGCCGACGACGAACGGGTAGCCGCAGGCCGCGCTGTTGCCGGCGGTGTGGACCTTGATCTCTTCGGCGGGCGCGCCCTTCCAGACGTCCTTCACTCGAAGCGTGACCTCGAGTCCGCCGAAGCGTGTGGACTCGTTCTTCTCGATCCGAGTGACCTCGCCCGAGAAGACCAGATTGGATGACGACAGCCCCTCGGCAGGGGTCAGATTCATGCAAGAGCAGGCCCGTGCCTCGCTCGTCTGGGCGAGGCTCGCAAGTCCAAGAGCGAGCAGAACAAACCAACGCATGCGGGACCTTGTAGCACGGTCGAAGACCCGGTCCGAGGGAGCCCTTTTGACACTCCTTTCGGTGGCGGCTACATAGGCCGCCCGCGCGCCGTCTCGGCGTGGCGGGAGTTGAAATCTTTGCTTCTTGGAGAGGTGGCCGAGTGGTCGAAGGCAGTCGCTTGCTAAGCGACCGTACGGTGTAGAGCCGTACCGGGGGTTCGAATCCCTTCCTCTCCGCCAGCGGGGCGCTTGACGCTCCAAACGGGACGGCTACCTTGCCCGCCCCGGGGACTCATAGCTCAATTGGATAGAGCATCGGCCTACGGAGCCGGGGGTTAGAGGTTCGAGTCCTCTTGAGTCCGCCACGAAACCCAAGGGAAACTGCTCCCTTGGGTTTTTTCGTTTCGGGTGCTGGTACCTATGCCGGTACTTTTTTTCGGCGTAGGTCGCGGTGTGCTCGGTCTTGTTCGTCGGCTGGCCGAGGCACTCGGCGCGCACCGTTACCGGCATGTAGAGAATGAGGTCTTGCGCCACCGCTTCGGGGTCACCGTCCCGCCCTTCCGCCGCGGCGGGAATAGCGTCAACCCAATGCCGCCGCTGCCGAGCATGGCCGAACCCGTGAGCCTTGTTCAGCAGCGAAGTCCATCCGCTGTGCCGTTTGCGACGAAGGTCGGAAGACTCGCCAGTAGCCCGCAGCGGTTGGGCGGTCTGTAGGTTCTCTTCGGTTGGGTTGCGGTAGAACGACGCAACGTAATCGTTCGCGAATTGCAGAAGTCGGGCGCGCAGTTCGTCGGGCGCTTCTTGCGCTTCGGCGCTAGACTCGTCTTCGGTCGGCGGTATGTCCATACCTGCTGGCCCTTGCCCCGGACGTTCCAACCGTCGCGGGGCGTTTCTAACTATGTCACGTCAGCGCGATGGGCGCAGAGCCACGTGCGCTGCTCGGGGCTCAGCGATCGCTCTGGTGCGGACAAGCGGCATGACGCCGAGCGCGTGCACCAACACAAAGCCAACGAAGTACCGCATGACAATCTCCTGGCCCGGTCATCGGCGATGTGGGGTCGCCGGACTTCGCCGGGCTATACGTAATTGTAAAGACAGAGAGCTGATTCTGCCCGCAGGTTTTGCGTTTGGGGTGAGGAGCCTTAACGGGTGCGCTCTGCTCTACGGGCAACATCGGATCTGGCGCTGAGCGCCGCCTACGGCTGCACCTCAAACGCACGCCACAAATAAAACGGCGACCCGCAGAGTGATCTGAAGGCCGCCGTTCAGTCGTCCGCTACGTAGAGGCTCTCACCGAGACGTTCATTGGCTCCGGAGAGTACAACGCGATCAGCAAATTCCTGGGCAGTATCCAGGCGGCAAAGCCGCGCAAGCCCCACAGTCGCTGATGGCACTGCAGATCACTACCCCCATGTGCTTCAGCTCCCCTGGCTTCGAGCTGCCAGCGGGCATGTCGACGGGGTTGCCTGATGGAAAACCATTGAGCTCGTCACCCAATAGAGCGGGCCCGCAATACGGGTCACTAAGCAACTCGCCCAAGACACCCAGAACCACTCCGCACTCCGTACTT
Source organism: uncultured delta proteobacterium (assembly GCA_963786865.1). Classification (GTDB taxonomy): domain Bacteria; phylum Myxococcota_A; class Polyangia; order Polyangiales; family Houyiibacteriaceae; genus SG8-38. The sequence continues at coordinate 76,862 of CAWBAV010000026.1, read as the reverse complement.
CCGGGTTCGCATCCAGAGCGAAAGCATTCTTGCGCGGCGCTCAGGTTCCTGGCCACGGTCGAGTTGCAGGCACCATCGTTGGTCTGCATCTGTGCGGGTGCTGCATAACCGGTGTCACCCTCCGTCCCTTCTCCACACCCGAATGAGAGTGTGACCATCATTGCGGTCGCGAGGAGCGCGGAGCTTGCTCTCATACACTTCTTCATGACGTGCCTCCTTGTTCCAAATGGAATGGGGCGGCGTGCTTGTCGCCCTGCTTTCAGATCGCTGAGTCTCCCGCGCATGCGCCGAGCGATCTATACGTAATTGTTTCCTAGGCGGCCGATTTCAGGCGCAGGTTCTGCGTTTAGGGCGCGTGGGGGGCGCAGCGGGTGCGTGGTGCTCTATGGCCGCATCGGATCTGGCGCTGAAGCGCCGCCGACGGCTGCACCTCAAACGCGCCGACGTCGCACACCGTCTAAAAGTCAGATTCCACACTGCAGAACCCATCGCGACAGCTGGCGCCGCGGCTACCGCACGGCGTGCCGTTTGCGACGAAGGTGTAATCACACCTTCCATCACTCGGATTACAGACACCATCGAACCTACAGACGGCGTCTTCGCAGCCGAAGTCGTTACAACCACCTACCGTGCAAGAGCCGCTGATACAGAAGCCTATTACCTGACCGCCTGGCTCCAAAAGAACAAGGCACTCGGTGCCGTCCGCCGCTGGCGTGTAGTCGCACACACCGTCGGACGGGTCACAAGCGTCGACAGTGCAAGAGATGTCGTCGTTGCACGCCACACCTTCGCAGAGGCCGGCACCTTCGCCGCCACCGCCGCCTTCAACAGAGTCGCTACAACCCATGCCAACCAGCGGCAGCATCCCAACCGTAAACACGAACACCCGCCAAACAGATGAGCATCGGATCATGACCTCCGCTCGCTCCCGAGGATGGACGCAGCGTCAACGCGGCCGCTCACCGTTAGCACATCGAACGAAGCCGATGACGGAACAGTCGAGAACAGCTTTTTGACCGGCGGCTTCATAGCCACCTCCTGGCGATCGGTAGATGCTACTCTCGGGTCACACTTCTAGATATGCAGATTGTTGACTCCACAAGCGCCTGAAAGCATGAGCATTTCGGGCGTGGTGGCGCAGCGGGTGCGTGAGCGCTCGCCGTCACGTAGGGCGGCTCGAGCTCGGCCACGCCCGAAGGCGCTTCAACCGCGAGCAAGAGACACAACTCCACTTCGGGCGGGTACGTGTTCTCTACTACCCCGTCAATCGCGCCTTCTGCGTCCACCGAACTGGGTCAACTCCAGGATTCACCACCGTGTGCAGGTTGATGTGACTCGCGCTGCCGAATTCCGGGCGCGCAGCGAGCTAGGAGACGATCGAATCGGAACGGCCGAAGACGAGGTATGCGCCCAAGAGGCTCGCGACCACGAGAGCGCCGAGGACGCCGTAGACGAAGAGGGCAGGGTCCGGAAAGAAGCCTGAGGTGGCTAGCTCGTTGAGAACGGTGTTGCTGACGACGGGCTGCCTGAGTGCTGTGAACATGGCGAAATCTCCCTTCTATCGGGGCTACGCCGGGGGACCGCGGTCGGATTAACGAAATGCGTAAATCGTTGAAACCACATCGTTATGCTGACGGATCGTTTTCTTCTTTTGAACCCGACGGCAGTCATCTACAACGAAGGGGTTTTGGACACGGGAGTCGGTCAGAGCGCCAATAGCCGCGAGTTCCTGCAGCAGCGGGTGGCTGCGTTCGGGCGCACCGTGGCCATTCTTCTGTTCCTCTCGTTGATCGGCCGGATCTTTCTCGGGGTCGTGTTTGGCTATTGGCAGCGGGAGATCGCGCATCCCTCGTTTTGGGCTCACGCGGCCGCCTGGGTGCCGGTTGCCGGCATCTGGCTGATCTGTCGATCGCGCCCCTTGCAGACGCGAACCATTCAAATCGTCGAAGGTGTCGGCTTGGTGTTGACGAGCATCGCTCTCGTCATCATGGGAGCCAATCTCCCCGCCGCGGCCGGCGCCGCCACGACCACAGCCTACGCGCTATCGTTCGGGCTGATCGCTCGCGCGATCTTCGTTCCCAGCACCGCGAAGCATACGGCTTGGCTCGGGCTCGCCATTGGAATTCCCCTCGTCGTCGCCGTCTACCTGAACTTCCTCACGGTGGATCTGGACGTTTGGAACAGCCATGGATTTTTTCGTACGATCGAGAAGAAGCAGACGCTCGCGCGAAGCCAGGCCATTCAGATCGGGTTCGCGTGGGCACTCACCACCTTGCTCGCAGCCTGGGCCACGCGTGTGATCTACGGTCTACGCAAGGACGCACGCGACGCCAGGAAGCTCGGCCAATACATCGTCGAACAGAAGCTTGGGGAGGGTGGCATGGGGGCCGTCTATCGCGCGCGACATGGGCTCCTGAAGCGACCCACGGCGATCAAGCTCTTGAGCGCCGATCGAAACACGCCCGACGACATCGATCGGTTTCGACGCGAAGTGCAGATGACCGCGAAGCTCAGGCATCCCAACACCATCACGATTTACGACTACGGATGCACCGAAAATGGGACCTTCTACTACGCGATGGAGCTGCTCGACGGGGTCACGCTACTAGAAATCGTGGAGGCTGAAGGCATGCTTCCGGAGTCTCGGGTGGTCCACATCATGCGACAATGCGCAATGGCGCTGCACGAGGCGCACGCGATCGGTCTCGTGCACCGCGACATCAAGCCCAACAACATCATGATGACTCGACAGGGCGGTGTTCACGACGTCACGAAGGTGTTGGACTTCGGTTTGGTGAAGAACGTGGATTCCAAGGTCGACGCGACGAACACGGTGTCCAATGCGATCATCGGAACGCCTCGTTTCATGAGCCCGGAGCAAATCCTGGATCCTCCCTCCGTCGACGCGAGGTCCGATCTCTACGCGCTCGGCGCGGTCGGGTACTACTTGCTGACTGGGCGATTCGTATTCGAAGGGACGAGCGCCATCGAGATCTGCGCGCAGCATTTGAGCGCAATCCCGGACCCTCCCTCGTCCGTCGCCGAGCGTGATATAAACCCAGGCCTGGAGCGCATCATCATGAAGTGCCTGGAGAAGAAGCGCGACGACCGTCCGGCCTCGGCCGCGGAGATCGCGGAGGAACTTCGCAGCTTGCCGATCGAACGCTGGTCGCAGCCGCATGCGTCCCAATGGTGGGAGGCGACGGGGATAGAGATCATGATGGGCCGTGACCGTGACTCCGATGTCGGCAGCCTCGCGACGATTCAAGCCGAGCCGCACCTGACGGGGATGCAATGATCGACGGACGACCGAACGACCCCGCAGAGCTGGTCGCAGCCATGGCAGCCGGCGATTCGGGCGCGCCGCTGAGCGCTCTCTATTCCCTCTATGCCAGCACGGTCCTAGCCCTGCTGACGAAGATGCTCGGTTCTCGCTCCGAGGCCGAGGAAATCCTGCAGGAGGTCTTCGTCGAGCTTTGGCGGCGTGCGCCACAGTACGACAGCTCGAGAGGTAGCGTGGTCGCCTGGGTCGTCACCGTCGCGCGAAGTCGAGCTCTCGACGCGCTGCGGGCACGCTCGCGCCGGTATGGGGATAAGCAGCTGCAGTTCAGCGACAGGCACGCACTTGGGACCGATTCGGGGCGACCCGATGTGCTCGTATCGTCCACGCGCTGGCATCAGGCTTTGAGGCAGGCGTTCAAGCAGCTGAGCGAAGACCAGCGTGCCGTGCTCGAGCTTTCGTACTTTCTCGGGATGTCCCACGATCAGATCGCCGAGACGCTCAACCTCCCGGTCGGAACCGTGAAGTCGCGAATTCTCGCGGGCATGCGTGCTTTGCGCACGATGCTCCCCATCATTCACCGGAGCATGGTTGCATGAGTGACGAAAAGGAACGCGCCGAGCTCTTGGCTGCCCTCCACGCGGCCGGGGCGGCATCGGAGGAAGACGAAAAGGAGCTCGAGGCACTGCTCGAGGCGGACCCGGCTCTCGCGGCCGTCGTCAAGGACTTCCAAGATTCGATCATGGCGCTCGCTTCGAGCTTCGAGCCGCTCGAGACCTCGCCCAAGACCCTCGGGCAGATCCAAAAGAAGATCGCGAAAGAAAAGGGCGGCCTTCTCGGCAGGCTGCGCACTTGGTTGTCGAAGCTCTGATCGCGCGCACGAAAAAGCCGGCCCTCCGAGGAGGGCCGGCCTGTGAGATCGGGACCGGCTTGCGGTCTCGAAACGAGGCGTCGGAGGCTAGAAAGGGGCCACGACGAGGGTGTACTCGATCAGGGTCTGCTCCTGAGGAACCCCCTGGACGTGGATGCGGGCCAACTGGACCTGGTCGTTGCGCACCGTGACTTGGAATGGGCCCTCATTGCAGTCGATCGGGCCGCCGTTGACGCGGGTCGTATCGTTGCCGTCTACGTTGAGCAGCTCGACGCGAGCGAACACGGCTTGGTCCCCGAACACATCGCAGTCGATTCCAATCTCGATCCTCTGGTTGGGGTTGCTGTTGTTGGGGAGCTCGAACTGCACGAAGTCTTCGTTGTCTCCGTCTTCGGCGGAAATCTGGTCCGTATAGACGATCTCGCGAGTGTTCGTGATGCTCAGGAACTCGTCGACCGCCGGGTTGGCCGCGCTGTCGTTGTCGAAGGGAGCGATCAGCTCTTCGAGAACCTCGTCCTCGACAATCTCTTCGTCCACGACTTCTTCGTCGACGAGCTCGTCCACGTTCGGCTCTTCGAAGTTGAGCTCGTCGTCTTCCTGAAATGCGCCTGGGTCGCCGCAGGCAACGAGCATCAAGGAAAGGAGGCTAAGGCAAGCTGCGTTCAATAGGTACTTGGTCATGGTCTGTTCTCCTCGTTCGGTCGCGTTTGGGGTTTCTGGCGGCTCAAATCCGCCTTCAAACACCCCTACGCCGAGGACTCGCAGTTGGATTAAGGGGTCATGATCTTTTTTTTCGTAGCGACTGCGGGTCGGTTCGGCGCCCAAGCAAACCGAGCCGCTCGTTAATCCATTTCTCCTTCCCCGCCGTAGGCCCAGCAGAACGGGCACTCAGGCAAGGGAAAGAAGAATGGAACTCAAGCTCAACAACACCTTCCGCAAAGCAGTCTTGGTCCTCGTCGCTCTGCTGTTCGCGCTCACTACTGGCTGTGGCGACGGGTTCTTCAACAAGGCGGGTGACCCCTTCAACAGCTCCCTTTCGAGGCGGATCGTGGAGAGCATGGGGAGCATGGGCGGTGCCGAGGTGGATCTCGTCGAGCTCACCGCCTGTGAAGTGCGTGAAAGCAACGACCCCGACGCCCGCTGCGAGGGTGTGTCGGGTACCCAAATCGAGGTCTTCCTCGATGGCGAGAGCATCATCTTCGACTTCTCCAACGTCACCAAGGGCGGCAAGATTTCTGCGTCGGAGTTCGAGGGGTACATCGTATCGGTCACCGAGGACTCGCGCATGCCGCGGATCCTCCAAGCGATCCTGGACGCGACCCAATCGACCATCGAATCGGAGGACCTCGACGTTCAGTTCGACGATACGACCGTCGCGGTGAACTTCCAGGGGCTCGCCTACGACGACGCCACCTTCGTCAAGATCGACCTGGTGTTCGACGACGCCCCCTAGGTGGCGCGTTCGCTGACAGCGCCAGCGTCGGCGTCACCGGGGGACGGCTCGCGACGGGCGTGCTCGCGATTGGGGCCCGCTCGGCCGTCTCTCTACGATTCCGTACGTCTAGCCTCCCGCCCAATCGCTGTGCTGCCCATCCCGAGCCGTCCCCCGCCGTACTTCACCGGCAGTGCCAGCGTCAGTGCCAGTGATCTTCCCTGGAAAAAGTGGACGGGGTGACTACGCGGCTTGAGCCGGCTGCAATAAACGACTCATTTTCGAAGGCGATGGAGCGGAGATATCCGGGCGAAGAGTGAAGGCGATGCGGGGACCAGCGCTCGACGCAGGCGGGCGACGACGTCCTGGGCGTCGCGGCCAGGTCGATAGCTCTGCCGGTACCGAGCGCGGTGTGAGCCGGGTAAACTCGACCCGCTTGACCCATGCGAGTCGTCATACTCGGACTCGGTGGACATCTCCGGTGCGTTCGAAGTGGTCGACACCCGCGTTCCCCCGGTATGGCAGGCCGTCATGGATCGGGCGACTGCACGGTCACCCTCTCGGTCTACGAAGATGACAGCGTCTCGGGCTCACAGACCCTTGCCATCGCCGAAGACGCGACGACCAAGTACGACATCGTTCTCGTGCTCGCTCTCGATCGACACGCCGGACGGCATGGCCGACATCGACGGCACGTTCGAGTTCATCACCGGTAACCTCTGCCCGAAGCTCTACTCTTGAATGCGATTGAGTACGCCTCATCTCTACGTCCTTTTCCGGGGGATTCAGTATCGCGCCAAGGACCCCGACAACAGCTGCGCAACAACTGCGACCGCAAAGCTGTACAACGACAACCCCCCGATTTGCACGCCGTACCCGTCCAACATCAGCAGCGCCTGCAATCGTCCGGTGACCCAACGCCCCGATTGCTTGCGGGCGCTACTCGCCGGTCTGCACCATCACGGCACGCTGCCACGGGCACTCCCGGCGGCACGTTCATCAGCGCCTTCGGACGGTGTGACTCCAGTCGGGTTCCGTGAATTCAATCCGCCTCCGGCGTCCCCGGTATCATTCTTCCAGGCCTTGGCGCAGATACCAACGCGGCGAATAGCCCTGGCGCTTCCCAACGTGAACGGCTCCCTACCGCCGTTGTCAGTGTGACGCGACTCATGGGCCGACTGTCATCAACTGGTGTGCTCCGATGGCGACCTCGAGTGCGACCAGCAGAAGCAGGTCCAAATCACATGCGGAACTCCCGACTACTGTGACGTGCCCTCGACTGTAGCAGCTCAGGAGAATGTCTCGCCGACGGGTCCTGCAACTACGCGTGCGATCCCGCCGCTAGCTGCGATCGATGCATCGGCAGAGACGATCCCAGGCCGGTCGGGACGCTCTGCACGGAGGGAGGCGGGAACGTCTGTGACGGCGCTGGCGCGTGCGTGGAGTGCATCAACGACGCCGCTTGTCTCTCGATTCTCCCTCCGGTGGAGTGCCAACTCGATCCAACCTGCGTCAGCAACAGCTGCGTGGCCGGTGGTGCGGCGCCGGCGGGCACGCCTTGCAACTATGCAGTGTGCGACGGCGCCGGAATCGGTAGCGGCAGTTGCTACCTCGTCGAGCCGGCGCTTCCTCAGAGCACGCTGCTCACCATGGGTTGCACCAACAACGTGACGGCGGATATCTCGATCCTTCCGTTCGAACTCACCGTCTATCCCGGCCCCATCATCTCGAATACACCCACGAGCGCCGAGTTCTCCGGAACGGCTGTCTTCTCGGAGGTCTTCCTCGACGCAGCACAGGGCGCAGTGCCCGGTGGTGTGACCCAGGCCGACCTCGTCAACCTCGTGGCAACCGTTCGATCCGAACGGGTGGCACGCTGGCCGGCCCGGTCGCTCTCACCAACGCTCCGATCCCGACGACCTGTCTCATCGGTGGTGGCGCGTGTAACCCGGCCAACGACGGAGCTTCGGTTCCGGGCAGCCAGCCGAACACGGACTGTGTCCCGACGGGTACCTTCAACCCCTGTCAGGCACTCGTCTCGATTCCGACCAGCAGCGATTGTGCTCCGGGCGGAGTGTGCGACGGACTGGGCAAGCTTGCTTCCCAGTGCTCGGTGAACGGCTTCTGCGTCACCGGCGGCCTCCCGCTGCCCTTGGCATCGCAGACCGTGGGCTTCACGCCTGCCGCCAGCGGCATCGTGAACTTCGGCTTCGCCGACCAGGGCACGGGCGCGACCGTTCTTCCGAACGGTGCGTACTCGCTCCCGGCTGCCGTCTTCACCGCGCCGCAGACACTGAACGAGATCAAGGTGAACGCCTCGGGTCTCTCGGTGGCTCTGCGCTGCACGATGGCGGTCGACGCCGGCGGACCGAACGGCCCAGTGCCGCCCGTGCCCGACCAGGCCAGCCCGACGCCGACCAGCCAGCTGATCACCTTCAACATCCAGGTCCCGTAGGCTCTCCAACAGCGCCAGCGCCAGAGTGAGCGCCAGAGTCAGTGTCAGCGCCAGTGTCAGCGCCAGTGTCAGCGCCAGTGCCAGCGCCAGTGCCCGGTCAGTCCTCCGGGTACACGGTCACCTGCGCTTCGTCATTTTGCGAGGCGAGCACCGAGCCCACGATGATCGATCCGACGAACAGGCCTACGCCGGTGTACATCATGGGGCGGTAGCGGATCTGATCGCCGTAGAACGGGTCCGAGTGGTAGTCGATCGATGCGAACATCAGGGCCATGCCGGCTACCGCTCCAGCTACGAAGGTTGCCCAGCCAGCCTTTCGCATTCGGCTCTTGTCTACATAGCGGCCTTCGACGACCGAATCTACGCTGAGGTCGATCGCCTTCGGGGCATTGACCGGCCTTCCGTCGTTCAAAGAGAGTGCGAAGCGGTGACGGCCCGAAAGCAAGGTGGCGTCACACGGGGCTGAGCAGATCGGCTGGTACGCTCGGGTGACCATCTCGCCGTAGTAAGGGGCCATGCCGTAGCCCCAACCGTATCCGCCCCAACCGTATCCGCCCCATCCCCATCCGCCCCATCCGCCCCAACCCATGCCGACGGTCACGCCGCTGATCGAGGTGTAGCTTCCTCCGCTTTGAAGAAGGAACGAGACGCCGTCCGTGGGGGAGCGGAACTTCGTGCGCACCGGGGTACCGGAAAGGAGCACAGTGCCTGGACGCTGGAGGACAACGCCCGTCGACGGCGCCTGCGGCTGCGTCGGTTGAGGCGGCGGCGGCGGCGTGTCGATCACGACGATGGAGGAGGGCTCGTCTTTCGGCGGAGCCCCAGTCTGCTGGCCGAACGCGAGAGCCGGCCGAATGACCATTGCGAGCAAGATGAACGCGATCGAAAAACGCATGATTCGCTACATGGCTGAGAGAAACCGCTTGCCCCGCCCTCTAGCAGCATAGCGTGAAAAGTGGCCCCGCCACACGTCGGTTACCGCTACCGTTGCTCCCTTCCGGGCCTGGCGGGTTTCACGGGCCGACGTTGGCAGGACCAAAAGGCGGAGAGGAAGGGATTCGAACCCCCGGTACCTTTCGGTACACACGATTTCCAGTCGTGCACCTTCGACCACTCGGTCACCTCTCCAGGCGGAGTCCGCCTTCCTAAACGCGTCGGCCGCTGCCTTTGGCAGCGACCTTTGCTTCCCTCAACTTGTAGGTCAAAGAACTTGGCGGAGAGCAAGGGATTCGAACCCTTGGTACCGTTGCCAGTACACTTGATTTCGAATCAAGCACCTTCGACCGCTCGGTCAGCTCTCCGCGGCGGAAGCTAGCAAAACGCGTTGGGGTGTCAACGACTGTCGCGCGGCTTGCTCTTGGCCCGAATTGCGCCGAAAAACTCGGTCAGAAGTGCGCTGCACGCTTCGTCGAGAACGCCTGGGACGCACGCGAAGCGATGGTTGAGGCGAGCATCGCTGCCGATCTCGTAGAGCGTTCGGGTCGCGCCCGCTTTCGGATCGTCGCAGCCCCAGACGACGCGCGGGACGCGCGCGTTGACGAGCGCACCGGCGCACATGGGGCAGGGTTCGAGCGTGACGTAGAGCGTCGTGTCGATGAGCCGCCAGCTTCCAAGTCTTCTTGCGGCCTCTTGAATCGCGATCATTTCTGCGTGACGCGTGGGGTCCTGAGAGGATTCGCGTTCGTTGTGTCCGCGTCCGATGATATGGCCGTCGTGCACGATGACCGCGCCGACGGGCACTTCGCCCTCTGCCTCCGCGAGCCGGGCTTCGGCGATGGCCGACCGCATCCAGCGCTCGTCCGTGTTTTCGATGCTGAGATCTTCCGTCATCGAGCGCCCTGGGTTTCCCGGAACCAGGCCGCGAGCTCGGCCAGGCCTCGTTCGCGCGTCACGATGGGCTCGTATTCGAGGTCTTGCTTTGCGTTCGTCATCTCGAAGGCGCTCGTCTGCCCCCGCCGGATCACTTCGGCCGGGTGCAGCGACGATAGTCCGGTCCGTGAGGAGATCCAGGCCCAGCGGTAGGGGCCGGCGCTCTTCGGCGGCGGCCAGGCGAGCGCAGCGCTGAGCTCGGTGAAGAATTCGCGGGAGACCGAGAGCTCCGTATCGACGACGTAGTAGACGTTGCCCGTATTGACCCGGGTGCGAAGCGCGCAGAGCACGGCATGGGCGAGGTTGCGGATGTACGTGGTGGCCATCAGCTTCTTGCCGCCCGCGATGATCCGGATGCCCCCGCTCTCGGCTTCGGCCTTCCAGCCGGGAAGATGCGTCGTGTCGCCCGGCCCCCAGACGAGGGCGGGCCGGAGCGCGACGGTCCAGAACCCTTTGCGTCCGGAGACCCGAACGAGCTCCTCGGCCTGAAGCTTGGACCGCGCGAGCTCGCCGAACGGCCGCGCGGGCTGCGCCTCTTCGTTCCAGAACGAGCGCGGCCCGTCGTGGAGCGTGACGTCGGCGCAAGACATGTGCACGAAGCGCCGGCAGCCGGCGTGCTTCGCCGCGTTGAGCGCGTTCTCGGTGCCGGCGACGTGCGCCCAACCGAGCGCCTCCACGCTCGCGGCGGGATTGGCGATGCCCGCGGCGTGCACCATCGCGTCGCAGCCCGAGGCCGCCCTGGCGAGACAGCTCGGATCGTCGAGGTCGCCCACGACGCGCTCCACGTCTTGAAGCGAGCGTGAATCGGAGCCCTCGCGAACGTAGGCGACCACCTCGTGGCCGTCCGCCTCGAGCCCTCGCAGAACCCCGCCCCCGATGAAACCGGTCGCCCCTGTGACCAGACAGCGCACGCCCGTCTTGTAACAGGAAGCGTCCGGTTCACAAATGTCTAGGCGGCCTTGGATGCTTCTTTGGCCGGGGGGCGCAGTCGTCCGCGAATTGCCTCGAGGAGCTTGCTGTCTTTCTCCATGGCGTCCCGCGCGCCTTCGCGGCCCTGGGCGATGTTTTTTCCGTCGAAACGGTAGTACGAGCCGCTCTTCTCGACGATGCTGGCCTCGACCGCTTGATCGAGAAGGTCGCCCACGGCGTCGATGCCTTTGCCGTAGCGGATGTCGAACTCGGCTTTGAGGAACGGAGGCGCGAGCTTGTTCTTGACCACCTTGACCCGCGTGCGATTGCCGAGCACGGCCTCGCCTTGCTTGACCGCGCCGATGCGACGCACGTCGAGCCGCACGGTGGCGTAGTACTTGAGGGCATGGCCGCCGGTCGTGGTTTCAGGCGACCCGAACATCACGCCGATCTTCATGCGGAGCTGGTTGATGAAGACGATCGTCGTGCCGGTGCGATGTGCGGCCCCGGCCAGCTTTCGAAGCGCCTGGCTCATCAGGCGTGCCTGAAGGCCCACGTGCGAGGCACCCATGTCGCCCTCGAGCTCGGCCTTGGGGACCAGCGCCGCCACCGAGTCGATCACGATCAGATCGATCGCGCCGCTCTTGACGAGGATCTCGGCGATGTCGAGGGCCTGCTCGCCGCTGTCCGGCTGGCTGACCAGCAGCTCCTTGGCATCCACGCCCAGGTTCTTCGCATAGTGAATGTCGAGCGCGTGCTCGGCATCGATGAAAGCGGCCACGCCTCCCATGGCCTGGCACTGCGCGATGGCGTGGAGCGTGAGCGTCGTTTTCCCGCTCGATTCCGGTCCGAATACCTCGACGACGCGTCCCTTTGGGTAGCCGCCACAGCCGAGGGCTTCATCGAGCGAGGGGCTGCCCGTGGGAATGCAGGGCACGCGTTCGGCCTTGTGATCGCCGAGCCGCATCATCGCCCCTTTGCCGAATTGTTTTTCGACGTTCTGCAGCAGATCGTCGATGACCTTGAGTGCTTGCTTCATCTGTTCTTGCTCCTCTTTCCTTCTTTGGGACGGTTGGTGCGTGCTCTTCGACGGGCTTCAGGACGGCTCGCGATCGAGAACGCGGTATTGGAGGGCCTCTGCCGTGTGAGCGGGCAGGACTTCGCTCGATTCATCGAGGGCCGCGATGGTATGAGCGACCCGGAGCGCCTTCAGGTAGGCCCGTGCGCTCATCTTCAAGCGCTCGACGCCGAGCTCCAAGAGGGCGAGCGCCTCTGGCGCGACGTTGCACGTGAGCGACTCGAGGCTCTTTCTCGCATCGGAGCGCTCCAAGCGCGATCGGGCGCGTTCGACCCTTTGCTGCACCGCCTGCGATGACTCGCCCGGCGTCGCCTTGCGCATGAGCCGGGCGCTCACGCGCGGGACGGCCACTTGGAGGTCGAATCGGTCGAGAAGCGGACCCGACACGCGGCCGCGGTAGCGCGCGATCTGAAGCTCGCCGCAGCGGCAATGGCGGGTGGGGTCGCCATGGTAGCCGCAGGGGCACGGGTTCATGGCGGCGATCACCATCGGCTCTGCGGGCAGCCTCACGCGCTGACGCGCGCGGGAGATCACCACCTCGCCTTCTTCCATGGTGGTGCGCAAAGTCTCGATGGCGTCTCTGCGAAACTCCGGGAGCTCGTCGAGAAAGAGCACGCCCCGGTGCGCCAGGGTGAGCTCGCCGGCTCGAATCGGCTCCCCGCCTCCGACGATGGCTGCCGCGCTTGCAGTGTGATGCGGCGCGCGAAAGGGTCGCTCTTGCCCAAGCAAGATTCGCGGCGACCGAAGCCCGGCGGAGCTGGCGATGGTCGCGATCTCGAGCGCCTCTTCCGCAGAGGGAGGGGGCAGGATAGACGGGAGCGCGCGAGCGAGCATCGTCTTGCCGGCGCCTGGGCTTCCGATGAGGAGCATGTGGTGCCCGCCCGCAGCGGCGATCTCGAGAGCGCGACGTGCGGCTTCCTGCCCCCGAACGGCCCCGAGGTCGCGCTCGGGTTCGGCTTCCAACGCTGATGCGATTGGCGTCGCTCCTTCGCTGACCTCGGGCAGCGGCGCGTCTCCGTTGAGCCATCGAACCACCGCGCCCACATGCGGCGCTGTGAGCACCGATACGCCTTCGACGAGCATGGCTTCCTGCCGGTTGCCTTCCGGAATGATCGCGTTTTGGAGGCCCGCGTCACGCGCGCTTCTCAGCAGGGCGAGCACCCCACGAACGGGCCGGAGCTCTCCCGACAAGGACAGCTCGCCTATCAGCAAGGTGCTCGAGAGCTGCTCGGGCGAGACGCCCCCGCAGGCAGCGAGCACGGAAACCGCGATCGCGAGATCGAGACCGGAGCCCGTCTTGGGAAGGTCACCGGGCGCGAGATTCAAGACGAGATGACGCGGCGGAAACGCAAAACCGATCGACGAGAGAGCGGCACGCACCCGAATACGACTCTCGCGGACGCCGCGCTCGGGAAGCCCGACGATGTCGAAGCCGGGCAGGCCTTCCCCGAGACGAACCTCGACCTGCACGGGGTGGGCTTGAATCCCGATGAGGCACGCGGCATGCGCGGTAGCGAGCATCCAAGCGTGAAGAGCAGGAGGCGTGCCAGCTTCCCCGGAAGGAACTTCACGCAGTTACGAGAAAGCCACCGCCGGAACCTGGTGGACGTGCCGACGGCCACCAGCCCGAACAGTGCCAGCGCCAGTGTCAGTGCCAGTGCGGGCAGCGCCAGTGCCAGCGACAGTGCCAGTGTCAGCGCCAGTGTCAGTGCCAGGCCAGTGCCAGTGTCAGTGCCAGTGCAGTGCCAGTGCCAGCGTCCCCGGCCGTCAGATGCCGGCTTCGATCCAGCGCTGGGTGGCGTCCCAGAGCCGTGCGGCAACGTCGGTGTCGTTCGCGTCGGCGCTCGGTTCGCTCGGGTTGCAGTCCTCGTAGTAGAGGCCCCCCGGGAGCTTCGGCCAAGTGGCGCAGTGGATCTGCGTCTGCGCGCCTTCGAAAGGCGTCTTCAGGAAGAACGCTTCCGCGGGCGCGAGCGCGCTGCGCAGCTTTTCGACGAAGCCGGTGCCTTCGAGACCCTTGTCGGCGACGTGGGTGAAGACGGAGCCGGGGTGCAAGCTGTATGCGCGGAGGTTCGAATTGGCGGCGTAACGGCGTTGGAGCTCGTTGGCCATGTGAATCAAGGCGAGCTTCGAGCTCCCGTATGCGTTCCAGGAGTTGTAGGGCCTCGTCTGCTCGAAGAGGTCGTCGTTGGAGCCCTTTGCGTGCAGTCTCGAGGAGACGTTGACTACGCGCGCATCGCCGGTCTTCGCGCCTGTTCTTTGGAGAAGCGGCAGCAAGAGTTGCGTGAGCTGCGCGGTGCCGAGGTAGTTGATGCGCCAGTGGATTTCGAAGCCGTCTTCGGATCGCTGCGGCTCCTTCCAACGCGACAACAAGTCCAGGTGAACGCCGGCGTTGTTGATGAGCACGTCGAGCCTTTCCCCATGTGTCGCCTCGAACCAGCGCACGAAGCGGGTCACCGAGTCGCGTGAGCCTAGATCGAGCGGGTGCGCGCTCACTCGATCGCTGGCCTGGCGAGCTCGCAGGCGTGAACGAATCGCTTCGGCCACCGATTCTGGATCGGAGCGCGTGGTCAGCACGACCGTGGCCCCCCAGGAGGCGAGGGTTTCGGCCGTGGCGAAGCCGAGGGAGCCCGGGCTCGCTCCAGTGACCAAGATCGTCTTGCCCGAGAGATCGACGACTTCTGCGAATTGCGCGCTCACCAGGTGCTGGCGAACGAACTTGCCGAGCCCACGCTGGGCCGAGGCTTCAATCGATCGGGAGGGCTTTGTGGGCATCGGGTATCGTCGACCTTGCTTAGCGACCGAGCCTGCGGACCGCGCGCTTGGCCGCAGCATAGCCTCGGATGAGGGGTTCCGGGTCGAGCTCCAGGCCCGCCAGGCTGAAGTCCAGGACTTCCAGGTAGATCCCGTGGTCGCGGCGCGAGTCGAAGTAGCGGAAGTCGATCGACAATCCCTTCCCGATCGAGACTCCACCGCGGACCACCTCGGGGTATCCGGCAGCCGTGATCGATGCGGCGAGCTGCTCCATGCCCCGCTGGTAGATGCCGACATGATGAAACGCGATCTCCGTGTCTACGAGCGCGCGCGCATAGTGCTCGGTGCCTTGCCCAGGTCCCAGAAACTCGATCTGGGCGTCGCCCGCGTACCCGAGTGCCACCTCGAGCTTGCAATTGGGAATCAGCTCGCCGTCTTCTCGCCAGTTGGGAGGGGATAGTCTGGCGTGAATGAAAGGCCCGGCGCCTAGGGCCTCGGCCCGTTCCATGCAGTCGGTGACATCTCGGCACGCGATCCCGTACTGTTGAGGGAACTTGAGCCCCAGCTTGTAAAAGGTGTCGCGGGGGATTTGCTCTTCGATGTGTGGGAGGGACAGCTCGTTCAGCACGGCGTCCAGCACGCGGTTGCTCGTTTCCATCGGTCGTTCCTCAGAGGTAGCTCTTGGCGGCTTTGATCGCGCGCTTCGCCGTCGTGATCGCGCGGTAGAGATCGGGCACCCTCGGCCGCTTGCCCTCGGTGAGAGCCTGGTGTCTCGAGTGCGCCAAGATCAGCGGCGCAAGCGCGGGTCCGAGCCGCTTCGTGAGATGCAAGGCCGGTCCGAGCTCTGCGCTCACCTCTTCGAAGTACTCGGCGGCATCGCGCCGTTGATAGTCGAGGATCGCCTGGGACTCCTCGGAGTCGACCCAGTCGGTGAGGAAAAGCGCATCGCCGAAGGCGGACCTCGGCAACGGCGGAAAGCCCATCGCGGCGAACGCCATGTTCATGAACTCGCGGTACCGATAGCGGTTTCGGGCGCCTCCGCCGAGGCAGAGCGTCCGGCCGACGATCGGCTCATGCACGACCAGGGAGTTGACGATGCCGAGCGCCTGGTCCTTCGGATGGGTGAACTCGACGCGCATGTCCGGATGCATGTCGAAGACGAAGGGGGAGAGCGCGCCTGGCGCGACGGGCGGCGTCATGGCGATGCGAAAGATGACGCTTTCGAGGCTCGAGGCCCGAATCATGGCTTCGCACTCGGCCTTTTGACGGGAGTAGTTGTCGCTCGGTGCAATCTCTTCGTCAACGCGGCGCGGGCCTTCGACCTCGTCGTTGCGTCCCCAAATCGCCGCGGTGGAGGTGAAAGTCAGCCGGGGAGGCAACGCTTGCGCTTCGCAGGCCGCGATCAAGGAACGCGTCGCGACGACGTTGACGGCGTAGCCGGCCGCCTGATCGACGTCTGTGACGGGTGGGACCATCGCCGCAAGATGGATGACGTGATCCATACCGACGACCCGCTCGCGCAGCAGCTCTGCGCTGCAGATCGTCCCGAAACACAGGTCGACGCGCTCGCCCCAGCGGGCGGCCGCTTTGCGGCCTGCGGGCGTGTCCAAGTCGACCGCCCGGACCTGGTAGCCGCGCTCGACGAGCAGGTCGACGACATTGGCGCCGATGTTGCCGCAGGCGCCGGTCACCAGCACGTGCTTCATCGGAGCTCCTTGGCGAGCTGCTCGAGCGCGACGTGAAACGCCGCGACGGTGCGCTCGATGTCCTCGTCGCTGTGCACCGCCGAGATGAAGAACTTCTCGGCAGCCTTGAGGACGCCTTGCTGAAGCAGGAGGTCGGAGAAGCGGATGTTCTTGTAGAAGTCGGAAGCCTTCGAGGAACGATGGTCGTAGGGCTCGTCGCGGGTGAACCAGATCTCGAAGATGCTCGGGACGCCGGTGACTGAGGCTTCGATGCCGGCGTTCGCGATCGCATCGCGGAGACCCGCCCGCAGCCGTGTTCCGACCTCGTTCAGGCGGGCGTAGACACCGGGCTTTTCGAGCTCTTCGATCAGCGCCAAAGCCACGCTCGCGCAGACGGGGTTTGACGAGAACGTACCGGTTTGCATGGAGTAAGGGAGCATCTGAAGCCTTCGCTTCGGGTTCGCGATCTCCATGATGTCGCGTCGCCCGCAGAGGATGCCCAGCGGAAGGCCTCCGCTGATCGCCTTGCCGAGCGCGCAGAGGTCTGGAGTGACGCCATACAGGGCTTGCGCGCCGCCGAGCCCCAGGCGGAACCCGGTCACGACTTCATCGAAGATCAATGGAATGCCGAAATTGGCGGTGACCTCGCGGACGCCCTGCAAGAAGCCGGGCTTCGGCTCGAAGGTGCGCTGAATCGGCTCGATGATGACACCCGCCAGCTCGTCGCGGTGCTTCGCGATGATCTCGGTTGTGGTTTCCAAGTCGTTGAAGGGCGCGATCAGGACCTGGTCGTTCAGCGCCCGGGGGATGCCGTGGGTGTTGGGAACGGCCTTTGGATACGCGGGCGAGCCCATCGTCCATTGATTGCTCATCAGCGCGTAGTCATTCATGCCATGGTACGCGCCTTCGAACTTCAAGATCTTGTCGCGCTTGCGGTAGACGCGGGCCAGCCGCATTGCGAAGAAGGTCGCCTCGCTGCCGCTGCTGTGAAGGCTCAGCATCTCGGCGCAGGGAACGTGCTCGACGATCTTCTGGCCGAGCTTGATGGCGTGCTCGTTGATGATCAGGTGCGAGGTGCCGCCCTCGGGCACGGTTCGGAGCGCCTCGAGCACCGCAGGATGCGCGTGTCCCAGGACGTGCGGCCCGGAGCCGAGCAGGTAGTCGATGTACTCGTTGCCGCTCGCGTCCCAGATGTGGCTGCCCTGGGCCTTGCCCACGCAGAAGTTGAGCTCCGGATCGAAGGTCAGGCAGCGCGTCGACGTCGGGAACAGCCGCTCGGCTTCTGCAATCAGCGCGCGCTCTTCATCGCTTCGTCGAATCATGCTGCGCTCCGCTTCCGTTTCTCGAGCACGCGCGGGAACTGCTCCAGATAATCCGCGTAGCGCTCGTGAATCTCGGCAGGGGACTGCCCGAAATCGTCGCGGGTGTAGTTGTGAGTCCCGAAAGCCCCCGGCTTGTGCACTTCGCGCCAGCCCATGAGCGCTTTCTTGGCGCGCTCCGAAAAAGGCTGGTCGAAATGCGCGTACGCCTTGGCGACCTCGCCGATCGGATCGGCCATGAAGTCGTTGAAATAGATGTCGTGGAACTGATGCTCGCGGCCTTTGCGAAGCCGCATCCCGTTCTCGACGGCTCGCGCCCATGCTTCTTTTTGCTCCAGCGCGATCCGCGGGCGGTCGACGTTCTTCTCGAACAAGGACCGAAAATGAGCGCAGAGGCTCACGTACGAGGACAGAACCTCGGCCGGATCCCGGTGCGTCCAGATGATGCAAGCGTCCGGGTAGGCTTCGAGGAGCGCATCGAGGTTGCGCATGTGCACCGGGTACTTGAGGAGCCAGCGCTTCTCGGGTTCATAAGATCCGATGAGTTGTATGATCCGTTTGTGTCGCTGGTAGGTTTCGCGGTGGATGGTGTGGATGTACCAATCCGAGTACGTCGGGACGGTCGACACGACTTCGAAGCGGTCGTCGCTGAAGTTCTGGCCGAGGATCCGCCCCGATTCGTCCGGTCCATCCGGCATCATGAAGTGAATCGACTCGAGCATGCTCTTGCCCGCCTGGTACATCATGTCGAGCTCGATGCGAGCATGCTGAAAATCGGTCGCGGCTTCCCAGTAGGCGCGGGGAGGGCGGGGCTGTGGGTGTAGAGCGAGCCAGTACTGCAGGCACTGCATGTCGGGATTGGCGCCCATCAAGTAGTGAAGAGCCGTGCTGCCCGTGCGCACCATGCCGGTGATGATGATCGGACGCTCGACGGCGATCTTGGCCGATTCGGGCTGCATCTCGAACCAGCGCTCGGTGTGTAAGCGAGCGGCGAGCAAGCCGACCGTCTGGTAGACCGCCGTCATCTTGCCCATCGTGTGGAGGCGCGCCTCGTAGTCGTAGGAGTAGAGCAATCGCCGCAGGCCCTCGAGGTAGCTCGGGTCGCCGAAATTGTCGTAGCCGTCCACGCCGCGAATCGCGATCTCGTGGAACTCCTGCTCGCGCGAGGCGAACGACGCCCGGCTCAGAGGGTTGAAGCTGCCTAGGCCGCTCATCGCTCGAGTCCTTCGGGCCAGAGGATGCGCACGGCAGGCGCGAGCGCCGCGCGCGCCGTGCTGAGGGCCGCCTCCTTCGCCCCGCCCGGGAGAAAGCCGAGCCGAAGCACGAGCGCGTCGTTTGCGGTTCGGATGCCGGTTACGCCGAGATAGCTGCTCGCGGCGGCCACCGCCGCTCGGAGCCTTTCGTCGCGTGCAATCGCGGGGACCTTCATCAAATCGATGACCACGTGCTGGCCTTCGGCCGAAACGATCATCTCCGGAAGGGAAACCATGTTGCCGATCAATGTGGCCGGGTTCTCCGTGTCGATCATGCCAGCTCGGATCGCATCGGCGAGTGGGCCAGGCGCGTCGTCGGGGGTCGTGAGTGAGACCTCGGTCAGCCGGAAGCGAATCGTTCGCTTCATACCTTCGACGTGCACGCCGTCTGCGTCGATTCGCGCAGCGAAAGAGATGGGCGCGCCGAGAGCGTTCGCTTCACCGTGGATGTGCAAGCCGGGGCTGTCTGCCTCGATCTCGAGGGCGACCTTCGTAGACAAGGGCGCGAGACGGTCGCGTATCCAGGAGAGCGGAATCGACACGCGTCCTCCGAGTGCTGCGCTGAGCAAACGCAGGGCGTCTACGGGCTTTAGTTTCATGCGGGCGGTCATGAGCGAGGGCCAAGATGACACGGAACTGCCGGTCGCTCACCCCCTAGAATCCGTGACCCGCCGTAGGCAAACCATGCGAGTATTCCGCGCATGCTCTTTCGCGCGTTGTTTGTGCTTTTCACTTGCCTCGTTCTCGCTTGTCAGCGCCCCGAGGAAGCCCCGGCGCCCGACCCCGTGAAGCTCGATTCAGACGTAGCAGCGGCGCTCGAACGCTTGAACGAAGAGTTTCGGCGCAATGTGTACGAGGTGACGGACGGGGTCTACCAAGCGGTGGGCTTCGGGATCGCCAACTCGATCATGATCGAGGGCGATGACTGCGTGTTCATCGTCGACGTGATGGGCTCGATGGAAACCGCGGCCGAGGTGAAGGCCGAGCTCGAGAAGATCAGCGACAAGCCGATCGAGGCCCTGATCTACACCCACAATCATGCCGATCACGTGATGGGTGGGCTCGCGTTTGCTCCGGACGGCGAGATCGACGTCTATGCGCACGAGAGCACCAACGACTACATCAACCGGTTCGCCAACGTTCTTCGTCCGATCTTGCGAACGCGGAGTGCCCGCATGTTCGGGAGCTATCTTCGCGACGCGGGGCCCGATCAGATGGAGAACGTCGGGCTCGGGCCCTTCGTCGAAACCCTCGACCCGAACATGACCTTGGGGCTGATCCGGCCGAACAAGACCTTCTCGGAGACGCTCGAAACCGAGATCTGCGGCGTGAGGGTCGAGCTCGTGCATGCGCCTGGCGAGACCAACGACCAGCTCTTCGTCTGGCTCCCAGAACGCGGCGTGCTCTTGCCCGGGGACAACATCTACAAGGCCTTCCCGAACCTCTACACCATTCGAGGGACGCTCTACCGTGACGTGCTCGCCTGGGTGGACAGCCTCGACAAGATGCGCGCGCTTCGGCCGAGGTACCTGGTGCCGAGCCATACGCGGGCGATCTCCGGGCAAGCGCAGATCTACGAAACGCTCACCGCGTATCGCGATGCCATCCAGTTCGTCCACGACCAGACGGTGCAGGGCATCAACCGGGGACTCAGTCCCGACGAGCTCGTCGAAGTCGTGAAGCTGCCGCCGCATCTCGCGGCGCATCCGTACCTCCAGGAGTACTACGGGAAGGTCGAGTGGTCGGTTCGCGCGATCTTCGACGGGTATCTCGGTTGGTTCGACGGAGACGCGGCCGGACTCGAGCCGATCGGACCGGACGCGAGAGCAGCGGGCATCGCTTCGCTTGCCGGAGGCGCCGAGGGTTTGCAGAAGGCTGCACGCGATGCGCTCGACGCGGAGCAATACGCCTGGGCCGCCGAGCTAGCGACACATCTCGTGCGGCTCGACCCGGATTCCAGGGAGGCAAGGCAGATCAAGGCGGACGCGCTGCGCGCGCTCGGACGCCGTGAGGTCAATTCCAATGCACGCAACTACTATCTCACCCAGGCGCTCGAGCTCGAAGGCAAGATCGAGATTCGAGACGAAACCAAGCCGGAGAACGCGCTCTCCTTCGTGAGCACGGTCCCGATCGGCCGCTTCGTCGCGGCCATGCCGGCCAATCTCATCTACGAGAAGAGCGCAGACAAAGAAATCCTCGTCGGCTTCCGCTTCCCGGACGTCGACGAGGGCTATGGCATCCAGATCCGTCGCGGTGTCGCGGAGTTCATCCCGACGCTTTCCGGAGAATCCCGGAGCTGACGATCACGGCCGATTCGATGGCCTGGCGGGAGCTGGTCCTCGGGTTGCGAAGCCCGGTGCAGGCGTTCGCTTCAGGCGATGTGACGTTTACCGGGAGCGCGCTCGACCTGGTCGGGTTTCTGAGGCTGTTTCGGTCGCCGGCTCGGTAGCTCAGTGCCACCGGAGGGCGGCTCGCGACGGGCGTGCTCGCGATTGGGGCGATCGGGACGCGGGGGAACACGATGCGGGGTTCCGACGAACGGCTCGGCTTGCAATTGTGACCGGTGGGACTTGGGGCCGGGGGTCACGCAAGCCTCGCCTCGGCGCTCACGCCAATCGGAGCTGGTTGCTGTCTTGCCGATTGTCATTCGCGACGTCGCCGGAACCCCGCATCGCGTTCCCCCGCGCCCCTCCATACACTCCCAGTGCCAGTGCCAGCGCCAGTGTCAGCGCCAGTGCCAGTGCCAGCGTCAGTGCCAGCGTCAGCGCGTCAACTCTGAGTTCGCCTGCTATCCGGCGGCTACGGCTGTAGCTCGAACGCGCCCACGTCGCACATCGCGCCGCCTGGACGTGGCTCGCCGCGTTGGTCTTCGGTTGCTTCGCACATGAGCTCTGGGATTGCGTCGATGGCGACGCTGCCAGGAAGCAAGGCGTGGGTCTCGGTCGGTCCGCCGTTGTCGGCGAGTGGGCCAAGGCTCACACGCCCCGGAGCTGACGCTGACCTGGTCGGTCCCCTGGTCGAACCCACAGGTGTCGCCGGGGGATTCGATGTTGTGACCGTCAGAAATGAACGTGCCACCCGATGTCGCGCAATCGCCCTCGAGCAAACTGTTCGTCACCGTGACCGTGGCGCCGTTACGTTGATGCTGGCACCCTCATTGGAAGCGGTGTTTCCCGATACGGTCGTGTTCGTCAATGTTAAGGTGCCCGCCCGGTTGTGGATGCCGCCGCCGAACCTGGCGGTGTTTCCGGAGATGGTGCTGTTGGTTACGGTCAGCGCACCCCTGTTGAAGATGCCGCCACCGTTCCCACCCCCGAAAGCCAATCCGTTCCCGGAAATGGTGCTGTTCTCGATGCTCATCGTCCCGATGTTCTCGATGCCTGCGAGTTCGCTTCCGGAAATGGTGCTATTCGTCAGCGTCACCGTCCCGCTTTCGCGGGCATTGAAGATGCCGCTGAGAACGTAGGGGTCCGTCTGGCGTGCTGAGACCGGAGAACGTGCTTCCGTCGACGGTTGCCGTGCCTTCGTTGACGATGTGGGTGCCTGAGAAGTTGCTGCTTCGTGACGGATATAACGCCAGTGTTGCTAAGATCCAGCCGCTGACGTCCCAGTCGAGGCGCTTCGCCATGCTGCTGTCTGCGATCGTCAGCGTCCCATAGTTGTCGATGCTGCTCGGTGAACAAGTCGGCCGCGGGTCAAGGTGAGCATCCCGAAGTTGATGATATCCGAGGCTGGGAACTCCAAGCTGTTGGCCAGCTCGAACCCGCGCAGCTCGACGGTGCTCTCCGCGGTCACCTCCAACATCGGGTGCATTTCCTCGCCCTCGACCGTCAGCTCCTCCTCGCCGTCGAGAATCACGTCGTTGTCGAACACGAGCGCCGCTTCGATGACGACGGTGGTCGGTCCGTCACATGCAAAGAAGTGCGGGCCACCCCCTGCTGCGATCGCATCGCGAATGCCCTGCTCGGTACACGCAAATGCGCCGATCGGGCCGCATGCCCCAGCGAGACACTCCCCCTCGGAGCAGGCGGTGCCATCCTCGGCGAACATGCCGTAGGTGCAGCTGCCGTCGTCGGGGTTGCACGCGCCACCGAATTTGCACTCGGTGTCCTGACAGACGACCGCA
Source organism: uncultured delta proteobacterium (assembly GCA_963786865.1). Classification (GTDB taxonomy): domain Bacteria; phylum Myxococcota_A; class Polyangia; order Polyangiales; family Houyiibacteriaceae; genus SG8-38. Next base: position 53,834 of record CAWBAV010000026.1, on the reverse strand, counting down.
TCGCAAGGCTCGCCTCCACCGACACCTCCAACGCCGCCTGAGCCGGCTATGCCGCCCGAGCCGGCTTGCCGCCCGACCCGGCTATGCCGCCCGAGCCAGCTTCGCCGCCCACACCACCGAACCCGGCTGCCCCGCCAGCGCCACCGCTGCCGCCCATTCCACCCGGGGTGCCGTCCGACGAACCGCCGCACGCCACCGCCAGTGCGACAAAGACAATCGAAGCTCGCCGAGTCACATCATCCCCCCTGCGGTTCAGAGTAACCCACCGAGAGGACCTCCACCATTTGCTCGCTTGATTCTAAACGGAAAGGCCAGTGCCAGCGTCAGCGCCAGTGCCAGTGCCAGCGCCAGTGTCAGTGCCAGTGCCAGTGCCAGTGGCGTGCCAGTGCCAGTGCCAGCGTTCGTGCCCACGTCCGTCTGACGCTTCTTTGTCATCGCGATCTCCTTTTCGCCTGGGTGTGGGGTCGGGCTTCGCCCTTTCGGGGAACCCCACACCCAGGCGAAAAGGAGATCACTCATGGGACTCATCATTCAGCAACGGGCGCTCGAAGCAGCACGCGGGCTTCGGCAGGTGATGCCGGTGGTCAAGAAGCGGGATCGGTCGCTTTTCGATCAGATTCATCGGGCCATGAACAGCGTCGTCCTCAATATCGCCGAGGCCGATGGAAACGATCCCGGAACGGCGAAGGCGCGCTTCGCGTCGGCCTGCGGCTCCGCCAAAGAGGTGCGCGCCGGACTCCAGCTCGGCATCGCCTACGGATACTTCCCGACCGCGACAGTGAAAGCCATCGACACCGCGCTCGACGAGGTTTGCGCGATGTCGTGGCGGCTCTCGGGTCGTTAGAGCTTCCGCCCCAGGCACCATGTGATCGCGCAAACCTCGTCGAGCTTTCGGTCGAGGCGCGCCGCCGTCATCGACTCGATGTACCCCCAGTCGCTCGCGACGTTCAGAGCGGCTCGAACTTCCTTTGCCGACCCACAAGCCGTAGAAAACCGAGCCCGAGCATTCCCGGCGTCACTCCCACGCCCCTCCGCGATGTTCAGCACCACACTCTGCGCGGCCCGCTTCAGTTGATCCGCGAGCGACTTGTCGTACTCGCGAACCGTACGCAAAACCGGAACGAGCTCCCGCACGACATCCCGCGCCCGTGCCAGCGTCAGTGTCAGGCGGGTGAAACGAGTGCGTTGCCCTTTGATGAGAACGCAGGATTTTCGCGCGCGACTCGAACGCGGCTACGTAACCACAGGCAAATTGCGGCGGAATGTAACTTGCATCACCATCGCGTGACCCCTCCCCGAGGATGAATCGCTTCTCGAGGGAGCCAAGGGAGCGCAGGCCCGTGTGCACGTCTACCCGCCACTCAACGAACGTTTCCGTTCGCTATTCGCCGTATCTACTGGCCGTAGCGCTCTCGCCAATGCTTCTTCAAACGAGCACTCCACTCAGTTGCGAGGCAGGCGACACTACACTCTCCGAGCTCGAGATCATCGTGGAGGGCGAGAACCAAATCGTCCATTTCGATCCGAGCGATCACAGCTACAGCATATCGCTTCCGTCGGGAACCCTCGAGGCGCGGGTTCGAGCGGTGCCGACCGACTCCGAGGCGCAACTCTGGGTCGATGTCGTCATCGATGGCGAACGTTTGCGCTACTTGAGTGGTGGCCTCGGAGGTGCGGATCTCGCGGTACCTCTGCAGCCCGGATCGATCTTCCTCGAGATCTGGGTGGGGCGGCCGGGCGGTCCGACAGATTCGTACGATCTGCGCATCGCGATCGGAATCGACATTTGCGATGGACTGGATTGCGAGGGCGGCTTGGCGCTTGAAACCTGCCAGCTCCCGCAAACCGATGGCGGCGGCGTTGCGCTGGCGATCGACGTGGACGCCTCTGGGGACGCTTGGGTGCTCGGCGAGTTCCATACTGCCATCACACACGTGGCGAACGACGATCCCTGCGTGGTGAGGCGAATCACGATCCCGATCAACGGCTTTCTGTTTCAGTGCAACGGCCGCTCGAGCAATACGAGCATACTGGGCGAAAGTATCGAGGTGGCCGCCGACGGAACGGTATGGTTCACGCAGGGCGGCGGGCATTTGAGCGAAAACGGCCTGATGAACCATAGCCGAGTCGGTCGCTTCGACCCGGTCAGCGAAACCTTTCAGATGTACAACATTCAAGGCAACCGGAACGAGGCAGTCGGTCTTTGGGTGGACGAAACACGTGGTTGGATCTGGATCACGGAGGCTGGTTTTCATTCCGATACGACCACGCAGCCGCCACCTCATCAAGGCGCGATCATGGCCTTCGATCCAGACACCGCGGTCTGGAACAACGCCTTGTCGTCTGCATCGTGGAAGACGCTCGACGCTGAGCTTTGCGGCGCGGGCGAAGATCCGACGGACGACGGTTGCCTCAAGCGCTACGCGCTACCCGCCGCAACGTGGACAGCGCTGCAAAGGGGCGCGTTCTGGCCCGCGCATCTCGTGGGCGACACGAACGGCGACATTTGGTTTACGAGCTTCTGGGGCACCTCGATTGGACGCCTCGAACCGGACACCGAAACCGTTACCATCTATCCGCTGCCGGACGCTAGACATCCGAATGCCATCGTCGGGTCTGGGCCCTGGGCGATCGAGATGTCGCCGGACGGTGCGTACGTCGTGTTCGACGAATACTTCGACTCCACCATCTCTCGTTTTGATCGGTCACGCGCCGATGACTCCGCGTGCCTGTCGCTCGACGGCAACGGCAGCAATCCGTGCGTAGAGGAGATGGAGATCGATCTAGACCTCGCGTCCCAGAACATTCACGGGATCTTTCACGACGGCAATGGGCGTGTCTGGTTCGTCGAGGGTACCGCCTTGGGCACGCCGGCGGGGACGGTCCAAAGCAGACTCGGCTTCGTCCGACCTGACTGGTCGGGTTACGTCACCCTCGATCCTGCCGAGTTCACGCCGAGCTACAACCCAAATGACGACATCTCCTACGCGGGTGCCGCCTACAACCCGATCAATGGAGAGATATGGGCGGTGGCTGGACCGGACTCCGCGACGTACGCGGTTCAGCGGCTGGGCAGGTAGTTCGTACGGCTCCGGCGACTGTGTGGTGCGACTGCCCAACCAGAGGGCGGCTCGCGACGGGCGTGCTCGCGATTGGGGCCCGCTCGGCCGTCTCTCCAGGACTCCGTACGTCTAGCCTCCCGCCCAATCGCTGTGCCGCCCATCCCGAGCCGTCCTCCTCTGTACACGTCGACGCACGCGCGCGGGCGTTGGCGCTGCCGCTGGCACGATCGGAGGGCGGCTCGCGACGGGCGTGCTCGCGATTGGGGCCCGCTCGGCCGTCTCCCCACGACTCCGTACGTCTAGCCTCCCGCCCAATCGCTGTGCTGCCCATCCCGAGCCGCCCTCCTCTGTACACGTCGAGGCGAGGCTTGCGTGGTCCAACCCCTCAAGTGCATCCGACCACAATTGCAAGCCGAGCCGTTCGACGGAACCCCGCGTCGTGTTCGCCCGTGCCCCGTTCGTCCAGTGCCAGTGCCAGTGCCAGTGCCAGCGTCAGTGCCAGCGTCAGTGCCAGCGCCAGTGCCAGTGCCAGTGCCAGCGCCAGTGCCAGTGCCAGCGCCAGTGTCAGTGCCGGCGAACCGTGCCCCGCGTCAGTTCAGCGTGCAGGTGGGGTTCACGCAGTAGCTGTTCCCGTCTTCGCTCTCGTCGTAACAGGCGAAGCCGCCGGGGCATTGCACGTTGGATTCGCAGCTGAGCTGACAGGTGTTCGACTCCGGATCGCAGGTGAGCACCAGGTTGTCGCGGTCGTAGCGCTCCTTGAGGATGCGCGTCTCGCAGGCCTCGATCGACTCGCCTTCGAGGCAGTTCTCGGGCCTCGGGTTGCAGTCGGTTTCGATGTCGCAGGGCCAACCGATGTCTTCGGTGGTCGGCGGAGCCGCCTGCAGGCATTCGAAGCGAATGCGCGCGCCCGTCTCGGGAGCTGAGCCATTGGTGAAGCTGACGCGTTGCTGTTCGGGATTGAACGCGCATGCGGATACCGTCTCCGGCGTGAAGTCGTCGTAGAACCAACCGAGGCCGCCTGGCACACCGGCCGATGGATCGCTCGGGAGCTGAGTCACTCGGCACACCTCACGACCGTCCTCGTTGCTGACGGCCTCTGGCTCGCGCCCCCTGCCCGCATTCGCGCAGGTCGCACCCTCTGGCTGCACCTCACGCACTTCGCAACCCACCAGGTTCTGCGAGTTGCGGTTGAGCGGTCGCGGGAGACAAAGCTGGCGCAGCGCGGCGGCGATGCGGTCGACGATCGCATTGAGCGCGGGCGCGTAGTCTGCGGCGCAGATCGATTCGACGACGGTGCCGACCCCGGTGTTGCCGGCAGCCAGTCCTTGCATCGTCTCGACGATTCGGCGTCCAGGCGCGGCTGCGCCCGAGCCATCGGTTGCAATGCACGCCGGGGTGAGCGTTTGTCCCTGGGTGTCATCCTCGGCGGGATTCGGAACCTCCGTCATGGCCGTGTCCGCGAGAATCGCCGCGTACCGGTCCTCATCGCTGCTGAAATTCGCTCGGTCGAGCGCGTTATCCTCCGGAATCCCGGTGATCGCGGCGAAGACGACCTGGCTCGGGTCGTCCTTGAGCGCCGCGACTCCATCGACGTACCGCTGAATGCTCTGCAGGGCGTCGCTGTGCGCCCAGCAGCGCAGGTTGAACTGCAGCTCGTCCGTCGACGTGAATGGCCCTTGGAACGGATTGCTCGCGCGTGGCTCGACGTCGAAGACCCGCGGGTCGGTGGTCGAGCAGTCGTCCTCGTCGGTGATGAGGATGACGGCCAGCAAGGCGCCCTCGCGGTTGAAGCCGCCGTTGGCCGTGTTTCGGTCCGAAGCCAAGATGCTCTCGAGTTGCTGCTCGAAGCCGCAGCCGTCGTCCTGGCCTGTCACGCACTCCACGTCGTTGATCAAATCGACCGCCGTGAATCCGGGCTCTGGGTAGTTGAGATAGAGGGTTCCCTCAGGCGGTGTCTGCGCCTCGCAGGCTACGCGCGGCGAGCCGCTCAGACCTTCCACTTGCATGAACCCGGCCTTGCCGTTTCCGTCGTTCCGCATGCAGGCGGCGGTTGGGTTGAAGTCATCACTCGGATCCGTGCCTGCGGTGAAGTCTGTCGCGGGCACCGTCGAGTAGCCGAGGTCCGGCGTGATGAGTCCGACGTGAAGGCTCTCGACGGCAGGGAAATCGCCGACCGGCTTCGAGCCGTCGGTGTCTTCTCCACCGGTGAGCAACAAGCTCACGAGCCGTGGCACCTGCTCGGCGAGCTTGGCCTGCTCGTCCCGCATCGAAGGCGAGTCGTCGATGACGATCAGCAAGTCCAGGGCGCGCTGCGGGTTTACCGGCACGTTCTGAACGACACCATTGATGGTGCATGGATTGAGGGCGTTCAGCGGCTGCCCCTTACAACTACTCACGGTCGCGATGAGCCCCACCATCACGAGCAAAAAAGCAAAGCGGATCTTCATGTCTTCTCCCCCTACCCGACAGCAAAATCATACTCATTAGGACGCAGTAAAGCCAATCGAGCGAGAACTTTACAGCGACTCTTGCCCTATGGCTTGAGAATTATGAAAGTTTTTCTTAGTCGTACATTCTGCTATGCAGAAAGTATCGGGTGGAATTGATGCGCCGTGTCCTGGTCGTAGATGACGAAGAAAACATCCGGCTCGTGCTTCGCACGTTGCTGAAGAAGCATGAGTACCAGGTCGAAACCGCCGAGAGCGCGGAATCGGCGCTGGAGCAACTCGAGCGCTTCGATCCGGATTTCGTGCTTGCCGACGTTCGCATGAGCGGCATGACGGGAATCGAGCTCTGCGCGGAGCTCAAGGCTCGCTCGTCGCTGGCGACCGTGATTCTGATGAGCGCCTACGGATCGGTAGACCTCGCCATCGACGCCATGAAAGCGGGCGCCTACGACTACATCTCCAAGCCCTTCAAGCAGGACGAAGTTCTGCTCGCACTGACGAAGGCCGAAGAACGAGAATCGCTTCGGCGCGAGAACCGGGCCCTCAAAGAGGCGATCCGCAAGGAGCAGACATTCCACGGCATCCTCGGCAAGAGCGAGGCGATCGAAAAAGTGTTCGCCACCATTGGCAAGGTCGCCGACTACAAGACGACCGTCCTGATCCAAGGCGAGAGCGGGACCGGCAAGGAGCTCGTTGCACGCGCGCTTCACGATGGCAGCCCGCGCAAGGACAAACCGTTCGTTCCGCTCAACTGCGGAGCGATCCCCGAGACTCTCCTCGAAAGCGAGCTTTTCGGCCACAAGAGAGGCGCCTTCACCGATGCTCATGCGGACAAGAAGGGGCTCTTCGCCGAAGCGCATCGGGGTACGCTTTTCCTCGACGAGATCGGCGAGCTCCCGCTGACGCTGCAAGTGAAGCTCCTGCGGGTGTTGCAAGAGGGACGCATTCGGCCCCTCGGCACCGCTCAGGATCAGGAAGTCGATGTGCGCGTCATTGCGGCGACGGTGCGAGACCTTCGCCGCGAGGTCGAGGAGAACCGTTTTCGAGAAGACCTCTTCTATCGCTTGAACGTGCTGCAGATCAACGTGCCGCCGCTCCGCGATCGACGCGATGACATCATGCTGCTCGTCGAACACTTCATCGAGCGGAACAACTTGCGGCTTGGCACGAAGATCCGCGACATCGATCAGCGCACCCGCAAGCTGCTTCTCAACTACCCCTGGCCCGGCAACGTGCGGGAGCTCGAGAACACGATCGAGCGTGCCGTGGTGCTCGCGGAGGGCGACACGATCACCGTGACCGATCTGCCTGAACGACTGCGGGAGCCAGCCGATCCGGTTGCCGCCAGCCTCTCGACCGGGGAGCTCTCCATCAAGAAAACCTCGCGATTCATGGAAGAAACGCTGATTCGACGAGCCCTCGAGAGGACCGGGGGCAACCGGACCTCGGCCTCGAAGCTACTCGAGATCAGCCACCGCGCTCTACTTTACAAAATCAAAGATTATGGGATTCAGTAGCCGCCAGTGGATAATCGGGAATGGCTTGGGAAAGAGGAGCGTTGATCTCGTGATGTGCTGCATGCGTAGGGCCCTGTCCACGATGGTGCTGTCTGTGTCGCTTTTCGTGGCGGTCGGCTGCACCAAGAACATCCCGAATACCACCGTGAAGGACACTCCCGAGAACCGCGCGGTGATCACCTTCATGGAGAATTACCGGAATGCCGTGGAGTCGAGGGATGTGGGCGCGCTTCTCGCGATGGCGCATCCCCAGTACCTGGACGACAATGGCACCCCTACGGGTGATGACGACCTCGATTACAGGGCTCTCCAAGGGAAGCTCTCACGCTGGCGAGAGCGGGTCACCGACGTTCGCTATGAGATCAAGTACCGCACGATCACTAGGGAAATGGACCGTGTGTTGATCGCTTACAGGTACAGCGCCAGCTTCCGAATCGCGTACGATGAAGAGGACCAGCGCTGGTCGCGTCGCATCGGCGAGAACCAGTTGGTTCTCGTTTACGATGACCTCGAACGCCGATACTATGTGCTCTCGGGCATGTGAAATTTTGCGTTCTTATTGAATAAGCGCATCAATTCGCGCTACGATCGGGTCGATGACAAGCTGGAAAGGGTGCAGCTGAGTGTGCCCGCCCACAAGCGAAGAAGCCCATGAGATTCGAGTGCGATAGCTGCCACGCCAAGTACAAGATCTCCGACGAAAAGGTTCGGGGTCGCGTCGTTCGCTTCCCGTGTCGGAAGTGCAATCACAAGATTCTGATCGATGGTCGTCTGGGTGATCCCGATGTCACCGTTCCGGCAGGCCCAGCGTACGGATTCGAAGAAGTGACGCGCACCTCGCAGCCGGTGTCGTCCTTTGGGAACGAGGCGCCGACCGCGCGAGCGCGCCGTACGTCCTCGCCGGTTCGTAGGCGTCCACCGTCTGTACCTCCGCGCCGGCCATCCGCTCAGTCGCGCAGACTTTCCTCGGCGCCTGGCGCGGCAAGCAGCGCATTCGTCGGTCAGCATCCCGGTTTGGCGCCTCCAGTACCGGTTGCCACCGGACCCATGGTGAGAACGGGCGACGTTGCTGAATGGCACGTTTCGATCAACGACGTACCGGTGGGTCCCGTTCGCCTCGAGGAAATGGGACACAAGATCGACGCCGGCGCCGTGAGCGAGTACTCGCTGGTATGGCGTGAAGGCTTCGAGGAGTGGCGCCCACTTGCGACGGTCCCAACGCTCATGGCGCTGTTGCACGAACGTCGACACTCGGGTCCGCCTCCGCGTAGCGCGTTCTCGTCGATGCCACCGTTCGTCGACTCGCGCACTTCGATCGACGACTCCGTGGCGTTTGCCGCTACGGTCGCGGCGGCTGAAGCGCGTTCGCGCTCGGGCATGGGCTTGGACTTCGCGCCGCTCGCCGATGTGCTCCAGCCGGAAGCCGCGGAGCCCGACATCTTCAGAGACATCTCGCAACCGCCCGCTCCCCTCGGCCCCACAGATGTCTTCGGCTCTTCGCCCCAGCTAGGTTCTTTTTCGGGCTTTCCGGCAGGGCCGGACGACAGTGTCTCGGTCCCCTCCTTTCCCCCGAAAGGCGCCCTGCCTTCGGTCGAGCCGCGCCGCGGCTTTTCACTCGGGCTCTTGGCGGTGCTCATCGCTGTGACTGTATTTTCTGGGGTCGTCGCGTTTCTCGCCTTCGAGCGGTATGGAGACTCGCTGCTTGGCGAGCTGCTCGAGGGGAGGCAGCCGGTCTCTGCTCCGGCACCTTCCGCCGCTCCGATCGCGGTGGCCAAGACCGGCGAAAAGCCTGCTCCCGAACCCGAGTTGAGGGGGGAGGACCAGCCGGTCGTCGAGGCTGATTCCGTCGAGGCGGTCGCGGGCGAGGGTACTGAGGTCGTCACAGTCGAGGAGGCTTCCCAAGAAGCGAATGAAGAGAACGAGCAGGGAGGGGAAAGCGATTTCGCGATCGAGCCACCCGACCCGCGCGACGACGGTCCGAAGATTGCGCCAACGCCGAGACCGAAGGCGCGGTCCGAGCGCAGAGCGAGCTCGCAGTCAGAGCCAGTGGAAGAGCCGGTGGCCCCAGAGGGCGATTCGATCAGCGCGGCCGACCAGAAGGTTCTCGCCGAATTCCACTCGAGCGCCAACGCGGCGCCGGCCAAGATCGACGTCGCGAAATCGAACAGCGCCCAGAGCGAGAATCCGCCACTCGACGGCGATGCGGTTCGCGCGACCGTGACCGAGAACAAGCCGCGCCTTCAGCGCTGCTACGAGCGCGCGGTCCGTGGGCAGCCATCACCGCCGGCGGTACGCATGGATGTGACGGTCACCGTGGCTCCGTCCGGGCGCGTGAAGAACGCAAGCGCCGCCGGTAGCGGACCTGGGGGCCTTGCGGAGTGCATCGAAGCTTCCGTGCGACGTTGGCGATTCCCGGCCTCCTCCGAAGGTGGCCCGGCGAAATTCCCAATCGTATTCTCTGCGAACTGAGCAGATCGCGATGCGGATGAAGCCTCTGATCGACGCGGACACGATCGCCGCACGCGTTGCCGATTTGGGTCGACAGATCAGCGATGATTATCGCGGCAAGGAGCTGGTGATCGTCCCGGTGCTCAAGGGGAGCTACGTCTTCGCCGCCGATCTCGTGCGCGCGATCGACATGGAGGTGGCGATCGATTTCCTAGGCGTCCGCAGCTACGGCAATGCGCAAGAGAGCAGCGGCGTGGTGCAGATCACCACGGACCTCAGCCATTCGATCGAGGGAAAACACGTGATTCTGGTCGAGGACATCGTCGATACCGGCCTCACGATGGCCTATCTCCACCAGAACCTGGCGACTCGGAAGCCCGCATCCGTCAAGGTCGCCGCCTTGCTCCACAAGCCGGCGCGCACACTGGTCCCAGTCCAGATCGACTACCTCGGCTTCACCGTGGACGACGTCTTCATCGTTGGCTACGGCCTCGACTATGCCCAGAAGTTCCGCAATCTTCCCTATCTCGCCGTGATCGCCGACGGCGACGGGTAAGCGTCCTATACTACGTCCGTGACGGACGACGACACACCGCAAGACCTGGGAGAACGGATTCGGCGAATCGCAACGTCGATTGCCGGCGAGGTCGACAAGCGATCGCCCAGCGGGGACGAGACGGGCTCCATTTTCGACGCGGCAGCGCGCTCACTCGGGTTGACGATGGAGCGCTGGGGACGAAACCCGGGTCTTCGACGTTTTCTCGGAGGTGTGCAGCGCGACGTCCTGACGAGCGCGGGAGAACGCGTGGAGCTTTCGGCCAGCCTCGGTGTGTCCGCGAAGCTTGGAACGACGGCGCGGTTCTACGTGGACGACGACGTCGTCGGCGAAGTTCCCATCGACCCGAGCGGCGAAGTTCGCACGATGATCCTCGCGCCCGAACCGGGCCTTCACCGGGTGGGCGTCAAGATATGCAATGACAGAGGGCAGGTCGTATCCGACTTGATTGGTCACCGACTCCTTCAGGTTGCGAGTGGCCGCCCGGTCGTCTTGGTGCAGGCAGCGCTCTTTCTTCCGAGAGCCCCCAAGGAACCGACGCCGAAAAGCCCCCCAGTCGACGCACTACGAACGCTGATCGACGAGGGCTTTGAGCTCGTCTACTTCGACATCCACGAGAAGAATCGTGACGCTCTGATTCACGACGAGCTTCTCAAACAGCGAATGCCTCCCGGCGCGATTCTCGTCTATTCGGCCGAAGAGGAAGAGCTCCGGAGCATGGGCGTCGACTTCGTGGACATGTTCGCCTCGACTGCCATTCGACGCCTTCGAGCGAAGGGTGTGCCCGTCACGACGATCTTGACCGATGTCGATGAAGACTCCGAGCGGATACAGGCGGAGCAAGTGACCGTGTTGACGCCTGCGGCAGTGCGCGCTCGTGCTCTCGCACGCGACTTCGATGCGGAGCTGAAGCAGGCGGCGCAGCTTCTCCACGACCGGTCGGTTAGCAACTCGCTCGACTGGCGCCTCGATCAGACCACCGAATCTCGTCTCGTTCGAGGGAACGCGTTTCATGCGGAGCTCGACAACGGACGGGCACGAAGGAGGCTCTTCGCAGCGTTCGAGGAAGCTTCCTCGACCATTCACATGCAGCTCTACATGGTCCGACCCAGTGATTTCACCGAACGACTGATCGTGCAGCTCATTCGATTCGCGCGGGCGGGTGTGAAAGTCCGCTTCATGGTGGACGCGCTCTATTCCGACGAAGATGTGTTCGGGCGCATCAACCCCCTCATCCAGTCGCTTCGGGAAGAAGACGGTATCGAGGTGCTCGCGCTCAATCCGATCGAGACCGGGAAACAGGTCGACGTATCTCGATTCAAGCAGCGGGACCATCGGAAGCTCACGATCATCGATGGCAAGCGGGCTTTCGTTTCCGGACGAAACGCCAGCGACGAGTATTACCTCGGCTTCGACGAGGTTCCGGTACACGACAACACACGCCACGAGCGAATCCCGTGGCTCGACGCGCATGTCGAGGTTTCAGGGCCGCTGGTGCGAGAAGTGCAAGAGACCTTCATGCGCACATGGCAAGAGCACGGAGGCGCCGAGATCCGCGCCGACTCGAGTGTCTTACCCGAGCTCGATGAAGCGGGCTCGTCGTCCGGGCGCCTGGTCGTGCACCGCGGCCTCACGGAAACCAACGGGCTCGCGATGTACGAGGCGATGTTCGACGTCGCCGAGAAACACGTGTACATCGTCAACGACTTCCCGATCGTTCCCGCTCTCGAGCGGGCGATTTACCGGTTGCTCGCGCGAGACGTGAGCGTGAAGCTGCTCACGGGTAATGCGACCGCCAGACGGGACGACGGGACTTTCTTCCCGGCTCCACTCCACCGCACGCTCTTCGAGTACATGGTCAAGGCGAAGCTCGAGCCGCTGCTTCAGGCGGGAGTGCAGATTTACGAATTCGTGCCGCCGCCATCTCCGAACGTCGTCTCTCGAGGTGGCCGCATTCGCCCGTACGTGCATGCGAAGATCGTTTCCGTGGACGGTCTCGTCACGAGCATCGGCTCCGCCAACCTCGACGCGACTGCCAGCTTTTGGGAGAGCGAGGCGAACGTCGTCGTCGAGGATGCGGATTTCGCCCTCGCAATCGAAGCCAGGCTGCAGAAACTAATCGACGGCAGCGTCGAGCTCGATCCCGAATCCGAATACTGGAAGCGGGAGCGGACCCAACGTGCCGTCGTGGCGACACTCTGGCCTGGAGCGCTCTATTCCTGAGCTTCTTCGAGCTTCTTTGCGGCTTCCGCTTCGGCGGCCGTCGTCGCCTTTGCCGCCTCGGACGCCGCCGCAGCAGCAGCCTCCGTCTCGGCGATCTCATAGGTCACGGTCATTCGAACCTGGAACGCGCGGTCGATCTGGAGCTGTTCGGTTCCATCGACCGTCTTCACGTTGATGACACCGACCGAGTCGCCGCTCGCGACTGCGTTCGCTTCGAGGGCGTTGAGGTTGGCGATCACTTCGCCTGTTGCGTTCATCTTGAACGACTCGACGCTGAGCTCCACTCCTTCTTCCTCGAAGGTGACCGTCTGCGGCAGTGCGGTCTGTTGAATCTGAACGTTGAGCTTGAGCTCGTCACCGACTTGCTGGGTCAGGGTGTAGGTGTCGACTTGATTGACCTCGAAGCCGTACAAGGTGAGGTCTTTGCGCGCCTCCCAGCGAGCGCCAGCACCCACCGGCTCTGCAGGGAGAAGCACGCGGGCAAGTGACGTACGCGCGTTGATGATCATCACGAGCAAGCGCACCGGCACGTCGGACCGCTTGGCCGCGTCGTTGAGCTCGGCTCGCTGAATGATGCCGCGGTCGTCCACTTCGACCCATCCGCCGACGTTGTTGAGCACCGAAGCACTCTTGTTGAGGTCCTGCGCGATGGCGGGGTCGACGCCCTTCGGAACGATCGCTTCGGCTTTCACGATCCGGACGTCGAAGCGAGTCGCTCCGCGCTTCCCGTCGAGCGACGGACCCGAGACGATGTGCAGGCGAACGCCGGGCGTCACCGCGAGGGCGGCTCCGCCACTGCTGGACGTCGCAAGCGATGCGATCCCGAAGTCCATGGTGGCCGTGGTCGTGGTTCCACGCGCGATCTTGTAGCGAAGCGGCGCACGCGGCTCCTGGCCGGCGTCCAGCACGAGCACCGCATCGGAGCTCTTGGCATCCTTGGCGGTGTCGGACTTGCATCCGTTCAATACGAGCAGCACGGACACCAGCGTCAATGCACGCAGTAGCAATTGCTTAGTCATGAGATCTCCTCCCGGCGCCCCAGAATCCGCCGTCTAGTGGCGCTCTATATCGCAAGGTCGCCGCGGCCCGTCAAGGTTGGGTGCCGGCCGGGTCCTGGACGCGTTTGTACCCGTCCGGAAGCGAGAATACCTCTGCTGGCACCGGGACGCGCTCGATCTTTCTGACCAAGAACACCACCGGGACTCCGAGGGCTTGCTTCACGCGCATCTTCATCGAGAAACCCGGCTCCACCCCGAATTTCTTCATCGCCTTGGTCCGCTCCTCGTCCGATATTTCCAGACCCAGATTTCGGCCGTGAAAAGCGCGGGTCCAGAGGTCGGCAGGGTACTTCTGGGTGAGCCAGAGATCGATGACCGTGTCATTGTCCTTGTCGATCACGCGAACGTGCTCCGTCGGCACCCCGCTCACGGTCTCCTTGCCGAGCTTCACGATTTCGAGGTTGGTATTGTCGCCCGAGCCCGTGACCTGCTGGCTCGTGTCGGCGAGCTTGGAGTACGGCACCTCGACGATGATTCGTTGCGCGTGTTGGATGGAATAGTACGTGGTTCCCTTCGCCGGCATGATGGTGGACATCAGAACAGGCTGCCCATCGGCATCTTTCGACTCCACGTCCATGCGAACGTCGCCAGCTTTCGAGTATCGTGCGGTCACTTCGGCGGCCACGCCTTGCTCGCTCGAGATGCTGGCTTCGAGCCGGCCTTCGAACGCCAGAGCAGGTGACGCGAGGAGCATCACGGTCAAGCAGGTGAGTGCGAATCGCATCGAGCCCAGAGCTTAGGCCGACAAGACGGTCAAGCCAAACGCCTCGTCATCGTATAGGCGATCGAACGTGTCCTTGAACTTCATCTCGACGTTCTTCCGCTTGAGCTTGAGGGTGGGCGTGAGCTCGTCCTCCTCGACGCTGAACTCCCGGTCCAAGATGTAGATCTTCTTGATCGTCTCTACGCGGGACAGGCTTTCGTTGGCGCGCTTCACCGAAGCGACGACGCGGGCTCGCACGTCGGGGTCATTGGCGAACTGCCGGAGCAGAGCCTGGAGCTCGGGGCTCCGTGCCAGCGGGTTTTCACCGAGATCCTTCATGTGCTTGTTCGCCGTAGCGCCATCGATGGCGCCCTCGTTTCGAGCCCAGTCGACTAGCTCGGGCGCACCCAAGGTGACCAGGGCAACCAGGAACCTCCGCTTGTCGCCATGCGCATGGGCCTGACTGATCAGAGGGTCGGACGCTTTGAGCTCGTTCTCGATGTTTGCGGGCGTGAGGTTCTTGCCTCCCGCGGTGATGATGATGTGCTTCTTTCGGTCGAGGATGTAGACGAACCCGTCTTGGTCTTTCTTTCCGACGTCTCCGGTATGGAGCCAGCCATCGATGACGGTCTCGGCAGTGGCCTCGGGGTTCTTGTAGTACCCCTGGAAGACCAGGTGGCTTCGGACGAGGATCTCGCCGTCTGCGGCGATCCGGTCCTCGACCACGCTCAGCGCGCGACCCACCGAGCCGAGCTTCACCTGCCCAGGCACGTTGGCGTGCGTGATCACGGTCGACTCCGTCATGCCGTAGACCTCGAAGATCGGAAAACCCGCCGCCCAGAAGAACTCCAGGATGTCCGGGGCGATCGGCGCGGCACCGGTGATGAAGTAGCGGACGCGGCCACCGAAAATCGCGCGGAGCTTGGAAAAGACGAGCCGATCGGCCAGCCGGTGGCGCAGCTTCAAGCCGAACGGAATGGGCTTGCCAGCCTGCCACTGTCGCACTGCCTCTCGGCCCACCCTTTCTGCCCAGCGAAAGATACGTTGCTTCGAAGGAGGGGCCTGCTCGACCGTGCTCATGATCTTCGCGTACGCCTTCTCGAAAATGCGCGGCACGCTGCCAAAGACAGTAGGCCTGATCTCTGCGATTTCTTCGAGCACCTTCGCGATGCTCGAGGCGAAGTACGTGGTCATACCGGTGTTGATGCGTCCGTAGAACGCAAGCACCCGCTCCGCGACGTGAGCCATCGGCAGAAAGCTCATGCTCACGTCTTCCTCGACGATCGAGAACGCCTCGTCCTGGTCGCGCATGATGGTCATGACGTTCTTCTGCGAGATCATCGCGCCTTTGGGCGGGCCCGTCGTGCCGCTCGTGTAGACGATGATCGCCGTGCCGTTCGGGTCGACGGCGTCGATCCGCGCTTCGATGGCCTTTCGGTCGAATGGCGTTTGAAGCACACGCTCGTAAGGAACGAGCCAGCTGTGCGCCTTCATCAGCGATTCGACGCCGTCGGTGTTCCAGACGACGACTTTCTCGAGCTGCGTGAGCTCGTCGCGCCGCGCGAGGATCTTGTTGACCTCTTCGATACCCTCGACGAACGCGACCTTCGTGTCGGCGTGGTCCAGAATGTAAGCGAGCTGCTTCGGTGTGAGGGTCGGGTAGGCGCCAAGGGTCACGGCGCCGGCGAGCTGTCCGCCGACGTCGCAGCAACACCATTCGGGGCCGGTGTTGCCGACCATGCAGACCTTGTCTTGGATGCCGATACCGAGGCCCATCAAGTAAGCGGCGATTGCGGCGGACTGCTCGAAGAAACGATTCCAGCTGACCGCTTGCCAGTCGCCCTCGTCTTTGAAGTAGAAGGCAGGCGCGGCTCCGCTCAGTGCAACGCGCCTGAGGAACATCTCGCCGATGGTCTCGCTCTCGCGAGCAACGTATTGTGCCGGGGTGCCGGCGGTGCGGTTCGTATCGAACATCTCCGGGGGTTTACACCGGATCTGGGTCCCGGATCTAGGCTGGCGAGGCGGGATTTGACCCGGCCCGAACCCCCGCTACACTGCGCCCCCTTCCAGCCCAAAAAGGCAAGGGAACCCAATGCGCGACCTCATCAAGCTCAGCTGCGAAACCTGCGGCAAAGACAACTACGTAACGGACAAGAACAAGCGAACGATGCCGGAGAAGTTCCACATCAAGAAGTTCTGCCCGAAGTGTCGAAGCCACCAGCCGCACAAAGAAGGCAAAATCAGCAAGGGTTGAGAAGGGGATCGTCCCTTCTTCGGTCTTCGGGGCGCATCCGTCTCGAGCCTCCCACTTGCCGCGAGCCCCTGGCGCATCGTAGAAACCCGGCATGGCGCAGGGGGACACGCACAATCTCGGGATGGGCTATCTGCTCTGGATCTTCGGGTTCATGGGCGCGCATCGGTTTTACTACGGGCGCCCGGTCAGCGGGACGATCTGGTTTCTCACATTGGGGCTGCTCGGAATCGGCTGGTTGCTCGACCTCGTCCTCATGCCTTCGCTCGATCGTTCGGCGGAGCTTCGCTACGACTCGGGGCCGGTGAGCCACAACGTGAGCTGGATTCTGCTCACGTTCCTCGGGATTTTCGGGATTCATCGCTTCTACATGGGGAAGTATCTGACCGGGCTCATTTACTTCCTCACGGGTGGATTGTTCTTCGTCGGCGTTTTGTACGACTACTGGACGCTCAACGAGCAGGTCAGCGAGGCCAACGCGCGTCGAATCTAGGTCTCCCAAGGCTGGTCTAGAGACGGTCGACCAGACGGAGGGCCAGGGCGCCCGTCCCGCCGAGGTGTCGCGGGGCAGTGCGAAAGCCCAGGACGAATCGCGCGGGCGAACGTTTGCTCAGCGCTTCGACGACGCTCGCTTTCAGCGTGCCCTTGCCGTCCGGGCTGTGAAGGCCCTTGCCGACGATGATCAGGACCCAGCGCTTGCCATCCCGCTGAGAGTCCCGAACGAAGCGAAGCACCTCGCGCTCCGCCTCACGAGCGGTTTGCCCATGCAGATCGCACTCGGCCTCGACTTCGAGCTTCGGGTCTTCGAGGGCATCGAGGATGCTCGGGTGCGTGGAGCGCCGCTTGCCGAGGACGATCCCGTTGCCCTCGCGCTCGACCAGGAGCGCTTCAGCCGGGGTCCCTGTCGCTGCGCCGGTGGCTCGGCCGCGAAGCGCCGGAGCCACGGGAGCAGGCATCACACGCTTCCGAGCGCCTCCGCCGAGGGGCTTTACGTTGGCGAAGGCTCTTTCGAGCGCCTCGCGATCGGCCTTCGCGGGCTGGCGGCCCTCCGGGTCTTTTCCCTTTGATCGCGCCACGACCCGACCATCATGACCTCGTACCGGGCCGGGCGGCAATCCGCGCAAGGGATGCGGCGATCGGTGCTCGCGCGAAGATTCTTCGCCACCATGGCGGGCAGCCCCCCGATTTCTCCTGGTTTTCCGCGGGGGACGCGTGGCACGGCCGTTGCACGGTCCAGGTTGATGGACGTCAGTCGCCGGCCGTGGAGTGGTGTGTCAGGCAAGCCGAAACGCTTGGCTTCTTCTCCTTCGTGCCCGGGAGCCTGCGGCGGATTTCCCGGTTTCGCACAACAAGCCATCGGCGCTCGCCATGACGCTGGGGCCTGCACCCGGCTGTGCGACTGACGTCCTTCGTAATCGTTCCCCATCGGGGACGGACGATTTAAGCTTTCCTGGGCGCTTCGCGCTTGGGCCGCAGGTTGCACTGGAGGATGGCCTTGCGGACGCGCACGGCATCCGGGGTGACTTCCACGAGCTCGTCCTGGTCGATCCAGTCGAGGGCGGTTTCGATCGTCAGCTGATTGTGTGGCGTGAGGACGACGTTTTCGTCTTTGCCCGCGGCTCGGATGTTGGTGAGCTTCTTTTCGCGCGTGCAGTTCACGTCGAGATCACTCGGACGGTTGTGCTCGCCGATGATCATCCCTTCATAGACCTTCGTCGCGGTTCCAACGAAGAGCTTTCCGCGCGGCTGCAGGTTGAAGAGCGCGTACGGGGTGGTGACGCCCTTTCGATCGGAGACGATCGCTCCGTTTTTCCGGCGAAGCAGAGGCCCGGCGTAAGGGTCCCAGCCCTCGAACATGGTGTTGAGCAAACCCTCGCCGCGCGTTTCGGTCATGAACAAGGAACGAAAGCCGATCAGCCCTCGCGACGGAACACGGAACTCGATGCGCGAGCGGTTGGTGCCGAGGGGGCCCATCTTGCCCATCACGCCGCGCCGGTCCCCGAGCAACTGGGTCACGGTGCCTACGTGGTGCTGGGGGACGTCGACTACGACCGTCTCGACGGGCTCGAATTTCTTCCCGTCGATCTCGCGAACGACGACCTCGGGCATGCCGAGCGCGAACTCGTAGCCTTCGCGGCGCATCGTCTCGGCCAGGATCGCCAGCATCAGCTCTCCGCGGCCGTAGACCATGAACGAATCGGCCTCGTCGCCTTCCTCGACCCGCATCGCGATGTTTCGTTGAGCCTCTTTGAGAAGCCGTTCGCGCACCTGCCGCGAGGTCACGAAGTCCCCTGCCAGCCCAGCCAAGGGCGAGGTGTTGACCATGAAGCGGATCTTGATCGTCGGCTGCTCGACCGTGATTCGTTCGAGAGGCACGGGATGGCTCGTCGGCGTGATCGTATCGCCGATCTCCACCTCTTCGATCCCCGAGATCGCGACGATGTCGCCCGCCGAGGCTTGCTCGATGCGCACGCGTTCGAGGCTCTCGAAGCCCCATAGAGCGCTGACCTTTCGCTCGATCACGCCGTCCTTGCCGATGATCGCGTAGGTTTCCTGCGGCCGGATGGTGCCGTTTCGAATGCGGCCGATCGCGATGCGGCCGACGTAGTCGTCGTGGAGCGTGTTGTGTATGAGCATTTGCAAGGGAAGGTCGCGGTCACCCTCGGGGGCGGGAAGGCGCTCGATCAGCGTTTCGAAGAGCGGCGTGAGGTCCTTGGACTCGTCGGCCAGCTCGCGCTTGGCGATGCCCTCCTTGCCGATGGCGTAGATGTGGGCGAAGTCGGCCTGCTCGTCGGTCGCGCCGAGGTCGCAGAACAGGTCGAAGACCTCGTTGAGGGCTTCGTCGGGGCGGGCGTCGCTTCGGTCGATCTTGTTCACCACCGTGATGACGGGAAGGTTGAGCTCGATGCACTTCGAAAGGACGAAGCGTGTTTGCGGGAGTGCGCCTTCGGCTGCGTCGACCAAGAGCAGCGCGCCGTCGGCCATGCGAAGGATACGCTCCACCTCTCCGCCGAAATCGGAGTGTCCCGGCGTGTCGATGAGGTTGATCTTGTAGCCCTTCCATCGAATGGACGCGTGCTTGGCCAGAATCGTGATGCCACGCTCGCGTTCGAGGTCGTTCGAGTCCATCACGCGCTCGCGTACCGCCTCGTTCGCCCGAAAGACGCCCGTTTGATGCAACATCGCGTCGACCAGCGTCGTCTTGCCGTGGTCGACGTGGGCGATAATCGCCACATTTCTAATCATATTCTGCAAGCTGAGAACCCCCACGCGTTCGCGCGAGGGCGGGTCTTGGCAGATCCGTGCCAGACCCGCCACCCCCCGGGTTTGTGGGGTCGCTTGCGGCTCGTTAAGCTGAAAGGGGGGAAGAAAATGCAACGATTCAATGGGCGTTCAGCGCTGCTCTGCTTGCTACTCGCGATGTTCGGCTGCGGAGAGACTTCACCGAGCGACCCGCGCACCAATCCGGACGAGGGGCCACCGGCCGGCAATGGGGACGGCACCTGCAGCGTACCGAGCGAGGGCCAGGAAGAAGACGTCTCCAATCCCGACGTCGTGATCGGCGATGGGACGGCGGCGAGCTGCACTTCGGATGCGGTCGTCGAGGCGGTCGCCCGGGGTGGGGTGATCACCTTCGATTGCGGGCCAGATCCCGTCGTCATCACGATGGACCGGACGGCGAAGGTCTTCAACGATCGGAATCCAGACGTGGTGATAGACGGCGGCGGCAAGGTGACGCTGAGCGGCGGCGGGCGCGTCCGAATCTTGTATCAGAACACCTGTGATCCGGATCAAGTCTGGACGACTTCACATTGCCAGGACCAGGACCACCCGAGGCTCACCGTTCAGAACCTGACCTTCGTCGACGGGAACGCGAAGTCCGAAGAAGAGGGAGGCGGGGCGATCTTCGTTCGGGGAGGGCGCTTCAAGGCGCTGAGCTCCCGCTTCTTCAATAACGTTTGCCACGATACGGGGCCCGACATCGGCGGAGGCGCGATCCGCGTCTTCGACCAGTATCAGGACCGACCGGTGTACATCGTGAACAGCACCTTTGGTGGGGAGGGGCTCGGGAACGTCTGCTCGAACGGCGGCGCCCTCAGCTCGATCGGGGTTTCGTACACGGTCGTCAACAGCGCGTTCATCGGCAACGAGGCGATCGGCGTCGGCGCCAATCCGCAGAGGGGTGGAACGCCGGGCGGCGGCAGCGGGGGCGCGATCTACAACGACGGCAATACGTTCACCCTCACCATCTGCGGCACCCGTATCGCCGAGAACACGGCCAACGAGGGCGGCGGGGCGATCTTCTTCGTGAGCAACGATCGCAGCGGCCGCTTGATCATCGAAGACTCCGTCTTGGAGAACAATCCAAGCGCCGGCTTCGAGACCGAGGGCTACCCGGGAATCTTCGTTCTCGCGAACGGCGATCCGCAGATTACGGGCTCCACGCTTCGATGAGGGCGCCCGCCTCAAGCGACTCGAGTCGTATGTAGGGAGGCGAGCTCCGTCTCGCGGGCAGCCGTCAGGAACTGGAGGACGGCCGCGAGCATGTGCGCCGTGCGTGGGGAGCAGAAGAGGTCGAAGGCGTGCTGTGCGCCTTTGAGCTCCGCGTATACGACCGGCGCCATCGAGATCTCACGGAGCGCGTTGGCGAAGTCACGGGCTTCTTCGACGGGTGCGAGGGTGTCGCGGTCGCCGTGGATGATGAAGAACGGAGGCGCGCCGGCGTGAATGCGTTCGATCGGGGAGGCGCGGCGGAACCTATCCGGCTCCTCGTCGCGGAAGGCTTTCATGATCTGGCGTTCGAGCCGCCGGTACCAGAATGGAAGACGGTTGGTCCCGCGCCGGCTCGTGAAGTCGTACACGCCGTAGATTGGCACGGCGGCTTGCACGGAGGTGTCCGCCGCTTCGAAACCGGGCTGGTACTCGGGATCGTTGGCCGTCAAGCCCATCAGGGCCGCGAGATGGCCACCGGCTGAGCCCCCGGTGACGGCGATGAAGGACGGATCGACGTCCCACTGCTCGGCGTGCTCGCGAACCCAAGCGAGCCCGGCCTTGAGGTCGATCAGGTGTTCGGGAAACGTCGCGCCCGGGCTGAGCCGGTAGTTGAGATTGAAGCAAACCCAGCCGTTTGCGGCGAGGTGCGATAGCAGCGGCCATCCTTGCTCGCGCTTGTCGCCCATCACCCATGAGCCGCCGTGAATTTGAAGGATCGCCGGCCGCATGCTGCCACGCTCCGTCGGGGCGACGACGTCGAGCTTGAGGACGGTGCCCGCGACGCGCCGGTACTCGAGGTCGCGGGTGACCTCGACCCCGTGTCGACGTTTCGAGAACGGGAGGATCACTTGCCTACGCGGGACCGGCTTGGCGTTGGGAACCGGAGCGATGCCGGCCAACGCGCGCTTGAAGCTCTTCTCCGCTCGATTTCCGTCGGCGAAGAGGACGAGCAGGCCCAGCCAGGAACCGAACGTGATGATCAGGCCCGCCCAGCCGGGCCAGGCGGCGAGCGCACCGAGCTCGACGAAGACCAACGTGGCGATCGACTGCCAGATGACGTGGTGCATGGCGAGCTCCGCGGTCAGCCAGGAACCGAAGAAGCTCGGCATGAAGAGGGCCGGGACGCGGCGAACCGGGACAAACGCGTTCGCAGTGAACACGGCGCCAATCAGGCTTACCGCGAGGAACGCCCAGGCGATCGTCGGTGCGCCAAACCACATCGTTTCGACGCTCTACGCCCTTTGCCCCGCGAAACGGCTCAGTAGCGGCCGAGGGTTTTCGATTGCGAGCGCATCGAGCGTGCTCTGCATGATCGAGATCGTTTCCTGGTAGCAGTGCTCGAGAACCTCGGGGTCGTCGGCGGCCTCGGGACCGAAGCGGCTCCAGTCGAGCGGTTCGCAGACCTGCATCGTGATCTTGGCGGGCAAGGGCAGGCCGGGCGTCGCTGGGGTCGAGATCCCCCAGGGGATCTGAAAGAGAAGCGGCGCGCCATCCATGCGGACCCTATCGAGGCCGAGAAGCTTCGCCAGGCGCTCGCCCCGTGTCAGTACGATCGTGGTCTCGTGCCCACCGTGCCCAACCACCGGAACCACCGGAACGCCGGTCTTGAGCGCCAGCCGAACGAAACCCTTGCGTCCCTTGAACGCGATGCGGTTTCGGTCCTTCCAGGGGCGGAACACTTCGTAGGCGCCACCCGGGTAGAGAAGCACCGAGTGTCCTTGGCCGAGCGCTGCCTCGGCGTTGTCCATGCTCGCCGGCATTTGACCGATCTTTCGCATGAGCTCCCGCCATCCCGGCACGCCGTAGATGCCGTCGAACGCGAGGCCCATGAGTGGGTCATCGAAACCTCGCGTCCTGTACCAGGCTGCATACACGGCGCTCGTGTCCGGCGTGATGATCCCACCCGAATGGTTGCCGATCAGAAGGACGGGGCTCTCCGGGACCCGATCCATCCCGCGCACCTCGGCGCCGAAGTAGCTCGTGAAAGTTTCCATCTTCAGTACGAGTCGGCGCATGAAGTCCGGATCGAACTGCTGCGCGGGCTCCTGGAGGTGGGCTTCGGTAGCCTCGGCCCATCGATTCCAGAAGCCGGCTTTCATGAAGCGCTGCACCGCCTTTACTACATTCGGCGGCAGGTTCTGCTCCAGCTGGTTTGATTTGATGACCATCGGGTTGCCTGAAAATAGTACATGTTCTATTTTCGATCGACTGGAGAATCACATGGTGGCTGCGCGCGTCTGGTCGGGTCTCGTTCATCGCTTGTTTCCCTGGCGCGCCCCGCATTCCCAGAAAAACCGCCGTCGGCGCAGGCCGAGCTCGGTCCCGGCCGGGCGGCAGGAGTCAGCTGCCCGGATCCGTCTGGCCCGAAGCAATGCCTACACCGGCGTGGCCCGCTTTGCCGGTCGCTCGATCGACCGCATGTTCCTGGCCGCCATGAGCCGGCCGCACCGGTACCCGGGTGCCGGGGACTTGGCTCGGGTCGGTGAGGAGATCCGCGCCGCCCATGCCCTCTACCGGAGCGGACGGCCGGCGGCTCCGAGCGCGTTCCATGCTGCGCCTCCGCCGCTCGAGAGCCCGTCGATCGAGCCCGCCTGGCATCCCTCGATGCGCTTCGAGTGGCTCTCGTTCGAGAGCGGCTATGCGGCGGCGCCTGGCGATCCGTCCGCGGGACGCTGGAACAACTACGATCGCAATCACGTCGCGCATGCCTGGGTGGCGCGCCACAGCGGCCCGGAGCGGCCCTGGCTGATCTGCCTGCACGGGCTCGGCACCGGCGGTCCCTACGCCGACTTCGCTGGCTTCCGCGCAGAGATGCTCCACCACGAGCTCGGGCTCAATCTATTGATGCCGGTGCTTCCGCTCCACGGACCTCGGAAGCCCGCCGCCTTGCCGGTGGCCTCGCTCCTTTCGTTCGATCTGCTCGACGCGTTTCATGGGGTCTCTCAAGCGGTCTGGGACACGCGTCGCTTGATTCAATGGGCGCGCGCGCAGGGCGCAACGAAGATCGGCGTCTACGGGCTCTCGATGGGTTCATACGTGGGCGCGCTGCTCTCCGGGCTCGAGAACCTCGACATCCTGATCGCAGGCATCCCCGTCTGCGACATTCCGGATCTGTTCGTACACCATGCGCCGGTCGACCAGCGGCAGGAGGCCGAAGACAACGGCGTCCTCGGGGTCCACACCCGTGAGCTCTTCCAGCTGGTCTCGCCGCTTTCCGTCACGCCGAAGACCACACTCGAGAACCGATTCATCTTCGCGGGGAGCGACGACAAGGTCTCGACGCCCGAGCAGGCCGAGCGCCTGTGGGAGCACTGGGGGCAGCCGGGGATTCGTTGGTTCGCGGGCGGTCACGTGAGCTTCTTTTGGTCGTCCGAGGTAGCGCCCTTCGTCGATCATCGTCTTCACAAGGCCGGTTTCGCCGTCCTCGATCACTGAGGTCCGAATTGCAGCGTTTCACAGGGCAGGACGCCTCGTTTCTGTACATGGAGACTCCGAGCGTGCACATGCACACTCTGAAGGTCGCCGTGATCGATCTGCCGGCGCAGATCCCCTACGCGGATGTGTTCGACCTGTTGCGAATGTCCATGGAGAGCAAGCTCCACCTGGTGCCGAGGCTTCGCCTTCGACCGGTCGAGGTGCCCGGGGGCCTGCATCATCCGATGTGGGTCAACGACCCGAACTTCAACATCGGTCGACACCTCTATCGCTCGAAGATCGATTCGCCAGGCGGGCGGCGCGAGATGGACCGGGCGATCGGCGAGATCGCGAGCATCCAGCTACCGCGTGATCGTCCGCTCTGGGAGACCTGGCTGCTAGAAGGCCTCGCCGACGGAGGCATCGTATTGGTCACCAAGATCCATCACAGCCTTGCGGACGGCGTTGCCTCGGCTGCAATGCTCGCCAAGGTGATGAGCCTCGAGCCGGACCCAGAAGAGCTCAACGCGCCGAATCCCGCCTGGGTTCCCGAGCCGATTCCGTCGCGCCGCACGCTCATCAGGGACGCGCTTCGCGATCAGCGCGTACAGCTTCGCTCGGTGGGCCCGCTGGTGAAACGGACGGTCAAAGGCAGTGTGACCGTTCTCAAGAACCTCAAGCACCGGGCGATCGACGTTCCCTATCCCTTCGTCACGCCACGCACCGTCTTCAACCGCACGCTCTCCCCGCATCGCTCGTTTGCAACCACCTCATTGCCACTCGCCGAGCTCAAGCTCGTGAAAGACAGCGCTGGGGTGACGCTCAATGACGTGGTGCTCGCGATCGTCGCCGGGGCGCTCGACCGGTTTTTCGAAGCGAGGGGTGAAACCTTGTCGAAGCCGCTCATCGCCAGCGTGCCCATGGCGGTCGTGAATCCGGGGGACGCGCCGCGAGAGGCCGGCAACCGCGTGGCCAACCTCTTCACCAGCCTTTGCAACGACGTGACCGATCCAGTCGAGCGTTTGAAGAAGATTCATGCGGTCACGACGCAATCGAAGGAAGTGCAGCGCCAGCTCGGAATCGAAACGCTGCTCGATTGGTCCGAGGCGGCACCGGCGCTGCCGTACCACTGGGCCCTCGCGGCGTTCTCCCAGTCGGGGCTCTCGGACATCATGCCGCCTGCGGCGAATCTGATCGTCTCGAACGTGCGTGGCCCCGACCATCCGCTCTACGTCGCGGGCGCACGGCTTCGGACGATCTACTCGGTCGGCCCCGCCGTCGAAGGGATCGGCCTCAACATCACTGGGTGGAGCTATTGTGGAAGCCTCGACTTCGCGCTCATCGCCGACGCCGACGCCATTCCCGAGCCCCATATCATCACCGACGCCTTCAGACCGACCCTCGACGTGCTTCTGCGTGCTACGGTGTGATCCCATGAGCCATCCAGCGATCGATGCCTGGCATCAGATGATTCGAGAACGGAATGCCAGGGCCTTGGACGAGGTCCTCGCCGAGGACGCGGTGTTTCATTCGCCGGTCGTGCACCGCGCACAGGAGGGGAAGCAGCTCACGAAGCTCTACCTCAGCGCTGCGATCATGGTGCTCGGGAACGCCAATTTCACCTACGTCCGAGAGATCATGGGCGAGTCGGACGCGATGCTGGAGTTCACCGCGGAGCTCAACGGGATTCAGATCAATGGCGTCGACATCATTCACTGGAACGCCGATGGGAAGATCGACGACTTCAAGGTGATGATCCGACCGCTCAAGGCAGTGAACCTACTGCACGAGCTGATGAAGCAGATGCTCGGACAGATGGGCAGCGGCGCTGCGGCTAGCTGAGCGTCGAGAGCTTATCGCGATGCCTCGCCTGGATCGCATTGTATTCATCCTGCGTGAGGCTCAGCGCTTTCGCGATGCGCCGTAGCTGGCTTTGCTCTTCGTGCTTGAGGACCTCGTCGGCGACCGCCATTTCTACCAGGACCTCGAGCACCTCGAGGCGTAGCTGCCGATCGGCGAGCTCGCGCAAGTCACGCGTCCAATCGTGGTCGCCAAGCAGCGCCACGTGACTGATCTGGTCTGCCAAGAGCCCGCAGATCGCGTCGACCCCTGCCTGGCTGAGGCCGTGCACGCGGCTGAGCTCTTTTTGAATCGTCGCCTCTTCCTGCGTCGAGTAGTGCCCGTCGGCGTAGGCGATCTTGGCGAGTAAGCCGGCGACGGCCGTCACGATGCGCCGTGTCGACTCGTCTGCATCTGCGAGATACTGCTCGACGATTGCCGCGAGTCGATCCCGTGCTTCGGGCGACATCGACGTGGGTTTCTCGTTGCCTCGGAAGATCATCGCAGCTCCAATAGACCGGACCCCGAGGATGCACAAGCGCGCTAGAGCCCGGCCTTCACGCCGCCCCAAACGAGCGCGCAGATCGCGGTTCCGGCGAGCCCGAGCCAAAGCCCGTCGTGGATGAAGAACGCGATGATCATGAGCAGCAACCCGCCGCCCAGCTGGAGAGGGCGACTCTGCTTCTTGCCGTACATGAACATCACGAAACCGACGCTGCTCACGAGAAGAGAGACGATGAGGTATCCGGGTTCGAACATGCTCACTTGGGCTTGTATGCCACGGCAGCAGACGAGGGTCCCGCCAGCGAGATCATCTTCCATCCGCTGCGTTTGCGCACGCAACCGAGAAAAACTCAGGAGTCCTCGCTTGCGAAGAAGAACGTGCAGTTGGGCAGATCCATGAACGATTCCTGGGCGCGCTGCAGGTCTTCGAGCAAATCATCGCCCGTGCCGGATTCCAAAAATGCGACCACGTCGGCACCGCGCTGCCACCAGACCTCGACCATGCCGTCGTACGGAGCCTTCGTGCCACGCGACTGCATGATGTCCATGTTCTGGTCGACGACGAGCGCCGTGCTCGTCACGTGACGCTTCGCGTTCGATGCGTCTGCGATTTGCTTCACCTGAGCGGCGTACGCCGCCCAGTGCTCTCGGAAATCCTGCTTCGAAAGACCCGGCTTGCGCCGGACGCACTGCACGAACTTGATCATGAAACCTCGAAGTATTGAGTTGAAGCATAGCTCAGCTCCGGAAGCCCCCGCTCGTCAAGAAATCAGGCCTCGAGTCGGACTTCATGCGTCAGGCTCGACGCTCGTAGGGAGCTTGCCGTCCTTCGAGTGCAGGCCGGTTCGTGCCTTGGCTCCGGTCAATAGGGCATCGCCGATGTGGATGAACGCGACGAGCGCGAAGATCGGGCCGGCGACCAGGACACCGTCGATGCCGCGCCGCGTGACCGCGGGGATCAAGGTGCTGAGAAAGAGCGCCCAAAGGAGCGAGGCTCCAAGGATTTCCAAGACCGCGTACTTGCGATAGCCGAGGTAGAAATCACCGAGGCCCGGAAAGATCAAGGAGCGAAGGGCGGCCTTCTTAGGGCTCTTGAATTCCTCTCCGCACCTCGCGCAACGGGGCGGCGCATCGTCGGTGGCGGCGAAACAATGAGGACAGAGTTGTTGCCAGCCACCTTCCTTCGTCGCCGTCGAGTCGAGCAGGCTCTTGAGCACCCGCGCCTCGGACCTCTTGACGCCGTGAAACATCAATTGCTCGCGCCCCGAGCGGATGAAGATGTAGCTGTTGCGGCCCGAGGTCGAGCGAATGCGCTCGAGTGGGAGCTGATTGGCGAACATGCGCGGTCGCTGCTTCGAATCGGTGTGGATCAAGAGCACTCGCCGATCGGTGAGCACGAGCGTGGTGCGATTGGCAAAGGGGTTCATCGAACCGGCCGTGAGCAGCCACCAGGTGAGTTGACGAACGCCATTGGTGGCGAAGCGCACGACCTCCATCGGGTTGAGCACGCGTTGCAGAACGGGCTCGGCTTTCCGAAGCATCTCGGCGCGCTTGCGATCGCGGCGACGGATGCGCCCGTTGCGAACCTCGGGGAACATCTCGTCGAAACGGACCGCGATCGATGCGGGCAGAAGCGCTTTGAGCTCCTCTTCTGGTGGATCCCCCTTGGGCATGGGCAGCGCGTACCTTAGCACGGGTCTCCAGTCCTCAATCGGCCCTGCTCAGTCCGCCGGGATGATGCTAGTATCGCTCCTCGTCCGCGTTCTTGGGGGAGCTCTCGATGATAGATCCGTTCTTGGTGGCCGTAGCGATCCTCTTGGTCATCAATCTCATCGTCACGCTGGCCCTTCTCAAGCGGCGGGTCGGGGATTCCGAGTCACGCGCGCAGGCCGAGGCACGGGACCGGGCCGAAACGGCTCGTCTTTTGCGCGAGGAGCTGCGCGCGGCGCGCGAGGAGGCGTCGGCCCAGGCGAGCGAGCTCCGCAAGGAGGTCTCGAGCACGCACAAGGCGAGCCACGAAACCCTGGTCAGGACGATCGCCCAAATCGGCGAATCGCAAACCACGAAATTCCAGGCGTTCACCGTACAGCTCAAGGCGCTCACCGATTCGAACCAGACCGGCCTCAAGCACCTGCAGGAAACCGTCGACGGCCGGCTTCAAGAGCTCCGCAGCAGCAACGAGCGAAAGCTCGATCAGATGCGCGAAGTCGTCGACGAGAAGCTTCAGAGCACTCTCGAGAAGCGGCTCGGGGAATCGTTCAAGCTCGTCGGCGACCGGCTCGAAGCGGTGCAACAAGGCCTCGGCGAGATGCGAAGCCTGGCCAGTGGCGTCGGCGACCTCAAGAAGGTGCTCACCAACGTGAAGACGCGCGGAACCTGGGGAGAGGTCCAGCTCGGCGCCTTGCTCGAGCAGATCCTCACCCCTGATCAGTTCGATCGGAACGTGAAGCCGCACCCGGACACCCGCGACATCGTCGAGTTCGCGATTCGGCTCCCCGGTTCGAGCGACGAGCCCGGGAAGTGCGTCTGGCTTCCGATCGACTCGAAGTTTCCTCAAGAGGACTATCTGCGGCTCGTCGAAGCGAGCGAGATGGGCGATGCCGGCGCGGTGCAGCAAGCGCATGCCGCGCTCGTTCGTTCGATTCAGGATTCGGCAAAGGATGTGAGCGCCAAGTATCTGCACCCGCCGTTCACCACCGACTTCGCGATTCTTTTTCTCCCTACCGAGGGGCTCTACTCCGAGGCCCTGCGTCATCCCGGCCTGGTCGAGCGCCTCCAACGTGAGCATCGAATCGTCGTTGCGGGGCCAACGACCTTGGCCGCGGTGCTGAACAGCCTGCGCATCGGCTTCCGCACGCTCGCCATCGAGCAGCGCTCGAGTGAAGTCTGGAAGGTGCTTGGCGCCGTGAAGACCGAATTCAGCAAGTTCGGCGACGTGCTCGACAAGGTCAAGCGCCAGCTCGACACAGCAGGCCGCACGATCGACGAAACGGGCCGCCGCTCGCGTGCCATGGAAAAGAAGCTGCGCTCCGTCGAGCAGCTTCCGGCCGATGCCGCCACGGACATGCTCGGGCTTCCGGAGGATGAGCCGGTCGATCTGCTCGAAGCCAAGGAAGACGGCGCAGCCTGAGCGCGGCACGAGCCCTTTTTGGGGTCACGGTTTCCTGTGCTACACGGTCCGCCTTAGAGCTCTTATGAAATTTGCACTTGTTCGTTTCTTCGTTCTTCTTGGTTTGGTGCTCGGGCTGGTCGCCTGCGCGTCCGATGCGGACAACGCGCCCGCGCCCTCGAGCTATCGCGACGTCGGCCCCTGGGAAACGGGTGTCACGACCCTGATGCTGGCCGACCGCATGGTCGAGGTCTGGTACCCGGTGCGGCCTGGTGATGAGGGTGACCGCGAGCAGGACGCGTACTTCATTCGGGACGCGCTTCCCGATGTCTTCAATGCCCTTCTTCCCGCCGATGTGAACCCTCCGTTCCTCACCGACGCGTACCGCGACGCGCCTGCGAGCGATGCTGGACCGTTCCCCTTGGTGCTCTTCGCGCACGGCTATGCGAGCTACCGTAACCAGTCGACCTTCCTCACGACGCATCTTGCTTCCTGGGGTTTCGTCGTGGCGTCGGTCGACTACCTCGAGCGCGGGCTGGCTTCGGTGCTCGGTGCGCAACCCGACCCCACGATCGAAGACACGGAGCTCACGCGGATGGTCGTGGCGCTGCTCGCATCTGAGAACGAGCGCGAGGGTGGCTTGCTGCAGGGCCGTGTGGCCACCGACCGGGTCGGCATCACCGGGCACTCGGCCGGCGGAGGCACCGCGATCCGTTTCGGCGGCGAGCCCGATGTCGTGACGTACATCCCGATCTCGGCCGGGCTCTCGAGCGACAGCACGGTGACGCTTCCGGACCGGTCTTCACTCTGGCTCGCGGGAAGCATCGATGCGGTGATCGAAGCCGATCGAACAGCGGACACGTACGCGCAAGCCAGCGCACCGGCGCGCTTCGTTCTCATCGAAAACATGGGTCACCTCGGGCCGAGCGACATCTGCGCGATCGGCGATTCGGGCGGCGGCGTGGTGCAGTTGGCCCTCGACGCAGGGCTTCCGCTTTCCGAAAACCTCGTGCGGCTCGGCACCGACGGCTGCCAGGAAGATGCGCTTCCCGTCCAAGACGGCTGGCCGACCGTCCGCCACTTCGTTACGGCGCAGCTCCGCTGGGCCTTCGGCATCGACGAAGAGCCCGTGGGTCTTTCGCAAGATGTCGCCGAGTATCTTCCCGAAGCGACGTTCGCCTACGAAGAGTCGCTTTAGCGGCTAGAACGCACCGGCGGCGCTGAGACCGACGGAGCCCGCGTCACCGTAGGGCGCGATGTAATAGAGGTGCCGCATCTTGCTCTGCTCTCGCTTGCTGAGGTCGTGCCGGTAGTGCATCAGCCAGGGCATCAACCAACCCGCGACCAGGCCGACGCCCGCGCCGGTGATGACGTCACTCATCCAGTGACGGTTCGACACCACGCGGAATACACCGGTGGTCGTCGCCAAGGCCAGCACGCTCGCACAGGCGATCGGGTCACCGACCCGGCCGAAGAACTCGAAATGCTGATGCTCCACGCAGGTGAGTCCGGCCCCGGCGAACGCCATCGAGGTGTGGGCGCTGAAGTAGGAGCGATTGGGGTCGTCGCAATCCGCGCTGCCTGATGCGGAACCATCGGCCTGCGCGCACGGTCGCTCGCGACCGCTCAACTTCACGAGGCCCGTGACGAAGCCGGTAATCGCAAACGCCTGTGCTTGGATTGCAAACATCTGAAGGCCCACGTCTTTGTTTCGGTCGCCGATCAAGGTCATGCCGATCAGGTCGACGAGGACCGGGAAGGCGATGCTCGTCGCCGCGAGCGCGTCGCTGGCCTTGGCGAACTTCTGCTGCTTGGCGCCGGGCGCGATCAGTCGGCGCTGAAACCAATCGTCGAACCCGTTGTTCCTCGTCCAGCGGGGCTCTACGTCAATGGGCGAAAACTCGATGGCAATGGCCGCGACCCCGAGCACGCCGGCCGTCACGCCTTCCGCCCAGTGGACTCGCTTGTACTGCCATTCGAGTCGGTAGCTGCGTTCGGCTTCGGTTTGCGATGGGGTCTCCTGCTCGACGCCCGGCTCGGCAAGCGCCGGCTCGTCGTCTGCGAGGGCGGTTTGCGCGCCCAACGACAAGGCGATGCACAAGATGGCCGCGCTGCTTCGGGTCACGTGCGCCTGCTTCGTCTCGCGCCAAGCGCCAGAACCAAGAACATCCCCGCGACCGTTTCCCAGGTGCCCGGGACCGCTTTGGCGCGCGCGGAGCAGGTCATCCACTCGGGAAAGACGGGATCGGTTGGGTCTTGGCGGGCCGTCGCGACTCCAGCAGCATTGTCGCAAAACTCGTTCTCGTAGCTGCAGCCCTCTTGAAGGGTGAGCCATTCGTCGAGCAACTCGTCTAGAATGGTGGAGTTTCCAGCTTGTGTTTCGAGAAATGCGGCGAACAAGTCTTCCATCGCCAAGTCACCGGCTTCGCGTAACGCGCCGACGTCCGGCGCGTCGCACTTGTCGAGGTGACGCGAATGCGCAATTCCGTCGCGCGATTCGTCGAAGTCTTTGTAGACGGCGTCGACGTAGTTGAGAACGTGCACGATCGCTTTCAACTCGCTCGCATCGGAGCGAATCGTGTGCGCGAAGCTGTCTTGGAACGCGTGAGCGGCCTTGCCGAGCAGGAACCCGGGCTGCCAGACCTCCACGGCAAACAAGTCGTAGAAATCGAGCGTGACCGGTGCAGAAGAGATCTGCGCACCACTGGGCTCGCTCCACGCTGCGGTCGCGTCGGAGAAGGACTGGCGAATCAAAGCGCGTGTGCCCGCGACCGCTGCTGCGCTTCCCTCCGGCTCATCGTCTTGGGGAGCGCGCAGAGCATGCACGTACTGCGCCTCGGGAAGGGGGTTCGCGTGGATGCTTCGCTGCGTGGCCAGGTCGCTCGAGGAGCGGCCGTTCGTGTCCGGGTCGCGAACGCCGACGACCAAGCTGAACAAGACGAAGAGCTCGGGATCCGAAAGATCTTCCGTAATCAGCGCCTCGTCGAGCAGCCATTGATTGAGCGGGCGGGCCAGACTTCGCCATGTATTGCCTTCGGGCACGACGACCCCGGTCCATGCCGGGTCGTCCAAAAACGCTACGAACGCTTCGGCGGTGATTCTCTCGTGACAACCTTCGGTCAGGCCGGACTGGATCGTATAGGCGCTGGCCGGCACGGCCTGAACCCAGATCAGCACTGCGACTGCCAAGATCGAAACACGAGACCGCATCAGAACGGGGTCTCCAAGTAGAAGGTAGTTCGATATTCGACCTGCACGAGGGGGACGCCGTCGAGCGAGGGGGCGACGATGGCAAAGCTGATCGGATCGAGTCCCAGACGAACGAAGCGATGCACGTCCCATTGGAACCCGACCGGCCTAAAGTCCAGGAACCAGCCCACGCTGCCCCGGCTGTCCAGGGGCGTGTCGAACGCGAGGATCGAAGGCCCGACCGCGATGCTCGTGTGAGCGCGTCCCTCGAAATAGGTGAAGTCGACGCCTACCGCGATGTTGTACGCGCCCTGTGTGACACGAACGTCGTATTCGGTCCCGACCCAGAAGTCCTGCTCGAACTGCAGAAACGCGCCGACGAATCCCCAGCGGTATCCTCCCTTGAGCGCATAGCCAAACGCAGGAACGAGATCGGAGCGGTCGGCGAGCTCGGTCAGAATCGAGAAGTGCAGCTCTAGGCGCACGAACGCTTCATCGGGCAAAGGATGTTTGGTCTTGGTCGCGCTCTCGGCTGGCGGCGAGGGCTCAGCCGCGGGTTCTGCCTTTGCGTAGATCATTGGCATGCTCGCAAGACCAAGAGCCAGGAGAACCAGGACGCGCCTCATCTGGAGGTGCTCTTCAAGCAATCTGACGCTCCGCTACGCATTCCTCGTCCACTCAACGATGGGATCATAATACAGAGCCGCGCGGCATGGCCCGAAACCACCGAATTTCCGTTGGCGGTGCTCACCCGGTCCGGTATTCCAGATGGAACGCCGGCCGGCGTCTTCAGGTCCCGATGTATTCCAGCGTAAGCACGGGCGCCGCGGCCTCGCGGCTGGCCGCCAAGTCGACTCGAAAGCGCATGTGCCAGCTCCGGTGCTCATCCGGATCGAGGAGGATCTGGGTGATCTTCCACTCTGCATCGCTGCGTTCGATTTGCACCTGGGCGCTGCTCCGCGCGTCGGGGCCGATCTGAATCGCGTCGTACTCGGACCAGTACGGCGCGAGCGCCTCCGCGAAGCGCTCCGCCGTCCATTCGCTGCTCTCGCTGGCTTCGGAGAGCGCTTCGGCCGCGCGCTCATATTGCTTGAACGCGATGAAGCGCACGATCTTCCATACGGCGTTTCGCACCATGGTGGTGAAGCCGCGCTGGTCCTTCGTGACGTCCACCGGTTCGTCCGGCTCCTGCTGAGCGGCCTCGAGGGCGGCTTCGTCGGGCGCCTGCAGTTGTTCCCATTCATCGAGGAGGCTCGCGTCGACCGAGCGAACGGTGAGGCCCAGCCAGTCGGAGACATCGTAGAGCTCGTCTGTCTTGGCCGACTCCGGCACGGTTTGAACGAAGCCCTTGTACGCGTCCGTCAGGTAGCGAAGCAGCACTCCCTCCGAGCGTTGCAGGCCGTACTCCTTCACGTACTCGACGAAGCTCATGCCGAGCTCGTACATGTCGCGCGCGATCGATTTCGGACGGAGCACGTCGCCGCCGACCCAGGGATGCCGCTCGGAGAAGATCTCGTAGGTGGCGTACAAAAACTCCGCGTTGGGCTTGGGGTACTCGATCTTGTCGAGCTCGGCCATGCGCTCCTCGTACTCCATGCCCTCGGCTTTCATCGCAGAGATGGCGCGCGATTTGAGCGTGTCGGTTTGGTGGTAGAGCACGGCGTGAGGATCCTCGAGCGTCGCCTCGACGAGCGTCAGGACGTCGAGCGGGTAGGCTGCGTCCTCGGGCTCGAGCACGTCCACCGCCTCGACGACGTACAGAGACAGCGCCTGATTGAGCGAAAAGTCGGATTGGAAATCTTCGTTGACGCGCGGCCCATCGGCGTCGAGCGAAATCACGCCCGCGTCACGGAGCGAGCGAATCATTGCAATCGCCTGCCGCGCATGGTTGCGCTTTGCCGTCGGGCCCTCGTGACTGCTGCGAATCAGCTTGCGGAGCGCGAGGCAGCCGTCGTCCTCGCGCTCGAAGAGATTGAGGATCATCGCGTTGCTCACCTGGAACCGGGAGCGAAGCGGCTCCGGCGGGGATTCTTGGAGTCGGGTGAAGGTTTCGGCGTCCCAGTGCGCGTACCCTCGTTCCGGCGGCTGCCGCATCTTGAGCTTGCGGAGCTTCTTTGGATCGCCGCCCGCCTTGGCGCGGAGCTTCTTGTTCTCGATCGCGTGCTCGGGCGCCTGCGCCACCACGCTCCCGAGGGTGTCGAAGCCGCGTCGGCCCGCGCGCCCGGCGATTTGCTTGAAATCGCGCACGGTCAGCACCTTCGTCTTCTCGCCGTCGTACTTGCAGAGCTTCGTGAAGAGCACCGTGCGAATCGGCACGTTGACCCCGACGCCGAGCGTGTCGGTTCCGCAGATGATTCGGAGCTTTCCTTCCTGCGCGAGCCGTTCGACCAGGCGCCGATATCGCGGAAGCATTCCGGCGTGGTGCACACCGATCCCATGGTGCAGGAACTTCTTCAGCTCCTTTCCGAACGGGGTGTCGAAGCGCGTGCCGCTGAGCTCTGCTTTCAGATCGCTCTTCTCGTCTTTCGAGAGGAAGTCGATGCTCATGAAGCTCTGAGCCTGCTCCGTCGCCGCCCGCTGTGCGAAGTGCACGATGTAGATCGGCGCTTTTTCGGCTTCGAGAAGCTCGAGGACGGTGGCCTGCAAGGTGTCCTCGCTGTACGAGAAATCGAGGGGAACCGGCCGGTCCGTGCTCTTCACGAGCGTGGTGCTGACACCGGTGAGCTCGGTGAGCGCCTCTTCGAACATCTGCGTCTCGCCGAGCGTTGCGCTCATGAGCAGAAAGCGCGCCTGGGGTAGGGTGAGGAGCGGAATTTGCCAGGCCACACCCCGGTCCCTGTCCGCGTAGTAGTGAAACTCGTCCATCACCACGCCATCGACCTCGGCCCGCTCGCCCTCGCGCAGGGCCAGGTTGGCGAGAATCTCCGCTGTGCAGCAGATCACGGGCGCGTCCCGATTCACGGTCGCGTCCCCCGTCATCATGCCCACGCGCTTGGGCCCGAGGACGCGGCAGAGATCGAAGAACTTTTCGCTCACCAGAGCCTTGATCGGCGCCGTATAAAAGGAGCGCTCGCCGAGGGCGATCGACCGGAAGTGCGCCGCCAAGGCTACCAGCGACTTGCCCGACCCGGTCGGCGTGTTGAGAATCACGTTGTTCCCGACGAAGAGCTCCATCACCGCTTCTTCTTGAGCCGGGTAGAGCTCGAGGCCCTGGTCGCTCACGTACTCGAGAAACCGGGTCAGCAGCGTGTCGCCGTCGACCTTCTCGCCGAGCTCATCGAGATAACGGCCGAGCGTGCTCATGCATGCTCGCCAAGCTCGGCATCAGCGATGGGGGCCTGCGGCATGACGCGTCGAGTATATGGCAGGGGTCCCGTGAGTGCACGGTCGCAGCCCGAAATCGGGCTTTGGCGGCAGCTTCGAATGGGTGCGCGAGACGCTACTCGCCGAGCGGCTCGAATGCGAACTTCTGACCGCCGCCGGAGGCCTCGGCCATCGCGCCCTTGAGCGGCAGGACCATGATGGCGACGCCGTCCTTGTACTTGCAGGCAGCGGCCGCGCCCTTCTTACCCCCTATGGCCGTCGCCGCTGTGCTTCCTTCAAAGCGGCTGGTCTTGAATCGTTCGAGCGCCTCTTTGTTCTCGAAGAGGATGACCTGGGCGTAGGTCTGTCCGCCCACCTGAGCGCCCACGGTGGTCTGTGTCATCTTGGCCCGGCCGATGAGCTTGCCTTGCTCGTACACCTCGGCATCTCCATGCGATGCGCCAACGATGAATCCGCCCTTACCGACCTCTGGAAAGATCGCGTAGGCGTAGGCCTTCTCGAGGGTGCCGTTGAAGGTCTTGTCCTTTTTTTGCCAGGTCTTCTTGATGTCCTGCACCTGCTGCGCGAGCTCGTCCTTGGATTTCTTTGCCGACGCCGGGGGAGTGAGGGAGAACAAGAGCGCGGGTACGATCAGAACACCAAGACGCAAGAATCGAATCATGGGAGCCTCCTCGGCAAGAAGTAGCGCGAGTCGACATGCGAGCAAGTCCGTAGCGAGCACGCGGAATCACGACCGGCCAAGCTCGAAAAAGCGAAGCCGGTCAGCGTGCTCAAGCGCCGACCGGCTTCTGACAACGGGCTCCACGAGGGGGAGGCCAAGGCGGGCACCATCTTCGGGGAACGCTTTCTCGCCTGACTCTGGATGGGATGGTGGGCTCATCCGTCGCCCTGCGTTCCTTGCCGCTGGTGCCCGCCTCGCACCGAATGACGATCCGGAACCTATCCGCGAGCGCTGCATCTGCGGCGACAAAAGACGGTACCGATCGCGCCAATACCCCCTGGAATTCACCTCTGCGCTTGTAATTGTCTCGCTGGCATGGATCCATACCCGGCGGTGGGCGAAGGATCCGGCAAAGCCAGAATCAACTCGGGACTCAGAGTCTCCGGCGCCTGGACGCGGGGCGTGGTCCAGGCTTTTCGCCGTATCGGGCTCGACGTCGATGCGCTCTGCGCCGAGATCGGGGTCGATCTCGAGGTCTTCATGGACACCGACGGCAGGCCCCCTCGCGACGCATCCGGTCGGCTCTGGCGCGCCGCTTTCGCAGCCTCCGGCGACCGTCACCTCGGCTTGAGCGCGGCGGATGCCTGGGAGGCGCGCGCCGATCACCTCGTGGTCCTCTTGCTGACCAGCGCGACCAGCCTCGGGCAAGGGCTCGAAGCGAGCCTGAGCTACCAGGAGCTCTTGTCGCACGGCCGCGTCATCACGCTCGGACGCCACCCAGAGCTCCATGTCCTGCACATCAACAAGATCGAGCACGAGCTCCCGATCACGGTTCACGAGGTGGAGTTCATCGCGGTGATCGTGATGAAGATGCTTCGCTTTGCCACGGATGGCGCGTTCAAGGCGCGGGAAATTCACTTCGAGCATCCGTATCGCGGCAACATTCAGAACTACACCCGGGCCTTCGGTTGCTCGGTGCTCTTCGGCCAGGAGAAGACGGCCATCTTCGCTGACGACGCCTCCTGGGATCTCCCGCTCGCGCACGGCAATCCGGCGCTTCACAGCCAGCTCAAGGGTGTCGCCGCGGGTCTTCATGCGAGGCTCGAGGCCCATCATTTCATCGACACGGTGCGCGAGCGAATCAAGATTTTGCTCCCTCGCGGGCAAACCAGCATCGAAGCGGTTGCCTTGGCGCTTCATATGACGCCGCGAACGCTGCAACGGCGCCTTCAAGAAGAGGATACGACGTTCCGGGTCTTGCTCGATGCCGTTCGAAAATCGATTCTCGTCGAATGCTTCGAGCGGAACCAGGCACCCGGTGAGATCATGCGGCACGCCGGATACACCAATCCGCGAAGCTTTCGTCGCGCCCTCAAGCGCTGGGATCTCTCCGACACCGGGGACGGGCTGCTCACCTAGCTCAGGGCTCCCGAACCTCGGCCGCGGTCCAACCGTCGTTGCGGTGCACGGTGTTCCGGTCGCGAAACTCCTCGTCCGCCTCGTCCCAGCTTCGCTTCGCCTCGCCGGCCCTCGACCCGAGCTTCGAGCGTTTCCAGGACACCCATTCCGTGCATTCTCGCAAGCTCGGCTGCGCCGGGAGCCGCTCGCGCACCGCCGCAGGAAAGGCTTCGAGCGGCTGATCGCCTCGCCGGATGACCTCGACTTCGACCGGCTTCTTCACATTCACGCGCGGGTGCAAACGAACCACGTAGGTCTTCCCTGCGCTCAGGTTGACCTCCATGAGCTGCACTACCGGCGGAGACATCCCGGTCACCAGCATCAGCATTTGCTTTCCGGGCCAGATCGCCGCGGCCATCTGCCAGTCGTTTTCGAGCACGGCGATGCACTTGCCGGCTGGGGTTACGACCCGGATCCCCGTCTCGCTCGCTTGATGATGCCGGGGCCTATCGAAGATCAGCAGCGCCTGGTCGGCTGGGGCCACATAGGACGGGTCTGCGAGTCTTCGGGATCTGTGCCTGGGCTCTCGGCCCGAGCCAGAGCGCGGCAAGCAGGAGCAAAGCAAAGGGGATTGGGGCGTTCTTCGGCTGCGCGCTCATTCTGTGAGGTATCTCGCATGTCATCTCTCGCGCATCCAGTGGGATTCGAGCCTTCCATCGGGGTTCCGGCCTGCTTTCGATGAAGACGACTCTTAGAGGCAAGCATCGCGATTTTTCGCAATACTGTATCCGTGCGCACTTCAGGGGTGGGGAGCCAAGCGCCAGTGCTACCGGCGACCCCGGAAACTCAAATACCGCGGATCGGCGATGTCTTGGACTCCCGCTACCGCATTACCGGGGTTCTCGGCTCCGGCGGGATGGGTTGCGTCTACCTCGCGGAGCACGTTTCGATTCAGCGTCCCTTGGCGCTCAAGCTCTTGCACCC
Source organism: uncultured delta proteobacterium (assembly GCA_963786865.1). Classification (GTDB taxonomy): domain Bacteria; phylum Myxococcota_A; class Polyangia; order Polyangiales; family Houyiibacteriaceae; genus SG8-38. The sequence continues at coordinate 14,653 of CAWBAV010000026.1, read as the reverse complement.
CGAGGTGGGGGACAGCGAAGAGGTCAACAAGCGCTTCGAGCGCGAGGCCTTCGCCATCGGTCGGGTCGACCACCCCAACTGCGTCGACGTTTCGGATTTCGGCAAGCTCCAAGACGGAACGCACTACATGGTGCTGGAGCTACTGGACGGCGTCCTGCTTTCGGATTTGCTCGAACGGAAACATCGTGTCGATTGGAAGCGCGCGCTTCACATCGGCCGGCACGTTCTGAGCGCGCTCGGCTATGCGCATGAGGCGGGAATCATCCACCGCGACATCAAGCCCGAGAACGTGATTCTCGTCGAGCAGGATGGTGATGCGGATTTCGCAAAGATCCTCGACTTTGGGATCGCCAAGCTTCGCGATGACGAAAAGCCCGAGGTGCAGACCGGGTCGCTCGGTAATGATGCCAAGCTCACTCAGCACGGTGTCGCGATTGGAACGCCGACCTACATCGCGCCCGAGCAGGCCTACGGCCAGTCCATCGACGGTCGCGCCGACCTCTATTCGCTGTCGGTGATGCTCTACGAAATGATTGCCGGCGTGCCTCCTTTCGATGCGGACGAAGTGGGTACGCTTCTCCGCATGCACGTCTCGGCCGAGGTCCCGCGCTTCGGGGACATCGCGCCCGAGGTCGACGTGCCTGCCGAGGTCGAAGCGCTCATTCGGGACGGCCTCGCCAAGAAGGCCGACCAACGCATCGCGAGCGCCCAGGCGTACATCGCGCGCATCGACGCGCTCGTTCCGATCGCGAGCGGGACGGGGTCTGGCCTTCGCGAGCTTCCTTCGATGCCGGTCGAGGACCCGCGTGACAGGATTACGGAAGCGGATGCGCGAGCGGTCGGCAAGAAGTGGAGGTCCAAGTGGATCGCCGTGGCTGCGCTCTTGCTCGTTGCTGGGATGGGCCTCGTGGCCTTGGCCTTCAGAAGCGACGGCCCGAACTACCTTCCCGAGAGCAATATCCTGCCCCTGTCTTCCCCTGCGCACGGACCCGAGGCCGAAGTAGCAGCTGAAATGCTCGCCCAGGGACGCGCCGAGGAAGCCGTTTCGTACCTCGCGGAGCATCAGGCGGATCTGCAAAAGGAGCCGTACGCGCAGATGGTTCTCGGACACGCCCAGGCCAGCGCGCAGCGCAGCATCCAGGCGCTCAACGCCTACGCAAAGGCGATCCAGCTCGAGCCCAAGCTCGCCAACGACAAGCTCATGCGCACCAACGTCGAGCTCATGCTCGCCAAGAAGGCTCCGGGGATCGTGGATGCCGCCCTCGAGCTCCTCGGGACGCTGGTGTCGGAAGCCGACGACGACACGGCAGCCGATCAGCTGATCGACCTCGCGTCGTCGTCCAAGGTAACCCGTCGGCGACACAAAGCGCTGAGCGTCGCCGACAGCGTGGGCCTCAGTGACCGGGTCGACCGCCTCGCTTCCTATGTGCTCGACCTAGAGCTCGGAGAATCCTGCCCGCTTCGTAAGTCGGCGGTCGCGAACCTCCGCGCGCTTGGAGACAAGAAGGCGATCCCAGAGCTTCGCAAGGCGAGAAACCGCATCCGAACGGAGGGCGCCTTGATCAAGCGGAAGATCAACACCAACGCCTGCCTCCGGGCCGATGCGGCCGAGGCGATCCGCTACTTGCAGAGACTCTAGGGATCCCCGGGGCGCGGAGCCGAGCTCAATTGTGAGCTTGCTTACAGTAGACGGCTCGCGGTGCTGACCCTAGGCCAGGGCCTGGACACGGCGAACCGGTGTTCAGTATGCTCGCCATCCGCCCGTCAGAGCGCGGCCTCTCAAAGGACTCGGTGAAGACCCATGAAATTCAGCACATCCGTTCTAACGATTTTGGCTTCCGTCTTGGTTCTCCAGAGCTGCGGGAGCGATACCAGCCAAGGGAACACCGAGCTTGCGGCCGTTCTGGATGCTGCAGCGGATCGCGAAGGCGTGGCGCCTGGTGACTGTCGCGACGGCTGCCTGGCCGCGGCGCTCGAGGTGTTCGACGCCTGCACGGCGGAGAGCGATGACCGCGAGGCCTGCTTCGGGCAAGCGATTCATGCCTTCTTCGAGTGCGCAAAGGCTTGCGAGCCTCCGACCTGCGAGCAGCGATGCGAGTCCGCCGCCAAGGAGATGTATGAGGCCTGCGTCGCCGGAGGCGGCGACGAAGACGAGTGCGCGATGGCCGCGCGGGAGGCGCTGGCGGCCTGCAAATCGGACCACTGCGAAGAGGGCCCGAGCTGCGAGGACCGATGTGGAATGCTCGCGGAGCGCGTCTACGACGTCTGTATGGAGAAGCTCGACTCCGAGGACCGATGTGCCGAAATCGCGCGCGGTGCGCAGCGGCTCTGCAACAAGCACTGCGAAGGGTATTCATGCCCCTGTCACGACGGCGACTGCGACGATGACGACAGCGACAGCGACAGCGACAGTGACAGTGACAGCGACAGTGACAGTGACAGCGACAGTGACAGTGACAGCGATAGCGACAGCGACAGCGACAGCGACAAGGACGAGGATTGCCACGAGGGGCATCCCGACTGGATGAAGAGTGGCGGCAAGTGCGAGTAGCGCGGCCCCGCGCCTAGGCGCCTCAGCACCACCCTTCGTTCGACTGTGCTAGGTATCGCGTCGTTCGATGCGGGTGCTCAGCTTCAACGCCAACGGGATTCGTGCTGCCGCGCGAAAAGGCTTCTATGACTGGTTGCCCGGGCAGCAGGCTGACTTCGTTTGCCTTCAGGAGATCAAGGCACGACCCGAGCAACTGGGCACAGCCGAGCTCGAGCCGGCGGGCTACCACTGCTTCTACGAGCCAGGCGAGCGAAAAGGGCACAGCGGCGTAGCGATTCTCAGCCGGGAGGAGCCGGACGAGGTCATTCGCGGATTCGGCTCGCGGGAGTTCGATCCGGAAGGGCGATACATCGAGGCGCGCTTCGGGAACCTCAGCATCGTCTCGGTCTACGTTCCTGCGGGCACCAGCAACGAGACACGCCTCGCTGCGAAGTTTCGGTTCATGAAGCAGTTCTCGAGACACCTTCGCAAGCTCCGCAAGAGCGGCCGTCAGTACCTGCTGGGCGGTGACTGGAACGTGGCCCACAAAGAAATCGACCTCGAGAACTACAAGTCGAACCAGAAGAACTCCGGCTTCCTTCCCGAGGAGCGCGCCTGGCTCGACCAGGTGTTCGGGCGCATCGGTTTCGTGGACGCATTTCGCGAGGTCAACCCCGAGCCCGGGCAGTACACCTGGTGGTCGAACCGGCATCCCACCACCCGCGACCGCAACATCGGTTGGCGCTTGGACTATCAGGTCGTGACCCCAGCGCTCGGCTCGCGCGTCGCATCCGCCTCAATCGCGGTGGAACCACGGTTTTCGGACCATGCCCCGCTCCTGATCGAGTACCGGGAGAGCTGACCGCCGCCTCGTGCTATTGCTAGTCGCGATGGGCGCCTATCTCTACCCAATCAGCTTGGCCGGCATCTCGGTCTTCGTGTTTGCACTAGAGCGCTTCTTTCCCTGGCGTCCCGAGCAAAAACAGTTTCGGCCGAAGCTCTGGTCCGACTTCATTCACCTGGTCTTCAACGGGCATTTCCTCGGCCTCTTGCTCGCCGGCTTGGCGAGCACCTGGATCTTGCCATCCGTCGACCGATGGCTTTCGGCTGAGGGACTGACGGACGCGGTGTATCGCAACGCCGCCGCCAACTGGCCGCTCTGGGCGCAGATCATCGTCGCGCTCCTCGTGCTCGACTTCCTTCAATGGTGCGTGCACAACCTCTTGCACCGCGTCCCATTCCTCTGGGAGCTGCACAAGGCGCACCACAGCGTGAAGGACGGAGAGATGGACTGGATCGTCTCGTTCCGCTTCTCGTGGCTCGAGGTCATCGTCTACAAGTCGGTCCTCTATGTGCCGCTGGTCTTTTTCGGCTTCCGATGGGAGGCGCTGATGTTCCATGCGATCTTCGGCACGCTCATAGGCCACCTCAACCATGCCAATCTGAACCTCGGTCACGGGCCCTGGCGTTACGTTCTCAACAGCCCGCGGATGCACATCTGGCATCACGACTACGAAGGCACGGCCAAGACCACCGTCAACTACGGCATCATCTTCAGTTGCTGGGACTGGATCTTCGGCACGGCGAAGATGCCCGCCGATCCCCCTGCGCGCCTCGGGTTCGGCGGCGTCGATACCTTCCCAGACAACTTCTTCAGCCAAGAGGTCTGGCCGCTCCCAAAGCTCCTGCCGCGCGTCCACAGCAAGGTCGCATGGTCGATCATCGGAGCGCTGGTCTTGGCCGCGGCTTGGTATCTTGCGAACATGAGGAGCACCCAGTGAAGCCCATGCATCCGGTTCTGTGGATCTCCATCGCGTTCGTGACCGCCGTGCCGCTCGTCTGGCCGCTTCCTGCGGCGGCGGTCGACACCTCGGCGTTCGTGGCCCCCGACGACGGGGCGCTTCTCGTGTTCGTTCAGTCCGAGCGCATCCCGGACTCCTCGGATTTCATCGTCTTCGATACGAAGGGGATCTGCCTGGCGACGCTCGGACCTCGCCAAGCCGAGGTGCTTCGGATGAAGCCGGGGCGGTACACGCTCTTCGTCTCGGACGTTTCGAATCAGAGCAGTTTTCGCCTGGAGCTCGCGCTCGCTGCCGGGCGCACCTACTTCGTCCGCCTCTACTCGGTCAACAAGTACGGCTGGACCGTCCCAGAGCTAGCGACCGTGCAACGCGGCAGCAATGCCTACAAAGGTCTCAAGACCTGGCTCGAACAGACGGAGGTCACCTACGCGCACGACGATCAGTGTCGAGGCAAGCCGGCGGACAAACGGGCGAACCGAACGCAGAGGCGCATCAACGAAGCCAACGCCGATTGGAAGTCCGAGGGCGACGAGTATCGGAGAGGGCTCATCTTGATAGAGTCCGACGGGCTCACCGCCACCGAGGTGCCCTGGCTCTGAACAGCATGCGACGCCATGCGACACATCGAGGGTTTCTCTTCCCTTGTGGGCTCGTCGCCCTGCTCGGTCTCTCTGGCTGCAACGACGGTCGGGGATGCAAAGGCGAGCCCTCCGATGTTGCGGAGGCCACCGTGGGGGAGGGCGAGCTTTCGGCCACCATTCCGAAGCTTGGCAAGAACCAGGAAGTCCTCTTCATCGGAGGGCTCATGTCCGAGCTCTACGAGGAGCTCAGTCTGAGCCTCGAAGACGAGCTGAACGCAGCCCTGGAGCGCGCCGCGCGCTCACTCAACGTGCACATCGAGCTCCCGGGGGACCGCAGCATCGTTCTCCCCATCGGCGATGAGATCGCCGAGGCGCTTCCGCGAATTGAAATCGATGTCGAGCCCGGCCGCTTCGCCTCCTTCTACACGCAGATGCGCGCCTTCGAGTCTGGGGGAATTCCTTACCGCAACGCCTCGCTCGAATCCCCCGACTTCGACACCTCGCAAGGCGTTTCCCACAACGCAGGCGCGATCTTGGAGCTCCTGCGCACGACGAAGAAGAAGACCATCATCGTCTCGCACAGCAAGGGAAGCCTCGACACACTCGAAGCGCTTCTCTCAGCGCCCGAGCTCTTGGGCACCAAGGTCATCGGCTGGGTCGCCATTCAAGCTCCCTTCTACGGCTCTCCCCTGGCCAATTCGGCAACGCCGCGCATTCACGACATGCTGCTTCGCGCGGTCGGCGGAAACGGCCAAGCCATCGACGACCTTCGCACCCAGACGCGCAGCGCGTACATGCAAGCCCGTCGAGAAGAGATCCTCGCGCTCACCGCGCGCATCCCCGTCATCAGCGCATACAACGTTTACGAAACCGAAGGAACCGTCACGAGCTTTGCGAGCGCCTTCGCGGACGGCGTCTTCGACCCCGCGCTCGTCTCGGAGATCACCGGCCTCGTCGTCGAGCACTACCGCGCAACCCCGAGCGACGTCCCCCGCGTCCTCGCTGCATCCAGCAGCGCCGCCATTCAACTCATCCGCGAGCGCGTCTCCGATGCCAGCACCGCTGCCCTCGGCACCCTCGGTCTCCTCACGCTCACCAACGTCTACCTCGCCGAGATTCTCGACCTCCCCAACGATGGCCTGGTTCCCCGAAACAGCACGGACCTGCCCGGCGCAATCCACCGAGAGCTCGACCGCGGCGACCACGCCAGTCCCGTCATGGAAGTAGACCCCCTCAAGAACTTCTGGACCATCGAGCAAAGGAACCGCGTCACCGCAGAGCTCGTCCAAGAAGTGCGGGCTCTCGCCGAGCAACGGATCCGCTAGCGCCTCAGTCCATCGCGAGGCCTCGCTCGCTCAGCTCGTCGACCGTGAACCGGGGCGTGATGTGTTGAGGGCAGTTCGAGTCCCAGGCTTCGATGTGAAAGACGATGGCGCGCTCGGGAAGCGCATCGTAGTCGGAGTCGACCACTGCTTTCAGAGCCGAGTCGTCGCCTTCGACATACTCGGCGCGCCCCCAGATCTTGACGCGCCGGCGGTTCGGATAGTCCATCAAGAAGATGAACGCCTTGTCGTTCTCGCCGAGGTTGCCGACCGAGATGTACTGCCGGTTCCCGCGGTAGTCGGCGAACGCGAGCCGATGCGCGTCGAGCACTTTCAAGAACCCCTTGGGGCCGCCTCGGTGCTGAATGTAGGGCTGGCCGTCTTTGGAAGCCGTGCCGAGGTAGAACGAGTCGCGCTCCGCGATGAACGCTTCGAGCGCGGGGGTGACTTGGTCGTCCCAATCGTGCCGAGCCATGGCCTTTTCGTAACCGGCTCTGGAACCGCGGGCTTCCTGGGCTGCCTTGACCGATGGTGTGAAGGCGATGTCGCTGCGGTACGTCATGCCACCAGTCTCGCGCCGATCTAGGGCAGAAACAATTAGCCCAATCTTAGAAAGATTGTCTATGATTCGTGAACAATGGACCGCCTGCTCGCCATGGAAGCCTTCGTGCGTGTGGTCGACGCCGGCAGCTTCAGCGCGGCCGCGCGACACTGGGGCCGGTCCAAAGCCGTGGTCAGCAAGTACGTGAGCGCCCTCGAAGAGGACCTCGGCGTGCAGCTCCTTCGACGCACCACACGTTCCCTGAGCCTGACCGAGGCCGGGCGCGCCTACCGCGAACGGTGCACCGGCGTCCTTGGGGAGATCCAGTCGCTCGAAGCCTCGGTCCGCGAAGGCGTGGCCGCCCCACGTGGGCGCTTGCGTGTCAGCGCGCCACCCGGCCTGGCCTCCCACTATCTCCATGTCATGACCAAGGACTTCATCTCGCGCTATCCCGACGTCAGCATCGACCTCGACCTCACGCACCGCATGGTCGACCTCGTCGAAGAAAACATCGACGTCGCCATCCGTGTCACCGAGCCGCGCGACTCGTCGCTCGTCGCTCGTCGAATCGCTCCCGTGTCCATCGTCGCCGTCGCCGCGCCCTCCTATTTGCGCTGCCGAGGCACTCCAAAGAAACCGACCGACTTGCGCGAGCACGACTGCCTCGTCGATACGAACTTTCGCGACCAGCAACGATGGCGCTTCCAATGGAAGGGCAAGGCCGAGACCATCGCAGTCGACGGTCCGCTTCGCGTCAACGATCCTGATGCGATCCGCGACCTCGCCATCGCAGGGCTCGGCGTTGCACTCGTCCCCGATTTCGTAGCGACCGAGGCGCTCCGCAAAGGCAAGCTCCGGGAAGTGCTTCCCAATACCGTCGCCCTCCGCTGGTCGATTCTCGCCGTCTATCCCCGGCGTCGCTACTTACCGCTTCGGGTGAGGGCGTACGTCGACCACTTGGTCGAGCGAATGGGTTAGGAAGTCACTCCACGCTCGACGCACTGCCGCTCAGGATCCTCCGATGTCCGTGGATTCCTCCCAGGCGAGGATCAGGGCGGCATCCGGAGGCAAGAGGTAGCCTCCGTCCACGGCGCGTTGCACCGAAGCGCGCACCGCATCGAGGTACGTCGCCCGCGTCGGGTAGAGCTCGGCCAATTGCGCCGAATCGAAGAGCGCGGTGGTGCCGAAGATGCGGCAAAACGAGTTGCCCGTCTGGCCGAGTCCCGACAAGACCGCCACCGGTGCGTCGACGTAGTTCGTCCGGATGCCGCCGAGCACGTTCCCTAGCTCGTCCAGTTGAAATGCGGTCCCGTCTTCGGTGACCGACAGACGCGGCGCTTCCGGGAGGGGCTCCCCGCCGCCGATCCAGTCCACCAATCCATGAAGGCCCGCCTTGAGCACCCAGTGCTGCGGGCCGGAGTTGATGGGCGCCTCGCAGGTGATGAGCCCCGGAAGCGGCCCCGCGTCCGTGGTTTCGACGACCGCTGCGACCGAGGGATCGTCACCGAGGTCCTTGCCGCTGGTCTTCAAGGTGTAGACATCGGCATGTGCGGTGCCCGCGACTTCCCAGAGGCGAAACATGCGCGAGTCCGGCTGATTGCTGGGCAGTGAGCCCAGGAGCAGCAGGTCCGATTCGGTCTGGAACATCAGGACGGGCTCATCCAAGTCCTCGCGCACGCGCACGATTTCGGGAGTCGGTACGTCAGCCTGAGGGTCTTGCGAAAGCCTGGCGCTGCCCCCGCCGCGACTGTGGATGATGTAGCCGTCGAACACGTCGTAGATGGGTCCAAGCGCGTTCACGTACGTCACCAGGCGCCCCGCCGATTGGGACTCACCCACGGCGATGACCCGCTCCGCGACGAGCTCGCCGAGCGGCTTGATGTCCAGCGGGTTCCGAATCGCCTGCGCTGCCTGCGCATACATGTCGTACGAGAAGCTGTCACCCGGATGCACGAGCTCGCCATAGCGTTCGGGATTCACACGCTTGAGGTGCAGGCCAAAGCTGTTGTCGGAGCCCGAGCCTTCGATCCCGACGATTTGCGCCGAGACCCCGACCCAGACGTGTCCTTCGCGCAAGATCTCCGTGTGCGCCGCGCTCCAGTCCGGTGACGCGTCGACCCCGCCGCTCACGTTGAGCCATTCCACGACGACCGTCCCGCTGAACGCCGCCGCATCGATGGGCCGGTACACCAGAATGCGCGTGTTGAATTCCGCGGTGTCGGCTTTTTCGACCTCCCAGTTCCCGTCTTCATCGAGCTCGCCAACGCGGCCGTACGAGGAAGCCGTCCCCGAGATGAAATACTCCCGCTGCTCATAGCCAGCGTCCGACAGCTTGAGCCCAATCGTCCCCGCAACGAAGGGCGCGCCAAACTCCGTGATGGGTCCTTTTACCGCCGGGTCGTCCGGCCATTGGGGGCTGGTGCTCGTGCCACAGCCGAGCACGCCGGCTAAGAAACCCCAGGCCATGAGCGCGCGCGGCTGGCGCCAATCCGAAATCCCACGAACTACTGAACGAAACCGATTCATGAAGGGTACTCTCGCGCTGGACTCGACGATGGGTCCGCCACTGTTCTCTAGCCATCTGCGAGAGTCAAGACCGATGTCCGCGAAACCCCTGCGCCTCTCCAAGTCCCGCTTCACCTCGGGCCTTCAATGCCACCGTCAACTCTGGTGGAAGGCGCACGAGCCCGACGCGCCGGAGCTCAAGCCCGACGCCGCCCTTCGAGCGATCTTCGACATCGGCAACCGCGTCGGCGAACGCGCGCGCGAAGAGTTCCCGGGTGCCACCCTCATCGACCTCGACTATCGCCGACTTCCCGCTGCCATCGAGGCCACTCGAAAAGCCATCGACTCGGGCGCCTCCGTCATTCTCGAAGCCTCGTTCATCGAGGACGAGATCTTCGTCGCCGTCGACGCGCTCTCGAAGGAAGCCGAAGGCTGGGTCGTCACCGAAGTGAAGGCCGCCACCAAGGTCAAGCCGCAACACATTCCCGACGCCGCCGTGCAGGCCCACGTCGTCGAACGCGCAGGCCTGCCCGTTGCCCGCGTCGAGCTGATGCACCTCAACCGCGCTCACCGGCACCCCGACCAAGGCCCGCTCTTCATCCGAGCTGACATCAGCGAAGAGGTAGCGGCCCTTCGCGGAGGCATCCACGAAGAAGCGCAGGCGCAGATCCGAATGCTCCAAGGCGAGCTCCCCGAGGTCGAGCCGGGTCCCCACTGCAGTTCTCCGTACACCTGCCCCTTCCTCGCACGCTGCAATGTGCCAGCGCCCGAGCACGCCATCGAAGATCTGCATCGCATCAGCGACAAGAAGCTCGCCGAGCTCCACGACAATGGCATCGACACCGTCGACCAGATCCCGAGCGACTTCCCACTCAACGGCATCCAAGAGCGACACCGCGCCGCCGTCTTGCGAAACGAAACAATCGTCGAGCCCGGTCTCCGGCGCGCCCTCGGCGCGTATCGCTACCCCATCGCCATGCTCGATTTCGAGACCATCGCGCCCGCGCTGCCCATCTGGAAAGGCTGCAGCCCCTTCGGCAAGGTTCCGGTCCAGTTCAGCGTGCACATGCTCGGCGAGAACGGAGAGGTGACCCAGCACGCGTATCTCGCAGAAGGGAAGGGCGACCCCCGCCGCGGCGTCGCCGAAGCGCTCGTCAAGGCCCTGGATGGCGCCGCCACCGTCCTCGCCTGGAACGCCACGTTCGAAAAGGAGTGCTTAGGCATTCTCGCCGAGTCTTCGTCCGAGCACGCGCCTGCCTTACTCGAGGCCCGCGACAAGGTCCAAGACCTACTCGTCGTCGTCCGAAACAATCTCTACCACCCCGAGTTCCGCGGCAGCTTCAGCATCAAGAACGTCGTTCCCGCCTTGCTGCCCGAGATGGGCTACGACGCGCTCGAAGTCTCCGACGGTCAAGTCGCCTCGTCTCTCTTGGAGCGCCTGCTCTGCCGTCCTGCAGACTTGAGCGCGGACGCGCGACGGACTTTGCGCGCCCAGCTCCAGGCTTATTGCACGCACGACACCGCGGTCATGGTCGAGCTCTTTCGGTTCTTGAACGAAGCGGCCTCGAACAAAGAGCTCCGAGCCTAACCTGGGCCGCTGTTGCTGCCCGAGCGACCACCGTCGCCCCCGGTACCACCGTCGCCTCCGGTACCGCCGTCGCCACCACCGCCGTGCGGCTTGCAGAACGAGCTGCCGTCCTCAATCTCGCACTCCTCGCCCATGGGGCAATCGAGATCGGACTCGCAGTCGCCGACGCTCGCGTCGCTGGTCATGCCGCCCGTTCCGGCAGTACCCGGCGTCGAGCGCTTCGACGAATGGCTGAACGGTGGTCACGCCGCAACCGAAGCCGAGCAAGAGCACCAAAGCGAAGGCAGATGTATGAATAGTCGTCGTCATCGGAAGTGTGCCTCCACGCTGAGTCCCGTCGACGCAGCGAATTCACCAATCGAGCCGAACTCCGCGTTGGCGCCCGATACGACGACCCGCGGAAGAATGGCGCCAACCTCTCCGTGAACGTTCATCCAAATCATTTGGCTGAGTCCGACGCGAAGTGCGACGCGACCTGCTGGAAACGCAGACCAGACCGCGTCGCGCTGAGCCGTGAAGTCGCCGGCCTGAGTGCTCTCCGTGCCGGAAACACCCAAGCGAACCGCGGCCGCACGCGCGCCGAACGCGAGATCCACCCGAGGTCGGACCAAGGGATGGTAGGAAAGCCCCGCACCGTACTGGTCGAGGCGCAACCGGGTCTCGAGACCGTCCGCATTCAAGCCCCGCATGTAGGGCTGAATCGCGGCGAAGGCATCGACGGACCCATGTCGATGGAAGCGATAACCGAGATCCAGTCGAACGAACGCCAGAGGTGCGATGCCACCCGGTGAGAAGAACGCATCGGCGCCGACTCCAAGCCACCAGAGCGCCGGAGCAAAAGGAATCGCCACGGGCACGTCGGCGACGAAGCGCTCCGAGCGGATGCGCTCGCTCACGTACACCGGAGCCACCGCAATGTCGTCCTCGGCGGACACGTCGAAAGCAAACACTCCCAGCCTCGAACCGTCGGGGTAGAACACTTCGATTAGGTCCGGCCCCGAACGACAAACCACCAGGGCGTCGACCTCGTCACTGGCAAACGCCCGCCGCCGCGCCCGCCGTTCGCTCGAGTCCGGGACCGTCGCGGGCACGTCGATTCCAATCGATGAAAGATCCACCCGGACGGCTTCGCAAGTCGTGCGAGCGCCCTCATCGGCGGCCAATTCGGTTTCGGCGCGCGCAGCCGGCGGGGCCCCGAAGACCACGGCCGTGAAAAGAATCCCAGCGTTCCGCATTCTCGTCATTGCAACACGGAGCGCGCGAGCGCGGCGTGGGGTCCGTCGGGGTATCGAGCCAGGTAGCGCTCTGCGGCAGCCTTTGCTTTCGGAGAATCTTCGGACTGCACGTAGGCCTCGACGAGCCGCCCGGCGGCCTCCCGCGCAAATCGGCCATCGGGACGCTCGCGAAGATAAATCTCGAGCCAACCTGCCGCTGCGTGGGGCGCGTTTGCGTGGAATTCCATCCGCGCAATCATGAAGGCCGCGTTTGCTGCGCCGTCGGTCCCGGCGAAACGCGCCCGCACCACGCTGTACATATACCGAGTACGCGCGTCACCCGTGCGGCGCGCGGCGGCTGCGATGTTCACGACATCGCGCTCGTCGCCCTGCCACATCGCCTCTTCGAGCTGCGCGGGGCTCAGCGAAGACAGCATCTCTTCATACTTGCCCTCGGCCACGAGCTCCTTCCACGCGGGCTCCGGCGCAGGCGCGGGTTCTTCGCGCGCAGCGGACTCGGGCTCCGTTTCGGCTGCGACCTCGGGCTCGGCGGCGGGCTGCGGGTCCGAGCTCGGGTCCGGGTTCTTCGGCGGCAGCTTCAACTCGAGAGATCCCGACGGCGGTCGGTACGAGGGCGTGTCAGGGGTGGCGACCCGCGCTTCGGAACGAAGGGGCGAACGACTGGAAGGTGCCGCGACCTCGGGTTCCGGCGTTTCGATTGTGCGCGCCGGACGGGGCTGGAGCTCCGGCGGTTTCTCGATGGGTGCCGCCAGCGCAGGCGCCGTCGGAGCCGGGGGCGGCGGGCGAAGGCTCAGTCGCACGGCTCCATCGCTCTGCGTGATGGTGCGCGTGCCGGTCGGTCCACTCAATCGAACCGTGCCCTCGCGCACATCGAGCCCAAACGCCTCGTCCCCAGGCTCCCACCGCACCCGAAAACGGGTTCCAATCACATGCACCACGAACGGCCCGGCTTCGACCGTCCAGCGCGTCGCGTCCCGATGCACCACGCGGACGGTCGCTTCGCCATGCTCGAGCTGCACGGCTGCACCAAGCGCACTCAGCTTACGCACGCGCGCCCGCGACCCGGGGCTCAATTGGACCGATGCGCCATCGCTGAACGTGATGGGGAGCATCTGCGTCTCCGGTGCGGCGATCCACTCGTCGATTCGAGTCGAGGGCGGCGCATCGCCGACGCGATACTCGACGAGGCCGGGCTCGGACGCTCGGAAGAAGAACAGCGCGATGAGCGCGGCGGAAGCCAGCGCGAGTCCCATTGCAGGTCGCCCAAGGCTCCGCGTCCGTTGCTTTGCAGGCAGCGGCGTCACCAAGAGCTTCCGTCGAACCGCGGCTCGCCTCCGCCCGTCGGGCAAGGCTTCGTCTTGGATCCGCGCGACTTCCGCACCGAGCTGTTCGAGACGCTCATCCATGAGAGCCTCCCCATCGTGGTGTTTCGAGGAGCGTGTCGTAAAGGGCTTGGTCATTGCGCTGGGCTCGAGCCAAGAAGGCCTTGTCCGACCGCTGCAACCAGCGTTTGAACGTCGCGAGCGATACTCCGCTTGCTTCGGCGGCTTCGGGCAGGGTGAGCCCTTCGATGTAGCGCAGCGAGAACGCGATACGGTCGTTCGGGTGCAGACCGTTCAACACCGAAAACACACGGTCGAGCAGGTCGCGTGTCTCGTGGGAGGTCGCTGAGGACTTTTGTTCCGGCAACTCCTGGGCGGGCATGAACGTGAGCCAGCGTCCACGACGCCGTCGGCGCAGGGCACCTCTGGCCACGAACACCGTCATTCGAGCGAGCCAAGCCTTGAGCCGAGTTGGGTCACGTAGTTGACCGATGTTTGCGAGGGCCTGCACGAACACGTCGTGAAGAAGGTCCTCGATCTCGGGATCCCGCCCGAGCACGCGAATCAGCAAGCGTTCCACGAATTCGCCGTATGCATCGAAGAACGCCGCGCGCGCTTCAGGATGACCCAATTGCAGTGACGCCACGAGCTCTGCATCGCCAGGAACAGACTCCTCTTCGTCGCGCAGCCCATTCGATTCTCGATTGAGCATGCTGGCTGTTTCGGACACGGCCATGGAGCCGCCCATTATGAGACCAGTGTCCGTGGACCGCTATACCGGCTCATTTGTATCAAGTTGTAAGGATCCGAACCGTTTTGCGAGCCACTGGTCACTTGAGGGATGCGACGCCCGGTAGGGGGCTTTTCGCAGCAATCCCCAAGTCCGATCTCACAAGGAGCACACGATGAATTCAAAGATTAACCTGGTCACTTCTCGGAGCTGCATTTCTACTCGCTCAAGGTTGCGGTGAGCCGAGCGCCGGCTCGTCCGAGCTTGCCACTCGTCAAGCCTCGGGCGCAGGCGGAGGCTCCGGCCTGGCATGCGAGTCTGACCTCGACTGCCCCGAAGGAGAGGAATGCGAGCTCGAGCACGGCGAGTCCTTCTGCAAGCCGCATGGCGGTGACCAGAACGGGGAAGACGGCGCCGGCGTCATGGACTGCGAGTCCGACCTCGACTGTCTGGAAGGCGAAGAGTGCGAATTCGAGCACGGCGGGTCCTTCTGCAAG
>CAWBAV010000025.1:0-58993 GCA_963786865.1 uncultured delta proteobacterium | reverse complement strand
GCCCCTGGGCGATCCTTGCAACGAAACTCGATTCCGATATGTTCGTCGCAGTCATGCGAACCATCTTGTTTCTTCGTTTCGTTGCTACTCTCACTCTCATCGGCGCATCGGCCTGCAGCTCGGATCAGGCAAGCGAACGAGGCATGACGTTCGGCGACACCGTCGGTGTCAACACGCATTACGCTTCGGGTGGAGTCGTCGATCACGACGCGCTGACGCGGCTCGCCGAGGCGGGCGTGAGCTTCATTCGCAACGATCTCAGCTGGGCGTCGATCGAGAAGGAAACCGGGGTGTACGACTTCGTCGGGTCCGGGTTTGATGAGCTCGTCGAAACTTGCGAGTCGCTCGGACTTCGGATCCTCTTCATTCTCGACTACGGGAACCCTCTCTACGGAGAAACGCTGGCTGTCGTGAACGAGGAAGCGCGGCAAGCATTTGCGGCGTTCGCGGGTGCAGCCGCACGCCGATATGGAGGTCGAGGCCACAGCTGGGAGATCTGGAACGAGCCGAACCTCTTGCAGTTCTGGAGCAGCGCCGATGGAGGTCCCGACCCAGAGCTCTACGTCGAGCTCGTCCGCAGCACTGCCCCAGCCTTGCGCGCCGCGGATCCCGAGGGCGCGATCGTCGTTGGGGCCTTGTTCTTCGGGCTTCCGGAGATCACCGAGGGAGCCGGCCTCGGCATCGGTGGGCCGCGCTTTCTAGAGAGTATCGCTGGGACGGGCGTGCTCTCGTTTGCCAACGAAGTCACGCTCCATCTCTATCGGCTCGATCGCCCGGAGGGCACGGCGGCCGAGATCCAAGTCGCGCGCGATCTCTTGGACGCTGCCGGCTACCCTCTTCCCATATCGAGCGGAGAATGGGGCTACAGTACTTACGATCCTAGCGCGCCGCCCGATGGTTTGAATTTCCTCCCGGCCGTGACGCCAAACCGGCAAGCGAGCTACCTCGCGCGAATGTTGCTCTTCAATTACAGCCTGGGCCTGCGTCGCAGCGTCATCTTCAAAGACCGCGACGCGCAGGACGCCAACCCCGGCAACATCGAGCATCACTGGGGGCTCCTGGAATGGGACCTCACCCGAAAGCCTTCGTACTTGGCGGTGTCGACCTTGACTGAGGTTCTCGGTGACGCGGGTCCGCCCGAGATCGTGCCTCTTGGCTCGGGCGAGCACGCACTACGCTTCGACCGCCCCGATGGCTCGCAAGTCACCGCGCTCTGGGCAGAGCAAAGGGCGACATGGTCCTTGCGCGCGGAGGGTTCGTCTGGCGGGGCGCAGATACTCGGTCGGGACGGGACCGACCTCACGCCGTCGGATCTGTCCAACGGCGTGCAGTGGACACTCGATCCGGACGACGGGCCGATCTACCTCGTCGGAGCGATTTCGGTCGAGAGTGCGCGATAGGTTGGAACGGGAAGTCTCGGCCGTTTCGGCAACGGGTCGTGCTCTATCTCACCGAAATCCAGGTCAGGCACCGGCTAGCCCCGAGCGCGACGGATTCGGATTGACAGAAACACGGCTCGCGTTGCAAGTAAGAGAGCGTCGCCCGCGGGCTCGCCGGTGTCGACCTCCGTAGCGACGACTCGTGCGGGATTGAACCAGGACAAGACCCATGCCCATCCGAATTCGGATCGCTTTGGCGGTCTTCGTTGCCCCGATCATCATGGCGCAGTCGTGCGACGAAGGGGGTATTTGCGAGCGCGCGGCCGCCTTCGAGCTGCACTTCTGCGTGCAGCGTGTCGCCGAGGCCACGCGCGATTGCTACCTCGGTACTGGCGCTCCTTGCGATGCTGCGCAGCTCGACCCTTACTTTGCGTTCCTGCGCACCCGAGTTGAGACCTCGTGCACCGGCAGCCGTCCCCAGCCAGCCGGCTACGGATCGCAGATGCACGGGCCGGCGCTCGCTGATCGCTTGGTCGAGGAATGCGGGGGCCAGATCGCGAGCCTGGTGGCACGGAGCTTCGGCGGTCCACAGGCGAGCGTCCTCAACGAGGGCAATTTCGACGAGCAACACCGCCGATCAAACATGCATGGACGCGGCGTTTACCGAGGGCGCGGCGCTGCTAGCGACTACATTCAATGAGCACCGCCTTTGCGCCCAGTCGCCAGACCTGCTCGACGCTCCCTGTGATCTGGCCACCACGCAGGCCAACGTAGCCGCCGCACAAACGGCCGCGGTGCTTCAGATCAGCGCGAGTTGCGCAAGCTCGAGCCTCGAAGATTTGACTGGGCTCGATGAGCAGAAGTTCGTAGCGCGGGCGAGAGCGCAAGCCGACTGCATGACCTCGGCGGGCATCGGCGACACGTTTCCGCTTCCCGACAGCACCTGCGGACCGAATATCGTGGGGCCGAACATCGCCGTTCCCAACCGAGCCACACCTACCCAGATCGTCCTCGACGCTTCCATTTGGGGCACCCGTTGCGGCGACGGGAGTCCCTACGCGTTCTGGATCGATTTGGCGCCATCCGGATCTCCAGTCGAGAACGTGGTGATCTTCATGCAAGGGGGCGGTGTTTGCCTGTTCAACGACGACTGCGCGGCTCGATTCGCCGGCAGCCCCGGCCTCTTCAACGCAACCGGGGACGGCTTCCCAAACGATGGCATCTTCGACGCGAACCCCGCGGCCAACCCTTTTGCCCAGTGGACGAAGGTCTTTCTTCCCTACTGCACCCAAGACGTGTTCGCGGGGATGGGAACCATCGAGACATTTCCGAACGTGACCGTTCACAGGTACGGGGCGCGCAACGTGCGCGCCGCGCTTCAATACGTCCGGAACCTCATCTGGACCGAGAAGTACGACTCGGACATCGAAGGATACCGCCCTGATCAGATGACGGTTCTCTTCAGCGGCAACTCCGCCGGAGGCTTCGGGACTCTGTACAATCTTCACTACCCGATCGACGATCTTCGATGGGCCCACACCACGAGTGTGGCGGGTGCGGCGCTCGCGCTCGACAACGGGCTAGGCAACGGAGTCATCGGGCTCGGGTTCGCCAAGTTTCCGTTCTGGAACGTGAGCGAAACCACCCCACCTTACTGCCTAGAGCCTGCCTGCGGCGCCGGTCCGATCATCAGTGCGGCACACGCTCAGCGACTTCGGGCCGTACCGGACCAACAACTGTTGCAGGTATCGAACCAGATCGACAACACGCAGCGGGACACGACGGTGTTCCCATCGACCGTTGCGTGGACGAACGCGGCGCGCACCTCGTACTGCACCGAGGCCGGTCGGAACGGCGTGTTCTACTTCCTCGATGCCGTGCCTCAGTCGGTCCATGGCGGGATTCTCACCGGGCCGGAGTTCAGCACGCTCGAGATTGCAGGCGTTGCCCTCGAGGACTGGCTCGGCGGCGCGTTCACCGACCCCACCTCGCTCGCCGACCGAGTCGAGGAGGGCACGTTGGTCACCGTGTTTCCAGGAGTCAACGGATTCACCTGCCCGGTCGACCCTTAGTCGAGATTACCGAAAGGCGCGCGCAATCGACCAGGAAACGGGCGTGTCGTTTTGAACCGGTAGCGCGAACACGAGCGCATCGGCCTCCCTCCGGTAGGGTACCGGCGTCGACGCAGCGGTGACGATGAGCTCCCCTTGGCGGAGGCCGCTTGGCACGGTGACGCGCATTTCGATGAGCTGGGTCCCCGAGGCGGTCACTGAGCCGCTCATCGAATCAGGCCGACTGTGCAGGGTCAAACGCGGCCAGACCACGCTGAAAGTCTCCGTCGGAACGCGCGGATCGATGCGCATACCCGTCGGAGTGCCCGAGACACCGAGTAGCCCTCGAAGCGCGCGAAGCGGACTGGCGTGCACGTGTGCATTGAGGGCCGGGTAATCCGTGAGTGCGGTGACGGCATGCGCGTCGGCTTCGCCAGGGCGCTCGTAGGCCGGACCGTTGTACGAATCGGGCCCCGTCCAGATGCCGTACCAGAGCTCCGGGTATGTCTTCGCGTGCGCGGTGAGCGAGTTGCGGATGAAGCTGCTCCAGCCCGCGCTCGTGTCGCTCATCGCATGCATTTCGGTGAGCCAGGCGTTGGCCACGGGCCAAACGCCGCCGACCTGGGGCTGATCGAGGCCGCCCACGCTTCCTTCCGAGTCGAGCAAGCTGACGGTCGAGAGGGCGCCGATCTCCGTCTCCAAGCGGGCGTCGATCTCCCGCAAGAGCTGATCTCTCCGCAGATCATCGACGAGACCAGCCAGTGTCGGCAACACTTGCGGTTCGAGAAACAAGTAGTCGGGCGCCAGGGGGTTTCCGTTGTCCGCGAATCCGCGCCTGTACCATTGGCCGCCCCATCCGTCGCTCGCAAAGGCCGCAACCTGGGAGTCGTAGAGGCTCGACATGACGGCGGCGAGCGCTGCGTCCTCGGGCTCCAAGAGCGCGGCGGCCAGCGGAAATCCCGCTACGACCATTCCCGCGTTGTAGGTAGAGGAGGTGCCATGCGGCGTCGTCTCCTCTTCGGTGAGATTGAGGACGCCGTCCGCGTAATCTCCTGTGCCCATCGCCGTGAATCCGCGCGCACCGATGCCGAGACTATCGGTGGCGTATTCGATCGTGCGCGCCAGGTGGTTCAGGACGGTGCCGGTTTCCCCGGCGTTCCGCGGCCAATACGGAATGTCCAGATCGACGAAGTCGCGGTCGCGGGTCACGGCCAGGTACTCGCCGGTGATCCAGGGAACGACGAAGTAAGGGTCACTGCGTTGCGCGTAGATACCTACGTCGTTGAAGTTTCCGACGCCGGTGGTGGCGTAGGGGTAGCGCCAAGGGGTGGGATCACTCGATGCGTGTTGTGAAGCGAAACAGTAGCGCAAGTTCTCTTTTGAGATTTCGGGGTCCACCAAGAGCATCGATTCGGCAAAGAGCGCCAGGTCGCCGAAGGCCCCATCGAGTCCATGAATGTACTTGTACGAGCCTCCTTGGCCGAGCACGCGATGACCGCGGTACTCGTCGAACGTGACGTTTGCCAGGGCGTTGTACGAAGCCCAGGCGATCTCGCGTTGCATCGCTCCGGCGTCTTTCAGACCGGGAAACGCCGCCCAGACGAGGCGCTCGCGCCACGATCCGGCGGTAGCCGAAGCGAGCTCGGACGCCGCGGCTCTCAGGCTAGCGACGTCTGCATCGGGCTCGCCTCCACCGGGCACATAACCGAATGCGAAGCGACGCAGCTCCTTTCCATGCGAAGGCACGGTAACCCGCACACGCATCGCCAGGACCGGGTGCTGCCCTTCGCCGGAGAGGGTCAGCGTTCGGGATTCCGTTTGCCCCGATGTGTCGAGGCCGGTTGGCACGGAGCGCTCGGCCGTATCGCCCCAAAGCTCCCGATCGTCGAGCCATGCTGCGTCGACCGATGCATTCGCATCGAGCACGGCGAGGTAGATCGGGTCTGGAAAGTAGTCGACATCGGAGACGTCCTCGCGTCCCGTGACGCTTTCGGGAAGGCTCAGCGCGCGCGTCCGTACCTCGGCCACGCGCGTTCCAGCGTCGTAACCGAGCTCGTGCTCGAACTGCGCCATCAGAGCCCGGCGCTTGCGGTCGATCCGCTCGGTGATTCCGGGCGCGAGCAAGTCACTGGTCGCGAGCTCGACAGGGATTTGATGGATGTTCACATCCCAGATCTCCACCAACCCGAGATCGCGCTCCCTTTCCGAGCGGTTTTCGATTTCGACCTCCGCGACCAGGGCTCGGGCATCGGCGTCCGGCGCGAAGGTGCGGCGCCGCACGCGAAGGTCTCCGAGATCCGTCACCGTCTCGACGTAGCCGACACCGAAGCGGCGCGTCTGCTGTTGGGTTGCTTTGCCGAGGGGCAGGTCCTCGAAGCGCGTGCTGAGGGTTTGCTCACCGTCGACCAGGTACGAAAAGCCTCCGCCCAGTTGCATCGGATAGTCGGGCGTCTCCGGATCGGCCCAGGTGTCCACGTGGTTGATCCATTTGTGCCCGCGGTCCTGCGTGTAGATTTCGACCCCTCCGGACGCATGCGCCATCGCCACCAGGCCACGTCCGTTTCCGATCAGGTGGATCGGATCGCGTTGTGGCGTCGTGCGAGGGCTCCAGTGCTGTGCCGCCGGGTCGCAACGCTGCTCGGCGGTGAAGTCATAAGCGGGCAGTCCGTCGGCGTCGATCGCCCAGACGCCCGCATATCCGGATCCCCGCGTACACTCGACAAGTAAAGTCGGTTGGGTTGCATCGACTTCGCCACATGCGCTCGTGTCCTGGCGCACCGGTGCCTCGAGGTCTGCGCAAGTGAGTACATCCGGGGGCTCATCGGGTGGGTTCTGCGGCGGCGTGCCGCAGGCAACGCGACTCAACCCGAGACAGACGATTGAGACCGTCGCCAGACGGGCTCGTCGTAAGAAAGGCATGGACCAAAGGTCCTTGAGGAGCGAACCAGTGTCAATCCACGTCTGGAGATCCCCGAGATCCGACCGACGTCGACGGTTTGCGATATCCGGTCGGCCGGGGAAATTGGGATCGGGCTTGGGGTCGAGCGGCGGCCTTGGGTGCCGGATGCTAAAGAGCCTCCCATGAACGTGACCTCCATGCGTCCCATCGCAGCGGCTCGCGCGATTCGGCGGGTGTTTGCCGACCCGGACGCGACCGAGCATGTGTTCGAGGTAATCGACGCGCTGCAGGGGCCGAACCTCAAACGGATGCGTGCACGGCTTCTCAGAAGCGACAACGGTCGCCGGCTTCTCGAGACGAAGCCCAATCTGCTTCGCCTGCTCAACGACCGAGAGGTGCTTCGCGCGTTGCCGGACGGGAGTCTTGGGCGTGCCTACCTGGCCTTCATCGAGTCGGAGGGCA
Organism: uncultured delta proteobacterium; assembly: GCA_963786865.1. GTDB lineage: Bacteria > Myxococcota_A > Polyangia > Polyangiales > Houyiibacteriaceae > SG8-38. The sequence continues at coordinate 52,202 of CAWBAV010000025.1, read as the reverse complement.
TCAGCGCGGATGGGCTCGTCGCGGCCTCGGAAGGGGCGCGCAGGAGCGGCACCGACGAGGAGTTCCTCTGGATCAAGGACTGGCTCCGCGATACGCATGACCTCTGGCACACGGTCCTCGGATACAAGGGCGACCTGGTGGGTGAAGCCGCGCTGCTAGCCTTCAGCCACTACGAGACAGGCAACCTCGGTGTCGGTGCCATCGCAGCGCTCGCTTGGCTCAAGCTGGGTCGGGTCACCGATCCGAGACTGGGCGCGCGAGCAACAGTCCGCGACGGTCGGCGTTTGGCGAAGAAAGCGGCCTGGTTCCTCGAGGTGCCCTGGCACGAATGGCTCGCTCGGCCCCTCGAGGAGGTGCGCCGCGATCTAGGTGTGGCCGGACCCGTTCAGTATCGGCCCGTCCGCTCGAGCGAGGTCGATGTGTCGCTGCATCGCTCCTAATCCGCTAAGCTGCCGGAGTGGGGAAGGGAGTCGCGATTCTGTGCGTGCTCGCTGGGGGCTTCGTCTCGGTGGCGGCTCTCGGCATCTTGCCCCCGGAGTATGCCGTCATCCACGCGCCGCGCAGCGTGGTGCTCGGTGGTGGCGCGCTTCTGATGTTGATCGGATTCATGTCGCTCGCCCGCGACCATCGGTTCAGTGACGCGATCGCATCGTTGATGCTGCTTGCGCTGGCAGCAGGAGCCGGGTGGCTCACGTTCTATGCGCCCGAAGGCACTCTCAACCGTTACGTTCCGTTCATCCCACCCTCGGTCAACGAGGCGCTTGCACACTTGTTGTTCGGATTCGGCGCCGCGGCATCCATAGGCATGGCGATTTGGGGCGTCCGCCGGATCTTTCGGTAGAGCGCACCCCGCTCAGCGATTTCCAGAGAAGAGCCCGTACAGAACCAGCAACACCAGTGGGACGGTCAGCCAGAACAGCGGCCAGAGTGCGCTCACCTGACGGTGCTTGCCAAGGCGCTCGGAACGGCGACTCGACAATGACCGTCGGCAGGCGCCGGTTCATGCCCGCTGAGCGCCGCGCCTCGCAGCGATAACACGGCGTTTTTAGAAGAAGATGAGCGCCGCTCCAGTCATGACGGTGATCCATCCGAAGTAGGCGAGCGGGAAGATCCAACGGCAGCGTTTGTCAACGCGATCTCCGGCCTCGAACTTGCCCTGCTTGTCGAGCCTGGCGACGACGAGGTTGATCACGACGGCGGTCAGGATTCCGATGAACGAGAGATTGATTCGATCCGCCAAGGAGGAGCGCTCCATCCAAAACACCGACCAGGAGAGCATGACGATGAGCACGAGAGCAAAGAAGACCAGACGCAGCATGAACGATGATCCGCGCTTCACGTCCATGCTCACTACGAGCGCCGAGGAAATCCCCCCGGAGCCAGCGTACGATGCTGGGCGACTGCGAGTCGAAGTGCTTACGCTTTCGAGGGTCCATTGTGGAATCCGGATCACGTCATGGGGTGCGCTCCGGCGCTTCGAGTCGGTCTGCAAGAGGACCTCGGTCTCGTCGAAGCCCAGCACCTCGAAAACCACTTCCAGTTGCTACCGATCGAGAGGGTATCGGCGGAGGTCGAGGTCGGCCTCCGCCACCGCGTCGATCGTCTGGATGAGGGTCAGCGCTCCGTCCGGCTTCACTCGGAGCACGACTCCATGCTTGTCATCGAGCCCGGATTCGTTCACCAGAATCACCTGGGGAAACCAGCCGGTGAAGACCTCGTTGAATTGATAGTCGCCTTTATAGATCTGCTCGTCGACTCCGAGCTTGGCAGGGCCGAAGGCCTGTCGTTCGTCCCGAGGCAACGCCTTGCATGGCTCAAGACCTGCCCGAGCGCTGACCGAGGACGACGAGTCCCGCGAGGGAGAACGATGCGCCAAGCGCTTCGGATAGCAGCAGGGCGCCCATGATCGGCGCTTGGGGTCCATCGATACCCATTCCTATCCCACGGTAGGCCGCAAGGCTGCTGAAGAGCAGAAAGCTGAGCAGGAGGCCGAGCTCAACGGCCACTCCGCCGCGGCGCGCGCAGACCGCGAGGAACACGCCGATCGCGAGCTCGAGCCCGCCATAGACCGCTCGAAGCTCGGTCAAAGGTGCACCATCGGGAACGGTGAGGCCGATGGGAACGAACAATTCGCTGGGCATGACCGTGAATGCGAGCCCAATCCCCAGGAAGATCAGTGCGCAGATCCAGAGGACGGCGACGGGAAACTTGGAACGCATGCGCGCAGGATACGGCCGTGAACGCTTGCCCGATACATCAAAAACGCAGCCTTGGTCCCTAGCCCAACGAGCGGTATCGGGTGCTTTCAGGTCTCGGCAACTTCGCCAGGCGCACCGTGCTAGATCGTGCTCCGAGAGACCGCGCGAAAGGTAAGAACGAGGGCGGGCGGACTTGTGACGCTAGAAGACACGTTGCAGCTGAGGATTCCCCTGGAGCGCGTCTTGCGCTCCGGTCACCCATGGGTCTTTCGAAAGGCCTTGCGCAACCCGCCTCATGGCGCCGGCCGCGTCGTTGCGGTGCATGGGCGTGATGGCCGCTTCATCGGTCGCGGCATTTCGGACGAGGGCGCGATCGCCGTGCGCATGTTCACGACGCGCGACGAGCCGGTGGATGGACGCCTCTTTGCGGAGCGACTCGCCGAGGCGTTCGAGCTCCGTCAACGCATTCTACCTCCTGCGACGAACGCGTATCGGCTGGTGCACGGGGAGGGCGACCGCCTGCCAGGATTCGTCGTCGACCTGTATGGGGACTATGCGGTGCTGCGCTTCGACAGCCCAGCGCTCCACGCCTGGTTGCCGACCTGGCTCGAGGCCTTGACCCCGCTGTTCGAGCGAGAGGGTGTGCGGGGCGCTGTGGCTCGGGTACCCAAGGACAAGGACTTCGGTGTGCAGCAGGTCTGGGGGGAACCTCCACCCGAGCTGGTGACGGTGGTCGAGCGCGGCATGAAGCTCGTGGCTAGTCTCTGGCACGGGCAGAAGACAGGACTCTTTCTCGACCATCGCGAGTCCCGCTGGCGCATCCGGGAATTGAGCGAGGGTTGTCGGGTGCTGAACCTCTACGGGTACACCGGCGGGTTCTCGGTAGCGGCTGGCCTCGGCGGAGCCCGCGAGGTCGTGACGGTCGACTCGGCGCGTCCCGCACTCGAGCTTGCGACGCAAAGCTGGAATGCAAATTCGCTCGACGCTGAGCGACACCGGGTCGTGGTGTCCGACGTCTCCCGGTACATGCATACGTTGCCGGACGATGAGCGCTTCGACATCGTCATCTCGGACCCACCGAGCTTCGCCCCGAGTCAGCGCGCGGTTCCGGGGGCGATGCGCACATACCAAAAGCTTCATCAGAGCTGCATGCAGCACGTCCAAAATGGCGGCCTCTATCTCGCCGCGTCCTGTTCGAGTCACATCAGCCTGGACGTGTTCGAGACATCGCTTCGCGACGCCGCACGGGCAACCGGACGCTCCGCGACGATCCTCGAAACATGGGGTGCGGCGCCTGACCATCCGGTCCTCCCCGTATTTCCTGAAGGTCAGTACTTGAAGGTGTGCTTACTGCGCATCGACGGGCTTCGTTCGCCTCGCAGAGGGAGGGTTGGATGAGCTTGGCGGTGCTGTCGATCGTACTGGGGTTCGTGCTCCTGGTTCTCGGGGCGGAGTCGCTCGTCCGGGGCGCTAATGGACTGGCTCTGCTGGCTCGGGTTAGCCCCACGGTGATTGGATTGACGATCGTGGCGGCGGGGACTTCGATGCCGGAGCTGGTGGTTTCCGTCGATGCGGCCATCGAGGGAAGTCCGGGGCTTTCGCTCGGCAACGTCGTTGGCTCGAACATCTTCAATCTCGCCGCGATCGTGGGATGCGTGGCGATCATTCGGCCGCTCCGCATTCAAGGCAACACGGTGCGCTTGGAGTGGCCCATCATGATGCTGTCCTCCTTCTTGCTTCACCTCCTGAGCCGCGACGGCTCGATCGATCGCCTCGAGGGCGCGTTCCTCTTCGCCGGCATCGTCGCATTCATGGCCTACGCCGTCTGGGTCGCCCGGAGCGGCGCCACCACGCTCGAACGCGAAGAGTTTCGAGACTTGGCGACTGCATCGCAGAGGCGAGATCGGCCCCACGCGTGGCTTTTCAACATCGGCGCAGTCCTGCTTGGGGGAATCTTGCTCTCGGGCGGAGCAAGTGTCTTGGTACAAGGCGCGGTCACGCTCGCGGAGATGCTGGGTGTTTCGCCCACGGTGATCGGGCTGACCGTCGTCGCTGCGGGAACGAGCTTGCCAGAGCTGGCGACTTCAGTGATGGCAGCGCTGCGCGGCAAGGACGACATCGCGATCGCGAACGTGATTGGCTCCAACATCTTCAACGTGCTCGGCATCGTCGGAACCACCGCGCTCATCCTTCCTCTCCCCGTGCCAGACGAGATCATCACACGCGACAATTGGTGGATGCTAGGCATTTCGGTGCTTCTCTTTCCGCTGATGCGCTCGGGCATGCGGATCTCTCGGCTCGAAGGGGCGGTTCTGCTCGCTTGCTTCCTGGGTTACCTGGTCGTGATCTCACAGGCTCTGTGATCCCGATGGCGTCTCTTCGTCGACCGGCATTGGGCGGCTCTCCATGCCTCCGCTGACGCGGAACCCGATGAGTCGGAGGAAAAGGCGACGACGAGCGATGCCCGGTGTTCCAATGCTGGCCGGGATGATCGCCGGCGCCGCGAGAGCCACGCCGAGGCGGCAGGCAGCGCTCACGACGAAGACGACCGAGAAGCTCCGGTCGACGCTGATGAGCAACCAGCCGCCCAGGAGGCTTCCGACGAGCTGGGCGATGCCGGTGAACACGCTCATCATCGCAAAGACGTGAAGGCGCGACCGCGCGTGGCTGCTTTCTAGCAGCAGCGAGAACTGCGACACCTCGTGTCCGCCCCAGGAGAGGCCAGACAAGGCCTGGGCGACGATCACCATCGCCACGCCGCGAACCCAGAGCCATGGCAAGGGCACGAGCGCGACGAGGACCACCGCCAGGAGGAATGCAGCGCGCGCGCCGTAGCGATCGATCAAGCGACCCCAGGACGGGAGCGACGCGAACTTCAGGACCACGACCGCGAGGCTGCCGGCCATGTACTCGGCATACGACAGGCGGAGCTCCTCGAGCATGAAGGGCCCGAAGTAGGGAGAGGCCATGTACACGGTGAGCTGCAACGCGGCAGCGAAGAGGAGAATGCGACGGACCGGAAGTGCTTCATCCGAGCGCGCGAACGACAGAGTTTCGCGGCGATCGCTCAGAAGCTGTGCCGGCGGCTCCGGGGAGAGAGCGAGCAAGACGGCCGAGACCAAGCGAAAAAGACCGGCCGCACCGAAGATGAACGCATAGCCCAGTCCGCCCGCCCCAGGAGCGACGGCGCCCGCGGCGCCAGGCTCGAGCCGTTGCAGGAGCAAGCCGGCGATGATCAAGGAGCCCGATGTCGCCACTTGTGCAATGCGGTTGCGCGTGGCGAAGTAGCGGCCGCGTACCCGCGCAGGAACCAGATCTCCGTACCAGGAGGCCCAGGCGGTTCCGGCGGCCTGTGCGCAGACCTGATAGGCCGATGCCAAGGCGATCAGTTTGCGAGGCGAGAGCGTCCCCGTCGTATCGGTGATCACGATGGTGAACAAGATGAGCGCTTGCAAGGTCGCTGCGCTGACCACGACCGCCTTGCGGCGGCGAAAACGGCTCAGGAGACCCAGGGACATCAGCGGCCCGAGCGTGCCTACGCAGAGCGGCAGCGTGATGACGAGCGCCTGCTCGAGTGACGTCGCCCCGAGCCGCACGGCATCCGCGAGGAAATAGACCTCGCCGGCGCCGACCATGAGAGCGTAGAAGAGAGCGTCTGCAAGAGAGAGCCGCATGGCGCGGCGCGTGTAAGTCACGGGTAGAACGGCCAGAAGAGGGGAATGAGACAGATGGTCACTGCCGCCAAGAGGAGATTGAGAGGGAGTCCGAAGCGGACGTAGTCGGTGAAACGGTAGCCACCCGGGCCATAGACCATCAAGTTCGTCTGGTAGCCGATCGGAGTCGCGAAGCTCGCAGAGGCCGCCATCATGATCGCCACGACGAAGGGCCAGAAGCTCACACCCAGCGCTGCTGCGGTCGCCTGAGCGATGGGAAACATCAGGACGGCCGCCGCGTTGTTGGTGATGAACTCGGTGAACAGCATCGTCACGAGATACACGGCCGCGAGGGCAAGCCACGGCCCATCGCCCGCCAGCGAAAGCCAGCTCTGCGCCAGGTGCGATGCCGCCCCGGTCACCTCGAGCGACGTGCCGAGCCCAAACGATGCACCGATCACGGCAAGGACGGACCAGTCGATGCTCGCGCGTGCCCGCGCCACGGTGGTGCAACGCGTAGCGACCATCAGCCCTGCCGCGACCAGCGCCGCGAGCAACATGTCGGCAAAGGTCGCCGCGGCGACGACCATTCCCAACAAGATGACGACGGAAAGAAATGCGCGCTCGTGGCGCGGCGGCGAAGCGCCCTGAATTTCGCTCACCAGCAAGAAATCGCGCGAGTGCCGTTGTTGCTCCAAGAACGAGGGGCGTGCTTCGATGAGCAAGGTGTCGCCGGGGCGAAGCCGAATGTCGCCGACCTTGCCGCGCAGGCGTTCTCCGTCGCGGGCCACGGCGATGACCACAGCGCCGTAACGTGAGCGAAAGCGGCCGTCCCGAATGGTTTGCCCTGCCAATGGCGAGGATCTCGAGATCGACCGCTTCCACCAGCTTGCGCTCGGGCGCGGCGTGTCGAGCTCGAACAATTCATCGGGCGCCGGAACCAGGTCCTTGAGCTTCACGAGATCGACCACGGAGTCGACGGCACCGACGAAGACCAGTCGATCTCCAACTTGTAGACGTTCCGTTGGAGCCACGGCAGGGAGCACCGAGCTCCCGCGCTCGATCTCGGCAAGGAACGCGCCGGGTAGGTGACGAAGACCGGCTTCCTCGATGGTGCGTCCAACGATGGGGCTCTCGTCCTGGACGAGCATTTCGATCGCGTATTCGCGCGCGTTCGGGTTTTCGGTGAGAGGCGGGCGCCGCTCGGGCAAGAGCCGCCGGTTCATCGTCAGCACGTAGACGGCGCCGATGATCGCCGCGGGCAATCCAACCTGCGCGATTGAGAACATGCCCATTGGACCGAGATCGGTTTGCGCGAGCACGAGGCCGTGGACGACCAGATTGGTGCTCGTCCCGATGAGCGAGCAGGTGCCTCCGAGGATGGCCGCGTAGCTCAAGGGCATCATGAACTTCGAGACCGACATGCGCTGACGCCGGCACCAGTCCTGCACGACGGGGACCAGAATCGCGACTACCGGCGTGTTGTTGAGGAAGGCGCTCACGGCGATGACGGGGAAGATCATTCGAGCCTGCGCCCCCGTGACCGAACGAACCTTGCCGAGCAGTGTGTTGCTCACGGCGGCGATCGCACCGGTGTCGACCAAGCCGGTCGCCACGACGAAGAGGACCGCCACGGTCGCCAGGCCGGGGTTCGACAAGCCCGACAAGGCCTGACTTGGGGAGAGAATGCCGCCGGCCACCAACAGCGTCAGCGCGCCGGCCAAGACGAAGTCGGGCGCGATGCGCGTGCTTGCGAGCAGCGCGAGAACCGCCAACACCGTGGCGCAAGCGACCCAGGCTTCGAGGGACACGGCCGCAGCCATAGCCAAGTTCGGGACGACTGGCCAATTGCGTGCTTCAGGGCGGCTCGGGGGACTGAACGGGGGCGGGACGGCGAGCGGCCGGCGCCACGGAGCTTCGAACCATAGTCTCGCCGGACCGGAGGAGAGCGTTTCGCAGAACGATGGGCATCAGAAGCTCGTTCATGGCGATCACGCCGAGAAGCAGCGCGCTGGCGCCCTTTCCCCAGTCGCCGAACGACCGTTGCACGACCAATGCCAGTGCCAGAGCGAGGCCAGCTTGTGGCAGTAGGCCCGTCCAAGCCCAGCGGCGGATCTCCACCGGAGAGCGCGTTTGCCGGGTGGCGATGGCTCCACCGAGGCCAAACCCCAAGGCTCGGAGGGCAACCAGGATCGCAGCGATCGCACCAAACTCGAACAGGAGCTCGAGGTGGAGCGTCGTGCCGGCGACCGCGAAGAATACCAGATACAGCGGAAGGGAGGCGGCCTGAAGGTCGTGGACTAGCGAGGAAGCGTCCGGCTCGGCGAAGTTGGCGATCACGAGTCCGGCGGTGAGCATCACGATCAAGGGATCCAGGCTCACCCGCGTCGTGATCTCCGCAACGATAATGCAGAGCAGTACCACGAAGAGCGATGCGTCTCGGTGGACCTTACGCAAGTAGTAGGCGAGAAGGATGCCAACGAGAATTCCGGATCCCATGGAGCCGAAGAGCTCCCAGGCGATCGCGCGCGCGGTCCCGGCCGCATCGCCTTCCCCGGTCATCAGGGAGCGGACGACCGCGGATGCACCACTGAAGAGCACGATCACGACTAGATCGGCGATGACGACGGTCCCGAGCATGGTCCTGCTGACTGGGCCATCCGAGCGGGTTTCGCTCAGCATGGCCATCACCACGGCGGGGGATTGGGCGCTGAGCACCACGCCGAGCATTCCGCAGAATGCGAGCAGAGTCGGCCCCTCAAGCCCCTGCAGAAACCCGAGTCTCGGTGCTGCGAAGAAGAAAGCCAGTCCCAAGAGAACACTCGTTCCCACCACCGCCCAACCCGTCAGCGCGACGATTGTCCGCAGCAGCGGGCGCAAGCGATTGAGATTGAGCTCGCCACCCGCCGTGAGCGCGATCAAGCAGATGGCGACCCCTTCGATCAAATCGAGTTGCCCGATCGTGTGCTCGGAGACCAGCCCGAGTGCGTGCGGCCCGATTGCGATTCCTGCGAGAATGTACCCGACGAGTTTCGGAAGTCGAAAGCGTGTGAGGATGTCACCCGACACGAATGCGACGAGGAGAAGTAGCCCGAATGCAAGCGCGGTGCCGGCCGTTCCGTGAGCGTCCCCGCCCATTGGCAGCAGGGTTTGCGCCGTATGCACGAGGGACCCGAGCGCCAAGAGAATGAGGAGGTTCTTCATCCCGCGGGTCTCCCGCGAGAAATCAGCTCCGAAGCGATCGCGCCGCCGATGACGGCGGTCACGATCCAGGGAATGGCAGGATCTCGATAAAGAACTTGCGCGCTCATCACGATAGCGATGGAAACCATGCTAACTGGCGGAAAAAGTGCCGCGCGCCACCCCGGCGTCTCGATGCGGGCCGCTAGACGGGGGGATTGGCGACCGAGGATGCGCTTCGCGATCGCGTATCCGATCCCGCGACTCGCGAGGAACGCGACCAGAAGCACCCAGCCGCGCCGATCGGCGACGTGCCAGAGGGCCCCTGCGATCGCGAAGAAGAGGTAGTAAATCGGGCGCTCGAGCTGCATGAGAATGGTCCAGCAGATCTGTTTGTGCTCACCCGGCAAGTTCACCAGGAGCGCCCCGGCGATGAAGCACACGACCAGTGGTGAGAGGAACAGGTACCCGGCGATACCGGAAGCCAGCGCGACCGAGCCGAGCAAGAGCGCCAAGAACTCCGAACCCCTACGCCCGGCCAACAGCGCGTACACGAGGAGACCTAGGCAAAGGCCGACCCCAAGGCTCAAAATCAACCAAACCGTCCCAGGCAAATCCCACTCGAACTGGACCCAAAGAGGACGGAAGAAGGCGCCGAGCGCTGCGAGGCCAGCGACCGCGATGATTTCGTCCAACGATTCGACGGCACGCATCGGATCTGCTTCCTCAGAGTGAGCATCCTGCGGTGCCGCACGATCGCCCGATCCAGTCGCCGCTATCGCGCCAGCCGTCGCCAGCACGATCGCATCGCGGACGAAGGTCGCATCGTTCCAAGGTCTGCCAAAGTAAAGCATCAGCGCGGCACCCGTCGCTCCCACGAGCAGAAACGGCGTCAGCGTTTCGAGACCGACCAGTGTGGCCGTGCCTCGTGGCAGCCGATCGAGCACTCGGACGTCGAATTGAAATCCAATGATGAGACCGAGCCAGCCCAGCGCGAAGTGCACGAGAGGCGTCAGATCGTACAGTACCTCGTCGTCGAGAATTCCGACTGCGGGATGACGTGCCAGCAAGCCGAGCAGGACGAACGCGACCCCCGAGGTGATCGCATGGCCAATGCCGAGTGCATCCTCCAGGCGCTGACGGACCTTCGGATGCGATGCCAACCAAGCGAGCACGAGGAGAAGTGAAAGACCAATGACCGACTTGACCAGCGGCCAGGCGGGGCCGCGATCGGTCGAAGCTGGAGCCAGCTCCGTCGCCTGTGCCATGGCATCGACCGCGCCAAGGAGCACCCAAATCAACGCGACCAGGCGACCCATCGCGGGACTGTAGCCGAGAACAGGGCGCCGGGCGGCCACCAAGTCTCAGGCAAGGTCGTTGGGCTCAACTCCATAGGGACGACGCATCGTGTTGACCTTGCACCGGAACCTCCTGCGATGGCATGAAAGCCGCTGTGCTCGACGCACCCGCGGCGAAGGAGTGTTGGAATGCATGTCAGTCGGTCTGTTGTACCGTTCGGTGTCGGAATCTCCTTGCTTGGCGCTGTAGCGAGTTTGATGCTCGCCTGCGCATCGGAGCCGAAGGTTGAAGGCTATACTCTGGCCCGCCGACTCTCAGATGTCGGATGACGATCGATGCGCGGTTCCGCTCACTTGAGCTGAATCCAGGTGGCCCCGGCGACCGCGCAGGCCTTGCCGTCGGCGTCGTACACGGCCGTGCCGCAGAATGTCTTGCGGCCTTCACGGCCGAGCGCCCAGCCCATCACGACGTAGCGTCCGCCGGCGCGGATCGGGCACTCGAGCCTATAGGTCATGCGTCCGAGGACCATGGGCCCTTCGATGCCATAGCGATGGATGAGCGCCCAGGCGCCGGGGCAGTCCAGCGCGGAGCAAATCAGCTCGGGCGCGACGAAGCCTTCGGGGCTCGCGAACTCCGCGGATGGAACCCAGGAGCTGGCGACGAGGCCCTCGCCGACGGGACCGGTGAAGAGACACATCCCATCATCCAGGCAGCGCCCGATCCCACAGACGAAGCAACCAGGAAAGGGATGCGTCTTGAAGCCAGGGAACGTCGACCGGGCAACAGATGCTTGCGAGAAGCTCACCGCGTCGGGAGTGTCGATCTCGAGCTCGGCCGGACGTGCGCTTGCGATCTCGGTTCCGAGGTGGTCGAGCGTGGCGCTGCCCCTCTCGTCGACGAGCACCTGCAAGCTCTCATCGAGTGGAATGGGGCGCTTGAGCGTGACCTCGACTTCGCGGCCGACGTGCTTTCCGAGCATCCCTGTGGCGTATCCACCGTTTCCGGATCCTGGCGGACCGCAAAAGCGCTGGGCGACGCGTACACTTGGAATCTCGGGCTGGCGCTGAATTGCGACTGCGGAAATGAGCTGTGGCATGGGTACCTCCTTGTTCACCTCGAAGGTACGGAGGCAGCTTGCGAAGGTCCTTGTCGCCGGCTTACCGAATTCTTAGCTCTCGCGCTCGACCGAAAAGATCGTGAAATCACGTCCTTCCGACGGAAGTGTCTCGCTGATCTGCGCGAGCTCGAGGTTCGCCCCAGGCACGAGATCGACCAGCACTTGCGTCGCCCAGACCGCACCCGGAGGTGCTCGTTCGGCGATCGTCTCGGCAACCGAGAACGCCGATCCCGAAAGTGTCGCTTCCCGGTGGACGACCTCCCCGGTGTGGACACCCAGTGACACGGGCAGCCGCTGCGCGAGAGCCGTTCCGCAGCGCAGGGCACGGACCGGGCCATCGAAGTAAGCCCAGAGCTTTCCCGGTACGGCTTGGCCACGGAATCGCTGAACCTCTGCGAGCCACACGTCCTCTGCGACCGGACCATGTGCGTGGGCGACGAGCACGGTGCTCAAGAACCGGTCCTCTTGGTCGGCTTCGTGCGGGGCCTGGGCGAGTATCCAACGCACCGCGTTTAGGATTTCGTGCTGCGTGCGAAAGAAGAAGACGTGGTCGTCTCCGGGGGCTTCGACGTACCTCGCGTTGCGGATCTGCCCACTGAGATACGGTCCGTTTCCTGGATGAATCATCTTGTCGTCGCGGGCTTGCATGACGACCGTGGGCACTCGAATCGCCGGCAGCAACGCGCGTAGGTCGATTCGGGTGTTCATGTCGAGTAGATCGAGTGCGCTTCCAGGGCTCGTACCTTCCTGTTCGGAGAAGGCGACCCAGTCGACGAACTCCGGATCGCTGAGCTGGCTTGGAGCAATGGCTCTCAACGATGCGCCTTTGCCCCAGGCCCCCCGGATGTAGCCCTTGAGCCTTTCCATTTCGTCCGCCGTGTAGCCACAGGGGTAGTCCGTGGTCCGAATCATTCGGGCAAAGGCGCCGCTGAGGACCAGCCCGCGGACCCGTTCCGGGTACGTAGCCGCGTACAACATCGCCAGCGCTCCGCCTTCTGAAAAGCCAATGACGATGGCCTGTTCCGATCCGCAGGCATCGAGCACCGCACGCAGGTCATCCATGCGTTGCTCGTGGATGGGGACTTCCTTGACTCGGTCCGACAAGCCGGTGCCCCTCTTGTCGAAAAGGATCACTCGACCGACTTCCGAGAGGGATTCAACCGCCCCGCGTGTCTTCGGATGCCTGAACATCGCACGCATCGAAAGGATCCAGCCGAGCACGATGACGATATCCGTCGCGCCTTGCCCCAATGTCGTGTACGCGATGTGGACGTCGCCGCTTCGAGCGTATCGCGGTTTGAGACTCTGCTTGGCGTCCGGCTTGTCTGACGTGCGGATCCTGCCAACGAAGCGGTATCCTTGCCGCGGAAACGTTTGGATGAGCGCCGCGCCGCGCTCGCCTAGCGCGCTCCTCGCCAGGCTGACGGCGCGCTGAATCGAGCTCTCGGTGACGATTGAATCGGGCCAGAGGGTTTCGAGCAGCTCGCGCTTGGGTACGACTCGCTCGTGGTTTTCGACGAGAAAGAGCAGGAGGTCGAACACTTGAGGTTGCAAGACCCGCACCGCGCCAGCGACGCGAAGCTCGCGTTTTGCCGGATCGATCTCGAATTCGTCGAAAGCGATGGTCATGATGGTCGCCACTCGGATCTATCACATTTGACGCGATCCGCGGCAGGCAGAGAGCTCGCTAGAACGCCCAGACACCCGAGAGAGCGTCGATGAACCCGTGCTGAGTCAGGCCGTTGACGAAATACAAGTAGCCGAGCTCTAGAGAGACGCCCCAGTGCGGCGTGAAGAGATACGTACATCCCGCTATGGCGCCCAGGCCGAAAGTGTATTCGGCGCGTCTGCCCTCTTCTTGTTCCAGCTCTCCGCTGAACAATCTCAGGTTGCCGCTGACCCCTGCTGCGACGTATGGGTCCCATCGACCTTTGGGAAAAGCAACCTTCACGAAAATGTCTAGGGGTGAATCGAAACGATCCTTCGTGAAGTGAAATGGCTTTGCGATGACCAGCGCCAGTCTGTCTGGAATGAGAACGCGCTCGTAAGCGACCACGAAGCCCCAGAGGTTCTCGCTCCGGCCGGCTTCGGCTTCGCTCGGGCTCGTGCGCAGAAGCTGAAACGTGTGGGTGAATCCGAGCTCGAGTGCATTGCGACGTTCTTCTTCCTCAGCATCCGCTCGTGTCGGAACGCCGGTCGCAATGAAGCAATGAGAGCATATGGCGAGCAATGCCGCCGGTCGGAGCGCTCTCTGACGCGTCGGGTTCATCCCTCAGGTGAGCAATAACAAGCCCAGGGCGATCATCGCGGGGAGGCCTTGCATGAAGAGGATCGACATCTTCGCAGTGATTCCTCCGTAGAGCCCGGCAAGTGCCACGCAGGAGAGGAAGAAGACCTGCAGAGTGAACGCCGTGTCGGAACTTTGAACGAGGAAGCTGAGCACCAGCCCGGCAGCGAGGAAGCCGTTGTAGAGACCTTGGTTGGCGGCGAGCGTCTTCGAAGACTCGGCGTCTTCCTTGGAGAGGCCGAAGGTCTTCCGTCCGAGGGGCTTGGTCCAGAGGAACATCTCCAGCACCATCGCCCAGAGGTGAAAGATGATGACGAAGATGACGAGTGCGGTGATGACGGTTGCCACGAGACCGCGAGCATACTCCCTGCGGAGCGCTCGCAGAAGGTGTTTCGGATTTGAACCAGGGAAAGCCTGCTCGCAACGCGTCGGGCGTCTAGCCATCCGCGTAGGGGCGGCTACGCTTAGCCCGTGTTGAAGTCGATTGCAGTCGCTGTCACGGCCTTGTCGGCGCTCGGATGCGCTCCTCGCAAGCCTGCCTTGCCGGACGACATTTCGAGCATCGATGGCTTCGAGCACTATGTCGACTCGATCGTAGCCACGGGTGATCCACCTGGGATCTCGGTCGCGGTCGTTCGCGACACCGGAGTGGTGTACGCGCGCGGCTTTGGATGGGCTGATCGACCGCGCGAGCGTCCAGCCACGCCCGATACGGTGTATCAGTGGTGGTCGATCACCAAAGTCCTCACGGCGACCGCAGTCTTGCAGCTCGTCGAAGCAGGCAAGGTCGAGCTCGACGCCCCAGTCGAGCGATACCTCGAGTTCTTCGAACCGAAGAACGCAGAGAGCTACGAGCCCGCGACGGTCCGACAGCTCCTCAGCCATAGTGCTTGTCTGAACGACATCGGAATGGCGATCCTCGGCTGGGTTCACTTCGATCCCGCGGAGCGAACGCCGCAGCTGGAGTTCGCAGAAGAGAAGCTGCGTAAGCACGGAAAGATCGTCTGCAAGCCGGGTTCGCAGGGGCGGTACTCCAATCTGGGCTACATCGTCCTGGCCGCTCTGATCGAGCAGGTGAGCGGACAAGGTTACGAAGAGTACGTACGGGAGCACATTTTCGAGCCACTGGGGATGAAGAACAGCAACTTCGTCTACACCGTGGCGATGCGCGAACACGAGGCGGTGGGCTCGCACCCGAAGAACCTCATGTCCTGGTTCGCATTCAAATTTTTCGTCGACGAGAAGCTGGCGATTCGAGAGTTGGTCGACGGCCGGTATTGGTTTCAGAAACTCTACTCCGATCAGAAGGGCTCGACCGGCGCGATTGGACCCGCTACGGAGCTCGGGCGATTCGCCACGGCCCTGCTTCGAGGTGGGGAGCTCGACGGAGTGCGCATTCTAAGCCGAGAGAGCGTGGAACTGATGCAACGCCCCGTTGTGCAGATCAGGAAAGGCGCGCCTCGCCGAGGGATGGACTTCGGGCTCGCTTGGTTTCGCGAGGACGACGAAGGCCGCGTGCGGCTGTCTCACGGGGGTGGGGGGATGGCATTTCGCGCGATGCTAGCGCTCTATCCAGACGATAACCTCGGCGTCGTGGTCTTGTCGAATAGCACCTACCTCGATGGAGACGGCGGCGCACGCATCGCGAAGGCCGTTGCCGAGGCCACGGCGAACTAGGTGCCGGGCGGGGAAGAGGGGAATAGCGGCGGCCTTGTCCTGGACCAACGGACACGCCGTGCGAGCTTGCTGATTGGACTCCTGGCACTAAAGGATCGGGAGAGCTAACTCCATGAGGTTCACGAAGGAAAGCGTCATCAAGGCCAGCGCCGAGAAGGTGTTCGCCTTCCACGAATCGCCCGATGCTTTCGAGCGACTGCAGCCCCCCTGGCAGGAGAGTGAGGTTATTCAGCCCCCGTCGTCGCTCGAAGTCGGCACGCGCGTGATTTTGCGCGCGAAGTTTGGACCGCTTTGGCAGACCATCGTTGCCGAGCATGTCGAGTATGAGCCTGGCAAGATGTTCGCGGACCGGATGATCGAAGGCCCGTTCCCGAAGTGGTTGCACCGGCATGTCGTGACGCCCCGCGGTGACTCCGAGTGCGTGCTCACCGACGACATCGAGTACGAGCTACCCCTCGGCATCTTGGGTCGGGTGTTTGGGGGATGGTTCGCAACCCGCAACCTCGAGCGTCTTTTCGAGTTTCGTCACCGGGTGACCCGCGAGGCTTGTGAAGGGAAGGGAACTTGAGCGAGACCACGGCTGTTCTCAACACCTTTGCGGTTTCGCATTTCTGCGAGAGCGCGCGCTGGACGCTCGACTACAAAGGCGTGGCGTACCGCGAGGAGTCCTGGGCGCCCTTCCTGCACGTCACTCGAACCTGGCGGATGAAGCGGACGTACACGCCGATCCTGCGGATCGACGGGGAGGTTCTTCAGGAGAGCGCCGCGATCTGCGAGTACATCGAGGACCGCTTCCCCGAGCCGATCCTGATACCGAAGGAGCATCGAGAAGATGTGCTTCGATTGGCGGACGAGGCGCGGAGCATCGGACCGCATGTGAGGCGGATGGCCTACCACGCCGTCGGCCAGAACCCTGAGCTCCTCCAAAAGTCCTGGGCGCTCAACGTGGGGCCGCTCGAAGCCCGGATCCAGCAGCTCGTTTTTCCTCTCAGTCGCCGGATGGCGTTCAAGGCCATGAAGATCGACGAGGCTCACGCGAAGAAGAGCGAGCAGCTCGTCCGTGAGTATCTCTCCGATCGAGACAGCTGGTTTGCGAACGGCAGGAATTACATGGTCGGTGAGAGGTTCACGCTGGCCGACCTCACCCTGGCCGCAATCCTCTCGCCGCTCGCACGCCCGGCGGAACATCCGTTTTATCCGCACATGGATTTGGGCTCCGCGTCGGAGGCTCTGATCGAATCGTTTCGAGGCTATCGGCTGCTCGATTGGGTACGGCGTTGCTACGCCGAGCATCGCGCCCGCCTCTGAGGGCCCGCTCATTACGCCGGGCGCCCAGCCCGAACCGTATCGATAATTCTCGGCCCTCCGCGCTGCCTGTGATAGGAACCCAGGGCTTTCTTGCCCTCGGAGCGAATGAGGAGACATGTCCGAAGAACCGTTTGATTTCATCATCGTAGGCGCCGGTTCCGCCGGATGCTGCCTCGCCAACCGTCTTTCCGCCGACCCGAACAACCGAGTCTTGCTGCTCGAGGCCGGCGGCAAGGACAACAACCCGCTGATCAAGATGCCCATCGGCTTCACGCAGCTGATGTACGACGCGAAGACGACCAACCTCTACACGACAGAGCCCGAGCCGCACATGAACGGCCGCGAAATGAGCGTCGTGCGTGGTCGGGTGCTCGGTGGATGCAGCTCGATCAACGGCATGGTGTACATGCGCGGCCAGCGGCAGGACTACGACGACTGGGCCGCGCTTCCGGGTTGCCGGGGCTGGTCGTACCCGAACATGCTTCCGTACTTCAAGAAGTCCGAGAATTTCGAGCCCGGACCGGCCAACGAATACCACGCCAAGGGCGGCGAGCTGAACGTCACGCACGTCCAGATGAAGTACGACATCAGTGAGGCGTACATCAAAGCGGCGGAGAGCGTGGGCATCCCGCGCAACGAGGACATCAACGGCGAGAAGCAAGAGGGCATCGGCTACGTGCAGGTGAATATGAAGGGCGGCCAGCGCTGGAGCTCGGCGGATGCCTTTTTGAGCCCCGAGGTGAAGAAGCGGCCGAACCTGAAGATCGTCCTCAAGGCGCTAGCGAAGCGCGTTCTTCTCCACGGGAAGAAGGCGGTTGGCATCGAGTATCAGGATGCCAAAGGAAACACGCATCAGGCCAGGGCGGATCGCGAGGTGGTGCTCTCCGCCGGGACCTACAACTCGCCGCCATTGCTCGAGCTCTCGGGAATCGGGAAGCCCGAGGTGCTTCGAGAGCTCGGCGTCGAGGTGAAGCACGCGCTCCCAGGTGTCGGCGAGAATTTGCAGGATCACCTACAGCTCTGGGTTCAACAGGGCGTGAAGACGAAGCAGTGCCTTTCGGAGGACGGGAAGTTTCCGCGCGTGGTTGGGGCCGTGCTCAAGTACCTCTTCACCAAGAAGGGGCCGCTCACCATGCCGGCCTGCAACGTGGGTGGGTTCGTCCCGAACGAGGGCGCCGAGCGGCCGATCTTTCAGATCCACTTCACGCCGGGTGCGGGAGGCATGGATGAAAACGGAAAAATGGTGGCGACGCCGGACCCGGGCGTGAACTCGACGGTCTGCATCATTCGCCCTACCTCGCGCGGCAGTGTCCACGCGCGCAGCACCGACCCGAAGGCGTTCCCGAAGATCCTCCACAACTACATGTCGACCGAGCACGACCGGAGCTTGGCGATCGAAGGCTTCAAGCTGCAGCGCAAGATCTACCAGTCGGACGCATTCAAGCCGTACGCGACGTACGAAATTCTTCCCGGCGAATCGGTGCAGACCGACGACGAGATCATGGATTTCTGGAGACGCGAAGGTATGAGCGTCTATCACCCGGTCGGCTCCTCGAAGATGGGCCCGGCGGAGGATCCGAACGCGGTCGTCGACAACGAGCTGCGCGTGCACGGCATTCGAGGTTTGCGCATCGTCGACGCATCGATCTTTCCGCTTCTGCCGTCGGGCAATACCCACGCGCCGACGGTCGCCGTTGCGGAGCGGGCGGCGGATTTGATTCTGGGGAATCCGGTGGCGTGAGGTGACGGGGCAGTGGCAATGCCAGTGGCAGTGGCAGTGTCAGCGCAGTGGCAGCGTCAGTGCCAGCGCCAGTGTCAGTGCCGGCGTCAGTGCCAGCGCCAATGTCCATGGCCGTCTGACTCTTCTTGGTCATCGTGATCTCCTTTTCGCCTGGGTGTGGGGTCGGGCTTCGCCCTTTCGGGGAACCCCACACCCAGGCGAAAAGGAGATCACTCATGGGACTCATCATTCAGCAACGGGCGCTCGAGGCAGCGCGCGGGCTTCGGCAGGTGATGCCGGTGGTCAAGAAGCGGGATCGGTCGCTCTTCGATCAGATCCATCGGGCGATGAATAGCGTCGTTCTGAACATCGCGGAGGCCGATGGAAACGATCCGGGGACGGCGAAGGCGCGATTCGCGTCGGCCTGCGGCTCCGCCAAAGAGGTGCGCGCCGGGCTTCAGCTCGGCGTGGCCTACGGATACTTCCCGAGCGCGACAGTGAAAGCGATCGACACCGCGCTCGACGAAGTCTGCGCGATGTCCTGGCGGCTCTCGGGCCGCTAGAGCTTCCGACCCAAACACCAGGTGATGGCACAAACCTCATCGAGCTTTCGGTCGAGGCGCGCCGCCGTCCGAGACTCGATGTAGCCCCAGTCGCTCGCGACGTTCAGAGCCGCTCGAACTTCTTTCGCGGAGCCACATGCGGTAGAGAACCGAGCCCGCGCATTCCCGGCATCACTCCCGCGCCCCTCGGCGATGTTCAGCACCACACTCTGCGCCGCCCGCTTCAGTTGATCGGCGAGCGACTTGTCACAGTCGCGAATCGTCTGCAGCACTGGAACGAGCTCCCGCACAACATCTCGCGCCCTCTCGTAAACATTCTTCTTCATCAGCGACTCCTTGGATTGGGTTCTGGCCTCACCCCGTGCGGCCAGAACCCGATCCAAGGACAAGCGATGACAAGGAGCGATCCGAAAGCGCCAGCGCTAGCGCCAGTGCTAGCGCCAGTGCCAGTGCCAGCGCTAGCGCCAGTGCCAGCGCCCAGCGCCAGCGCCCCGTGCTAGTGCCAGTGTCCCGTCTGCTTCCGGCTTATGCGGAAAATGCGTATCGTGCTAGACAGCCGCGAAACGCGCCTGTAGCTCAGCTGGATAGAGCGGTGGCCTTCTAAGCCGATGGTCGGGGGTTCGAGTCCCTCCAGGCGCGCCAGGAAAAACAAGGTCAAAAGCTTCGCAGCGGTCGGTCCCGGTTCCCTGATGGACCTTCTTCCCCGGTTCAAAACCGCGGTCCACCCGTTCCAGGTCTGCCGCGAGGTCGCGTAGATCGCTGTCTGTTCCGCGCCATCCGGTTTCCGAGATCTGCTCAACGTCCGGGTAGCAATCTAGGCAACCCTTCCCCCCTATCGGCCGTTCCGTCCGCTTCGGCGCTAGCCTTCGCTTTGGTCGGCGGTTTTTCCATGCTCTGCTGACCCATGCCTTGGACGATTCCAACCGTCGCTGGACTTTTCCAACCATGTCACGTCAACGCGATGGGCGCAGACCCACGCGCTCTACACCAGGCTTGAATTCACCTACTGCTGCACCTCGAACGCACCCACTCAAGCAGCTGGCCTCACGGGAGCGGGCCGACTTCGACCCCTGCGAGCTCGAAGAGCGTTTCCGCTGTCACCTGGGCCAACTCTTGATCGGCGCCTTCCGGGGGGTGGAACCCGTCTGGGACATGGAAGAAACGCCCATAGCTGGTTTGGTACTCGCTCCAGCGCTCCTGCTGGTCGATTCGAGCTTCCTCCGGCGGGACCTCGAGGCCGCCAGGCATCATCCAGGGGTCCTGGCCTCCCGAGACGTACACGAGTGGGACTCCGGCCTTCTCCATTTCGGTCACCTGCTTGCGCGACGCCACCGGCTCTGTGGTGAGCTCGACACCGAAGAGCTCGCGACATTCCTCTCGTCTAGCATTTTCGTCTCGCTGAAAAATGCCCGGTTGCTCTACGGACGCCTGGAAGGAGCCGAGCTCGGTGCACTGCTGATAGAACCAGACTCGCTCCGATGGTGTAGTCTCGAGCGCTTCATGACGGGAAACGGTTCGTAGTGCGCGGTGCGCTGCCCACCTCGCTGCTTCGCCGTCCGCAACAGTCTCGTCGAGCGTGCGAAGCTGCGCGATCAACTCTTCGGTCGTCAGCGTCGCGACCAAGTCCTTGAAGGTCGGTATCAGAAACTGGAGATTTGCCCGCTGCATCGCGCCGGCGACGATGGTCTCGCAGAAACTCGCGATCGATCCACGTCTGGTCGAAAACCTGTTGAGGCGCGAGGTTTGCGACGTGACCTGCGACCTGGGCGTACGATTCGTCGCCAAGCCGCTCCCGTGCAAACACGTCGTGACCCGTGTGCATGACGACGGGATCTACCTGTGCGCTTGACGAGATGACGCCATCGAAGTCCCCCGGGAATCGACCTGCATGCTCGAGGACCAGTTCACCGGCGTAACTGGCTCCGAGGACGAACCAAGGGCCGGTGTAGATCTTCTTGAGCTCGACGACGACGCCGTGCGCATCGTCTATGGCTTCGCGCCGGGACACGTACTCCGGCACGCTCTGGTCATCGTCGTTCGACAGACTTTCCCCGTAACCGCGATGCTCCACCCCAACGTAAACTACGCCCTTATTCCAGTACATCGGGATGTTCGGGTTCTCGATGTCGAGAGGCCCTTCCTGGCCGAACCACATCACCACCGGCGCGTCGATCTCGACGCCGTCATGAATCGCTACCTCCACCTTCTGGTCGACGTAGCCGTCCGATGCCCGGTCGCGGAATTCTGGCTGCCGCGCCGTATAGCGGACGTAGGCATAATCCCTCGCGTGCCTCCTCGGTGACCTTCGTCACCTCCGTAGGCGCGACCTCAAACGAACCGTCGCTCGAGCCGCACGCACTCAGCACCACCACAGCGAACAGCAGTGCTATCGCCGTAAACGGTCTAGTACTCGGCAACCTCATGAGCCATCGCATGACGAGCCTCCTCTCGTTGGCTTCGGCAACACCACGGGCACCGCCTTTGCGCTGTTGACTTGCATTCAGCGTGCCAGACAGGAAACATCCGAATTCGTTGGAGGCAGCTCGAGACGTGGGCGCAGCGTCTGCGTTGCTAGTCCAATACCCGCAGAAATTGCGGCATACGTAATTCTTCACTCCGGCGCTTTGTCGCCTGACGCCGGGCGAGTTCTCGCGTCTCGGACGCGGGGGGCAACAGGTGCGTGTCCATGCGCTGCGCCTCAAACGCACCCACGTCGCACAAAGAGGACGACGACCCTCGGCGTGATCCGAAGGTCGTCGCGTTGGTTCCCGGCGGAGTCTCCCTTCGATCCCACTCCATCATGGGGTGTCGCAGGTCACCGAGATCTGGTTGTTGTAGCCTGCGCGGATCGGCATTCTTACGCTGTTTTCCACATCGCCAGGCCAACCCGTTGTTGCGATGCACCCCTGGGCCGTCCCTCCGAACTCGACCTGGACTTCACCCGGGTTGACTTCGGTGAAGCCGCCCCATCCCCAGGACGTTGTTTCGGTGAGGTCGGCGTCCCAATTTCCTTCTTCGTCATAATAAAAGGCCTTGCCCGCCGCACTACCGAGGTCGAATGTCGCCCCGGCCATCGTGGGTTCCACGACGATGACGATGGCGCCGGTGCCCTCCGGCGGAAATGGCGACATCACCAGGTCGTAGAGGAGCTCAAAGCGTGAGAGACTGCCCATCCCTAATGTGAAGAGGGGTGGATTCTCCGGGACGGCGACTGGAATCAGATACGGCATGTAGCCTTCTTTCTCAAAAGTCACACTCAGCTCCTCACCGACAGGCACCTGCTGTGTGGCGCCCCCGTCGGCGTCGGTCAGCACACAGTCACCGGTTTCGACGATGCAGATTTCTACCCCTTCCAGCGGGCCGAGGAATCCGCCTTGTGCTGGGTCGTACCCAGTGATCATCACGGTGACCGCGGTGGTAGTTGCGCCCCCAACGCCTCCGGTTCCGCCGCCGCCTCCGGTTCCGGCGCCTCCACCGCCGTCGTCACCGCAGCCAACGAACATGGCGACACTCAACATAACGAGGTACGCGAACAGCGACATGAATGAATTACGCATGACCCACCTCCATGACTTGAGCGCGTTGCTCCACTGATCCAGGGGACTTGCATCCCGCGTGCCAAGGCGAAGCGCAGGTTTTTGCTGGGGATTCCGCAACCGTGACGCGCAAGTTCTGCGTTTGGCGCTCGGAGGCGCAGCAGGTGCGTGAGTGCTCGCCTTCGCTTCCTCACGGGGTGTGTTCGAGCTCGGTGCGGCGCCCGGTTCTAAGGCCCGAATTTTCCTGTACTGTGAGGCCATCGCCGAGCGTCCAATGCGAATGACGCTTGTGGAGCTGGGGGGCGGGCTCTAGATTCGGCCGATGCTGGCCAAGACATTGATTCGCGCCCTGGCTCTCGTTGCCGTATTTGCGTTTGTGGCTATCGAAAGCGCTGAGGCATCTGCGTACTGCCCGGGCGACGGGGACAAACCTACGGAGCCGACCGGCTACTGTCCGTGCGACGGGGACAAGCCCTCGGAGCCAAGCGGCTATTGTCCGGGCGACGGAGACAAGCCCTCGGAGCCGACCACCTAGAGTGGAAATCCCGACGGGAGGGTCGGTGGCACCGCTGAATCCCGCACACTCAATACCGCCGGCTGATCATCAAGGTCGCCGCTTCGGTTCGCCGTGCGACCTGCAACGATAGCTCGCTGAACAGTCGCTTGCCGCGCTGGTGACGAAGGCCGACGATGATGAGATCTTGGGGGCCGGCTTGTCCCGCGAGCGCATCGACGACGTCATCGCACTCGATGACCTTGGTCTGCGGAACATCGTAGGTCTCTTCTTCGGCGAAGACCCGGAGCGAGCGCTCCAGGTGAGCCTTCGTCGCGGGTCTCAGACGTTCGCTCGTGGCTCGGACGAAGCAGACGTTTCGAAGGCCGGCGCGGCCCAGGCTTCCGAGCAGGCGCGCGCGCAGCACGTCGTGGCCTCCGCGTCCTCCGACGGGAACGATGATCTTCGTTTCGCCGTTGAACGACCAGTCCTTGGGCGCGCGCAGGATGACCACGTCGCAATCGACTTCGTTCAAGAGGTGCTCGATGCGCTCGACGTTGCCGTCGTCCTCGAGCGACGAGAACCCTACGAGCAGGCTGTCGCAGGAGCGGGTGTCGGCGATGCGCACGATCTCTTTCCATGGATCGCGCGCGATGGTCATCAACGCTTCGGGCGCGTGTCCTGCGGCAAGTGACGCGGACATCGCCTGGCCGACGACGGCCCCGGCGTCCTCCAGAGCTTGCTGGGTCCGTTCTTGGGCTGCGCTGAAGTCGCTCGGGCGTCGCACGACGGTGAGCAGGAGGACTCGCCCGACGACCGGGATGGCAAGGGCGTTGGCGAGCGTGACCATGCCCACTGCGCTCGACGGATTGGCGACCGGGACCAGAACCAAGGGGCTTCGGCCGCGGAGGGCGCCGAGATTCGAATCCCTCGCTTCGGCGAATGCGTCGACGGCCTGTGCGCGGCCTGCGAACAAACCGAAATAGAGAATCACACCGAGGCCCAGCCAGACCGCGGCGATGGCGCCGGCCGCGGGGACGGCGACGGCTTGATAGAGCGCGAGTATTCCGCAGGCCAGGCCGCCGATCACTGGGACCGCGGGAAACCAGGGGGTGCGAAACGGGGCCTCAACGCGTGAACGAAGCCGTGCGAGCAAGCTGGTCCAATGAACGAGCGCGAAGGAGATCAAGAAGATCAGGCTCGCCGCTGCTCCAGCCGACGACACCGAAGGGACCATCAGCAAGATGATCGCCATCGCCAGTGCCGTGGCGTAGATCGCCATCACCGGGGTACCCCGCGTCGAGTGACGTTGCTGCAGCACTCTCGGGAGGGTTCGGTCGGTCGCCATCTGGAGCGAAATGCGGCTCGCGGCCAGGACGTTGGCGGAAAGTGCTGAAAGCGTGGAGAGGACGGCCGCGATGATCACCAGCCAGTAGCCGATCGGTCCGCTGAAGTTGTACGCGGCGTCGGCCATGACGGTGGCGGGGCGCTCGGTGCTCATGGCCGCGATGCCGTGCCCGGGCACCGTTCCAACCGTAGAAATCACGAAGAGAAGGGGGATGTACACGGCGAGGCCGATTCCTAGGGAGGTCAGCATCGCGCGGGGGATGGTCCGTTCCGGGTCTTTGACCTCGCCGCCGACCGTCGCGATGAGGTCGAAGCCCTGCAGTGCGATGAAGGTGAAGCCCATGGCGGTCAGCAGGCCCGAGGTTCCGTTCTCGAAGAACGGTGTCATGCCGCGTTGCACCGTTCCCGATGGCGACACGGCGAGCGCCCAGACTCCTGCGAGGATCAAGACCGCAAAGATCACCATCTTTCCGATGGTTTCCCATTGGCCTCCACCCGAGCTCCTGCGAACGAGCAGCAGGCTGTAGCCAGAGGTCGCGATCACGGCGAGTGCGATCGCCGTGGCGCGGGTGCGCAACCAGAGCGGCTCGGTCCCGTGAACGGCGTTGAAAAGCTCCGCGATCGCGAGCAGGGCGTACTCCGCGAACCCGAGCGCATAGAGAACGCCGGCCACGATGTACGCGAACCAGAGCACCCAACCGACCACGAAGGCGGCGCGGACAGTGAGCACTTTCTTCGCGAACGTGTACGCGCCGCCCGATTGCGGGAACATGGACGACATCTCCGCGAAGCTCAGTGCGGTGATGAGCGCGACGACGCCATTGAGCGCGAAGGCGAGGATGGCGCTCGGGCCCGTCGCTCGGAACGCGGCTCCAGCGAGGACGAGAATTCCGCCCCCGACGATTGCGCCGACACCTACGCCCGTCGCTTGAAGCGGACCCAGGTGTCGAATGGTCTCTCCCTTTGAAACCTTCGGCACGGGCTGGACCATATTCGCTTCGTGCGCGTCCGCCAAACGATCGTCGAGCGTAGGACGGGCCCCTAGGGGCGCGGAGGCGCGACGCGGCCCGCGGTTTCCGACGCCAGGATGAATTCGTTCAGGCGTCTCGAGAACTCCTGCCGTGCCTCGTCGGTGTCGAGGTTTCGAAAGTGACTGATCTCGCGGTTCACGAAGAGCAGAGCGATGACATAGTCATAGACCGCGTTGACCGCAGCGAGGTCCGCCACCAGGCTCTGGGTTTGCGCGTCGACGAGCCGGATGATGTCGACCTTGCCGCGACGGTAGAGGTCGGTCACCAGCACGAGGTTGTCGGCCGCGGCAACCGCAGCTTTCCGGGTCAGGGAGACGGACGCCATCGCTGCGGAGGCGTTGTAGAGCTCGGTACGGACTCCAGTGTCGACGTTCTGCTCGATGCGAGCGAGCTCGGCAGAGAGGCGCTCTACCAGGCGAGCGCTTTCGCGAATGTTGGCGATACCCGCCCCACCGCGCGAAAGAGGGATCGCGAGATAGAGACCGACGTCCCAGCCGAACTTGTCGGGTTGAGGAATTCCAAACGCCTCCAGATCGGGTGGGGTCGTGGCTCCTTCGCCTGCTCGCCAGAAGTCGTGCTGGATGCCTCCTTCGACGGCGAACTCCGGGACGAAGAGCTCGAGCGTGCGGCCTTTCTCGATGCGTTCCTGCGCCGATTCGCGTGCTTCGATCTCCCGAACCGTGGGTGAGTTGCGGAGGCCTTCTCGAACCATGAAGTCGCTCAGGCGCTCGAACGACCAGGGATCCAACATGTACTTCCCGATGGGGTCGTCCGGCGGAAGTGCGCGGCCCGCTTCGTCGGCGGGCAGATCGACAGGCGCGATTGGACGCGCGAGAGGGCGATTGAGGACTCGATTGAGCTCGACCTTGGTTTGACCGACGCGCGCCCGGGCTTCCACCACGGAGCGCTGGTTGTCGGCCAGCGTCACCTGCCAGCGGTAGAGCTCGCTGGCGTTGGCCACGCCGATTTCGAGGCGCAGGCGGGCGAGCTCTAGGTACTCACGCGTGAGCTGGATGTTCTCGCGTTGAATTCGTTCCTGCGCCTCTGCGCGCAGCACCGCGACGTAGTCCACGCCAGCTTGCAACATGATGTCGAGCACGTCGGAAAAGTATCCGTACTCACGTCCTTCTTGGCGGAGCTGGCGTGATCGGAAGCGCATCCAGGCTTCGGCGGAGTAGATGCTTTGGCTTGCCCGAGCGAACGTGGACCCCTGCCACTCTGCGATCTGTCCACCCGGTACGATGCGATCCGGGTCGCGGTACGTGGCGCCCACCTGTAGCTGACCCTGCGGAAGGAGTGGTCCGCGTTCGCGCTTGACACCCTCCACGCCCGCTTCGACGAGCTTTTCGGAAACCAAGAGCTCGAGGTTCTGGTCGGCGGCCTCCAGCATGGCGATGCCCAGGTCGAGCTGATTCTCGTCGTCCGCTTCCTCTTGTTGCATGGTGTCGGCTTCGAGCAGCACTTCGTAGGTCGGTCTCACGCCAACGGCGCGGGCGGCGTCGAGATTGATCTGCAGATCGATCCGCTCTTGAAAGTCGACGTGGATCTGGGACGCTGGCCGGCCCTCGAGAATCATGTCGAGATCGAGCGCGGCTCGCTGCGCCCGGCGCGCTGCGTTGCTCGGTGAACGGATCGACATCATCGCACCCTGCTCGAGCCACGAGGGACCGACCGCGACGTTGGGAAGACGGCGCTCCGTGATTCCCTCGAGTAGCCGGACGCGATCCTCGAGGGAGAGCTGCTGCATCGGCGCGAGGATCACGCCGTCGGCAGCGCTCGGTATCGCAGTCAGAAGCGCTTCGACACTGGGCTCTGCAATCACGATCGAGATCGAGCGATCTCCACTGGCTGCGGGCAGGATCTCGCGCAGTGACTCTTCCGCAAGTAGCACGTTGTTCTTGGAACCAGCGACCTTCCTCAGCCAATCGGCCTCCTCGCTGACGTCGAGATCCTCCGTGATGTACGTCAGGTTCCGCTTGCCACTGACGTCGCCGTTTCTGGGCAGGCCCTGCCTTCGCCCTTCCATGACGAAGGGAAGAACGGTGGGTATCGGAAGGCTCTTCCGCGTCGCCACCGCGTGAACGGTGAGGTGCCCGAAACCGAACACAGCGCTGATTCCGGGATTGGCGTACGCCTCGTCCAACTGGCGTTCGACGCCGGCTGACGTCCAATCGCCTGTGACGCTCAAGGCGACGAAGACGACGTCGAAACGGTCCGAAAGCTGCGCTTGAATCTCCTTCGACAAATCGTCGATCGCGGCGTCGAAGACCGGCGAAGGTCCGTCGTACACGACCGTGACCTCGACTCGACGCCTATCCGCCTGCGCGTCCGTCAGACTGGGGACCATCAGTAAGGCAACTATGGAAACCGAAAGCAGCCGCATAGGGCGCCGAGCATAGTCGACCTAGCAACGAATCTCAGGCTCTCTTTTCGATTTTCTTTCACCGTGCGCACCTCAGCAACAAAGGATTGGCCTTGGCAATGCTGATCGAGGTTCCTATGCTGCCGCGTTACGCCCGGCTTGTGATAGAAGCCTCGAGTATGGAGTGCTCCATGACCCCAGTTATTCCCAGCGCTGCTCTGCGGCTGGCGCCTCTCTTGCTAGTCCTGGCCGTGCTCGCAGCTTGCAAGAAGGAAGAGGTCGCCGCGGTCGAGCCGCCTCCAAGACCGATCAAGATTTACCGACTCGACGGCCAGCTCGGAACCACGCGCCCAGATTACCCGGGTCGCATCAAGGCGATCAAAGTCGTCGAGCTCGCCTTCGAGGTCGAGGGCCGAATCACCGACTGGAACGTCGAGGAGGGGCAGCGCGTCAAGAAGGGGCAAATCCTTTCGCGTCTCGATGCGCGAGACTATCAAGCTCAAGTCGAGGCGTCGCTCGCCCGGCTGCGGCTTGCTGATGCCGAGTACAGGCGCGAGAGCAAGCTGTTCGCATCGGGCTCGGGTACGCAGCGTGACCTCGACGTCGCGACGCGTTCACGGGACGTCAGCCGAGCCGACCTTCGCATCTCACAAAAGGCTCTCGAGGATACCAAGCTTCGAGCGATTTTCGACGGGGTCATCGCTCGCAAGCTCGTTTCCGATTTCAGGAACGTGGCCGCGCGCGAGCCCGTGCTCTTGCTGCAGGACGAGTCGGTCATGGAGGTCGTCGTCGATGTCCCGGAGCGGGATCTCGCGGCGCGGCGAGACGAGTTCGATCTCGATGAGTGGAACGAGAAGGCAAAGCCGATGGTCGAGCTCTCGGCGCTTCCCGGACGGCAGTTTCCCGTCCGGCTCGCCGAGCTTGCCACCGCGGCCGATCCCGAGACGCGTACGTTCAGGGCTACGTTCAACATGAAGAAGCCCCCCGACGTAGGCGTGCTTGCCGGGATGACAGCCAAGTTGGTCCTCACCGGGCTCCGCACCACGGCGCCGGACGACTTCTTGCTCCCGGTCAACGCGGTGGCGGCTGACAGCAATGACGAGCCGTACGTGTGGCTGGTGGACCCGGAGTCGATGACGGTGTCGAAGCAGACGGTCGAGGCTGGACGCGTCACCGGAGATCGGATCGTCATCAAGAGCGGGCTCAAAGGCGGAGAGGCCGTCGCGATCTCCGGGGTCCACCTTCTGACCGAGGGCATGCAAGTCACCGAGCTGGCTGAATCGGACGAAACTCGGAAATGAATCTCACCGACTTCTCCCTTCGAAACCGAACGCTCATCGTCGTCTTGACGGTCGTCTCCGTGTTTGCCGGAATGAAGACATTCTTGGGGCTTCCACGGCTCGAAGATCCCGAGTTCACCATCAAGGAGGCGCTCGTGGTGACGCCGTACCCCGGCGCGACGGCGTTCGAAGTCGAGCAAGAGGTCAGCGACGAGCTCGAGCTAGCGATCCAGAAGCTAGGCAAGATCAAGAAGATCGAGACGCGAAACACGCCTGGCAAGTCCAACATCAGCGTCGAGATGCGCTCGACGGTGCCCGGCAAAGTGCTTCCCCAGGTCTGGGACGAGCTCCGCCGAAAGGTAGGCGATGCGCAATCCAAGCTTCCGCCCGGCGCTGGGCCGTCGCTCGTCATCGACGACTACTCCGACGTCTATGGCGTTTTTTTCGCACTTCACGGAGACGAGTACAGCTACCGCGAGCTCTACGACGTGGCGAAGATGCTTCGCAAGGAGCTCATTCTCGTCAAAGACGTGGCGAAGATCGAGCTCTTCGGTGACGTCCCGGAGGCGATCTACGTCGAGTTCGACCGGGAGCGTCTTTCACAGATCGGGATCTCGACCGACGACATCGGGCAACAGCTCGTGGCCGAGGGCATCGTCGTGGACGCCGGGCGGGTCCAAGCGGGACCCGAAATCATCAAGATCCAGCCCGACTCGTTGATCCATTCCTCGCAGGATCTGGGTGATATCCTGATCACCAAGGGAGACCGCACCCAAGTGAGGCTCCGCGACATCGCGAACATCACTCGGGGCTACAAGGAGCCGGCGACGGCCAAGCTCCACATGGACGGTCACAAGGCGATCGGGATCGGAGTGTCGACCGAGCAAGGCGGCAACGTCGTCAACATGGGTGAAGCCATCAAGGTCCGGCTCGCCGAGCTCGATACGCAGATCCCCCTCGGGATGGAGCTCGAGGTCATCTACATGCAGTCCGAGATGGTGACGACGGCGATCAATGCGTTCCTGGTCAATCTCGCCGAGGCGGTTGCCATCGTGATCGTGGTTCTCCTGTTGTTCATGGGAATGCGCAGTGGTCTCATCATCGGCTTCGTCCTGGTCGTGACGATCGCCATGACGTTCATCTTCATGGGGCCTGCTGGACTGGCCCTCGAGCGGATCTCGCTTGGCGCGCTGATCATCGCGCTCGGTATGCTCGTGGACAACGCGATCGTGATCATCGATGGAATGCTGGTTCGTATCAATGGGGGCATGGACGCCGAGGAAGCCGCCAAGGAGGTGGCCGGCCAGACCTCGATGCCGCTGCTGGGAGCCACGGCGGTCGCCATCATCGCCTTCGCGGCGATCGGGCTCTCACCGGACAGCACCGGCGAGTTCTGCAGCTCGCTCTTCACCGTGATCGGGATCTCTCTCTCGCTCAGTTGGGTGACGGCGATGACGATCACGCCGCTTCTCGGCATCTGGTTCCTCAAGCCGCCCAAGGCGGGTACGAAGAGTGAGAGCGACGAGGCCTACAGCGGGGGTTTCTACGGGGGGTACAAGAAGTTCCTCGGACTCTGCCTTCGCTTTCGCTGGGTCACGGTCGCCGCCGTATTCGGTTTCTTTGCACTCTCGGTCTATGGTTTTCAGTTCACCGACAAGGCGTTCTTTCCGGCGTCGACCACGCCAAAGTTCCGCGTCGACGTGTTTTGGCCCATCGACCAGCACATCGACGAGACCGAGCGCAAGGCCGCCATCATCGAACGAGGATTGGCGGAGCTCGAAGGTGTCACACACGTTGCGACCTCGATCGGCCAAGGCCCTCTCCGCTTCGTCTTGACGTTCACCCCCGAGAAAGAGCACAGCGGGTACGCGCAGTTCCTCGTCGATATCGAGGACTATCACACCCTCGCGGCCGACATCGAAAAGGCAGAGGCTTACATCCGCGAGGTCGCGCCCGACGCGATCGCGTTTGGCCGGACCTTCGACCTCGGCCCGAGCAAGCCAGGCAAGATCGAGGCGCGACTGGTCGGCCATGATCCCAACGTCTTGCGGGCGCTCGAGGAGCAGGTGCTCGAGATCTTCAAAGCAGACCCGGACACCAAGGGATCGCGGGGGCGCTGGTACGAGCGTGTGAAGGTGATCCGGCCGGGGCTTTCGGAGGAGCAAGCGGATGCGCAGGGCATCACGACCAGCATGGCTGCCGACGCCATCCGAAGCACGTTCGAAGGCAAGCAAGAGGGCGTGTACCGTGAAGGCGACGAGGTCATCCCCGTCGTCTTCCGGCAACCTGCTCCGACTCGACTCGACGTCGAGAATCTGAGGCAGATTCCCATCTGGAGCCCCGTAGCCCAGCGATACATTCCGCTCGCGAACGTCGTGACCGAGCTCGAAACGGATTGGACCGACCAAGTGGTCGAGCGTCGCAACCGAAAGCGGACCTTGACCGTGGTGACCGACCCTACCGAGGACTCGGCGCCCATGCTTTGGAATCGGCTCGCGCCGCAAGTCGAGGCGCTTTCGTTCCCGCCCGGCTACTACGTCGAGTGGGGTGGCGAGTATGAATCCCAACGCGACGCGCAAGCCGCACTCTTTGCACCGATACCGCTTTTCGTCGGGATCATGATCCTGATCGTCGTCGGCCTCTTCAACGCGATTCGCCAACCGCTCGTCATTTGGCTCACGGTGCCTTTGGCGCTGATCGGCGTGACCGCGGGTCTGCTGCTTACGGGCCAGCCCTTCGGTTTCATGGCCTTGCTCGGCTTCCTCAGCCTCTCTGGGATGTTGATCAAGAACGCGATCGTGCTCGTCGACGAGATGGACCTTCAGATCCGAAACGGAAAGCCCAAGTACGATGCGGTGCTCGACAGCGGCGTCAGCCGTTTGCGCCCGGTCGCGATGGCGGCCGCGACCACGATCCTCGGGATGGCTCCGTTGTTCTTGGATGCGTTCTACGTTGCCATGGCGGTCACGATCGTGTTCGGTTTGCTGGTCGCAACCGTGCTCACGATGGTCGTGGTACCGGTCTTGTACGCCATCTTCTTCGAGGCGAAGGAGGATGGGCGCGCTGCGCGGGTCGAAGGCGCTTAGGCGTCACCCCGTCTGCTGCCAGCGATGTGCAGCCCGACGAGCCTCGCGATCAAAATTGCCAAATAGAGCTGGCCGAAGACGCCTTCGATGACGGCAACCGGGCGGGCGATGGCCGAAACCGGTGCGATGTCGCCGAACCCCATCGTCGTGAGGCACACGAGACTGAAGTACATCGTCGTGCTGGACAGATCGCCTCCGACACCGGAATCGACTCTTGGAAAACCAAAGAACGAGCCGGGGCTCCGAATTTCGATGATCTGGAAGACTATGGAGAAAGCGACCGCAGCCAACAGATACGCGATTATCGCACCGAGGATCGTGTCGAGGCTCACGTCGCGGCGCTTGAACAGATGAGAGATGATGAGAATGATCGCGTATGCGAGCCAGGAGACGCTCAGAGCGGCGGCTGTCAGGTCGAGAGCCGTGTGTCCCGTCAGCAGCTGCCCCCAGCGCGTTCCCAACGTCAGCACCGCGAGGGCCGTGAAAGGCCAGCGATGCGCGCCGAGCCCAATCGAATAGACACCCACCAGCAAGATCAGGTCGAAGGTAAGCTCGACAAGAAGCCACGCGGAGTCGCCCGAGAACGACGGGCTCGCGACGATGAGGAACAAGAGGGCAAGCAGCAGTGCAGAGTTGCGCGGTATCTTGAACATCGGTCGACTCATCGCAGTTGTGGGTCTAGCGGCGGAGCCGATGAAAGCTCCAGTGCTGTCCCTGGTCTCGATGGGTAGCCGAGGTTTCGCTCCGGAACAAGCGCCGAACCTCCGAAAGGCTCACCAGGGGCGCCCCCTGAGCGCGTTCATCCAGCTTGGGTGCGAGATAGACCGAGAGGAGCAGCTCTTTCACGGCGATGGGGCGTTCATAGAGCGTCCGTGAGGTCGACGGACCCGCTTCGATCGACACGCACTCGCATTCGCGTGCCACTTGCAGGTGCTGAATCGCGCGTCGAATGTCCGGCGACTGGTCCGAGACGACGGGGCAGGGGGCTGCTGCGAGCTTGCGGGCGGCGGTTCGGTCGCTGGTGAAGATCATCGGCCGCGTCCAGCCGTGGAACACCGGGTGCTTGAAGTCGATGTCGCCGCTGCCCGTCAAGATCAGCAACCAAGGTGGATCCAGTAGACCCCAGCGGCGCCTTCGCCATTGCAGCAAGGCATCCCCCCAACGAGGATCGGCCCTGAGGTCGTAGGCGAGCTCTGGCTCGTCGCGCAAGATCTTTCCCGTGATGATGATCCCACCCGCCCGCGCACGGGCGATGTGCAGAGCGAGGAAATCGAGCGCGCTCTTGGGGCTCTGCGGGTTGATTCGGATGGCCGTGAGCGGCGCCTCCGGTTCGGAGCGCCAGGCCGCGAAGCTGTGCGAAACCGCGGGTCGCGTGTCGAGAGGCGCCCCAAACAAGGCCTCGGCCGCACGGTCGACGCTGGCAGCATCGGTCAGCTCGACGAGAGGGGCGACCATCCCCCGATGGAATGGGCAAAATGGGGTCCAAGTCAACCGACTTTGGGTCCAAAACTCGCCCGGCCGATCTTCGCCTGTTAATGTCGCCGCATGTGGCGTTGGCTTTTGATCGTGCTCGTCTTCGGGATCGGATGCGCCGGCCGGCAGACCCCGGATGGGTCGCAGGAACGGGTCGTCGGTCCGATTCCGGTTCCACAACCTGTGTATCCGCGCGAGGCGCTGAGCGACGCCTTGCAGGAGCTCTGGACGCGAGTCGAGGAAGCGGTGGCCGTGCGCCCGCCCGAGCCCCCGGAGGGCGCTTCGGCCGAAGTCATCGAAACCTGGGCGGAAGGCGCGTTTCGAGAATGGCTGCTGCAGCGCCAGGCGGCGACCGATCGGGCGCTCGCTGCGACGCATGCGCTCAAGACCCATCCCATGTTCGAGCGGGGCATCGGGACTGCGCTCTTCGGCTACATGTACGAGGACATGGCTGGCAGCATCCGCGGCGCTCCCGTCCCGGACGAGATTGCGGCCGACCAAGAGCTGCTCGAGATCTACAGCAACGCCCTCAACGAGCACATCATCCCGTTCGCCGAGCTCTCCGCGCGCGCCTACTACGCCTGCCTTGCGCTCTTCACCAAGCTCGACGATCCGCAATGGGGAGAATGGGCGTACTACTGCGACGAACGAGGCACCGAGGTCGTTGGGACGTTCAAGCTCCAGCCGCCCGAGCCGAGCGACAGCAACACGACGCTCACCCAGCTCTCACAGCTTCGGTGAAGGGAGCGGACCCCTTTTCCGAAGCGCGCGTCGATTTGCTCGCGTGCTTCTCGGGAATGAGGCTCATCGCGCGCTCGGCGAGCGTCGTGATGGTGAGTGAGGGATTGACGCCTGGGTTTGCCGAAATCGCAGAGCCGTCGATGACGTAGAGACCGGGGTAGTTGAACACCTCGTGGTTGGCGTCGATGACGCCCGTCTCGGCCGAGTCGCCCATGCAGGCGCCGCCCAAAATGTGAGCAGTCGAGGGGACGCCGAGGAGGGTTTCGGTCATGAGGGTGGTGGTGACTCCTTCGACCTTGTCGGCAAAGCGTTCGGCGAGATCGGTGGCTTCCTCCATGAATGCAGAAGGGGCCTGGCTCGGGTCGTCGACCTTGGTGACCAGCGAGCGGCGGTAGCCGGTTCGCCACTCTCGGCCGAGCCGCATGCGAAGGGTGCCTTCGAGCGTGCGCATGTAGAGGAGCACCTGGGAGTGCTTGGCGAGGTCCTTGACGAAGAGCGCGCGCAGCCAGCGGACGGGTTGGCGAAGGAAGGCGGCGAAGCCGCCCCAGAGCCGCGAGAGAACGGTTGGGCCCGGCGCGTGGGGCGCCAGCAAGGTGCGGAAGAAGCCCGAGCCGGCGCCGTAGCGGACCGGTTCCATGTGGCTGTGCTCATCGGTGTGGAGGATCGACGTGATGGCGACGCCCTTGCTGAAGTTGGCGCCCTTCGTCGGGGAGACGACGGCGATGAGCGATTCGCTGTTGGAGCGTACGAAGTCGCCGACGCGGTCGGAGAGCTGCGGGAGGCCAGCAGGGTCTTCCTTCATTTGGAGGAGCAGCGGCATGGTGCCCATGACGCCGCCGGAAAGGATCACTCGATCGGCCGTGACCTCGTCCGCTCCGTTCTTGCTGAAGGTGGGCTTGGTCGTGAGCCGGTAGCCGCCGCCGTTGCGCGGCCCGATGGCGGTGACTTCGGTTTCCGCGCGCACCTCGGCGCCGTTCTTTTCGGCTAGGTAAAGGTAGTTCTTGACGAGTGTGTTCTTTGCGCCGATGCGGCAGCCGGTCATACAGGCACCACAGAAGTTGCAGCCGGTGCGTTCGGGGCCTTCACCGTCGAAGTACGGGTCGGGCACATTCTTGTTGGGTTCGCCGAAGTAGACCGCGACCTCGGTCGGGTGCATGTGTTCTTCGCGGCCCAAGTCCTTGGCGATTTCTCTCATCACGCGGTCGCCCTTGGTTTCGAGGGGGTTGGGCGAGGCGCCGAGCATGCGTTTCGCGGTCGCGTAATGTGGCGCGAGCTCCGTTTCCCAATCGCGGAGGCTACTCCAGGACCCCGATTCGAAGAACGCCGACTTCGGCGTGGGTAAGGTGTTGGCGTAGACCAGCGAGCCGCCGCCGACGCCCACTCCGTGGAGCACCGTCATGTGCTTCATGAACGACATCTGAAAGATGCCTTTGAGGCCGAGCATCGGGTTCCACATCCAGCGCTTTAGGTCCCAGTTGTTCTTGGGGAAGTCGTCGTCCGCAAAGCGGCGCCCCTTTTCGAGAACGAGGACTTTATAGCCCTTCTGCGTCAGGCGATGTGCGGAGACGCTTCCGCCGAAACCCGACCCGACGATGACCCAGTCGTAGTGCTGCTCGCGCATGCCCGTACTCTAGGTCCAGATCGCGACGAAATCGAGCTGGCTTCCTAGCCGGCGCCGCCAATCGACCGTGGCATTCCGATCAGCGTGAGGAGCTCCATCCGGGCGGCCTCATCCTTGAGGAAACAGCCCGTCAATCGGCTCGTGGTCGTCCAGGAGCCGGGCTTGCGGACGCCGCGGTAGCACATGCAGAAGTGCTGACATTGCAAAATGACCGCGGTTCCCTGCGGTGTGAGGGTTTCATTGATGGCATTGGCGATCTGCGCGGTGAGCTTCTCCTGGACCTGCAGCCGCTTGGCGAAGGTGTCCACGACGCGTGCGATCTTCGAAAGCCCCACGACCTTGCCGTTCGGGATGTACGCGACGTGGGCCTTCCCCACGAACGGCACGACGTGATGCTCGCAGTGGCTGTAGATCTCGATGTCGCTGATCAGAACCAGCTCGTCGTAGCCCTCGACCTCGGTGAACGTGCGTGAGAGGTGTTCCTGCGGGTCTTCTCGATATCCGCGGAAGTGCTCTTCCATCGCACCGAGAACCCGTTTCGGAGTGTCGAGAAGGCCTTCCCGCTCGGGATCGTCACCGATGTAACCGAGGAGCTTTCGCACACACTCGGCGGCTTCGTTATCGTCGATTTTGTCGGTCATCGCCGTTGACCACCCTCGTACCGCAGTCCTGCGGCGTCAAGTCAGGTTGCGCGCTTTGAAAGTCGCCCGCGACCCGATGATGTCACACGCGTGGTCCCGCCGGGACGCCGAATCGTCCGGTTCAGCGCCTGGCGAGGATAGGCCGCCTCGGTACGCCCGCGCCGGACTTTCCGCTCATGCGCTTCGGGAGAGGGGTCCGCGACCTGAGACTCATGGAGGACCGGAAGTCCTTCGAGCGGCCTGGCCTCGACCGTGCGGGTCTGCGTCGCATTTGGCAGGTTCTTGGCCGTGTAGAGATCGCCCCGAGCCGCGGCGCCGCCTGCACGGCGTCCCGAGTACACGCAGTCCGCGATCGACAGGCCACTCACGTACTGTCGCGAGCAGACGCCCACGGCATTGCGACCAGCCGCGTAGAGTCCCGGAATCAGTCCGCCGTCTTCGCGCCGGACCTGGCCGGTCCGCTCGTCGACCACGAGGCCGCCGAGGGTGAGCGTCGGGCAGGGGAAGCGCTTGCTCTTGATCCCCGCGTTGATGGCAAAGTACGGACCCTTGCGCATCGCGTGCATCTTTTCGGGGTCCTTCGAGAAGCGATCCGGGGTCTTCCCGTCCGCCGCGTCGTTGTACTCGTCGAGCGTCTTGCGAAGTGATTCGAGCGGGACCTTCGCGACCTTCGCGAGCTCTTCGACCGACTTCGCCTCTTTGCTGTTGAACCAGAGGTTGAGCAGGGCGGGCGCGCGCTGAAACCATTGCGCCTTGCCCGGCTTGCACTGCTCGCGCGCCAGCTTCTTGAGCTCGCCATTGATGACGAGAATGGCGACGCCGTCGTTCTGCTCGACCATCGCTTCACCGACCGCCGCGCCATACATGAACTCGTTGATGTAGCGCTCGCCCCTCTGGTTGATGATCATGCCCTTGGCGAACGCCTCGGGGGGGTTGATGAATCGCCAGGCGGAGATGCGGTTCATCAGGTCGGTCTTGCCGCCCACGCTTTGCCCGAGCAGGATGCCGCTCCCGTTGTCGCTGGTCGTCCCAAGTGGCATGCCGGAGCGGTATTTCGGCGCGATCTCGCTCACCATTTTTCGGTTGTAGATGAAGCCGCCAGCCGCGAGGATCACTCCCTTGTGAGCGCGCACGCGCTTGGTCACCGAATGCTCGGCTTCGATTCGGAAGCAGCGCTCGCGGAGGTTTGCGGCGAGCTTCGGGTTGTACTTCACGATGGCGATTCCGGCCTGGTGCAGCCGGCGATAGAGCTTGCTCCAGAAGCCCTCCTCGACCTGCCGGTACTCGACGCCTAGGACCCGATTCTCGCTGTCGATGACGAGTCGCGTGACGCGCGCTTCGTACTCGACTTCGATGCCCGCGCGGACGACCGATTTCCGTAGAGGCTCATAGAAGCTCTCGCCAGGAAGTCCGGCTCCCTTGGCGCGATGACCGCGTGGCGCCGGCTTGGCGGCATCCTTGTACGGAGAGAAGCCCTCGTTGCCGGAATAATAGAGGTAGTAGTCGTCTGTCGGGTAGCTGGTCTTGTAGGGGCAGAGCGAAGCTTCGAACGGAACGCCGTGTGATTCGAGCCAGTCGAGGTTGGCGACGCTCTTGTCGCAGAAGTCGCGGAGTGTGTCTTCGGAGACCACGTCTTTCACTTCGAGCGAGAGATAACGGAACATCGCCTCGGCGTCGTCACTCACGCCGGCTTCGCGCTGGATGTGCGTGCCACCCCCCGCGTAGAACACGCCTCCGCTAATCGCCGTCGCACCGCCTCCATGAAAGCGGTCTAGGACCAGAACCCGGGCCCCTTCGGCGTGCGCTTCGAGTGCTGCACATGCGCCTGCGCCCCCGAAGCCGACCACGAGGACCTCGGTTTCAGCGTTCCAGGCATCTCCGTTGCTCTTGGTGAGAATCAACGGTGGCTCGGCCGGTTTCGGCGCCAATGACTTCTTCCCTTTGGCCATAGACAAGAAATAGAACATGTTTCATTTGCCCTGTCGAGGCGACTGGATGGCAGCCTCGAGGAAGCCCAGGTATCGGGCTGCGATGGTGCCGACGAAGAGCATGTCGTTGTGGTCGATCCGGGGCACCTCGATGTAGGCCTCGGCCCGAAACAGTCTCGCGAGCTCTCTCCCGTGATGCACGTCCACGATGCTGTCGGCGCTTCCGTGCGCTACCAGCACGGGGCAGGAAACGCGGTCGGCGAAATCACGGCTCATGAAGCGGTGCTTCAAGAAGCTCCCGATGGGAAGC
This sequence comes from uncultured delta proteobacterium, assembly GCA_963786865.1. Lineage (GTDB taxonomy): Bacteria > Myxococcota_A > Polyangia > Polyangiales > Houyiibacteriaceae > SG8-38. Next base: position 13,351 of record CAWBAV010000025.1, on the reverse strand, counting down.
CAGCGATAGTGCTCCTTGGCCAGCTCGACCAGCGAAGTGAAGGAGGACTCCATCACGAGCGCGCCCGGGTCCACCTCGGCTGCAAGCTGAACGGCCACCGCCCCGCCGAGGCTTCGCCCGTGAATCGCGACGCGCTTCGCCGGCACGCCGAGCTCGCTACGGACCCAGGCCCAGGCCGCCCGCGCGTCCTCGTGCAGGCCCACTTCGCTCGGAACGCCCGTGCTCCCGGGGTAGCCGCGGTAGTGAATTCCTACGAAGTCCCAGCCCTCGCTCAGCAGGAGGTCTTGCAACTCCAGTTGTGCGACGAGCGACGAGGCGTTGCCGTGGAAGTAGAGAACGACGCGGCGTGGGCCGGACCAGATCGCAGCTCGATGCCAGCCGTAGAGCGTTTCGCCGTCGTCGGTTGGGAGCCGGAGCTCGGTGGCGCCCAGCCGTGCGGCCACGTCGCTCAGCAAAGGGACCGTGATGCCCTCCGGCCCTGGGAAGATCATCTGCCTTTGAAACTGTGCGAACACCGCAACCATGACTTACCATGGCCGGCGATGACGGGAATCATGAAATCAGTCACGCTCGGACCTGCCGTATTTGTCCTGGCTTCGTCGTTTCTACTGGCCTGCGGGGGCTCGAAGTCCACATCGTCCGGCTCGACCGGGAAGGTGAGCGCCATCGAGGCGATGGGGATCACGCCGCCGGACTCCGCTTGGGAGCAGATGAGCGTGGCGGACAGGGAATTCTACATGATCGGCAAGGTGAATCCGATCATGAAGGAGCTCTTCGCAGCGCACGACGCCGAGGAGTTCGCAGATTTCGATTGCGTCGATTGCCACGGCGAAGAGATGCGCGAGATCGACTTCAAGATGCCTGCGCCCTCGATGTACATCGTTCCGCCCGAGGGTACGCCTGGCTACCGCGGGATGCTCGCCACCTTTCCCGACGAAGTGAAGTTCATGCAGGAGACGGTCACGCCTTCGATGGGGAAGCTCCTCGGCATCGAGAGCTTCAGCTGCGCAGGCTGCCATCCGAGCGAAGCGCCCAAGAAGAAGGCGCCGGCGACCAAGCGCAAGCCGTCCAATCCCAATCGATAGCTGCGGCGCCCGCCGTCTTTGACCCGGCTAGATGCCCCTGCTAGCGTTCATGCACTTTTTCCGGAAAGGGAGTCCGATGACCTGGGTCATTACACGTCTGTGCCGCGATTGCGTCGACAAATCCTGTGTTGATGTCTGTCCCGTCGAGTGCATCTACGAGTACAAGGGCGACGACCGCAAGGCGTTTCCGAACCAGCTCTACATACAGCCCGAGGAGTGTATCGACTGCGGCGCGTGCGAGCCGGAGTGCCCATGGGAAGCGATCTACGAGGACGCTTCGGTTCCTGAGATCTTTGCAGAGGACACGAAGCTCAACGCGAACATGGTCGACTGTCAGGACGACTTCGAGGTTCCAGTCAACGACGGAACCGAGCAACCCACGCCCGAGCAGGTGGCCGAGAACAAGGCCAAGTGGGGCCTCATCTGAGGCGCTGAATCAGGGGCCAGCCCCCGTTTCGCACGAAGTATCGATAGACGGCGTAAGCGTAGGCGACCGCCAAGGCCGCGAGCGCGAAATACGCTGTCGTGAGGTACACGTCCGCAAGACCGTTGGCGCTCCAGTGAAACTGCTGGACGAGCCGGTTCATGTCGCCGTCGCTTTCACTTCCGATGGCGGAGCCCCAGGGCATTTGTGACACGTCGGCTGCGACGGTTCGCCAGAGCATCGTCGCTTGCACGTAGCTCAGCGATGCGGGGACGAGCGCGATCCATCGCCAGAAATCCCATCGGAAGCGATCGGGCAGCGGGAAGTGGAAGCCGACCAGGATGAATCCGCCGAAGACGATCTCGCCGAGCGCGCCTGCCAAAATTTGCCACATCAACGTGCGCTCGGGCGCGAACGCGAAGGTGATGATGAGCCAGGCCAGGAGCACCAAGGAGGCGCTGCTCAGCATGAACCAGTTCTTCTCGCGGTAAGTACGGACCATCAGCCAGCCGAGCACCGTCGCAACGAGTGAGCCCATCACGAACGATTGTCCGTCGTACCAAAACGTGAAGAACGGAAGTGGGATCGCGATGCGGCTGCTCAGCCAGGATGCGGCCGCGTGGCCGAGCTCGTGAAATGGCATCCCTACCATCGAGGCCATGAGCCGTCCGAACTGAGTCGAGCAGAAGAGCCAGCTCAGGAGGATCACCAGGGGAACGGCGACGAGGTTTTCGAGACCTTCGTCGAAACGGCTCCGGCTGTGGGTCAGGCCCGAGCCGTCGATTGGAGCTGGCGCGTGACTGAGCGTCGGAGGCACGACGTGGCGGATCAGCGGCAACGACGGCGACGAGGCGCGGAGCGCGCGCGCGAGCTCGAAGAACGCGCCGTCGCCGAGCCAGAGCCCGCCACAGGAATGGCATTGCCAGGAGCCGACCTCGGGCGCGCCTTTGACGCGGAGCGGCTGCATCGCCGGCTCAACGCACTTCGGGCATCGCATCCCGGCCTCTTCGCCCAGTGACACGGGAACGACCTCGGTCGCCTTGCCGAGAGAGCCTTGGCCGACGAGCTGGCGGATCTCGTGGCGGTCGAGGAAGAGACCCCGACATCGAGTGCAAAGCTCGACCTCAACCCCCGGGCTCGCCTCGTACCCGGAGAGCGGCATCGACACGCATGTCGGACATGGCCCCACCGATCCAGTGTAGCGAGCTTCGACGCGACCCCCACATCATCGGCTGCGATTCGCCATGCGGGCCTCCGGCCCCCGCACTATGCTCGCCGCCATGCGACAGACGCTCGCGGAGAACGGCATCTTTTTGCTTCGGATTTCGGTGTCCTTGCTGATGCTGAGCCACGGGGTCCCCAAGGTGTTCGAGTACGAAACGCTCGTTCAGACCTTCCCCGACCCGCTCAACGTCGGCACCGAGGTCAGCGCCCAGCTCATTCTGTTCGCCGAGGTTGGCTGCTCCGTTCTGCTGCTGCTCGGGCTCATGGGCCGCTTCGCCTCGGCAACGCTCTTCATCGCGATGATGGTCGCGGCCTTCGTGCACCACTTCGACGATGCCTGGGCCGCCCGGGAGCTACCGCTTCTCTACGCGTCGGTCTATGCCTGCCTCACATTCACCGGGCCGGGCTCGACCTCGATCGACGGCTGGTTCAGCCGGAAGGTGTTCGACACAGCGGAGCCAGCTTCTCCAAAGCCGCGGCCAGATCCGCCGGGGGCACCGCGGTGAAGCAAAGGCGAACCCAGCTCGCATAATCCGCGCCGCAGGAGCTGCCTGGCGTGAGGAGCACGCCTTCGTCGGCGCAGCGTTCGAGAAACGCGTTGCAGTCGGTGGCGCCCGGTTGGAGCTGCGCGCTCACGTCGATGAAGAGAAAGGTCCCGCCGTCGGGGCGTCGCACACCGAGCGTGTCGGCGGCCAGGTAACCGGCATCGCGGTAAAGCGCACGGCTTTCCTCGATCCAGGCGTTGCCTTCCGTGAGCGCCCGGGCCGCGCCGAACTGCATCGGCCGGGGGGCGCAATACGTGTGGAATGTCTGCATGCCACGGATGGCGCCCATGATGGCTTCCGGCCCGTGCGTGAAACCGATGCGCGCGCCTGCGACGCCGTAGGTCTTCGAAAGCGTGTGAAACGCGATCGCGCGGTCGCGGACCTCGGGTCGCTTCCATATTGCCAAGGGTGGATCGCGGTCGAAGTAGATCTCCTCGTAAGCCTCGTCGCAGAGCAGCCAGAGGTCATGTCGTTTGGCGACGCGCAGCATTGCGTCGACCGTGTCGCCCGAGAGCACGCGTCCGCTCGGGTTGTTGGGCGTGTTGACGTAGAGGGCCGCCGTTCGCTCGCTGACCGCAGCTTCGAGGGCAGCTTCGGCGTCGAAGCCAGGCTCCTCGAGTCGCGTGTAGAACGGCACCTCGACCGGGACCGCGCCTTTCGTCGCGATGATGCCGCGACTGAGAGGCCAAAACGGGGAGGGCAACAGCACCTCGTCGCCGGGTTCGAGCAAGACCTGACTGACCACACTGAGCCCGGCCGTAGCGCCGGACATCACCTGCACCCGTTCGCGCTCGAGCGATTCGCCATGCCGGCTCTCGACGTACCAGAGTATGGCGTCGATGAGACTCGGCTCGCCCTGAACGGGAGCGTACTTGTGAAGGCCTGGGTGTTCGGCGCTCGACTGATGCTCGGCCATCGCGGCAGCGATTGGATCGCGATAGGTGTCGCCGACGTGCAGCGGATAGATCTCCCTGTTCTTTGCTCGCGCACGCTCCGCGAGCGTGCTGTAGACACGTGCCGACACCGAGTGAGCGTGTTCGGAGATATTTGGAAAGCGGGGCAAGGAACCTCAGAGCCAGAGAACGGCGATGATGGTGACGGTACAGACTCCAACCAGCGTCTGAAGCGGCAAGCCCAGTCGGAGGAAGTCCGAGTACTTGTAGCCACCCGGACCGTAGACCATCAGGTTGGTTTGAAAGCCGATTGGGGTCGAGAACGCGGTCGCGGCCGCGAACATGATCATGTAACTGATCGGCAGAAGCCCGATCCCCTGCGCTTCGGCAGCGGACGCTGCGATCGGGAACATCAACGCGGCGGAGGCCTTCGTGGTCACGAGCCCTGCCAGGATGGCAGTGATGGTGTAAAGGGCAACCAGCACGCCGATGCTGCCAAACGGCGCGGCCAAGTCGACGATGCGCGTCGCAATCGCTTCCGCGGCGCCGCTCTTTTGAATTGCTATGGCGACGCCAAATGCAGCCGCGATGGCGATGAGCACCGTCCAATCCACGGAGCGTCGTGCCTGCTCACCGGTGAGGCAGCGCGTGAGCAACATCAGGCCCGCTGCGACGAGTGATGCGGTCATCAGGTTCATGCTGCCGGTGGCGTTCACCAGGACCATCAGGAACAGAATTGCCGCAGCCAGCCAGGCGCGGTCATGACGCGGGGGCGCGCTGTCTTCGACTTCGGCGATGAGCGCGAAGTTCGGATCGCGCTGGCGGGACTGTGCGAAATTCGGGTGGCTTTCGATCAGCAGCACGTCGCCAGCCTGAAGCCGGATGTCGCCGACCTTGGTCTCGGTCACGCGCACGCCCTGACGATGCACCGCGAGAATGGCAGCGTCGTAAATCGTACGAAAACGGCTCTCGCGGACGGTCTGTCCGGTGAGCGCCGAATGGGCGCTCACGACGGCTTCGACCAGGCTTCGGTCACGCTGCGCGGTGATCTTGTCGACCTGATCGGTGTCCGGAACGATGCGCTGCTTTCGCAGATCGACCACGGAATCCACGACTCCGGTGAAGTGCAATCGATCGCCCTCGCGGAGCACCGTCGATGGCGGAACCGCTGCGAGCACGCGACCCCCGCGCTCGATTTCGTAGAGATAAACGCCCCGAAGCGAGCGCAGTCCAGCCTCTTCGATGCTCTCACCGATGACGGGTGAGCCCTTCTCCACGCGCATTGCAATCGTGTACTCGCGCGCCTTGCCGAGCTCTTGAAGCGCACCTTGCCGATCTTTGAGGAGCCACTGTGACGTGACGACGATGAACAACATGCCGATGCCGAGCGCGGGAATGCCGAGCTGCGCGATCTCGAATATCTCGAAGCGAACGCTCGGATCCCATTCCTTGGCGAGGCCCGCGACCACGAGGTTGGTGCTCGTGCCGATCAAGGTGCAGGTCCCACCGAGGATCGACGCGTACGAAAGCGGAAGCAGCATCAACGAAGCGCTGAACTGGCAGCGGCGCGCCCAGCTCGTGACGAGTGGGACGAACATCGCGACCACCGGCGTGTTGTTCAGGAACGCGGAGAGCGCGGAGACGGGAAACATCATGCGGAGCTGCCCGCCCGCGAGCGAGCGCGGCCGGCCGAGCACGACGCGCCCGGCGAGGTCCAGGCCTCCGGTCTCTTTCACGCCCGCCGCCACCACGAAGAGTGCGGCGATGGTAATGACCGCGGGATTCGAGAAACCAGTGAACGCTTCGCTGGGTTCGATGATCCCGGCGAGCAGCAGCACGGTGACGCCGCCGACGAGCACCAGATCGGGCCCTACCAGGTTCGCCGCCATGACGACCACCATCCCGACGACCACCCCGATCGTGATCCAGCCGTCACCCGTCATCATGGAGGCGGAGACTAGCAGCCGGCGTCGAGAAAGACCCGTTCTTGATTGGAAAGGCGGGGAATCGACCTAGTGGGCGTACCGCTCGGCCTTTTCATGGAACAGCATGGCCGCGTCCTGGTCGCCCCTTCTGTCCGCATCGAGCGCGCCTCGTCGGTAGTAGTCGAACCTGGCGTCGCTTACCGTCAACGCGATGAAAAGCGCGAGGCAGCCGCCGAAGAGGCTCGCTACGCGCCACAAGGGGCGCCAGCGCGGAGTGAAGTAGAGCTGCCGTCCCATCACGAGGAGCATCGCAATGGCGGTGAGTGTGCAGCCGGTCTTCACGCCCGGCATGTCGACGAACATGCTCAGCATGGGCGCCACGACGAGCCCGAGCAGCGAAAGGTAAAATACCTGCGAGGCGCGCTCGTCGATGCCTTCTTCGCTGCGCTCTTCGACGAGGTTTCGGGCCGGCGCCGTGAGCGTGCGGCCGAGGCGATGGATCCAGGGCTCTGGCGCGAAGACGATCAGGGCAATGCCGACCATGTAGATCGGAAGCCAACCTTGCTGGGGCGTCAACAGGTGAAACGTCACAGGCGCCGCCACGAGGAAGGGGGCGCTAGCGCGCAGCGCTGGGAGCTCGACGCGATCCTGCATGCTGACGATTAGGTACCCGACGCAGCAAAACATCGGCAACCAGTAGGCCTCCCCCGCGGCGGCCGACCAGGCGGCCACGTAGAAGTACACGATTGCGGTCGTCACGCAGAAGAGCACGTACGCCGCGACGCTTCCGTGTGGAGCCCGGTCTGAGCGTGAAAACGCCGCCCGTGCGCTCAACATCGGAAAGAACACGAAGCTCACGAGGTAGAGCGAAAGAAGGTAGTGGTACGGAACCGAGTCGAGCAGGCTGCACGACCAGCCGAGCGTGTAGCCGCCCGCGACGAGCACGATGGCGATGCGGTGAGGTCGATAGAGTGCTTGGCTGAGGGCGAGGACGCCGGTGAACGCCAGCACCCCGAGATAGAACGCCGAGCTCGGAACGAATCCCGCGAACCAGGGGAAGTGCGCCACGTTGAAGGCGTCTACACCGTACTTCGCGCCCTGCGGCATCATGTTGAGCCAGGTGTCGAACGCGAGCAGGGCGAGGACGAGTCGCAGAAGCAGGTACGGCCGAGCCAGCGCCACATCTCCAAACCAGTACCGTTCCAAAGGTTTCATCGCGTTGCCGTCCTCACCGTCTCGTGCGGCCGCTCGCCTCCACAGCGGAGGCTGTACGCATGAACTCCCCGCCCGTCATCGCATCGATTGACCAGCTCCACCTCCAAGACGCCCCGATCCTCGCACTGCTTCTGCAGGAACGCGTTCACCACGGCGCGCCGGTTCTGCCCGACGTACTCGAGCCAATCCGGATGTATCGAGGTTTCGAGCACGATCGATTCGCGTTCGCCGCTGACGCGCTCGAGCGATGCGCTCGTCTCGCAGGCGGGCGGCTCGGCGCCGGTGAAGCTCCGCCAAGTGAAGCGCTCGTCCGCCGTGTCTTCGCGGCCGAGATAGCTCAGCGGAATCAGGAACTGAAACAAGACGAAAGTCGCGATGAACGCACCGGCCCGTCGGCGGGCTTTGCCGCTCGGCTCGGCGGGAGGGGGCTCCGTCTCGAACGACGCCATCACCTCAACATCGGCGCCCAGAGGCCCGCTGTCAAAAGATGCTAGACGCCGTGTCCGAAGGGGCCGCCCGCTGCGCCGCACCGAGTTGGAACGAGACGCCGTTCTGTCCGCTGTAAACGAGGTCGATCTGGTCGACTCCCGAGATCGCGTCTGGGCTTCGAGCGCCAAGGCTGTCGAAGCCCGCGCCGCTCCCCGCAAGGCTCTTGCCTAGTGCGCGCCAGAGGAGCATTTCGTCCGACACGGCGAGCTCCACCGTCCAGCGCGTGCCGCTGCGCCGCCCGTAGTAGAGCTGGTATGCGCTGTTGTGCACGATGAGGCTCGGGTCGCTGATCTCCTGGGTCGGGTCCTCGACGCGCGTCAGTGGCTCGAGGCTCCCGTCGACGATCCGCTCCCAGGGGCCCTCGAGCTCGCTCGTGTAATAGGCTCGAAGCTCGGTTGACCCCGAGGAAAGGGACGCACGCACGACCATGAGCCAGAGCCCGTCACGCAGGACGACGCTCGGCGCATCGAACGACACGACCCCGCCGCTCGGCACGAGGAGGGGGGCAGCGTTCTTCACGAACATCGAGACGCCTTCGGAATAGAGCGCCGAGCGAATGCTGCCCGATCCGCTGCTGTCCCATGCGGTGTAGACGAGTGCGAGGAAGCTCCCACCCGAGACCAGCTCAGGGTCGCCGAGCCCCATCGCTTCGTATGGTTCGGTAGCGACGAGTGCCGGAGCACCCTCGCCGAGCTCGAGCGCGAAAGGCGCTTCACGTGTGGCGACGAAGATCTCCGCATCGAGCTCGAACGCCACCATCGTGTTTCCTTGGTGCTCGACAATCGAAGCGTTTTGCGCGCCCGCATGCGCGGGGCTCGGCTCCCCTTGAAGCGCAACGCTCATCGACCCCCGGTCGGTCCAGGCGCGAGGATTGTCGCAGACGAAAGTCTCTGCGGTGACGCGCGCAATCGCCGCGCTGTTGGCGTCGGCGAGCAGGTTTCGACCGAAAACGACGAGCCTTGCGTCAGTCAGCGATGCTGAATCGAACCCGTACGTTCCTTGTGAAACACCGTTGCGCTGCACCTCGACGGAGCCGCTCGGCGAAGCGACGAGCGACCAAACCGTGCTGTCGTTCCCGGCATCGAAGCTATCGAGCACCGCTCCACCGACCATCAAGCTCACGAGCTCGCGCGAGCCGCTCAGCAGCAAGCCGAGATCCGCGTCGACGAAAACTCCGGGCTCCGAGCCTGTAAACGCCACGCCGGCGCTTTCGAGGCAGCTGCCATTGCAGCCGATCGGCAAAGCAAAGCGAACCTCGAGCCGCACCTGCTCCGAAGCGAGATCCACCGGCGCCCCGATGACACCGCCGCCCTCGGCGCTCGCCGTCCCGTTGGGCACTAGCCCCCGAGCGGTGAGCTGAGGCGCGAGCGAGCCGAAGATGCTCGCGCCAAAACCCGCTCCCTCGACACAGGCTTCGAGCGTTTGCCCTTGGCAGCTCACGAAGTCGAGCAGTGCCGGGACTGAAGGGTCATCGGTCTTGGGAGCGCAGCACTGGCCGGAGCCCACACAGCAAGTCGCGAACGCGCCGCAGTCTGAGCCGCCGCAAGCGTCCTCCGCCGAGTAGCAGAGCGCGGCCGCGGCGACGTAGTCGCTTGCGCCCTGCGCGTCGCCGGCGAGGAAGTCGAATGGGTTGCGCTCCGGGTTGGCGAGGAGCTGCTCGACCGGATTTCCTTCGAAGCCGCTCACTCCGCCATCATTCGCGGGAACCACCCCGCCGCCCGCGCCAGCGGCTCCCTCCGAACCGCCAAAGCCGCTGGGCGCTCTCGAACCGCCTGTGCCGCCAGCACCATCCAACGAGGGGTCTCCCCCCTGGGTGTCGCCACAACCCAGCATGAGGAGGGCTAAAACCGCACCCGCCCAGAGCCAGGGCTGCTGCGTCGTGCGTCGAATTCGGCTCATGGTCGGGTCCAAGTCTGCTCCAAAGGGATCAACTGGTCGCTGCGATCCCCTCCCGGTAGATTCAAGCGCCGTGCCAAGAGGAAGCGGAGGCGGCTCGGATCGTCCGCTCGGGGGGTCACCGCGATTCCAGTGATGCTGCACTCGAGCCCGAGGCAGCCGCTCCGAACCAGGGTCGACTGATTGCTCAAAATCGGGTTCACGGGGAAGGGCACGGGCTCGGGCAGCTCGAAGCGGAGCATCGCCGTGTCGTGTGTGCGCGCCTCGGCGAGCGCGACCGCCCAGTCGCCCGGCGTGCTCTGCGCGAGGAACCAAATGCGAAGCCGCATCCCGTCTTCTTCGAACGAGACAAGTGGCTCGGGCGATCGAATCCCCGCGGCCGCAAACGGCCCGAGCTCCTCCGCGACGAGCACCACTCGACGCATCGGCTCGGCGCCCTCGAGCACCACTTCGAGCGCACGCGAAATGCGAACGGCGTGAATCTCGGTTGCCGCGCCCGCGCCCTGCACGCAGCTGAAGAGCAGCCAGTATCCCTGAAGCCCCTCCGGATCCACTGGAATTAGCGCGGGATCGCGCAAGCTGAGGCACTCCGGAATGTCTTCGGGCGAGAGCGTCGGAACGCTCGGAAGCGTGACGGGCGTGCTCGGACCGCCGATTGGACGGATGATCTGGATTCCGAACCGATCGCGCTCGCTCGGCTCGGTGACGAGCTCACGCGCGAACGAGAGCACCAGGTCGCGCAGCTCTCGTTCTTCGTTAAGCTCGGCGAGCAAGTGGGGCTCGCGGAGGCTTCGGTTCTGCTCGCAGGTCCCGTCCAAGCAGGCCGGTGGCTCATCACCAAGCTTGGGCGACCCGCTGCTCTCCCAGCCATCGAGGCCCCAGTCTCCACCCTCGTCGACCGCCACTCGCGCGTGCCCGAGGGCGTAGCCAATGTGGGTCGTCGGCTCGAGCTCGGGGCCGAAGTTACTGCCCTCCAGGATCAAGTCCCACTGGACGTCGGAAACCGAGTTCCGCGAGCTGGCCAAGGCCGGCGAGCCCACATAGGCCTCCACCCACGAGGGGTTAAATTCGAGGGTCGACCCCGTCAGACTTGCACTTTGTTCATCGAACTGGCTCGGATTGGCACAGTTCTGCTTCGCGCTCTCGAGGGGGCCCACGTAGACCTCGCTCCCGCGCCCCTCGGCGGCCAGTCGGAGGCCCGGGATCTCCGCGCAGTCCCCGCTGCTGAGCAGATTGGCAATGCCCATGACGTGGAAGTCCTCGAGGATCGTCTCGCCGTCCACCGTGACCGAGGCTCTCAAGATCGGCAGGTTCGCGTCGTCGAGAGTCGGTCGAAGCTCGATCTCCACCTCGACGTCCTCGTCGACCGCCGCGGTCGTGCGCGCGACTTCCACGTCCGACTGAGTCACCAGCACCAGACCTCCGGCATGAAGGCTCACGCCCAGCTCGTCCTGAAGCTTGCTCCCGGGGGCCGAGTCGTCCGCGACCGTCAGCACGACGCCCGCGTAGCTCTGGCAGATCGCATCGGCAGCGCACCCTGCTGCATCCGTGCTGCGCAAGCTCGTGCCCACCCATCCGCCGAGCGCGAGCGACACGCAGTCGCGGCTCAGCAGAGCACGCGGCGAATCGTCGGGAAGAAAACCGCCGACGAACGTCGTTCCATCGAGCGAAGTGCGGAGTGGTGACCAGGCTGCCTCGGCCGTCGGAGCGAAGATCCAGCTCGCGCTGAGGTTCGCCGCCGCCCAGTCCTCGCTGAGGGTGGGGCTTCGAAGCTCACAGCACGCGGGTTCCTGCGCGCAGTCTGCGTCGGCGCAGTCGAACGCCATGTCCTCGTCGTCGTCGAGCCCGTCGTCGCAGAATAGCTCGATCCCGCCGCCGTCGACGCCCGCGTCGGGCGGTGTGAGCTTGCCGTCGGGCGCGTTCAGCCAGGTGCAGCCTCCGGCTAACAAAGCGAGCAAGGCGAGGAGCGTTGTGAGGAAGCCCCTCATGGGCGTGCTCCAAACGAAAGGCGATACGACGCAAAGCCGCCGTGCCGAGACAACGAGACGCCGACTTCCGGCACCTCCCGCTTTTGCCGTTTCTGATGCACCCCGTAGAGCACGATGGAGCTCACGCCGAGCGCGATGGTCGCGCCCCAGAACACGTCGGCGGTGAGGTTGAAGCGGTCGGTCCGGTTGGCGAGGTCCTGCGCGCGCTGATAGTCGGCCAGGTCGCCGGTCAATCGATATTGGTCCGCTGCGCTGTCATATTCATTTCGGAGCGTTCTCGCGCGAAGCGAAACACCGAGCGCTACCGCGGCGGTCGCCAAGGTGCTCGCTGCCGTTCCGATGGCTGCGTTGCGAAGGCGAGGGCGCTTCTCGGGTTCAGGTGGCATGGGCGTGGGCGCGACCATCGGCGCCGGTACGGGCTGCGGCACCGGTTCGAGCGACAAGTCCACGCGCGTCGATTCACCGAGGACGAGCGACAGACTTTTCTCGGCCGGCTCGAAGTCCGGCTTCTCGATGAAGAGGCGGTGCGCCCCAGGCGGGAGCGCAAGCTCCATCGGAGTCTCCCCGCGGGCCGCGAGGTCCTTCCGGTCGATCCAGACCAGCGCGCCCGCCGGCTCGGTCAGCACTCGAAGCACCGCGATCCGGTCGCGAAGCGCTTCGCGCCGGCTCACCGCGTCCGCCTGGTCTGCCTCCGGCAAGCCTTCGACGCGCAGATACTCGCTCAAATAATTGAAGGCTTCGTCGTAGCGCTCGAGCTCCTCGAGCACGATGGACGCGTTGAAGAGCGCATTGCGGCTTCGCACGATCTGCAAGCTGTCGACGTACGCGCCGAGCGCGCGTTGCAGCAACTGCGTGCGCTCGGTTCCCCGGGTGCGGCTGGCTTCCTGGTACAGCCGATTCCCCTCGTCGAAATAGGTCCGCGCCTCCGCGTTCTCGGTCGTGCCTTGCGCCCATGCAGCAACGGGGCTCCCGAGGCCGAGCAGGACGAGGAGCACGTACGGAAGCGGGGAATGCACGATTCAGAAGTCTGTCTTAATCGGGGGCGGTTTAGGTTGGGATTCGCGCTTGAGCCGAACGAGCAAGGACTCGTCTTCGCTCGGCACGAGGCGACGCAGCTCGCTTCGGTACCCTTGAAGCGAAAACCGTACCGTCGCCTCGACCCCTGGCTCGAGCTCGATCACGAGGGGCGTTCGACCCTTCCGATCCCCGTTTAAAACGACGAATGCACCGCGCGGGCGCGAATCGAGCGAAAGGCTCAGCCGTTCGACGGGAGCCGTGATCCTTGCAGGTTCTGCGGGCTCGTCGGACTTTTTTGTCAGAGGCGTGGGTTGCGTCGTTTGGGCGGGTTGCGGCGCTTCGGTCGGTCGAGCGGGCTCAACAGGCGGAGGCGTCGGCCAAAGGAGAAACGCGACGCCTGCCACCAGCGCCGCGGCCAGCAGAGGAAGCCCCCAAGTCTTCGCGCGCTCGGGCACCACCGGCCCTTCGAGCGCGGCACAAAACGCCTGCATGCTCGCGTATCGGTCGTCGGGGTTCTTTTCGAGCGCTCGCATCACCGCGGCTTCCACGTGCGCCGGAATCGTCGCCTTCTTGCTTCGCTGCGAGGGCGGGTCGGGCGCTTCGTTTCCGTGCTTGTAGAGCAACTGGAAGTGGTTGTTTCCTGCGAACGG
>CAWBAV010000024.1:0-7993 GCA_963786865.1 uncultured delta proteobacterium | reverse complement strand
GCCGGCGCTGTCTCCGCTGCCGGCGCCGCTGCCGCTGTCCCCGGCACCGCTGCCGGAGTTGCCATCGCCGGCGGTGTCGTCCTCTGCGCCCGATCCATCGTCCCAGTTGCTCGCCTCGGGAGCGCTGCCCCGAACCATGTTGCCGAGATCATCGGACAGAATGTACGAAGAAAATGGGCTTGCGCCGGCTCCTACGAGCCCAAGCAGGCTGACTGCCGCCGCAAGCACGACCCCTAGTGTCCAACGCTTTCTATTCATCTTAGATGCCCCTTTCATAATTTCAGTATATGAAGAAATTTACAGTCCTCAAGTAGGGTATATTACCGACTGGTCAGATTATCGTGGGTTGCTCGCGGCAACGATGTCCGGGAAGGCATCGCCGTCGATGTTGCCCGTGGCGACCACGTACCAGGACCTCGGGCCCTGGTCCTGAATGATGCGGTAGCTGTAGGTCAGACCTTGGATTTCGGTCGGCGAGATCAGGTTTCCGCGCTCCATCCTGAACCCGAGCTCCCCAAACGTCCCGGCATACCTGCCGTGGAGGAGGAGGTATTCACGCTGTGCTGCGGCGATGGCGCGAAACGCCATGACTGTTTCCGGTCGTCGCGCGCGGGCGACGTACTTGTTGTACTGATTCAACCCGAGGCTGCCGAGGACGCTGATGATGAGAACGACGGTCATCACATCGACGAGCGTGTAGCCGGCCTGTCGCCGACTCTTGTTCGATTTCCGAGGTCTCGTGCTCATCTTGAATCTCCGTGAAGGCTCCCGAACACCATGACTTCATTGCCCCAGCACTGAGCGACCAATGCTTGGTCGCGATGTATGAAACCATCCCGCGTCCCCCAGCGCTCGTTCGCAGCCTTGAAGAGCGATTCGGCTTCGGCCTGTCTGCTTTCGGTCGACAAGAGCTCCCAGGACTCGTCCACGTGTACGAACAGAACCGGGGGCTGCCCCTGAGTGAGGGATGCTTCGCTGATGAAGCTAGACAGCCCGTCGGCTTCCTGGGTCGTGACGGGCTCGAGAGCGCCTTGCGCCTTGAAATGGTCGCTCACGAGGAATGCCGCTCCAGCCAGCGCGAAGGCCAAGCCGATGCCGCGGAAGAGCCTCTGAACCTTGATCGGGTTCGCGAGGTTCGTCGATCTGGGCACTTGCGTTTCCGGGACGATCGTCTCGGGCGCAGCCAGCGACTCGGGCTCCTTGGGTGCATCCGGAACCACGCTCAGAATGCCAGTGTTCCGGTCCTCGACGTCCGGGTGGCGAATGCCGACATCGGCATGCTCGCGGTACCGCTTGAGGTCGGACAAGAGATCGTCGACGAACTGGTATCGCGCGTCCGGATCGCGGCAGGTGGCCTTGCGAATGATTCGGACCATGCCTGCCGGATGGCTACCGAGCTCCTCGAGCTTGGGCACGTCCCTTGCTTCGCGGGCGGGTCTTCGCCGAGCGACCACGAAGTAGAGAAGGCGTCCCAACGAGTACAGGTCGGAACGAAGGTCGATGAGCCGTTCGCTCGCGGTTTCAGGCGGCACGTAAGGGCCGCTGCGCGGCGCGATACGCGGCCCGAGCATGAACGGCTTCAACTGCTCGTCGACGGCGATGTACTGCGGCGACAGCGTTCCGACTGGCACGTCGAGCGCGTGAAAACGTTCGACGATGCCCGCGACGGCCACGAAGTGCCGCAGTCGCTCTTCGAGTCGCCAATCCCCCCAGGGGAGGTCGCGAAAGACACCCTTCGGTTCCGGGGTCGCGAGAATGACGTGCGGCTCTTCCTTGACGATCTCGATGCCCGAGGCGCGCGCGTAGCGAGCGATGTTTTCGAAGTTGAGCTTCTGACCATCCGTCGTGACCGCTTGAAGCACGATCACGGCTACTTCGCGGTCATCGAGGTCGAGCCCCCCGTGCACCACGATGCCGGGCGCTCGGAAGATGGGCTTCCCCACCAGCACACCTGCCACGAAGGCATTGGTTGCAGTCTCTTGCATGTTTTCCAGCATAGATGATTAAATCCAGTAAGACCATAGCCCGTGATTTGCTCCCGTGGTTCGACCAGGCTGTAACTCGGACGCCCAGGCATCGTATCGTGGGCGAGCATGCGGATCGTCATCATCGGAAACGGGGTCGCCGGCATGGAAGCCGCGCTTGCGGTGCGGGAGAGGGAGCCCGGCTGGGACGTCACGCTCATTTCCGAGGAGAGCGACCACTTCTTCTCGCGGACGGCGCTGATGTGGGTGTTCAGCGGACAGATGAGTCATCGCGACATCGAGCCGCACGAGCGCGACGTCTACGAGCGACTCGGCTTTCGGCGAGTGCGCGCCCGCGCCACGGGCATCGATACGATCGAGCGCCGGGTCTCGATCGCAGGCGGCGGCGAGCCGATCGCGTACGACCGGCTGTTGATCGCCTCGGGCTCCCGACCGAGGTTCGGTCCATGGCCCGGAAGTGATGCGCGCGGCGTCGGGTACTTCGTGACCTTGCAGGACCTCGCCTGGTACGAGCGGGAGGTGCACGGCGGCCCTTCCCACGGCGGCGGACCGCCTCGGGCGGACGCGCATCTCGATGCGACGAGCGAGGACTCGCCGTACCGCTTTCGAGAAGTGGCGAGCGAGCTTCGTGGAACCCTGGCGCGCCGTCCTTCGGTGATTGGGGGTGGGCTCATCGGGATCGAGGCGGTGGAGGTCGCAGTCGCAGCGGGTCTCAGACCGCGCTTCTTCATTCGAGAGGAGTGGTTCTGGCCGATCGCGCTCGATGACCGCGAATCGCAGTGGATCAGCGAGCGAATGGAGGAGCATGGAGTCGAGGTGCACCTCGAGCACGAGGTCGAAGCGCTCGAGTCCGATGCAGAAGGAAACGTCTCCGCCGTGCGAACCGAGCAAGGGCGTTACGAGAGCGACTGCGTGGTGATCGCGATCGGAGTCGTGCCCAATACCGGTTGGCTCGAGGGCTCGGAGATCGAGCTCGACGAGCGCGGCGGGATCATCGTCGACGAGAGCCTCGGCACCAGCGCGACCGACGTGCTGGCCGCAGGGGACTGCGCGGCGGTCCGCTGGTTCGATGGGAGTCGCCGGCCCGAGCAGCTCTGGTACACGGCACGCGATCAGGGGCGAATCGCAGGGCGGCGATTACTCGGGGACAGCATGCGATACGAGCGGGGCACTTGGTACAACTCCGCGAAGCTCATGGACATCGAATACACCACTGCCGGTCTGGTGAACTGGAAGCTCGCGCGCGAAGCGAATTGGTTTCACCAGGAGCGCGGTAAGGTGAACAGCACGACTCGAATCGTCGTCCAGGATGATCGGGTCGTGGGCTTCAACATGCTGGGTCGCCGCTGGGATCACAGCGTGCTCACGCGTTGGATCGAGGAACGGCGCACCCTCGATTGGGTTCTCGAACACTTGAACGATGCTGCCTTCGATACCGAGCTCGTGGCGCCGCTCCGACTTCCGAGGACATGACGTGGATCAGCAAGGACAAAACGGGCTTCTGACGACCTATCGATCGGGCTGGCGCAACCGCAGCCCGATCGGACTCGCGATCTCTGCGCTCTTGGTGCTCTTCTACGTAGCTCTCTACTGGGAACACAAACTCGAAGCGCAACTCGGCATTGCGCCGCTCACCGAGCTCTCCGAAGCGATCGGGTTGCGCAATCGCTGGTACCTCTACGGATTCCTCTACTCGGTCGCGATGAGCGCGGGGGCGGTGTTCTACCTTCGGCGCCATGGGAACAGCCGCTACAACCGTTTTCGAATCACGGTGAACGTGGCGATTCAAATCATGCTCGGTTTCACCTTGCCGTTCATCATGCCCCTCTTCGGCGGCAAGGAGCTCTACTTCTCGTACTTCTGGCCGCTCAAGTACGACTACTTCTATCCACAAACCTTGGCGGACCTTCCGCTCTACTTCGCCCTCTACACCGTGCTGGGATCGCTCATTGCCGCGCCGATTCTGGCGGTGTTTTACGGGAAACGCTGGTACTGCTCCTGGGTCTGCGGTTGCGGCGGCTTGGCCAACACCTTCGGCGACCCCTGGAGACACCTCACGAGCAAGTCGACCAAGTCTTGGCGCTTCGAGCAGCGGAGCATTCATCTCGTTCTCGCGATCGCGGTGGCCACGACATTTCTCATCGGACTCGACTCGCTCATCGGCAGCGAGCATCCGACCTTCCACCGAATCGTGGCCGGCGAGGATTGGCAGGACTGGTCGATCAAGAGCTTCTATGGCTTTGCGGTCGGCGCGATCCTTGCCGGCGTCATCGGCACGGGCCTCTATCCGGTCCTTGGGCCACGCGTCTGGTGCCGCAATTTCTGCCCGATGGCCGCCGTGCTCGGATGGATCCAGAAGGTCGGGCGCTATCGCATCAAGGTGAAGCCCGACATGTGCATCTCTTGCGGCAACTGCAGCACCTACTGCGAAATGGGGATCGACGTGCGCTCCTACGCCCAGGCCAACCAGAGCTTCACCCGCGCGTCCTGTGTGGGCTGCGGCATGTGTGCACACATGTGTCCGCGCGGCGTGCTCAAGCTCGAGAACTCTTGGCAGCGAGCCGAGGACAAGCAGCGAGGGAAGCTCTCGGTCGTCGATTTCTGAAGCTCAGGCGAAAGCGCGCTTCCAGGCGTCCAAGACCTCGGCCGAGAACAGAACGAAGCGAATCTCTCGAAGGTCCCATTGCTTCTCGCGCACGACCTTGGCCGATACCGCCGCCGCTTCGTGGATCGGGTAGCCATAGATGCCGCAGGAAATGGCCGGAAACGCGATCGATTCCAGACCGTTCTCGATGGCAAGCCCGAGCGACGATCGATACGCCGCAGAGAGCAAGACCGGGTCCTCCGAGCGCCCCGAATACACCGGGCCGACGGTATGGATGACGTACCGGGCGCGAAGCTCGAAGCCCGGCGTGATGCGTGCCTCGCCAGTTGGGCAGCGCACGCCTGGCCGTACCTCCGGAACGGAACGGCAGGCGCGAAGGAGCGAGGGGCCCGCCGCACGATGGATGGCGCCGTCCACTCCGCCGCCGCCGAGCAGCTTCGGATTGGCGGCATTCACAATCGCGTCGGTGTCCGCCTGGCAGAGATCGCCTTGGAGGATTCGAATCTCGGTGCTCATCGAGTGTCGTCGGCCGGGGCGGGTTTGCCCATGAGTTGCTCGAACGCCAAAGGTCCGAGCGATTGAACCATCAGCCGATCCAAGCGCCGCTCCATGGCCTCCTTTTGCGCCGGGGCGTCGTAGATGAACGCGATACCCATGCCGGCTGGGCGTTTGGAGCTCGCTTTCGCGGGCTCCACCACCCAGCGCACGGCCCCGCGGAGCACGATCGGCTCACCGAGCTGCGGGGCCCGAATGGTGAACGAGAGCACAGTTCCAAGCGGTAGGGGGCGATCGGTGCGGATGAAGGTCCCGCCGCGACTGATGTTGTGCGTGTAATCCGACAGCAGCTCATTCAGGCGGTCGTATTCGATGGGCAATTCGAGCGTTGCCCGGCCAGACTCTCGACGCTCGCGACCCCCTTCAGACATCGTCTGCGGCCCAGGGTAGAGTCCCCCGAGCTGGCGGCAACAACGCGGTCGCTTGACGTCGAATCAGGCACTGCCTAATCTACGAGACCCATCCAACCCGGACGCTCCGCATCTGCGTTGAGCGTCTTTCGCGCGAGGACTGCGCATGACTGAAACCGATTCCAAAACAAGTGAGACCTCAACGGTGGAGGTGGCGCCTGTGGAATCGCAAGCCACCGATTCCTCCAACCAACCCCGGCTCGAGGCAGTATCCGTCGCTGAAACGGTGACGGTCACCGAACCGGCGGCCGAACCTGCGAGCAGAACGGAGCAAGCGGAAACCTTGGCGGGCGAGCTGGCTGCAGCCGAAGCGCATGCGGACACCGTCAGCGGCGAATCGGCTCCGGAGACGGGCGAGGAGAGCTCGGCCGGTTCGGTCGAGGCCGAAGGGGCAGGCAAGAAGAAGCGTCGGCGGCGCAGGAAGAAGGGGGCTCAGGCAGGGGCGAGCGAGGCGCCTGCCGATCCGAAGTCCGCTCATCACCACGCGCCCTTCCTGCACTTGTTCTCGGGCGGCGTGACACGGAAGCACGCCTTCTCCGCCGGTGAGGAAATTGCGGGACGCGTCGAGCGCGTGGAGCACGGCACCGTCATCATCGACGTGTTCGGTAAGGCCACTGCCATCGCGAACGTCGACGAGCCTCGAGACATCGCTCACGTCGAGCCCGTGGTCCCTGCGATCACGACGACACCAACGCCCTTGGTGCAGGCGCCGACCCCCGAGATCAGCGAGCTTGCACAAGGCGACGCGGCGAGCTGGGAGTTTCAGCCCACCGAAGTGACCGAGGTCTCCGACGATGATCTCGGCGAAGCCGATACGGTCGTTGGAGCCCAGGCGTTCGACCCGGGCAGCTTGATGGACCCGCAGCTTGCGGCCACGCAACCGCCGACGATCACGGTCGCGGCCGGAGAGCCCGCGGCGGTGGCCGTCACGGAGCCGGCGCCCTCGTCGTCGGAGGAGTCTGCACCGGAGTCAGACGCGACGAGCGAGCCGCCCGAGGACCCAGCGGAGGCCGATCTGAGCCTCCTCGATCCGCTCCCGGAGCTCGAACCGCCGCAGATCGGTGCGATCTTCCGCGGACGCATCAACGCGATCGCTGAAAGCGGTCACATCGTGATCGTCAACCGACTGATCGACAAGGCCGCAGTGCGTAAGGCGCTGCGTGCTGCACGCGATCTCCACAAACGGGTTGAAGGCGTGGTGTACGGCTACAACCGCGGGGGCTTCGATGTACTCGTGGGCGGTGTGCGCGCGTTCTGCCCGGCAAGCGCGATGTCACTTGCGCCCATCGAAGATCCGAACGCGCTGATCGGACACCGATTCGAGTTCTCGCTGCCACCGGACAAGGGCGGCAACAAGAAGAGCATCATCGTCAGCCGACGAGGCATTCTCGAGAAAGAGGCCCGTAAGCGCGCCCGCGAGCGCATGGCAGAGCTCGAGGTCGGCGCGAAGCTCAAGGGCAAGGTGCTCGAGGTGCGAGACTACGGTGTGCTCGTAGATTTGGGCGACGGCCTCGACGGCCTGGTGCACATGAGCGAGGTGGCCTGGGGCCGTGGCGTGCGTCCACAGGACGCGGCGAAGGTCGGCGATGAGGTGGACGTCGAAGTCCTGAAGGTACAACCGGCCTCCCGTAAGGATCGATTCGGGCGCGTGTCCCTCTCCATGCGGGCTTGCCAGCCCGACCCGTTGGACGCCGCCAGGGATTCGATCCGGCCTGGAATGCCCATCAAGGGCAAGGTCGTTCGCACCACCGAGTTTGGCGCATTCATCGAGCTCCAAGAAAACATCGAGGGGCTGCTGCACATCTCGGAGCTCGGCGGGAACAGGAAATTGACGCACGCCAAGCAGGCGGTCAGCGAAGGCGATGAGATCTACGTCGTCGTCGAGCGCGTGGATCGGCAGCAGCGCCGAATTTCACTCTCGAGGCTTTCGGAAGCAGACGCGGCC
This sequence comes from uncultured delta proteobacterium, assembly GCA_963786865.1. Lineage (GTDB taxonomy): Bacteria > Myxococcota_A > Polyangia > Polyangiales > Houyiibacteriaceae > SG8-38. The sequence continues at coordinate 493 of CAWBAV010000024.1, read as the reverse complement.
GCGATCGAGGCGGGCCAGATCGAAGTGGGCACTGCGCCTCGTTCTCTCAAACCGGGCTCCTTGGTTTCAGTGGTCGTCAAGCGAGTGGATCACAGCGGCGCGCAGGTTCAGGTCGACGGCATGCTCGGCAAGCGAGGACGTGGATTCATACCGACCCGCGAGCTGCAGGACGTCCACGAAGACAAGCGCAAGGGCGTGTCGCAGGGCGACGTCATCGAGGTGAAGGTCATCGGAACCGAGCGCGACGGCTCACTGCGTTGCTCGATCCGGGCCCGGCTTCTCGACGATGAGCGGAACGCCGTGCGCGAGTACCGCAAGGAGTCCGCGAAACAGGGCCTCGGCACCTTCGGGGACTTGCTCAAGGCGAAGCTCGGCGGCTCCACCGAGTCGATCGCAGGCGAGCCCCCGCATCATGGCGATGACTCCGCTGGTGGCGTTGCGAATTGCGAGTCGTGCCGACTTGTCGCTTGCCTGTTCAGCAATACGTGGCGCG
>CAWBAV010000023.1:0-93005 GCA_963786865.1 uncultured delta proteobacterium | reverse complement strand
AGCGATAGACCGATTCTGTCGCGACGATTTGGTGCTGGACACGCTGTTCGAAGACCGCAGCAAAGAAACGCCGTCGACACTCGACTACGACCGCCTCTTTCGCGGGTCGATGGAGGCAGCCGGCCTTCAAGTGCTCTGGGTGCTCGACTCACTGAGTGGTGAAGTCATCGCGAAAGGCCATCGTCACGACACCCTCGGACACGACGGCGCAGAGCTGGTGCGCAAAGCGAGAATCGCGGGAGACGGCGCGTTTGTGTTTTCGCTCGGGGATCACGAACATCAGAAGCTCGTCGTGCGTGCGTGCTCAATCGCTCGCGGAGGCGCACGAGTCACGGTCGTCGGAGGGCATCGTTTCTCGGAGCTTCGCAGCCTCGATCCCAAGCAACTGGTGATCCGCGGTGAAGGTGAAGCGGTGAAGCGGGGGGAGATCGTCGCCCGGCTCGCCGACGCGGAGGGCGTGGTGCAAGACGTCGTGGTCTGGCGGCCGGGGCTCGACCGACGCGGCCCGCCTCTGCTGCTGTGGATCGTTGCCGTTGCCGTTCTGGCATTGGGCCTTGCCCTGCTGTTTGGAGGGTATCTCAATCGATGGCTCCAATCGTCGATCGACGAGCTAACCGAGGCGGCGACTCGAGTCGGTCGCGGCGATCTCGACACGACCCTGCGAGACGGCGGTGGTGGGGCGTTTCCCGCAACTGCGACAGCATTCAATCGAATGACGCGTGACCTGCGGGATGCGCGGGAACAGCTCCGACAGACCGAGCGAATCGCGGCTTGGCAGGAAATCGCGAAGAGCTTGGCGCACGAGCTCAAGAACCCCTTGTCGCCGATCCGCTTGTCGATCGAAACGCTGCGCAAGGCTCGTGAGCGCTCTCACGAGGATTTCGATGCAATGTTCGATGAGTCGACACGGACCGTTCTTCAGGAGGTCGAACGCCTTCGGTCGATCGTCGATGAGTTCAGTCGATTCGCGCGACTCCCCGCGCCGAACCGGAAAGCCACCTCCCTTGGCGAAGTCCTTGCCCAAGCCGCATCGCTTCACTCCGAGGGCGAAGCGCCGGTCACGTTCGAGCTACCCGAGGTTCCGGTGCTAGCACTGGTCGATGCAGATCAGATCACGCAGGTGCTGCACAACTTGCTGCAGAACGCACGGGATGCCGCACGCGCTGCTCATCCGCGTGGAGGAGCACTGGTGCGCATGAGCCTCGAGGGGCATGCCGAGACGGCGTACATACGCATAGAAGACAATGGAGCTGGAATCCCTGCCGGCGAGACCAAAGCGATCTTCGAGCCCTATTACACGCGCAAGGAGGGCGGAACCGGGCTAGGGCTCGCGATAACGCAGAGGATCGTCACGGAGCACGGAGGCCGCATCGACGTCGAATCGCGAGCCGGACGAACGGTGTTCACCGTCGTGCTTCCGCAACGTTGACTTTCAGACGGTCGGGAGGGAGCCGGGGTTTTGCACCTTCGGCTGAGTGAGGATGGGAAGGTACCGCCATGCGAAGCACGCGAACCCCAAAAACCAAGCCGTCGCGGACGCAGCGAGTAGGATCCGGGCGCTGGGTCCGAAGGTCGCAGTCACCCGAAACGCGGCCGACAGCGTGATTAACACGAACGAGGCAGTCAAGATCGGCTGGCTTTCGAGCGAGCGATTGGTGTGACCGAGGGCGGCGCGACTCGCGACCGCGACGATCATCGTCGTGATGGCGCCGCTCGTTAGCGCGTGAATCCCTGCTGAAGAGGGAAGCAAGTCGAGCTCGGCAGCGGCCAGCATGAGGAAACCAAGAGGCAGCCAAGCGAAACCAACATGCAACACCCACACGAGGGGCTCGTCGCCCGTGTAGATCCCTTGCCATCGCGTGAGCCGCACGAACAATAGCAAGCTCGTCAGGAGCCCGAGAACGGCCAACCATCTCGACGGCGCTCCCGCGACGTGCGACACGGCGAATCCCAGCATGAGCCAGCTGGCGATGAGATCGACGCGCTCGAAGGGCGGAGGCAGTTGCGTCGGCACGCGCTTCCGGTCGCCGAGTCTGCGATTGATCCAGTTCCGCGTGAATCCGGGAATGATACGACCCGCAATCAGATTGATCAGCAGAATGACGAGCCAAAGACCGGCCAGAATGGCGTTCCTCGCCCAACTCGCATTGCGCGCGAGACCCAGAAAGAAGACTCCATTGCTGAGCGGAAGAAGTCCGAGAATGAGCAGAACTTTGTAGTTACGCTCGCTGCGTGCAGCGATCACCTCGCGGCTCATCAACGCGAACAACAACGCGCCATACCCGAGGTCTGCGGCGCACGCGGGCACCAGCAGCGCGCGCTCGGAGGATGCGAAGAATGCCCGCGCCAGGATCCAAAGCACGCTGAGAATGACGAGAGGGGCACCGGATACCGGAGGGCGTTTGGTCCAAGTGGCGACCGCCGTCAGCGCGAAGCCGCCGATCGCTGCTCCGGCAAAGCCGTAGATCATCTCGTGTGCGTGCCACCAGGACGGCGTCCCAAGCGCGCTGGGCATCGTGAGGAGCCCGAGCCAGGCAGCTGCCCAAAGTGGCACGACGACGATGGCGTAGAGCGTGACCAGCGTGAAGAGTGGCCTAAACGCGTAGCTGAACAGCACAGTCACGAACCCCTCGCCACGGTGATGACATCCCCTACTGCGTTTCCATTCCGTACGCTCGCAATTTGCGCTGCAGCGTTCGTCGATCGATGCCCAGAGCAGCGGCGGCCTTGGTGATGTTTCCCTCTTTCTCTCGCAGAACGCGCTCGATGTGATCACGCTCGACGTCTGCGAGGCTCACTCGGCCAGTTTGGTCACGGGAAGGCGGAAGCGCGGATTCTCGAGCGTTTCCAAAAACGCTGGCGGCGATCATGCGTCGGAGAAGCTCGCCGTCGATCGTGTCTGAGATCGCGAACAGGGACGCGCGACGAAGCACGTTGAGTAGCTCACGCACGTTGCCCGGCCAATCGTATTCCCGAAGGGCTTCCAAGGACTCGGCGCTGAGTCGGAGGTCGTTCTTTCCGAGGCGCGCGAGCAGGTGCACGGCGAGGGGTTCGATGTCGGTCTGCCGGTCGCGAAGAGGTGGAATCAGAACCGGAAATACTTGAAGTCGAAAGTAGAGGTCTTCGCGAAACCTGCCTGATTGGGTTTCGGACCACAAGTCCCGGTTGGTCGCTGCGACGATACGCACGTCCACTTCGGTTTCTCCAGAATCGCCAACCGGGCGAATTCGACTTGGTCTCGATGGCACGAAGCAGCTTCGCCTGGCTTTCCAACGGAAGCTCCGCGAGCTCGTCGATGAACAAGGTTCCGCCGTTGGCTTCTCTGAACAACCCTGCCCTGTCGCTTTGTGCTCCAGTGAACGCGCCACGTTTGTGACCGAACAGCTCGCTCTCGAATAGCTCTCTAGGAACACAGGCGGCGTTCATCGCGACGAAGGGTCGGGTGGCCCTCTGACTCAGCGCGTGAATCTGCCGAGCGACGACTTCCTTGCCTGTGCCGGTTTCTCCGAACACCAAGACGGTCTCATTGGTCGGGGCGACCGTCCGAACGAACGCACGCACCTCTTCCATGGCCGGGCTCGTTCCGATCAAGGGAATGGCTTGCGAAGTCGTACCGGACTCGGTTCTCCCTTTCTCCACCAGGGCCTGCTTGAGGAGCGGCCTCAACATGTTGGCGTCCACCGGCTTCTCGAGGAACGAGAATGCGCCGAGCTTCATGGCCTCGACGGCCGCCTTCACGGTACCGTGCCCAGTCAGAACGATGACTCGCGTGGGGATGGGCCCGCAGCGCCGCAAGACCTCGAGCCCCCCTATCCCCTTCATCTTGAGGTCGAGAAGGGCAATGTCCGGGGGTGCGCTATTGGAGAGCACTTCCACCGCTTCCTCACCACTGACTGCCTCGGACACTTCATGGCCGCTTCGACGTAGTGCTTTCGCCATCGCGAAGCGAAACGCCGCATCGTCGTCGATGATTAGCACGCTGCCATTCATTGCCAGGGCGCACGGTGATGCACCCCGGGCCCATTTGCAAGCGTCTCCGCTCCAAGCGAAAGCCGTATACGGGCGCTAGCACCGCCTTCGGCTCTGTTCTCGATGCTGAGGTCACCACCCATCGTCTGAACGAGCATGTACGAAGCATAAAGACCGAGCCCGGTGCCCTCACCCGGAGGCTTCGTAGTGGCGAACGGCTCGAAGAGTCGTTCTGCGATATCTGGATGAATTCCGACGCCTTGATCGTCGACGATGATCTCGACGGAGGATCCACGTCGCTCCGCATACACCCAAACGCTACTTCCTCCCGCTTCCCGGTTCGAATCGAGCGCGTTCTGCAGCAAGTTGACGAGGACCTGCAAGAGGCGGTCGGGATCGGCTGAGACGGTGAGGTTCTCGATGGAGTCACCAATGTGGAGCTCGGGTCCGCCGTCGCGGACCCCGGCGAAAACGAGAGCTTGGGCACGTTCGACGATGGGAAGCAGCGAAGCGGATGCGTTCAAACGGAGACGCGGAAGCGTGCCGCCAGTCAGCAGCGAGTGCGTAATGCGCCCGAGTCGGCCAGTCTCGTCACGGATGAGCGCCGCCGATTCTGCGAGGTCAGACTGCAACGCCTCGTCACCACCGAGCGATCGAATTGCCTCTCGCATATCGGCCGCCAAGGTCCGAATCGTCGCCAAAGGTGTGTTTAGCTCATGCGCAACGCCTTGGGCGACACGGCCGAGGCTGGCCAAACGCTCGGCGTGGAGCAGTTGACGTTCAGCGTGAAGAATCTGCGTGCGATCTACGTAGAGGTTCATGATGCGTGGCGGTTCGTCCTCCCGAGAACCCAACGGAAATGAAAGCATCTCGTACGAGCGGTCACCCACGCTGAAGCCGCATCGCCCCTCGGCCCGATCGTCACGCGCTCGCCAAACCGGACAAAGGCCCGCGGGCTGGGTTGTGCACTCGCGCTCCGCGATCGGGCACTCCCAGATGCCGTCCGCGTTGGGGGGCGGGGCAAGCTCGTCTGCCAAGCGATTCCGCCACTCGATGCGGCCATCGGGAGATACCACCTCGAGGCCCGCTTCGAGCTCGTCGAGCGTGTTGGAGATGACCTCGTATTCGAGCTGAGCCTGGTCGCGCGCTCGGGCCAACGCCCGCTCGCGATCTCGGAGCTCCCGAACGGCATGCAGTACCACGTACGCGGCCGCCCCCACCGTCGTCATGAATGCCGCCACGTCGCCGATGGTGTCCCAGGGCGGCGCCGGATCCCAAGAGCCGATCTTCAGAGCGGGCACCCACTCGGGCAGCGCAAGGAAACCAGCGCCGGCGAAGGCGGCCGCCGTCGCAACCAGTGTGGCGCCCGGTCCACCGAGAATGCCTATCAAGGCGAGGTGAAACACGTAGAAACCTATGAACGGCGACGATATGCCGCCGGCCGCCCAGAGAACCACGGTGAGCATCACCAGATCGACGAGTGCTTGAGAAACCGCGCCTCGCTTGCCCGGCGCGGGAGCACGCCTCGTCAAGAGAAAGTTGTAGAGACTTCCTGCGACCACGACGCCCAACAAAACCGGCCAGGCGACTCCGGGGAAGTAGCCTGCGAGCACGAGGCCGGTCGCGAAAAGGACGCCGGCCATCGCGACCCATCTCAAGTTGATGAGCCAGCGAATGCGATCGGGGGTGAAATCGTCTCGCTCGCCCGAATCGAAGAACACGCTGGAACGAGTCGGTTCCGGGGCCATCATGGGTTCCTGGGTTTTGGGGTCGATCGGCTTCGTCGGCCAGGGTACAACGATAGGACCGGTCGATGGCAAGCGAATCCAAGGAGAGAAAGGTGGTCTTGACGATCCTACTGACATCGACGCTGCTCACGATGCTCGGCATTGCTGGCGTGCTGAGAGGCGCGTACGACCTATCCCTGGCTCCGCTTCCCGAGGACGTTCGTGAGCTCTACACGCCGGAGGTCGAGGTCACGGAAGCCGAGGTGCAGCTTCTCGAGGCGCAGGTGACCAATCCCTATCGCAGGCCGATGGCCGCGGCGAACGTGGTGGTTTCGGCGCTGGTGCTGATCGGCAGCTTCATGCTGAGTTGGCGACGCAGATTGGCGCAATGGTGGATCAAGCAGGCGGTGGTGGCGAAGCTGATTTGGATCGCTGCCTACACGATTTCGCTGGTCTCTCACGTCAAACTGAGCTTCGTTCCGCTGCCGATCGAGCAACCCGGGGCCACCCTTCAGGAAGTCGTGGCGGGTATCGTGCTCGTGAGCACCTTCAGCGCGGCGCTACACGTCGCAGCCGCCTACAGGGCGACTCGTCCCGACATTCGTGCGTTCATCGAGTCCACGGCAAAGCCGTGATTTCTAGAAGTTGATGCGGCGCATGATCGCACGGGGTAGCGCTCTGATCACGGCCATCACGAGCCTCCACGGGGCGGGCGCGTAAACGACGGGCCTTCCGCGATCGATCGCTCGGAGGACTCGCCTGGCCACGGCGTTCGGCTCGCCAGCAAACGGGGGCGGTTGGAGGCCCGCTGTCATGCCCGTCTTCACGAAACCAGGCTTGACCGTGACCACGCGCAGACCATTCGTCCGATGCTTGTGATCCAAGCCCTCGAGATAGTGCGTGAGTCCGGCTTTGGCTGCGCCGTATAGGATGACTGGCTTGCGCCCGCGCTCGCCTGCTACGGAGCTGAACGCGCAGAGTGTCCCTCCGCCTTCCGAGAGGAGCGCTTTCTTCGCGGCTTCGCAGAACAACACCGTGTTGGAAAAGTCGATGCGCAGCAGACGTTCCGCGAGCTCCGCATCGGCTTCGAGCTCGTCCTGGGTGGCGAATACCCCCGCCGTCACAATCACGGCATCCAATCCTCCCAGTGACTCACGGGCGGTTTCCATCACGTCGCCGAAGGTCTCGGGGTCTTCGAGATCGCAGAGCACGGACGCGACCTCGCCCGTCGCGCCGCGCACGCTCAGGTCGATCGCGCTTCGCTCGAGATCGCCACGATTTCGACCGAGAAGGCAAATGGTGTCGCCACGCTCGGCCATCGCGCGCGCAAGAGACCGCCCCATGCCTTTGGTCGCTCCGAGAATCGCCGCTCTCATGTCAGTCCCCCATCAAGCGCACCGACTGCGCGCTTCGAAATCGTCGATTTGGATCCCAGCGGTCGCGGACAGCGCGGAACTCGTCGAGACGGCTGCCCTCCATTGCCTCGAAATGCTCCCGGCGCGTGAACGAGTCCTTGGCTAGATAGATGCGCCCGCCCTCCTGGAGGACCTGCTCGTTCAACGCGTCGACGAGCTCTTGCGTCTCGTCGCGGACCGCGATGTCGAGGGCCAACGTGATGCCCGGGCGCGGGAACGACAGAATGCCTAGGCTCTCCCGCCCGAAGTCTTTGATGACGCATAGGAACGACGCGCCACCTCGCGCGGTCAAGACCTCGAGAACGCGCCGAGCAGAGCTCCGACCCGCTTCACGCGGAAGCACGCATTGATACTGGGTGAAACCGCGACGACCGTACATGCGATTCCAGGAGCGAATCGCGTCGAGCGGGTAGTAAGACGACTCGTGATTGACGATGCCGCTCGATCGATGGCGCCACTGCTTGCGATAGTAGAGCTCGTTGAAGGCCCGGATGCTGAGGCCGCTCAAAGCCCACGACGGCCAATCGAAATGCAGGCTCGGCTGAAAGCCCGACCTGGGTGGACGGGAAGGCGCCTGCTCGGGCTCTGCCCATCGAGCGGTCATGAGAATCCCCCGCCCCATGTTCTTGCCGCGGGCAAGACAGTCGATCCAGCCCATGGTGTAGGGCCACTCGGGTGCTACCTCTTCCAGCGCGTCTTGGAACTCGTCGATGTCGTGAATACGCCGGTTTTCTTGCCAGAACCACCGAGAGGGAATGCGGTGCATCCCGAATTCCACCTCGAGAATGTGGCCGGTGAGACCCATTCCGCCGATCGTGGCCCGGAATAGATCTGGGTGTTGCTCCGGCGAGCACTCGAGCACTCGACCGTCCGCGACGCGCATCTTCAGCGCGGTGACGTGGTGGCCGAAGTTCCCTTCTTTGTGCTGGTTCTTTCCGTGGATGTCAGCAGCAACCATTCCGCCGAGGGTGACGAACTTCGTCCCCGGTGAGACAGGTGTGAAATAGCCGCGAGGCATCAAGAGGCGATTCAGCTCACTGAGCGCGAGCCCGGCCTCGGCGCGAAAAAGTCCGCTGCATTCGTCGAATCCCAGGATTCGATCGGCGAACGTCGTGTTGAGGACGTCAGGCTGATCGTCCGGGGGCAGCGACGCGTCGCCGTACGAACGGCCGAGCCCCCGTGACAAATGCGCGTCCTCGCTCATTCGCTCGAGATCCTCACCAACACGCTCGCGCCCCAGAGCCGAATGCCGGCCCCATCCGGAGAGCGTCGAAAGGGGTGGCTCACGCATGGTGCGACGAGTGTAGCGCAGCGAGCACCGGTACCCTAACGCCCGCGTTTGGGTACGAGCGCGCTGCGGATCTCATCGGCACGATCGGTGCGCTCCCAGGTGAACGTCTTCTCGGTGCGACCGAAATGGCCGTAGGCCGCGGTTGGCGCGTAGATGGGGCGCAGAAGATCGAGCGTCTCGACGATGGCGGCGGGCCGAAAATCGAACAGCTTGCAAACCGCCGCGCTTATCTGCTCGTCAGGAACCACACCCGTGCCAAACGTCGTCACGTAGACGCCCATGGGCCTTGCGACGCCGATGGCATAGGCCACCTGGACCTCGCATCGAGACGCAACCTTGGCTGCCACGATGTTCTTCGCCACGTATCTAGCGAAGTACGCGGCACTGCGGTCGACTTTGGAGGGGTCCTTTCCACTGAACGCGCCGCCGCCATGCCGGCCCATCCCGCCGTAGGTGTCCACGATGATCTTGCGGCCCGTCAGACCGGCATCGCCGAAGGGACCGCCAACGACGAAGCGACCGGTCGGGTTGATGTGGATTTTGGTCTTGTTGTCGATCATCTTTTTCGGAAGCGTCGGTGTGATGACCTCCTCGATGATCGCTTCTCTGAGGATGCTCTGCTTGACGCTCGCTGCGTGCTGCGTAGAAACGACGATCGCATCGAAGCGCTTAGGCTTGTCATTCTCGTACTCGACCGTGACCTGAGTCTTCCCATCCGGGCGTAGCCCATCGATGATGTTCTTCTTGCGCACGTGCGTCAGCTTGCGGGCCAGCTTGTGCGAGAGGTCGATGGGCATGGGCATCAACTGGGGCGTCTCGTTGACTGCGTAACCAAACATCAAGCCCTGATCGCCAGCACCTTGCTCTTTGGTTGCGCTCGAGTCGACGCCTCGCGCGATGTCAGGCGACTGCTGCTCGACCGCGGCCAGAACTCCGCAGGTCTCTGCATCGAAGCCCATGGAAGAATCGGTGTAGCCGATCTCGGAAATCGCCTTGCGCACGATCTTCGGGATTTCGACAACGGCTTTCGAGGTAACCTCGCCCCCGCAGACCACGAAACCCGTCTTGACCATGGTCTCCAACGCAACGCGCGACTTCGGATCTTGTTCGAGGTACGCGTCGAGAAGGGAATCGCTGACTTTGTCGCAGATTTTGTCTGGGTGACCTTCGGTCACCGACTCGGATGTGAACAGATAATTGCTCATCTTGGCGTTGCCTCTTATCTGCGACCGCTCCGTGAGTCAATCAGACCCCGATGGATCGGGCGCTCCATCGGGAGAACGGTCCGGCGTGACCGCCGTCTGGGCCGCAGTTCGGGGTTGAACTGGCGATCAGAGCTCTGGGATCTCCGCGCCGTAGGTGGCGAGGACCTTCAAGCCATAGGGATCGCACTCACCCTGGAATTCGCGAGACTGGACCCCGACCAGAACCGTCCCTTCTTGTGAGCTCTCGTCGCCGCCGCACGACCGTTCGATGCCGATCCAATCGCCCCCGGCGATGCAGAACTCGATCCCGTCGATCTTCTCCAGAGAGCCTGAGCACTTGTCGAGACCATCGAATCCATCGGGGCAGAGATAGGTCAGGTAGAGGACCCTAGCGCTGGCGCCATTGTAGGTTTGAGCGATGACGGGGGTTCGGGCATCGAGCACCCGCAAGGCGTAGTAGTCCACGTCCTTGGAATCGTGGAGCGTAGCTTGAATGTCGACGCTCCATGCCGGTTGCATGCAGTTGGTGCCGAGGCTCGCGTCGCAAATGAGGGCGAAGGTGTCGAACGTGTCGTTGTACTCGAAAGGGTCTTCACAGACGCAGAGTCCACTTTCGCAGTGGTACCCCGGTCCGAAGCCGTTGTCCGCGCAGGTTCCGCACAGGGTCGGTGACCCACATATGCTCGCGCTTCCGCATTCGACTCCCTTGGCCTCGCATGTGCAGTCACCAAGGCATTCGTAACGGAGATTGTCGGACAGGACACAGTCTTCGCCGTTGCCGCAGGAGGGGCACTGGGTGAACCCGCCGCATCCGTTGGGAAGCCCGCCTGGCGGTGAGCATTCGTTTTGCGCACAGGGGTAGCTCGGCGCGCAGCACTCGCCGCCGACGCAGACCTCGCCAGCGCCGCAACTGCCTCCACAACCACCATCGCAATCGACTCCAGGAGGACAGACACATTGGTTCTCGATGCAGACGAATCCGTCTCCAAGGCAATCACCGCAGAAGATCGACTCGGCCTGACCGCCGCAACGGGTCGGGACGATGCCGCACTCCGCGCCGCTCCCGTAGCTAGAACAACTGTTCTCTTCGCATCCGCAGGCGAAATTCTGACCGTTTGCTCCACAGGCCGTGCCCGGAGGACAACTGCCGCATTGGATCGAGTCATCGCAACCATCCGGAAGAGCACCACATTCGATGGAAATACCGAGGTCCGCGAAATCGGCGATCACCTGGTCGCAGGTCTTGGGGACACATTCCGGTTCCTTGGTGTCGTAGCAACGGCTGTCGCTGCCCCAGCAGAAATAACCAGTCGGACAGTCCGACGGCTGACCGCAGCCGAATAGACCATTGGGGATTGTGAGGCCGCAACCGCCCAGGGCAAGGATCGCGACGATCCACGTGAATCGCAGGCGCATCAGAATCTTCCTTTCACTGAGATGCCGGTCGGCCCGATGCTTATCTCCGGGAGCGCTTCGTCATGGCCGCCGGTGAGCTGCCAGATAACTCCACCGATTATGCCGGCGCCGCCGACACTCAAGAGCGCAATGCCCGCTTTGGAGAGTCGTGGACCGCGGTCGGCAGCATCTTGAACCGTGGAATAGCTCGACCCGGGAGTGGCATTCTCGACCTCGTTCTGGTTTCGCTGCCCCATCCCGAGAAGCACCGCGCCGCTAACCACTGCCGCGCCACTTGCACCAATGGTGATCCAAGGTCCTGGTCCGGGTCCAACGTGCTGCGTGAGAGGTCGCTCGGCCCTGACCTTGGCCGCCGCCTCGACCGCAGCCCTCTCCGCCTCGATGTCGGCCTCGATCTCGGCTCGTCGACGCTCTTCGATCGCCGCACGCAAGGCCTCGATTCGCCCCTCCACGTGCTCCTTGTCCGCGGAGTCTGGTCGCGCGCTCAGATACGCTTCGTAGGCTTCTAGGGCTTCGTCGTCGCGGCGCATGCGATCCGCGACCGTTGCGACGTTGAAGAGAAGGTCCGCGCTTGCCGTGAGCTCGTAGGCTCGCCGGAAGCTTGCCAGTGCCGTGTCGAAGTCACCGTCCCCGTAGGCTTGGGTACCAATCGAGAAGGCCTTCTTCGCCTCGGCGATGCGCGCGTCGCGCGACTTGGAGCTCTGTGCGTCGACGTCGACCGTGGCGACGAGGCATGACAGTGAAACTGCTAGGACAAGAAGGACACGCATCTTTCCCCCGGATGCAAGAACGCGCGCGGAGCGCGTCCCTACAAACTAGCAGTGGGAAAACATGGATGCTCATTCGTGAGCGATATAGGGGGCACTGTTCCTTGAGATTCTGGTGTCCCCTCTCCACTCTTCGCCGGCGTGCGGATAATCCAAATTGTAATGCAGCCCACGACTCTCGCGGCGTGCAGCTGCGCAACGGATGATCAGCTCGGCCACGTCGGCTATGTTTCGCAGCTCGAGCATGTCGCGGTTCACGAGGTGAGCCCAGTAGTACTCCCGGATCTCCTCCTGCAGCATGGAAATGCGACGCGCCGCGCGGCGCAAGCGCCGATCGGTGCGAACGATCCCGACATAGTTCCACATGAATCGACGTATCTCGTCCCAATTCTGGGAGACGACGACGGCCTCGTCACTCGGAACCGCTTCGCCCGGATCCCAGTCGGCCACATCGTCATGGGCCACCATGGGCAATGAGCTCAGGGCCTTGCGCGCCGCGATGGCAGTGCGGTGCCCGTAGACCAGTCCTTCGAGAAGCGAATTGGACGCGAGCCGATTGGCGCCGTGGAGACCGGTGCATGTCACCTCGCCCACAGCCCAAAGGCCAGGAAGCGTCGAGCATCCCTCGTCATCCACCACGACCCCTCCGCACATGTAATGCGCTGCTGGGACGACCGGGATGGCTTCCTTCGTCATGTCGATTCCGTACTCAAGGCATCGCGCATAGATGTTTGGAAAACGGTCGATGATGAACTCCGCGGGCTTGTGGGTCATGTCGAGATACGTGCAGTCGTCGCCCCTCCGCTTCATCTCGAAGTCGATCGCGCGTGCGACCACGTCGCGTGGCGCCAAGTCTTTCATATCGTGATGCCGTTCCATGAACGCCTCACCGTTCCGCAGGCGAAGGATGCCCCCCTCTCCTCTGAGAGCCTCACTGATCAAGAAGCTCTTGGCTTCCGGGTGAAACAGGCAGGTCGGGTGAAACTGAAAAAACTCCATGTTCGCGAGCTCGGCGCCGGCGCGATAAGCCATTGCGACCCCGTCCCCAGTCGCGACGTCCGGGTTCGAAGTGTAGAGGTACACTTTCCCGGCACCACCGGTCGCTAGGACGGTAGCGCGCGCGAGGAAGGTCTTAACCTCTCCGGTGCTCTCGTCTAGAACATATGCTCCCGCGACGCGGCGTGGCCCACCGAACTTCGACGCCTCGACGAGATCGATCGCCATGTGATCTTCGGCTATCTCGATGTTCGGCGAGGCGGCGGCCGCCTGGACCAGCACGCGTTGTACCTCTTCGCCCGTGATGTCGCCCGCATGCACGACGCGTCGGGCGCTGTGACCGCCCTCTCTGGTGAGGTCCAACTCGCGCCCTTCGTCGCGGCGACTGAATCTCGCCCCGAGGCTCATGAGCTCGTGAATCCGGCTCGGGCCATCACGAACGACCATCTCGACGATGTCGCGATGCGCAAGACCACCCCCCGTGCTCATCGTGTCGCGCACGTGCGACTCGAATGAATCGGTCGGATCGAGTACCGCCGCGATGCCGCCTTGGGCCCAATTGGTGGCCGAGTCCGTTCGGCTGCGTTTGGTGACGACCATCACGCGACTATGCCGTGCAGCCTCCAGCGCGAAGCTCAACCCAGCTACTCCACTACCCAACACCAGGTAGTCGCATTCCGCTCGCATGAATGCTGGAGTCTACCAGGCCGAGTGACCGCGCGACACGAGGTTTATTCCCGACCGAGATCTCAGGCGCCCGGGCCATTGTCCCGTCAGTCGAAACCGGAAGGAATCGCTGCGAGCGCAGGCGAGAGTCGTGCCTTTTGGCGCGACTTCGGGCCCAGAGATACACTTCGGGTGATGGTTGCGCGACTGCTGACGGCGATGAGTGTGGTGGGCCTCGTGGCGGGGTCTGCGACGTCGGCGAGCGCCGACATCTATCGTTGCAAGCGTGCGGACGGCACGCAGCACTATACGAACATTCGGGAAGCAGGTCGCGGCTGTCAGCTCGTGGTGCGCGGGAGCAAGAAGCCGAAGCACGCGACTGCGAGCAAGCAGAAGCCCAATGCATCGAGCACCGACCGTTCGAGAGACCCAGCTCGCTACAGTCGCTACAACGGGCTGATCGACGAAGCGGCGCAATTGTACGAGCTTCCCAAATCGTTCATTCGCGCCGTCATGCGCGTCGAAAGCGACTTCAATCCCATGGTCGTCAGCCGTGCCGGTGCGATGGGCCTGATGCAGCTAATGCCCATGACCGCGAGATCCATGGGCGTATCCGATCCCTTCGACGTGCGTCAAAACATTCTCGGCGGTGCGCGGTATCTCCGAATCCTCGCCAACCGGTTCAAGGGCGATTTGGTCTTGACGGTGGCGGCATACAACGCCGGCGAAGGCGCCGTCGAGAAGTACGCCGGGATCCCTCCGTACAAAGAAACTCAGCGGTACGTTCGCCGCGTCCTCAAGCACTACTACGCCTATCGCGCGGAGAGCACACCTTAGCCCATGGCTCTCACGCTGATCGTGGCGATGCTGGTGGGATTGGCAGCGCCGTTCGTCCATGGCTGGGTTTGGGGGGTGCCATTCAGCCTGCTGTCGATTGCCACGGTGCTGCGCTCGTTCATCGGCGGGGCGCTCACCGCGACATTCATCGGCGTCCTTGCTCTATTTGCACTTCGAGTCACGCCTCTCGACCAGGCCGACATCCATCGTATTGCCGGCCCCCTCGGCGGGGCGGTTGCCTTGATCCTCTTGCTCAACTCGGCCCGGAGGATGCGATACGTTCGTGGACTTTCCGTGCTTTGCCAACGCCTCAGGGAAGACGATGCGCGGTCAATCGCAGCCCCCGCGCTCGACCGGCTTCTCGATGCAGCGCGTCGCAAGGACGAACGGCGGTACGCCGCCTTGGTCTTGATGGCGGCCGGCCCTCTGACGCAAGCGGGGATGTGGACGGAGGCGCGGGATCGCTTGAGGAGCCTCGACCCAGGCGCTCTGTCGGAATCGCAGACCGTTCTTCGCAATCAAGCCCTCGCGACTTGCGAGCTTCAGTTCGACGATGTGGATGCTGCGCAGCAAGCGATAGACCGAATTCGCCGACCCGCGGAAGGCGACATCGAAGTCTGGTTGGTAGCGATGGAAGCGCTGCTCATGGCTGTGCGCGGGCAGTCACACGAAGCGCTGGCACACCTCGGAAGACAGGATACGCAGGAGAACCCTTCTCTCAGGGCTTCACACCGTCTGGTCCGTGCGCACATCCTTGCCGAGCAGGGTAAGACCGCCGCGGCGCTCGAGGAGCTGGAATCGCTTCGAGGTGAGGCGGGACGCGCGGGACTCGAGAGGGTCATGCTGCCGCGTGGTCCGGCAAGTCCACTCGCCAAACAGCTGCTGGAGCGAGCCGATCAATCCGGCTGAAAGATGACCTCCTGACTGAGGTCATCGTCATAGAACTGATGATATCGGTCGAAGGTGACGGCACCGAAGGTGTTGATCGAGACTGCAAGGGCGGCGCAACCGAGAAATGCGGCGCCTAGACGTCGCCCACCGAGCGAGATGAGGACGAACAGGAGCGGTAGGTAGTCGAGGGCAAACCGATACCCGAACTGAACCCACCCCGTGTTCTGATAGAGCAATGTACAGATCGCGGTGGGCAAGACGGCCGCCCAAAGTGCCACGATCGTGGAATCGAGCTTCTTCGGGAATAGGCTCCAGAGGAGGTTTGGCGTAGTGAACCAGAACGCCAGCCCATGACGCGTGATGCGGACGAATGGATTGGACTCGAGGATCCAGGGCAGGGATAAGAAGAAGACCGTCAAATTCCTCGGCAGGTAGTGCGTCCCGAACAGACCCCAGGTTTCGATGCGTGAACGCCAGCGGATTTGAAGGAATCGGTGACCGAATTCCAGCGGGTCATCGAATCTTGCGGCGTTATGCCACATGGCCGCTCCGACCAAGAGAGTCAGGGGCAGCGCAAACTTGATGAGGTTGCTGGCGAGCTGGGCCCTGGCCGCCGGGCTCGGCCGCCCTCTTTCGCTCGCGGCGGTGATCGCTTGCAGCACGAAGAAGACACCGAGTAGTAGAGTCGACGGTCTGCTGAGGAACGCGAGGCCGAGAGCCAGACCTGCCAGTGAGGGTCGACGAGCCCCAAAGGATGCCAGTAGGTAGAGGCAGATGAATGCCGAGGCGACGACCTGCGCCGCAAACCAAACCGTCCCCTGCACGGCAACGAAATAGTAAACCGAGCCAACCGCAAACAACGCGGTGACGACCAGATCGTCGCGAAGCGAACGGTGGCTGCGTCCCGACTCGCGCAGGAAACGCAAGACTGTAAACAGAAGCATGGGTGCGAGCCCCGCGAAGACGGCCCAGAAGAGCGCGTCCAATGTGCCCAGCCCGAAAACGGCAACCAGAGGCAGCAGCAAGATCGCCGGCAATGGAGGAAAGGAGACGTACCAACGATAGCGAGTGGACTCCGACGCAGGGAACGAATACCGCCCGACCGGACACGGGCCGCGGTCCTGCGTGTCGAAACATGCCCAGTCGTTCGTTCCTGGTGCCTGCGCCCCGATGTCCAGGCGGCCATGTAACCAGGCATCTGCCAGACGCACGTAGTGGTTGTTGGGAGAGGGACGGGACAGTCGGCCGCCGGCGGTCGCGCAGTACACGCCCGAGCAGAGTAGAAAGACCGCGAGCGGAACCGCCCAGCTTCGCCCCCAAATCGACACCAGGGGAGCATAACCGCCGCCAAGAGTGAACCGAAGTTTGTCCACCTTGACGGCGAGAAACCGCCGCCCTAGAGCACGTCGGTTCACCAAACCTGGAGGTTTCGATGGGGTCCCTTACCCTCGATGCAGTCACTGAAGCGCTACGCGGAGTCGAAGACCCGATCTTTCAGAAGCCACTCGGTGCCTTGGGGACGCTCATCGATGCCCGGCTCGAAGACGGGCGCGTCTGGGCAAAGATTCGTGTTAGCTCTCCGTCCGAAGAAGTGCGGCGAACGCTCCATTCGCGAGTGAAGGCAGCGCTCGAGCCACTCGGCATCGAATTCACCGAGCTCGAGCTCGAGGTCAACGTTCCCACTCGCGAAGCGACCAGCACCGATCCGATTCCAGAGGTCCGAAACGTCATCCTGGTGATGAGTGGCAAGGGCGGCGTGGGCAAGAGCACGGTGGCCACGAATCTCGCGTTGGCACTTCGTCGCCTTGGCACCCGCGTAGGGCTTCTCGACGCGGACATCTACGGACCGTCGCTGCCGACGATGCTTGGCATCGAAGGGCAGCCCACTTCCAAAGACGGAAAACGGATTCAGCCACTTCAGCGCTTTGGAATCAAGTTGATGAGTATCGGCTTCCTTCTGGAGGATCCGAAGCAAGCGATCGTCTGGCGAGGTCCGATGCTCCATGGGGCGCTTCAGCAGTTCGTGACTGACGTCGATTGGGGTGGGCTCGATTATCTGATCATCGATTCGCCTCCAGGAACGGGCGATGTGGCGCTGACGCTCGCACAGAAGCTCCGCATCACTGGCGCGATCATCGTCACGACGCCGCAGGAAGTCGCGCTGCAAGACGTCTACAAATCGGTTTCCATGTGCAAGAAGCTCAATGTCCCGATCCTCGGTGTCGTCGAAAACATGAGTCACTTCATCGACAGTGCGGGCGTGAAGCACGAGATCTTTGGCAGCGGAGGCGGCGCGAAGATCGCCGAGTTCGCCGAGGCGCCGCTATTCGGTCAGGTGCCCGTCGACACCCTGGTGCGCGAATGGGGCGACCAGGGCACGCCCATCGTCCAGGCGGCGCCTGCCTCGGCTGCCGCCCAAGCTTTTGCGGCCGTGGCCGATGCGCTCGCCGAACGGGTTGCCAAAGAGCACTTCGAGCGGGGTGGAGGAGAATCTGCGCCCGAGGGTGAAGGTCCGAAGAGACTACGCATCCTGCGCTGAGTTATAAGGGCCGACGTGGACCTCTTTGAGCGACAGGCGGAATCGGGCTCCCCGCTGGCCGATCGTATGCGGCCGAAGCGGCTGGAGGACGTGGTCGGACAAGCACACCTGCTAGGCGACGGCCACATACTGGCCCGGGCGATTCGAGCTGACCGCATTCCATCGATGATCCTTTGGGGTCCTCCTGGCACCGGCAAGACCACGCTCGCACACGTCATCGCGAACGAGACTCATTCGCTCTTCGTGCCGTTCAGCGCAGTGCTCGGAGGCGTGCCGGAGCTACGGAAGATCATCGCCGGCGCGAAAGAACAGAAGAGCTATTACGGAAAGAAGACGATCTTGTTCATCGACGAGATCCACCGATTCAACAAGGCTCAACAGGACGCTTTGCTGCCACACGTGGAGAATGGAACGGTGACACTGATCGGCGCCACGACAGAGAACCCGTCGTTCGCCGTCAACTCGGCATTACTGTCACGTGCGCGCGTATTCGATTTGAAACCGATCGAGGCTCCCGACTTGCGTCGACTGCTCGAGCGCGCTCTCGATGACGAAGAGCATGGCGTTGGACACGTGGCGCATCATTTCGATCCGGACGCCCTCGCGGCCATCTCCCAGAACGCTGGAGGCGACGCTCGACGCGCTCTATCGGCGCTCGAGCTCGCGAGCGACTTTGCTCAGTCCGCCGGAGTTCAGACGGTCACAGTCGGCATCGTCCAAGAGGCGCTCGCAACCCAGACCTTGCTCTACGACAAATCTGGTGAAGAGCACTACAACGTCATCAGCGCCTTCATCAAGTCGATGCGCGGCAGCGACCCGAACGCATCCGTCTACTGGCTGATGCGTATGCTCGAGGCCGGCGAGGATCCTCTCTTCGTGCTTCGGCGCATGTTGATCTTCGCGAGCGAGGACATCGGCAACGCGGACCCCAGAGCACTCGAAGTCGCGGTGAGCTCGGATGCAGCGTTTCGTCGGCTCGGAATGCCTGAGGGCATCTTTCCAATCGCGCAATGCTGTATTTACTTGGCGAGCGCACCGAAGAGCAACGCCAGCTACAAGGCCTGGACGGCGGCGCAGGCGGACGTCCGCGAGCTTGGGGCGCTTCCCGTTCCACTCAAGCTCCGGAACGCGCCCACCGAAGCGATGAAGAGCTGGGGCTACGGAGAAGGGTATCGATACCCGCACGACGAAAGCGGCTATTCGGCTGATGAGACGTACCTACCCGAGACCCTCGTCGGCCGGGCATACTACCGGCCCACCAAACAGGGATTCGAGGCGCGGATTCGAGAACGCCTACGCGATCTCCGTGAGCGGCCTAACGAGACGGCGGGCGGGTCGGACGAGCCCCCCGAAGAAAAATCCTGAAGATCGCGGCGCCTCTCTCGCCGTCCGCTTCGATGGTACCTCCGACTCCGTCCAGCACCACCGCCGCGGCGAACAGCCCTACGAAACGGCTGTAGCGACCGTCGAGGCGTCCCTTCAGGGCCTTCTGACCTTCGAGCGAGAATGCAGTTTCCCGGAGCTCCGGCGCGATTGCTTCGCCGGCATCCTCGACCTCGATCACGACATGGCCGCCTTGCTGAAATACACGAACGGTCGCGCGGGGGTCGGCGACATTGGCGCGGGTGTTGTGAAGCAGAAGCTCGACCACCTCGACCGCGACCTGCGCACCCTGGGCGTAGAGCTGGTGGCCTTCGGCGATCTGGACGGCAACGGGAGCCGGCGTGTCGGCTCGTGCGAGCCGCTCTAGGAACATCCCCACGTCACCATTGGCAGCCTCGAGCGGAACCTGACCGCTGAGCCAGCGACTGATCCACGCAAGCATGTCGAGACCCCGCCTCAACTCTCCAACCGCCAGCTTCACATCCTGCAAAGCCTCGACCGAGTCCGTGTCGTCGAGCCCGACCTCTTGGAGGAAGTCGACGTTGGCGGTGATCGTCGCCGCGGGGTTTCGCAGGTCGTGAACCAGCAAACCCAAGACCTGTCCCCACTCGTCTGGATCGATGACTTTGGGCCTGGTCACGCTCTCTCCCTACCACGTGCCAATACTCAAGGAAAGAAGAGCACTCGAGGCTCTCCGCGCTCTTCGATCATCGCGGCGATGTACGAGAGAACGGTGGCCCGTCTGTCCATGACGTCGGCGATCTGCGCGTCGTTCAGCAGCGGCTCCGTCCCCTCGCTCGGACCCTCGGCGAGCTCGGCTCTGAGTGACGCTTCATCGAGGTCGCTCAACCGACGAACCAGGTTCTTCGAGAAACGACCGGTTCGGGTTAGCCCCTCGAGCAACCTCTCGTAGCGTCGCTCGTGCAACGGACTCGAAAAGGAACGATCGTTGTCTCGCAAAATGGCGCGCGTCCGGCTCGAATCGCTCGGCAGATTGCCTCCGCTGTACCGATCCCAGTTTCCGACCAGAAAATCGAAAACGACCATCGTCGAGAGGTCGCGTGCGAGCTGCGCGCGGGACTCCGGAATCTCTCCGTCTCGCAGCCAGCTCTCCCAGGTCGTTCGATTCTCGAGGCCCATCGACCTCATGCCTTTGACCCAATAGACCGCAGCCGCTGGGGCCGAGCCGTCGTCGTCCCAAAGCACGTCACGTCGGATGGTGGCGCGCTGATCGAGCCTGTCTTCGTGAAACCGGTTTTGGATCTCGTGCCAGGCGACGCGCCGATAGACCGCCGGCGGCACGTTGTCGAGGCCGAGCAAGCGGCCGATGCGATAGGCTGCAATCTCGTACTTGTAGCCGTTCTCGATTGCCTTGCTGCGCACCTTGAGTCCCGCCGTGACCCGAGCAACGGTCCGCATCCGAAGGACCACGGAGCTGTGTCCTACGGGCTTGAAGCTCCTCGACTTCGCCGTGGCCATCACTTCGAGGAGCTCGTCTTGATCGATGTTCGAGTCCACGAACGGCGGAGGTGGCTCGAGCTCCGCGCTTGCGGTGGAGCTCAGCCAGCCGGCGACAAGCGCCGCTAGAACGACGCTAGCGGACGCCAGCGAAGAGGTTCTTTGCAATGACCATCCGTTGGATCTGAGAGGTGCCCTCGTAGATCTGAAGGATTTTCGCGTCGCGCATGAGCTTTTCGACCGGGTACTCGGTGATGTAGCCGTTCCCGCCGAAGACTTGCACTGCATCGGTAGCCACCTGCATCGCGCTGTCGGCTCCGAACGCTTTGCTGTAGGAGGCCACGAGCGAGTTTCGACCTCCCTGGTCGATCTGCCAAGCCGACTTGTGCACCAAGAGCCGAGTGGCCTCGTACTTGATGCCCATCTCCGCGATCATGGCCTGAACCATCTGATGTTCTGCGATGGGAACACCAAAAGTCTTTCGCTCGAGGGCGTACGCGATCGACTCCTCGAGCGCGCGGCGCATCAGACCGCAGGCCCCGGCCCCTATGTCGGGGCGGGTGCGGTCGAAGGTCTGCATGGCCAGCTTGAAACCGTGACCGGCTTCGGCGAGCACGTTGTCAGACGAAACCCGGACATCGTCGAAATTGACGACGGCCGTATTGCTGGCCCGCTGCCCGAGCTTGTCCTCGGTCTTGCCGACGCTCACGCCCTTCGCGTCGCGATCGATCACGAAGGCCATGATTCCACTATGGCGCAGCGAGGGATCCACGGTCGCGAAGACGATGTACCAGCTGGCCCAGGCCGCGTTCGTGATGAAGCACTTCGAGCCATTGACTATCCAGTCGTTTCCATCTTTGCGGCATCGCGTCTGAATTCCAGCGGCATCACTGCCAGCAGCCGGCTCGGTGATCGCATAGGCGGCGAACACCGGTTCCGAGGTCAGCAAGCCGAGGTACTTCTTCTTCTGCGCATCGTTACCGGCGATGAGCAGTGGAGTCGCTGCCAACACGTTGGCGGTCATACTGGTCTGAATCCCGGTGCAACCGAACGCGAGCTCTTCTGTGAGCAGGACGTGGTCGACCTCGCCCATGCCGGCTCCGCCGTACTCCTCGGGGATGTTGGGCCCGACGAAGCCTAGCTCCCAGGCTTCCTTGAACACATCCATCGGAAACTCGTGCGTCCTGTCGGCTTCGGCCGCAATCGGGATGATTTTCTCGCGGGTGAACCGGCGGGTCTCTTCGACGAGGCTCTTCTGTTCGGCGGTCAACTCGAAGTTCAACATGCTGCTACCTCTCGATCATCGACGCCGCTCCTGGTCACGGCGCTCCAGCTCGGCCCTCACGGCGCGAGCTCCCAGTCGAAATCCGAGCGCAAAGCCGATCAGCAATATGCCCGGGATGTAAATGATGTGTGCGATGGATGGCATTACCGGTTTCCGGAGGTCCGAATCTCCGCGCTAAGCCGTTCCAGCTCCTCTGCGGTTTGGCGCTGAAGACCACGCATTCGCATCAGGAACATGAACAAGAGGAGCCAAACGATTGCGTAAGCGCCGAGCAGGAGAGCTCCGCCGGGAACGCTCTCGGCCTCAGGCCCGCGGACGCCGACGAACTGTGCCGCCCGCTCCTCTGCAGCGTCCTCTGAAGCCTTCTCCTCGGAACCCATCGCTCCCGCATCGGGCTCCCCGGGCGGTGTCTCGGCGACGGCCACGGGCGTGATGAGCATGGTGCATCCCAGCACTAGCGCGGCGATCAAAGCTCGCATTTCAGTCCCCTCATCGGTGCATCAACTCGAATCGTAGCTGGGCGGTTTGTTCTCGCTGGCGCTCGATCGACGCGCGCGCCCAAATCAAGAGAATCGCGAGGCCCGTGAACGCGATGAAGCTGAGCCCGAGCGCCCAATACATCTCGGACTCCAGCCCTCCCCCTTTGCCCGTGATGACGGTGGGGTGGACACCTCGCCAGCGCTGCACGCTGTAGTGAATCAACGGCAGGTCTACGAGACCGAAGAGCGCCAGACCCGCGGCGAATCGCTTCTCGACCTCACCGGCGTTGCCCATGGACCGGAGCGCGAGGTACGCCGCGAAGATCATACCGGCGAGCAGTGTAGTCGTGAGCCGCGGATCCCAGGTCCACCAGACGCCCCAGGCCTTGCGGGCCCAAAGCGGACCCGTGAGCAAGACGATGAGGCAAAACAGTGTGCCAACCTCGGCACCTGCCACCCCGACCGCGTCCCAGCGCGGATCGCGCTTGAGTAGATATCCAGCGCTCCCTACTGCCGAAACCCCGAAGCCGACGTACATCGCGTAGGCGCTTGGGACGTGGAAGTAGAAGATCTTCTGCACGATGCCCATTTGCTGTTCGACAGGGGCATAGACGAAGATCGCGTAGAGGGCCGCCGCAAACAGCGCTAGCGTTGCGAACAACACTAGTGACCACATGGTCGAGCTACCGGACTGACGAGTATTGCTCATGTATTGCGCTCGTCAGGACGCTAGCATGCAGGTGCTTGGGCGTCAGCCTCTGCGATCCCAGAATTGCACGATTAAATCCAGTCGGTTTGCCGCCTTTCCAGCTCACCGCTAAAGACGGCGCAGATGGATTTGCTCGACCGGCGGTTCCTGTTCGTTGTTGGCAAGGGTGGCGTCGGCAAGACCACGGTGGCGACAGGGCTCGCCCTTGCGGCGAGTCGACGCAACAAGAAGGTCCTCCTCGCCTTGGTCAACTGCAAGGAGCGCGTGAGCCAGCTCCTCGATACCGACCCGATCGGCCCGAACATCGTGACCGTCCGAGAGAATCTCGACGTCGTGAACATGACCCCGGACGCCGCTCTCGAGGAGTATGGCTTGATGATCTTGAAGGTTCGCGCGGTCTTCAACGCGGTCTTCAAGAACAAGCTCGTGAGAGCGTTCCTCAAGGGCACGCCCGGCCTCGAAGCCTGGTCGATGCTCGGCAAAGCGTTTTACCACGCCTGCCCTCCCAAGGGGGATCCTGACTACGATCTCGTGATCGTCGATGCACCTGCCACCGGCCATGCGCTCGACATGCTTCGAGTCCCATTCGTCATCGAAAGCGTGGCGCCGCCTGGTCTCTTGCGGAGAGATGCGTCGCGAGCCGCGAACATGTTCAGGGATCCGGAACGAGCCGGCGCCGTCCTGGTGACCCTGCCGGAATACATGCCCGCGAGCGAGACGATCGAGCTTTCGAACGCGCTGACGAACGAGCTTCGCGTCCCGGTGCTGCACCTGGTCATCAACCGAGTGCTGAACGTCTTGTTCACGGAAAACGAGCGTCCAATCGTCGAAGGTCTGCTGTCGCAGGTCCCGGAAGACAGCGAAATCCGGGGCTTGGCGCTCGCCGGGAGGCGGCGCGTGCTCCGGGAAACGGTTCAAGGGCGGGCCATCACGCGAGTGCGCGGCCATATCGATGCGCCGTGCAGCGAGCTGCCATACTACCGCGGTCTCGAAAACGACACGGCCGCAATCGAAGCTCTCAGCGAAGCGCTCCTTCGGATCGTTTGATCGCTTGCGGGCGGTCGACAATCCAGTAGCTTCCGCGTCGAGGTACAAATGCCCGGCTCGGCTACGTCAGGTCTTTCCTTTCAAACACCGCTGATCTTCGAGCAGGGCTCGCCGCGGCGGCACGGATCATCACTCACGCCCGACGAGCTTCCGGAGATCGACGCGAGAAGCACGTTCGGCGGGATGACCCGGACTCTTCCCGCCATGCTTCCGGAAGTGTCCGAGCCGGAAGCCGTTCGGCACTACGTTCGACTGAGCCAACAGAACTTCGCGATCGACACCGGCATGTACCCGCTCGGCTCGTGCACCATGAAGTACAACCCCAAGGTCAACGAGTGGGCCGCGAGGTTGTCCGGCTTCGCAGACCTGCATCCGTACATGCCGGACGAGCTCGTACAAGGAGCCCTGGAGCTCATGTGGCGACTCGAGCGCGGGCTTGCCGAGGTCTGCGGAATGGACCGTGTTTCCCTGCAGCCGGCTGCCGGCGCCCAGGGCGAGCTCACGGGCCTGATGATGATCCGAGCGTACCATCAGGCCAAGGGGCGCGACCCCGAAGAAGGTGCTGATTCCCGACACGGCGCACGGCACCAACCCGGCCTCGTGCGCGCTCAATGGTCTCGAAGCGGTCCCCTTTCCTGTCGGAGAAGAAGGCATCGTGACCACCGAAGCTCTGGCGCCCTTCGTCGACGATGACGTGGCGGCGGTGATGGCTACCAATCCCAACACGGTGGGTCTGTTCGAGAGCAACATGCCCGCCATCGCAGAGCTCATCCACAGCAAGGGCGGCCTCGTCTATGGCGACGGCGCCAACCTGAACGCGTTGATGGGAAAGGCGCGACCCGGCGACCTCGGAATCGACGTGATGCAGTTCAATCTGCACAAGACCTTCACGACCCCGCACGGCGGTGGGGGACCGGGTTGCGGTCCCGTCGGCTACAAGGCGCTCCTGGATCCGTTCGCTCCCGTCCCGGTGGTCGAGAAGCGCGATGGCCGTTTCGTTTTGGACTACGAGAGCCGCCCGCAATCGGTTGGAAGGCTGCGCTCGTTTCAGGGCAATTTCGGCATGATGGTCCGCGCCTACGCGTACCTACGAGAGATGGGAGCAAAGGGTCTCGAGCAGGCCACCGAGCTCGCGGTTCTCAACGCGAACTATTTGAGGGCACGCCTGGGCGAGGTCTGGCACGTGCCCTACGATCAGATCTGCATGCACGAGGTGGTGATCAGCGATCGTCACCTGAAACAGTCGGGGGTGACGACCATGGACGTCGCCAAACGATTGATGGACTTCGGTTTTCACCCGCCCACGGTGTACTTTCCCCTGGTCGTGAAGGGCGCGATGCTCATCGAGCCGACGGAGACCGAAAGCCTTCAGACTCTCGACGAGTTCGTGGAAGTGATGAAGACGATCAGCGAGGAGGCCATGGTCGACCCGAGCCTAGCCAAGTCCGCGCCCGAGATCACGCGTTTGCGTCGGCTCGACGAGACCCTTGCGGCCCGGAAGCCCGTTCTGCGCTGGCGAGCTCCCGGGACACCGAGCGAACCATCGTCTGCTTCTGATGAAACGGCAGAAACGCGGCCTTGAAGCCATTGATGATGATGCGGTGAATGTCGTCACGGTCGAGGCCCATCTGGGTGTGGCAAAGCCATAGCTCGCGCGAGACCGTGGTGTTCGTGATCAGACGATTGTCGGTATTGACCGTCACGCGCAGTCCGAGGTCGTGATAGAGCTTGAGCGGATGCGTTCGCAGATCCTTGACGGCTCCGGTTTGCACGTTGGACGACGGACAGCATTCGAGCGCGATCCGGTGGTCGTTGACGTAGTGAAGCAGGTCACCGTCCTCACGTAGCCGACAGCCATGTCCGATCCGGTGCGCGCCACAGACGTGAATGGCCTGATGAATCGATGCGGGCCCATATGCTTCACCCGCATGAATGGTCACGGCGATGTTGTTGTCGCGAACGAGCTTGAACGCCTGCAAGTGGTGTTTCGCGGGGTGGTCGTATTCAGCTCCAGCGAGATCGAACGCGACCACGCCTCGGTTCTTGTAAGCCACGGCGAGCTGCGCCATTTCGAATGACGATTCGGGCGAGATATTCCTGATTCCACAGAGGATGGCGTTGGCGACGACGCCACGAGCTTTTTGGGCATCCCAGAGTCCGGTGAGCACGGCTTCAACCACGGTCGTGAGACGCAGGCCTCCACGCGTATGCAACATGGGCGAGTAGCGTACTTCCATGTAGCGCACGTTCTCTGCGGCTGCGTCCTCGCTCAACTCGTACGCCACTCGGTAGAGCGCGTCGGCGGTCTGTAGAACCTTGAGCGTGCTGTCGAAGGCCTTCAGGTACTCGACCAGCGACCCCGCATGCTCTCCGCAGTGGAGCGCTTTGGCCAGCGTCTCCGGATCGTCGCCTGGCAGAGAGACCCCCTGCTCTTCGGCGAGCTCCAGCATCGTGGACAGCCGCAACGAGCCGTCGAGGTGGACGTGCAGGTCCGTCTTCGGTAGGTCTTGGATCTGGGCGAGCGTGAGCTCCATCCTTTCCAGTGTACCTCGTTATTCGGCTACTTCGAAACGCCCCAAGATTTCAATGACTTCGTCGAGTCGTTTGGCGGCGACGCTCACCCGCGTGGGCATCCCGCCATTGAGACCCAGAGCGCTCACGAGGTCGATCCCGCTATCGAAGCCGGCGGCCACGGTGACGGTCGTTTCATCGTGGACCAGCGAAATCGGCGCAAGACGCTGACCTATGAGAAGCAGCTCTGTCTTGTCGTATGGCCCGTCCCGTCGCGTCGCATCGCAAATCGCCAGCTTGCCGTGAACTTCGTATCGAGCCGACAGCCGCTTGGCCTCCCGTTCCATCGCCTGGAGCGCTTCGGCCGCGCTTTGGAATTCTCGGTAGAGCGCCGCGTCATTGGCTCCGTCCGCGAGGTATCGGACCATCAAACCGCGAAGGGCCTCGTCCCGCGGCCGCGCACGAAGGGCCCGATCGAGAACGCGCGCGCGTTCGCTCGGCTCGCCCAAGCGGGTATCGATGGCCCGCGCATCAGCGTCCGCGCCTGCATAGGGTTCGACGCCCGCACGGATCCATTTGGCCGCCGAGCAGAGCCCGTCGAAGTCCAAGTGACAACAGATCGTGTCGATCGGGCCCGCGGCGGCAACTCTCTCCGGCGTGACGAGCTCCGGACACGCGCCGTGCTGGGCCTTGGTTCGCAATACGAAACGTGGATCAGCCGCGTAATCGGGATGCCGCTCGTGATCGTGGTGGTCGATCCACATGGCTAGACGGGAGCCGAGGCCCTTGATGAAGGGGAGCGTGGTCCCCTTGTAGCTGGCTCCCCCGGCATTGGCCGCAAACGCAACGTCGAGGACCACGACACGGCCGGGAAGGCTGTCTGGCTTGGGCAGCTTGCGAGGCGTTCCATACGCCAAATGCGGGAAACTACCCACGATCCGAGCATGTGGCCCCCCTGGGCTGGGCGCAACTCGCGGATACCCTGATCGGTTTTTCCCAAACCGATGCCTCGGGGAAACAAACCGGAAATGCAAGGCAGCCATAGATCCTCCCGTGCCGCTGCCGAGGGTGCGCTGCGGCCATGACTAAGAGGTGCAAGATCATGGAAGAACAACTTTCGGAACTGACAACGTATGCAAACGCATTGTGGGTTCTCGTTAGCGCCGCACTCGTTTTCTTCATGCACGCGGGCTTTGCTCTGGTTGAGAGTGGGTTCTGCCGCAGGAAAAACGCGGTGATGGTGCTGATGAAGAACTTCGGTGTGGTCGCGATTTCGTCGCTCGTCTTCTACTTGGTGGGCTACGGCGTGATGTTTGGGGAAGGCAACTCCTTCATGGGGCTCGCGAGCTTCTTCCCGAACAATGGAGGCGCGGAAGCGAACCTACCGCCGTACATATTCCTCTTCTTCCAGCTGGTCTTCGCTGCGACCGCCTGCACGATCGTCTCCGGCGCAATCGCCGAGCGCGGCCGGCTCCTGACCTTCTTCCTCTTCAACGCGATCGTCACGGCGGTCATCTATCCGGTCGTCGGGCATTGGGTCTGGGGCGGCGGCTGGCTCTCCGAAAAAGGCTTCATCGACTTCGCGGGTAGCACGGTGGTTCACGGCGTCGGTGGTGGCATGGCCCTCGCAGGTGCGCTGATCATCGGACCCCGCCTGGGTAAGTTCCAGCCCGACGGCTCGGTCAAGCCCATGCCGGCTCACAACTTTCCGCTGGCCGCGCTCGGCGTGCTGATTCTCTGGCTCGGCTGGTTTGGCTTCAACGGCGGCTCCGAGTTGGCCATGGATGCCAACGTCGGCCGGATCGTGCTGGTGACCAACCTGGCTGCGTCGGCTGGCTTCGTCGCCGCGCTGGCATGGATCCGCATGCGCAGCGGCTTGCTCGATCTCTCGATGGCCCTGAACGGTGCGCTCGCGGGCCTCGTCGGCATCACCGCCGGTTGCTACAACATCACGGGCGGCTGGTCGATCATCGTCGGTCTCGCAGCCGGCATCCTTTGTGTCGAAGGCGTTCTGTTCATCGACAAGATCAAAATCGACGATCCGGTCGGCGCGATCACAGTCCACGGCATTTGCGGCATCTTCGGCACGCTCGCCGTGGGCCTGGTCGGATACCGAGATGCAGCGACTGGCGAGGAGCCGATCGGGCTTCTGGTGGGTGGCGGGGCATCACAGCTCGGCACACAAGCGCTGGGCACCTTCTCGGGCGTCGCGTTCGCATTCATCGTCGCGTCCATCATTTGGTTGGCGATGAAGTACCTCGTGCCTGGAGGCATTCGTGTCTCCGAAGCGCACGAGCTCGAGGGTCTCGACATCGCCGAGTGCGGCGTCGAAGCCTACAACGAGGAGCTCCAGGGCTTCCATTCTGGCGCCACCGCGATGTCGGGAGCCCCTGCTGAGTAAGTGCTTCGAGAGGAGGGGTGGGACGGCTCCCCGGTCTGTTTCGCCCCTCTTCTCTACCCTTTTTCAATGTCGGATTTGGATAACGAATTTGAGCGTGGAGACACGCTGGGAGTGGAGGTAGTGATGAGAAGGATTCTTTCCCTGGCGGTGATGTGCAGTTTGGCATTTCCCGCGATTGCGCTTGCGCAGCCGGAGCCCCCCAAGGAGGCCGCCGACGACATTGAGGCGGAGTACGAAGAGGCAACGCCGCCTGAGCCGACGGTACCTGCAGTGGAGGCGATGCCGGAGCCGCCAAAGATGGAAGCCGACGACGTATCCAAGGAGTACGCCGGTGAGGAGCCCAGCGAGGGCGCGCGTCCGTTCCTCGACGGTCTGTCCTGGCAGCTCATGGCCAGCGGGTTCTATCGGATCGGCGGCTACGCCGGCGAGGGTGTCCGGGCCGGTAGCTACAACAATATTCTCGGTTCCGGGGATGCCGAGACGCCCCCCTCGGTTATCCGTACACGAACTACAACGGCTTCGGTCTGAACTTCGCGGGCGGCGACGTGATGTTCACGGGCGAGAAATTCGCCCTCCGGGTGGACCTTCGTTTCGGTCCGGGAGCCCCTTTGCTGTCGCCGATCGCGCCGATCAAACAAGCGTACGCATCTTGGTTGCCGACGTGAGAAGCTCCATTTCGACTTTGGCTTCTTCGACACGATCTTCGGTGCCGAGGTCGTGGACGAGTGGAACAACGCCAACTACACGCGCGGCGCGCTCTACTTCCTCCGCCAACCATTCAACCACATGGGCCTCCGCATGGGTGCCGAGCTCACTGAAATCGTCGGTCTGACGGTGATGGTGACCAACGGCGGGGTCTACGGGGGAACGCCAATCGCCGCGAACGAAGTTCCGTCGATGTCCTGGCAGATTGGCTTGACCCCGGACGGTCACAACAGCGCCCGGCGTCGTGGGCTCAGAGAGGAATATCGTGAGGTAGGCCTCTTCGTCGGCGGCAGCTATGCCCCGAGCGGGAACGATGGCAACAAGGACTGGGTCAGCTTCTACGATTTCGTGCTGAGCATGGGCTTTGACTGGTTTCACTTGCTCCTGAACGGCGACTACTATCTCAACTCGAATGAAACCAACGGGGCCGGGGAGAATGCATTGGACTTCCAGTACGGTCATAGCCTCGCCCTGATTTTCGACGTAGCGGATCATTGGTCGATCGGCGCCCGAGGTGAGCACCTGAGCGGAAACTCGCTTTACCGGGAGCTCGGCCCAGCCTTTGGCGGTCTTGCCACCGCGACGCTTACACTGCGCTACACGCCGGTCGAGTACCTCGTGTTGAGCCTCGAGGGGCGCGGCGAGTGGTCGACCCGAGACATCTACTTCTCGCGAAGCGCTCTGACCGACACAGCGACCGGCGCGCTCATCCCCAACAAGGGACAGAACTACGCCGTGATTCTCGGCGTCTCGGCGCACATCGGAAACTGACGCGAACGCGATCATCACGTGTAAGAGGCCGGCTCACTCGAGCTGGCCTTTTGCCGTTAAGGCTGGGACAGAATCGCGCCGGCACCGACGCGACCTAAGGGATGAGTCCCTCTTTCTTCAGCCTCTTCGCGACCGCCTTGGTCATCGAGGCGAGGAGGTCCGGAACGGATTTCGGGTCGAGCGTTTCGGATTGGGCCGTCCAGACGAGCTCTTTGCTCGCGGCCACCGCATATAGGTTGGTCTCCAGTCGGAAGGTCTTGCTGGTGTCGAAGTACCCCGGCCGGTGCACCTCGGTGAACGAGGTGACGTAGAGGCCATAGAATCCGCCCATGCCCGCTCCCCATGCGGGCCCACCGTGGACGAAGCCCAGGTGCGTCCTCGGTCGGTTGTACTTCCTAGGAGGCGTATAGCTCGTGTTCTTCTGCTCGATGCTCAGCAACCGCGTGATCAGAACGCCGTCGCAGCCACTCGCCTCGATTGCGCCCTGGATCTGTTCTTCAGATAAGAGCGTGCTCTCGGGCAGAATGTTCCAACTCGCTTCGGCTCCACCTCCTTTTTTCACGATCGCTGCCGCGAACGCGTCCTCGAACGCCTTCCGCCCCTCTTGATCCTCCGCAACCCCGATCACGAACAGCTTCTTAAAAACGGTCTCTTCGAAGCCCGGGTTTCGAAAGCTCTGCGAGATGTGGGTGGCGGTCGGCGTTTTGCATGCAGCCGCGGTCAGAAGGACGATGCAGCCAATGAGGAGGGGCGATCTGGTCATCGACGGGAGAGTAGAGCGAAACATGGCCGTGGGCATCACAAAGAAGTCGGTGGATACCACGATGGGCCCCCAAGTCGGGTTCTCTCTGGCAAGTCGACGGGACGGTTGGTTTTGGGTCAAACCCATGCAACCCTCGCGGCAAATAGGAGTTGAGCATGATGCGTTTTCTCGTCGCTTGTCGTTTCCTTCTCGTCCTCCCAGTCATCGGGTGCGTCGTCCTGACCGCAGGCGTCGTCACCATGGGCGTGGGCCGAATCGTCACCGAGGGTTCGCAAGCGTTTCGTACGGGCGATTTCTCTGCGAAAGCCGCAAAGTCCGTGGCTCTCGCAAGCATCGAGATCATCGAGCTGTTCCTGGTCGGAACGGTGGCGTACATCGCGGCCGTGGGGATCTACAAGCTCTTCCTCGACGACGGAAAAGTCGAGCTGCCCTTTCGCCTGAAGATCCGCAATCTAAAGGACCTCAAAGACAAGATCATCGGCTTGATCGTTGCCGCACTCGCGGTGGTTTTTCTCGGTGAAGCGGCGGACGGCGCGGCCGGGGGAGCGGAGCTACTGCACTATGGAGGAGGGATCGCCCTCGTCGTGGCGTCGCTCGCGTTGTTCATGAGTCAGGACGGCAAAGCGGAGTCCGCCGGCAAAGCAGCGTCCGGATCGCCGGCCTCGCGGCCTTGAGCGTCGCTAGTCTCGAAACTTGCTCAGCACGTCCTCGGGGGTCGTCGCGTCGGCCGGCATCACGTACCGAAGGGTGCGGAGCGATTGACCGGCGGCCATCAAGACCCAGCAGACCAGGACGAACGAGAGCGTGTACACCGGCAGCCCGACCCGCGTGAGGATCGCTGCCAGACCGGCGGTCACCTCGAACGTCAAGAGCACGGCCAGCAGAGTGAACAGGAATGACCTCCAGCTCAGCACGAAGAACAGACCTCCGAGAGCGATGGCAGTGAGCACGCCGTTGTAGGTGTAGAGGCCGGCATGAATATTTTCCTCCGGATACCCGAAGCCCATGGCGACCGCGGTCGACAAGACGCAGGCGATGAGGGCCATCAGCGCGCCGATGCGCGTATTGATCGCGATACCCACGAGGATCAGCGCTCCGGTGATGTAGTTGTCCTGGAGGAAGATTTGGCCCACCCCCTTGCCCGAGCCCTCGAGGAGGGTCGCCAGCGTATACGGGGCGATCGGTTCGGCCGGATTCGCGAAGGCAGGCGCCTCGATGGGCGTGCTTTCGATCATCGGAACAGCGAGCGCGCCCGAGACGAAGACCAGACTCACGACGATGAACGATGCTGTGAGAGCCGGTAATCCGACGAGACTGGTGAACTTGCCGATCGCCATGGCGACGAACACCGAGAGAATGACGGCCAAGACCATGAGCGACACCAGCTGCCACCCGGGAATCGTGCCCTCGGTGTAGTTGCTGCTCGTGTACGCGTCCAATGCGATGGCGACGAGCGCCCCGTTGAATCCGTGCAGGCCCGCACGGATCGCGCCTCGATCCGCACCGACGACGAGTGCCGTCAGCGTCGCGAGCAGAGCGCCGAGCAGGCAGAGTGTGCCGTAGATCCACGAGTTGATGTAGATCCCCAGCAAGATCACCAGGCCGGTCCAGGGATTGTTTTGCAAGACCACCTGTCCGATTCCGCGAAGCGTCGAGTCGGCGACTTCGACGAACGCCGAGCGCTCCGGTGCGGCCGATGAGGCGTTGGTCATCGCGATACCCTTCGCCCGGCTGCCTCGGGTTCTGACTCGGTGGCGTCGCGCCAGGCCGACAAGATGCCGTCGATGACGAGATCGACTCCCTTTCCATGCTTGACCGCCGCGAACACGGTGGGCCCGGTTCCCCGCATCTTTTTCGCGTCGCGTTCCATGACACCGAGGTCCGCGCCCACCGCATCGGCGAGGTCGACTTTGTTGATCACGAGTAGATCCGATTGCGTGATGCCCGGGCCGCCCTTGCGTGGGACTTTGTCGCCCCCCGCAACGTCGATGACATAGATCGTGTAGTCCGCGAGCTCGCGGCTGAAGTCCGCAGCGAGGTTGTCCCCACCGGACTCGATGAACAGGATTTCCGGCTGGAACTCACGGGTGAGTCCCTCCAGCGCGAGCAGGTTGTTCGTGATGTCCTCGCGGATCGCCGCATGCGGGCAGCCGCCGGTTTCGACGGCTCGAATCCTTCCCGATTCGAGCGCCTCGTTCCGTTGGAGGAACTCGGCATCTTCCCGGGTGAAGATGTCGTTCGTCACGGCCGCCAAGGAGCGCTGGGTCCTCAGCGCGCGGCACAGCTCGAGACATAGGGCCGTCTTTCCGCTGCCGACCGGTCCACCGATGCCAACGGTGAAGGCCCGGCGTGCGTAGTTTCTTTCGCCGAGCCGCTGAGCACGCTCGTGAAATAGCCCAGGGTGCGCCAGGTGCTCGTGCGAATGGCCATGATCGTCGTGGAGGTGATCGTGGCCGTGAGGATGGTCGTGGTCGTGCATGAGAGATCTCCTCGTTGCGTGTCGATCGTCAGCTCTGAAAGAGCCGGGAGTATAGGCCGTCGTGGGCGTTCTGAAGGACGTCCATCACGGGCGCCGTCTGCACGGCCTCGTGCGGCGACGGCACGCCGTCTGGGTCTGACGCCTTCGCGATCGAGGGCTGGAGCTCGAACAGGAGCCCCTGCGCCCGAAGCGGACCGAGCACGTTGAGCCTGACCGCGCTCGACATCAGGTCGCGAACGGCGATGAAGAGCGCCAACCTCAAGGTACTCGAAAGAGGCAGCTCGAGAAGCCGGCCGACGGCCCCGAACACGACGCCGTAGTGTTGCGGCGCGCCGCTGTCCTGCCACTCCTGCGCGAGCGCTTCGAGGGCGGCATGCCCAAACGACGCGCCGGCCACATAGAGCATCCCGCGGCCGAGCGACCGACTTGCCCGGTTGGCCACATGGTTGACCAAGAACGCGTCGCAGAGAGCGTCCAGGTCGGCGACGGGCTCGTCTGATTCGTGTGCGCCCTTGACGAATGGCAGTGTTCCAAACCTCGCTTGCACGATGGCTGCCTCGATGAATTCGCGCAAAGGACCCGAGCCCTTCACCTCGCCGGCGTGGCAGGCAGACTCGAGACCGCCCGAATGCGCGAACCCTCCGACCGGGAATGCCGTGTCGGCCATCTGCCAGATCATCAGCTCGTTGGACATCGAGAGCGCGCTCAAAACAGGAAGTACCGTCGAGCTAGCGGCACGACGTCGATCGGGTCGCAGACGAGCGGCTTGCCGTCTGCGGTGACCTGGTAGGTTTCGGCGTCGACCTTGATGTTTGGAGTCTTGTCGTTGAGCTTCATGTCCGCCTTGCCGATGTTTCGGCAGTTCTTGACGGCGACGAGCCGCTTGTTGAGCCCGAAACCATCGACGACGTGGTTGTCGAGCGACGCCTGGCTCACGAAAGCCACCGAGAGACTGCTTGCCGTCTTGCCTCGGCCTCCGAACATCGGACGCATGAAGCTCGGTTGGGGCGTCGTGATGGAGGCGTTCGGATCGCCCATCTGGGACCAGGCGATCATGCCGCCCTTGATGACCATTTGCGGCTTCGTCCCGAACAGCTTGGGGCTCCACAAGACCAAGTCCGCGAGCTTGCCCACTTCGATGGACCCGATCTCGTGCGACATGCCGTGCATGATGGCGGGGTTGATCGTGTATTTCGCGACGTATCGCCGGATCCGGAAATTGTCGTTGCCCGATCCCGAATCCTCCGGGAGCGCTCCGAACTGCTGTTTCATCTTGTCGGCGGTCTGCCAGGTTCGCGTGATGACCTCGCCGATGCGGCCCATGGCTTGCGAATCGGAGCTGAACGCGCTGATCGCCCCCATGTCGTGGAGGAGGTCCTCCGCCGCAATGGTCTCTCCGCGGATGCGGCTTTCTGCGAACGCGACGTCCTCGGGTAGGTCTGGGTCCAGATGGTGACAGACCATCAACATGTCGAGGTGCTCGTCGATCGTGTTCTTCGTGTACGGACGCGTGGGGTTCGTCGAGCTCGGAAGGACGTTCGGCTCTCCGCAGATCTGGAGGATGTCGGGTGCATGCCCTCCCCCCGCGCCTTCGGAGTGATAGGAGTGAATCGTCCGGCCCTTCATGGCCGCCATGGAGTCGGCGTAGTAGCCCGACTCGTTGAGCGTGTCCGTGTGAAGCGTCACGGCGAGGTCGTACGCGTCCGCGACCGTTAGACAGTTGTCGATCGCCGCTGGCGTCGTGCCCCAATCCTCGTGGAGCTTGAAGCCGCATGCGCCGGCATAGAGCATCTCGTACAGCCCCTCGGGTCGAGCCGTGTTGCCCTTTCCGGTCAACCCGAAGTTGAGCGGAAGGTCGTCCAGGGCCTGGAGCATCAGCCGGATGTGGTGGCTCCCGGGCGTGCAGGTCGTCGCCGTCGTTCCGGTAGCCGGACCGGTGCCTCCGCCGACCATGGTGGTGGAGCCACTCGCGATCGCTTCGTCGTACTGCTGTGGACACAGAAAATGGATGTGAGTGTCGATGCACCCGGCGGTGAGAATCATGCCTTCGCCGGCGATGACCTCGGTGCTCACGCTGACGATCATGTTCGGCGTCACGCCGCTCATGACGTCGGGATTTCCAGCCTTGCCGATCGCGGAAATCCGCCCGTTCTTGATGCCCACGTCGGCTTTGTAGATGCCGGTGTAGTCGACGATGAGCGCATTCATGATGACCAGGTCGAGAGCCGCAGCCTCGGAGACGCCCGTGGCCTGACCCATGCCCTCGCGGATGACCTTTCCGCCGCCGAACTTGCACTCGTCACCGTAGACGGCGTAGTCCCTCTCGACTTCGAGGATGAGAGAGGAGTCGCCGAGCCTCACCTTGTCCCCGGTGGTCGGGCCGTAAAGGGCGGCGTAGTTTTCGCGTGTAATCGTATGACTCATGACAAGCTGCTCCTCGTGTGTTGGCTGTGTCGTAGATCGCTGCTGGACGTGGCGCGTTGCGGAGTCATGGCGACATCCTGAAGCCCATGTCGCGCAGACGCTCGAGGGCCTTTTCTTTGTTGTGGTCGTTGACCTCACCCGAGGCGGCGTTGTTGCCGCCCGTGATGATGCGGTTTCCGCCGATGTCGACGAGCTGAACGGTCTTCTTTTCGCCGGGCTCGAAGCGAACGGCGGTGCCGGAGGGAATATCGAGCCGTTTGCCGTAGGCCGCAGCCCGATCGAAGGCCAGCTGCCGATTGGTCTCGACGAAGTGATAGTGACTTCCGACCTGAATCGGACGGTCGCCCACGTTCTTCACCTCGAGCGTCACCGTCTCTCGGTCGTCGTTGAGGACGATGTTGCCCTTCGCGGTGATGGTCTCGCCGGGTTTCGGCAGCTTGTCCTTGTCCTTCCCGAATACCTTGAGGTCTGGCACCGGGAGAAAGCTTCCATACAGGGCCAGGGCCAGGTCGCCGTCCTCGTTGGCGATGGGGTCCCCCACGCTCACGAGCTTGGCGCCGTCGGGAAACGTCCCTTCGACCTGAACCGAGTAGACCATGGATGGAACACCCGCCATCACCTGACGCCGCCCCAGGATGGTCTTGCCGAGATCCATGAGCTCGGCGACGCTCTTTTCGCCGTCGCGAATCAGCTCGAAGAGCACGGTCGCGATGAGCGCCACCGCTTCCGGATGATTCAGGCGCAGCCCCCGCGCGAGGCGCTTTTGGGCGAGAAAGCCCGCGTTGTGCAGGCGCAGCTTATCAAATTCTCGTGGCGTCAGATGCATGGTTCCCTCGTTGGTCTGGAAGGGTGGATGAAAGCCATTCCCCTTGAAATCGCTACTGCACTTAGAACTTCCGGCCCCAAATACGCGTGTCGAAAAGGTCGAGGCACGGTTCAATTTCTCGAGTGATGAACTGGGCGACGGCTTCCGTCTCTTCGCCCGCTACGCGGAGCACCGCCCCGTGCGTGACCGGGTTCGCGACGACGAGCAGACCGGCGCGGGCCCTCGGGCCATGGGCGACCTGTTGGCCGGCCAGATCACGCAAGCGCTCGACCGCAGCTTGCGTCCTCAGGCCTACGAGCATGAGAAGCGCGTGGCAGTGGTATCGGCCGCCACGAAAGCGGCCGCCGATTTCCCCCTCGCTGCGGTCCAACCGGATCGCGTCTTCGATGATGCGGCGCCCGTCGAGAAACACCTGCTGGCGCGAGCTGTAGTGCTCGAACGCCCAGATCTCGCCGCGGGCACGACGACCGCTGGTGAACCAGTCCAGCACGAGCAAGGTGGCGTCTCCGGTGACGTCGAACCGCTGGTGCTGCGCGTATCGCGCATCGGCGAAGCAAGCGATGGGGTCGGGAACGAAGGCGCCAACGGCTCCGGGCTCCAGGCTGGCCGTGAGCGATTGCCGAGTGGTTCGGCCGTCGATGCTCTTGAAGACCTTGGTCGACGACTGGGTCGAGATGATCGCTTTTGAGTCGGGTCGAAGACGGACCCGCAGTCTGGTTTCGTCGCCGGCGAGCATGCCCCCCCCATAGGTTGCCACCGAAACTCGAGCAACCTCGCTCTTGGTTCGCGGCACGAGGAGCTTGAGAGGCGAGGCGGCGCGCGCCCGGGTCACCGCGCTCTGACCTCCTGACCAGGTCACTTCGAGCAAGCCGTCGGTTGCGATCTCGTCTGCCGCCGCCGAAACGGGCCGCGGACGCAAGGAGCTCGCCGACGGAAATGCGGTACCTGAACGCAGTTCGCTTCGATTCGAGACTGGGGCGGTCAAAGGCGGCATGAAGGGACGACTATTTCCCACGGCCTCCTCCGAACTGTCAACGCCCATTCAGTCCAATGCAGTGAAATTTCTCGTAACTCAACCGTCACAAAGCGTTTGCTCCCGCCAACGGATTCTCACAGATGCTGCGGGGGCAAGCAGGTTGCGACTTTGCGCTCGGCGCGATCGGTCCCGCATGAACAGTCTGCCTCAGAGAGGCGCTTTGGCTCCCATGCGAACGCAGCGCTTTGGATTGATCAGATCGCTTGCGCGGTGATAGCGTCGCGCCGGCATGCTTCTCGAAGGCCGCTACTCGCTCGCTCGACTTCTTCGCACCACGGTTCGAATCGTCATTCCCCTCACGCTGCTGGCGTATGGGGTTCTGTGGCTGTACCGGTGGACGAGCCCGGGCGCCGGGTCCCTCCTGTACAACAAGATCGGGTATGTCCTCTCTGCGATTTCGATTTTCATCGCCTTTCGGGTCAACCAGGCCTACGGCCGCTGGTGGGAAGCCCGGCAACTTTGGGGCGCCCTGATCAACGAGAGCCGGTCTTGGGGCCGACTGGTCGTGACGCACTTTGCGACGCAAGGCTCGACCTGCCGCGACTTGGTCATGCGGCAAATCGCGTACGTGAACATCTTGCGCATCGCTCTTCGCCATGGCACCGGCGAAAAGGGCCGGGCGATGATGAAGGCACAACTGAAAAGGCTGCTGCCCGAGGCAGATGAGGCGATCGTGGACCGGGCCAAGAACGTGCCCACGCAGCTTCTGGTGTCTCAGGCAGCGACGATCGAAAAAGCCCTCTCGACCGGTCTCGAGAACCGGCTCGTCTGGTCCCAGCTCAGCGGTGTTCTGAGCACCCTCAACGCGGCGCAAGGTGGATGTGAGCGCATCAAGAACACCGTGTTCCCCGCAGGGATCACCCACTTCACGCGGTTCATGGTCTGGGCGATGGCGCCGCTCATGACCTTCGCGATCCTGGGTGATTCCGACCGCTACGATGCGATCGAGCTCCCGGTGGTCGTCCTCGTCACCGCGATCTTCGTCGTCATCGAACAGCTCGCTCGCGAGCTACAAACGCCCTTCGAGAACGCGCCAGACGACACGCCCATGACTGCGATCTGCGTGACAATCGAAACGGACTTGAGGCAGATGCTGGGCAACCAGGACCTGCCGGAAGCAGAGCAGCCTGTTCGCGGAGTACTGATGTGAGGCTCGGATGCCAGCCATCGAAGAGAAACACAATGAACCAACAGCGTAGCTACATCTTCGTCTTGGCCGTTCTGGCGGCGATCATGCAAGCGGCAGGCGCCGCCGCCCAGGGCGAACCGGTACAGGACCACTACCACAATCTTCACATCGAGACTGAAGATCCAGATCCCACAGTCAAGGTTCCCGAAGCCACGTTTGATCTGTACGGCGCCCTCTGGTTCAACTACTCCATGCAACTCTGGCAACCCACGACGGTCGACAAGTACGCAAACTTCGAGTTCAGCCAGCTACACCTCGCGTTGGAGGCCTCGTGGAAGGGCTTCTCCGCGCTCGCCGAAATGCGGTTCTTCAGCTCTCTCATCCTGATTCGCCAAGCCTGGCTTCAGTACGCATGGAAGGACAACGCGATCCAAGTTGGCCAGATCCACGTGCCTTGGGGCCGTGAGCCGTTTTCGAGCGAGTCTTGGTGGTTTTCGCTCGGATGGTACACGACCTTCGGCGAAGACTACGCCTACGGCCTCAAGTACATCAAAGACAACGAGAACTATCGCGTCGATCTGGCTTACGTCGTCCGAGACAATTTCGGCCTACTCGAGGAGACTTCTCGATGGTCGGCGGATTTGACCCCGGAAGGGGAGCAGCAGAACCGCGAGTTTTCGAGTTTCGCGGGACGCGGCATCTACAAGCTCCACCATCGCGCAGATCTCTTGACGGAGCTGGGACTCAGTGGGCAGGTAGGGCTCCTCAACAACGCTGCGACCGATGGCCGCGGTTATCGCTGGGCCGTCGCAGCCACGTACACGGGGAACTATGACGGATGGGCGCCGCTCGTTCAGGTGACGAGGTACGAGTTCCGCCCGGACAATCCGGCCCTGATCGACGGAGTGGCCGTCGACGACCGGGTGGTTCGCCTCTCGCAGCTCGGCGCCTTTCGTGATCTAGCGGCGAAGGCCTTTCTCTTCAACTTCAATCTCTCGAAGACGATCGAATTCAACCGCAAGATTCTCAAAGCCCTCGTTCCCTACCTGAACTACAGCTGGCTGCTCAAGGACGAGGACGCATTTGCGGACTCGCAGCTGATTACGCCGGGCCTTCAGATTCGGATGGGCCCGGTTTGGTTCTGGGTCGACATCATCATGGGCAAGAACGCGACGTTCTTGAACGACACCCTCGCGCAAAGCGGCGTCGGGCCCGGTGCGGTTCGCTCCTATCGTTTCGAGTATCGCCCGAATCTTCAGATTCAATGGTACTTCTGAGGTCGATTTCCCATGAGTCACACCGGCCTCTTCACTTCACTCGCGTTGGCGGCAATCACCGTAGGCTCGCTCCATTCCTTGGCGCCGGATCACTGGGTGCCCATCGCCGCAGTCGCGAGAGCGCGAAACTGGTCACGGGGCCGCGCGGCGCGCGTGGCGTTCATCTGTGGGTTCGGTCACGTGACCGTCTCCGTGATTCTGGGTCTCTTGGCCCTTCTCTTCGGCGAGCAAGTTCTGCGATCCGTCGGGGAACGCATGGTGTCCTTGGCAGGCCTGCTCCTCATCGGATTTGGGGTCGTATACGCGATTTGGGGCATGCGAAGCGCGATGGCCCATCGCCTTCACGGCCATCATCATCATCACTACGATCACGTGCACGATCCATCGACTGCGTCGTTCTGGTCTTTGTTTCTGATCTACTGCGCCGACCCCTGCATCGCAGTCGTCCCGATCCTGTTCGCGGCGGCGCCCTTGTCGACCGTCGACCAGATCGCGATTGTAGTCGCGTATGAGGCTGCGACGGTGAGTGCCATGGTCGTCCTCGTCGCGCTTGCGTACTCGGGCGCCCGACAGTTCAAGGGCCAATGGATAGAGCGCTATGGCGACAGCGCTGCGGGCGCGCTCATCGTGGCCACGGGCATCATGGTTGCCGTTCTCGATTGGTGACGCAGGCGCGTCGTTCTGGCCACT
Source organism: uncultured delta proteobacterium (assembly GCA_963786865.1). GTDB lineage: Bacteria > Myxococcota_A > Polyangia > Polyangiales > Houyiibacteriaceae > SG8-38. The sequence goes on along the minus strand of CAWBAV010000023.1, from coordinate 51,913 downwards.
GCTCGAAGATCGCTTGGATCGCGATGCGGACCTTGCGCTCCACGTTGGACTGACTGCGTAGGACCGCCTCCCCGAGACCCGTGAACACCGGCGATGGATCTTCGCCCTCTTCAGGCCGGGGTCCGACGGGCACGAGCAGGCTGCCCACATCGAATTCGATGGGAACCGCCACCAGCCAGGCACAGGGGTCCCAAAACGCGCCCCACCTTCCCCACCACCATCCTCCGACGCATTTCCAAGTCACGCCCTCTTCCGTCCTCCGCGAGAGACCATTTCCTGCAAACAGGTCCGGTTCATTGTCGTCGGTAACCTCTTCGGGGGGAATGAAGGTCATGCATACCGGCTCGGAGGTCATCGCCTCGATGATCAAGTCGTTGACGAGCTCGTTGAAGAGCTCCTCTTCCTCCTCTGGCTCACGTGCATCCGGCACCAGCTCGCGCGTCAAGACCGTGAAGGTCTGGAACTGCGAGAAATCGGCGTCCTCGTCGTAGCTGACCGTGATCTCGCCGATTTCGGTGACGCTGCCGCAGCCGAGGAGGGCCGAGCAAGAAGCGATAACCAGAACCACGAGCAAACAGTGATGCATGATGAACTCCTTGGAGTCATCGCTAGCATCGCGGAACGCAGATTCAATGCGGCGCCCATACACCAGCTGCCCGTTGATGAGATTTGCCGAAGCCTTCATAGGGGGTGAGATGATATTGTCGCCGCCGCAATCCCAGAGGCCAGAGTGGTCGCGCACCAAGAGGAGAGTCTGATGACGCAAGGACGGGAACACGGCGAGGGGCCGCGAGCGCTCCGGTGCGCCCGGCTCGCGACCTTGGCCTGCATTGCAATCACCGGACTGGTGTCGAGCACGACAAGTGCGGAAGAGCGGGTGGAAGTCTCGCAGGACGCGCTGAAGAAGGCACAACAAGAGCTGGATGAAGCCCAGGCCAAGCTCGACCAAGCACGGGCCAAGCTGAATGCCGCTACGAAAACGCTCCCCAGCGGCATGCGCGAACCGACGGCGGAGGAGCAGGACGATCCCCTCGATCCGGTCGATGACTCGACCGATGAGCTCCAACCCGTCGGCCCAGGGTTCATGTCTGCCGACGGGGAGGCGAAGAGGCTGCACTGGGCCTTGAACAAGGACGGCACGCGATACTTTCAGATCTCGGCGTGGTTGCAGGTCTGGACACGCGCCCTGCAATTGAATCCCGGGACGACGATTGGGGACGACCCCAGCACCCCGGACGAAACGGAGGGGAACCAACCCGCTTGGTACGGCGACGTCGGCATTCGCCGCGCTCGCCTGATGATGTTCGGCGAGATCTTTCCGCGGGTCTTGCTGATGATGCACTTCGGCATCAACAACCAGACGTTCAAGCGATCGAGCTTCAAGGAGACCTTCTTCTTCCACGACCTTTGGGCTGAGTTCGCGGCGATACGAGAGCACCTCTACATCGGTGCCGGCCTGATCTATTGGAACGGCATCTCCCGCATGACCAACGCCAGCACGATCACTGCGATGAGCCTCGATCTACCCATCGTGAACTGGCCTACGATCGAGCAGACGGATCAGTTCGCTCGCCATCTGGGCATCTACGCCAAGGGCAAGGCCGGACTCTTCGACTACCGCGTGGCGGTGACGCGACCCTTCGAACCCAACGTGGGCGCGCCTACGGAGATGGGCAACCACAACCCTTATGCCAACACCTGGGCCTGTGCCGGGTACTTTCAGCTCCAGTTCTGGGAGCTCGAGTCTGGCGTCCTCCCCTTTACCACCGGCACCTATCTCGGCACGAAGCGCGTCATGAATCTCGGTACGGGATTCTACGTGCACCCGAAAGGGATCGCATACCTGAACGCCGCCGATCAGCTGATGGAGGCAAGCCTTTCGGTCGCGTCGGCAGACTTCTTCGTAGACCTGCCGCTGCTTGCGAAGAACGGCGGCGCCCTCACGGCGTACGGGGTGTACTACTGGATGGACTTCGGGCCCAACAGCATCCGAAACGTCGGCATCATGAATCCAGGTGATCCGGGGTCCGGAACTTCGTTGAATGGGCCCGGCAACGCCTACCCCATGATCGGAACTGGAAACACCGGCTACGGACAGTTGGGCTGGCTGATGCCCTGGCAGATCAAGCGGCTTCAGTTTCAACCCTACGTCTTGAGCCAGATGTCGAAGTTCGACGCCCTCGAGGACATGATGATCCAGTTCGGCGTCGGCATGAACATGTTCGTCTACGGACACCATGCCAAGGTCAGCTTCGAGTATCGCAACCGGCCGATCTTCGACACCGAAGGCAACGTGGAGAGTCGTGGGGGTAGCGGGTTCGTCCTCCAGATCCACCTCTTCATCTAGGGGTCGATCGCTCGGGGTCTTCCGGCTGCGTGACGTAGAGGGTTCGCGAGGGGAAGGCGAAGCCGCTGCCCGAATCCTCGACGATGTCTTTGATGTGCAGATTGAGGTCCTCTTGGATCTCCAGAATTCGTTGAAATCCCGGGTCATCACGTACGCGAAGATCTCGACGTCGAGTGACGATTCGCCGTAGCCGATGAATCGAACGCGCGCCGGCTCAGGCGAAACCCTCGGGTGCTCGATCAAGAGCTCGCGCAATCGCGTCAGCACGATCCGCATCTGGTCGGGCGTGGTTTCATAGACGAGTTGAAGCGTGGTCTGCAGGAGGATCGAATCCCGACGCGAGAAATTCACCAGCTCGAGCTGGGAGAAATCGGCATTTGGAATCGTGATCACGGTGCGATCGATTCCGCGCACGCGGACCGAGCGCAGACCGATGGCCTCGACCGTCCCGAGCTTGTCGCCGAAGCGACAGAATTCGCCGACCCGAACTGGCGCGTCCGCGAAGAGGACGAAGCCACCTACCACGTTCTCGAGCGTGGGCCGCACGGCCAGAGCCACCGCCAGGCCACCGACGCCGAGCCCTGCGAGCATCGGCGCCACGGGCACACCGAGGGATTCTGCCAGGCTCGTGAGCGCATAGAGCGTGAGCAGCACCGCAACCAGCTTGGAAACCAGGCGCACGAGCTGTGCATCGAGGGCATGCGCTCCCATTTCGCGCATCCGAATCACGGCGTCGGCGAACAGCCTCGCAACCAGGAAGAGCAGCCAAATCACGGTGAGGTGTGCGAGGACCGATAGTGCTCCCAAGATGAGCTCGCGCTCGCGTCCGATCACACGGATCCAGTCGATGACCACACGCCGCACGAAGGCGATCAGGGCGATGGTGGCGACCGCCAGTAGAGGGTGGGCCCAGCCAGCCAAAACGGAGGGTGAGCCGGTCTCGTCGTCGAACGATCCCGCCAACTTGTAGCCCAGAACGAACAAGATCAGGGCCATTAGCCCCATGAAGGCCACTGCGGCCCACTTCCACCGGGGTGCGCCGCCCAAGGTCTTGAACCAGCTCGATGGGAGCGATTCGACCGTGCGGTGCACGAACGCTGGAGCCGCGAACCCGGGTCGAAGGCGGTACCTCTCCTTCACCCCGTCGAACTTCGCGTAGCGCGTCTTGAGCGGATATGCGCCGCTGCCGCCGAGGTCTTCTGCCCCCGCTGCAACGGGCAGCGCCAGGAGCGCGAGTCGATGGCGCTAGCTTGCCGGCCGGCGCGCGCCGCGCCAAGTGGTGCGGTCAATTTATCGGCAACGTGAGCATGGGCGCGACGTTGCCCGTGTTCCCGGATTGAAGCTGAAAGAGCTGATCGAGCAGATTGAAGGTGGACTTCGAGCTGAGGTCGGAGTCATCGATGTAAAACCAGGTGTCGCGGTATTGGACGCGAACGAAAGCGTTGTCGGGTTGTTTCGAGCTCGAGGCGATACGGAAAAGATCTTTGCTCAGCACAGGCCAGTCAAACTCGGACCCGTCACGATTTCGGGTCACGGTCACGCGGCCGGCGTCGATGTCCCGTTGGGGCGGTTCGACGCTCTGAGACAGGTAGTTCATCACGCTGATGAGCGGTCGGGGTTGGATCCCGATCTCCAGTGGCGAATGATGCGTCGGGTTGCTCGTCAAATAGAACTCGTCGAGATCCGCTCGTAGGCCCAGCATCTCCTTGAGGCGCCTGGAGGGCTCGGCGACCTCCGGTACGTCCTTGAATCGAAGGCTCATCACGAAGAGGTCTCCCTGACCGCGGAGCATCCGGGTCTCCACCTCTTCATCGGGGGCAACGCGGCGGAAGCGAACCTCGAGCGCGTCAAATTGCCGCATCTCTTCGAGCAAGCCCGCCATCTCCACGAAGCGCTCGAAGTCCGGCGTGAGATCGGGGGTCGGTCCAGCGGCTGTGGGAGCGTTCCAGATGTCGTTGATGCGTTGCACGCAGCAGCGCAAGAGACGATCGAACCGCCAACCGGAGTTGCTGAGAAGCACGATTACCTCCATGGGGATAGGCGCAAGCAAACGGCGCGAGAAGGTTTCACCTTGCAAAGGGACGTAGGTGATGGTCGGCCGCTCCTCGTAAGAAACCGAACCGCCGACGCCACCGACCGTATTGTCGCCGATCCCACCCACGCTGCCCGAACCACCAAGGCCGAGAACGTACTGGGTGGCGATGCTCGAAACTTCGATGAAATAAGGCGTGTCGCGATAGCGCAGGCGAACGAGGTTGGTGAGCAACTGTTCGTTTCGCGTGTCGACGATCGCAGAATTGTAGTTGAAGCGCGTGTTCCGGATCGCCTTGGCACCGACGTTCGTGCAACTCGATAGAAGGAACGCGAGCACGACGCCCGCCAAGCGGAGATCGAGTGGTGCGCAGCCGATTCGCAATGCTCCAATCATGTCGCCGCGGAGGATACCGCATTTACAGGCCTTGTCCGGACCGTTCCAGAAGGGCTTGGCACTTTCTATCGGTCGAGGGTTTCCGAGGGTATTAATGTGCGATGCCATTTCGCCCTTTCGATCGCGCAAGCTTCGCCATCGAGCGCTGGCTCGTTCGCGGCGCCTTCCACCGAGTCTTACTCGCGGCCCTGCTGATCGCCCTCATCTCGTTGGCAGGCGGTGTCGTCGTACTCGCTTTGGGCAAGGGATTCGGTGAATTCTCAGACGCGGTCTGGTGGTCATTCCTGCGCCTGAGTGACCCGGGCTACCTCGGCGACGACACCGGTCTCGTCAATATAGCGGTGTCGACCGTGCTCACGGTGCTCGGGTACGTGGTCTTCCTGGGTGCCCTAGTCGCGATCATGACGCAATGGCTCGATGCGCGAATGGCAAAGCTCGAAAGTGGCCTGACCCCGGTCGTGCGCGACGGTCACATTCTGATCCTAGGGTGGACCAATCGCACCGACGCCATCGTTCGCGAGCTCTTGCTCTCCGAGGGTCGTGCGCGACGGTTCTTGGACCGCCGAGGTGGGCACAGTCTCCACATCGTCGTGTTGGCGGAGACCGTCACCGCCGCCTTCGTCCAGAACCTTCGTGATGCCGTGGGGCCGGCGTGGGATGAGCGTCGAGTGACCATTCGCTCGGGCTCCGCCCTCCGACCCGAGCACCTCACCCGCGTCGATGCCGCCCATGCGGCCGTGATTCTGATTCCCGGATCGGATTTCGGCGATGGTTTCGTGCAGAGCGACACTCAGACGATCAAGGCCTTGCTCTCACTCGATGCTTTGTCCTCCGGAGAGGAGCGACCACCTCGAGTCGTCGCGGAGATTTTTGGAGCCAAGAAAGTACACCTTGCGCGCAAGGCGTATCGCAGCGACCTCGAAGTCATCTCGAGCGACGAAGTCATCGGTCGCTTGCTCGCGCAGAACATTCGACATCCAGGGCTCTCCAGGGTCTACGACGAGCTCCTCACGCACCGCATAGGCAACGAAATTTACATCCGTGAGGCGGACGAGTTGCGGGGGCTCGAGATCGAAGATCTTCACCGGTACTTTCCGAAGGCGGTGCTCATGGGTTTGGTTCGACCGTCGGGAGGCACCTTTGTGCCCTTACTGAACGCAGGGCCTGGCACTCGATTGGAAGCAGGGGACAAGCTCGTCGTCTTGGCTCATTCCTATGAGGACTCGAAGCCGTCGGACTCACCCAGTCTCGCTCGGCACCCACGAGAGACCTCGGACAGACGCTCTGGTAAGGAGGGTCGCGATGTCAGGCACATACTCGTGCTCGGGTGGAACCACCGCGTGCCCGCCCTGCTCGAGGAGTTCGGAACCTACGGCGATGAGCACTACGTGGTTCGCATCGGCTCGAAAGTGCCGATCGCCCGCCGCGAGCAGTTGCTCAGCCACCGCCCTTTCGACGCATCGTCCTTATCGATCACACAGCTAGAAGTCGATTTTACGGATCCAGATGACATCGAGGCGCTCGGTCCCGAGCTGGCGGACAGCATCGTATTCATGGGCAGCGATTGGATGGAATCCGCCGAAGAGGCCGACGCGCGCACGCTCTTCGGATCGCTGATCGTCGATGAACGCCTACGTGACCGGAACGCGGAGGCTACCGTCATCTTGGAATTGCTCGACCCCGACAACGCGAGCTTGGTGACCCGATCTCGCGGCGAGCTGATCGTCAGCCCTTTGGTGGTGAGCCATCTGCTGACGCAGGTCGCGCTCCGCCCCGAGCTTCAATCGGTGTTCGACGAGTTGTTCACGGCCGGGGGAGCGGAAATCACGTTCCAACCGGTGACAGGCTACGCGGATTCGGGTCGACTCACGTTCGCGGACCTAGAACGCTCGGCGGCAGCATGCGGGCAAACCGCACTCGGAGTCCGGACCCACTCGAACGGCAGCGTTCTGTTGAACCCGCCCAAGGACACCCTCTTGGAAGAACCCGCCGACCTCGATCTGGTCGCACTCGTCACGATGAGCTACCCCACGGCTGCCCAAGCACCAGAATGATGACTATCTCCACTCTTCGGCGCCGTCATCGATCTCGTGGCCGTCGATCGCTCTAGGCTTGCGGCTTCGAGTGTCGCGGGAGCTTCGGTCCTGGATGGGCCTGGCGTTCGGCTCCGGAATCGGCCTACCCGCCCGATCTTCGATCGGCCGCCCAGAAGGAGCGATATCCGGGCCCTGCGGCAAGGGGTCTCGGACGTTTCTCAGTTGTGGCTCAGGGACTCCGGAGCTCGGAACGGCGACCGCAGGAGGCCTGTACGCGATCGCGATCTCCGTGGAGACTCGACGCGAAACGTCCTCGTCCAACGGTCTCAACGAAATCGCGCCGACCCTTGCCGCGATGCACTGCCTTTCCCTCGAGCTGAGACCCACGCCGGACGCTGAAGGACTGATGATGACTCCGGAGGGGCGCACAGTGGCGCTCACTTGAACTTGAATCGTCCTAGGTCCAGCAGCCTGGAAATCCTGCAGGCAGTCGTCGGGAATTCCTAGAGCAGCATTGAGCTCCGCGGCCAGGTCGCGCTGGGTGCTTTCGTCTTGCTGAGCGTTCGCCGCGGCTGCGGGGCTCTCCGCGGCCGCAGCGATGTCCGCGGCGGACGGGGCAACCGGGTCTTCCACGACGGCGAGGTTCTCCGCGGGAGCCCGTTCTTGATCGCGCCACTCGAGCGCCGGCGTCTCGATGGGCATCTGCGAACCCTCGCTGCGCGCCTCGTTCGCCGAATCGAGCTGCGCATCCTGGCTCGGTGCCTCCGCGTTCCGACAGCCCGCGACCAGCATCGCGGCGCCCCAGCAGGCGAAAATACGCATCATGGTTCGATCGTAACCGAAAATGCGGAGCAGCGGAATGGGCGAACAAAGCCTAGGACTCGTGAATCTGGGTCGAGCTCCGCTCGACGACTCGACGCTGGGTCCACGGCTCATCGCCACTTGAGCTTCTGCTGGCCCGGATCCGTGATCACCTTCGCGTCGTCCTGATCAACAGCCTCCTGCGCGGGCTCTTGGGCGCCAAGCTCGTTCCCGGGGTCGGCGGGATGGAGTCTGACCATGGTTCGCGAGTCGACCTGCAGGAGTTGCGATCCGGAGCCGGTCCTCTGCTGGATGCGCATCTGCGAAGTGGCTTCCGCCTCGGAGACAGCGCTGAGGGAACCCAGTCGTACGATCGCGGAGCCGATCACCGAGACTTGATACGCCTCGAGCCGACCGTTGCCCAGCGATTGCGGAGATGCAGACTGCCGCGCCGTGATCTGGAGCTCGAGCTGGTCTCTGTCCATCTTCACGATGTGATAGGTCGCCACCTGATCGGCCCAAAAGCCCGAGAGCTGCATCTTACGCTCCACTTCCCAGCGTGCGCGGATTCCAAGGGGCTCGTCGGGAAACGGTACTGTGAGCAAGGCCGTGCGAATATTGCCCAGCATCGCGATCAGATCGGGTGGCACGTCTTCAAGTCCTCGGAATTCGCTCCGGCGCACGCGGCCCTGAATGTCCATCTCACTCCAGCCCTCGACGTGCAAAAGTGGCGCAAGCGTCTTCTCCATTTGCTCGCGTTGGGCCGGGCTCATCTTCTGAGCCTCGTTCGAGATGCGCACCTGCGTGATCTTGACCGGATGACGAATGAAACCCTCGGGAGTTGGCTCCGAAGGTCCCATTTGAACTTGGAGTTGAATGGGCGGCATTCCACTCTGCCCTCCTTCGTTGCCAACCCGCAGCGTCTTGGCACGAGCTAGCTCCAGGTAGAGCGTTTCGTTCGCTCCAGGCGGGACCCTATAGCGAAGTGGAGCACGCGGTGTGAGTCCGGCGTCCAAGACCCGAATCGTTGGCAAGACGCGCTGCGGACGCTGCTCGTCGGGGACCTGAGTGGTCTGCGGGGCAAATTGGGGCTGGCAGGCGGCGGTCGCCAACAGGGACGTGACCAGCATGAGCTTCTGAAACACGGTTCTCACCTTTCGCTTTTCGACACCAGTCGTAGCACGGACCGTCGTGATGACGTGAGGGTTTCCGTTGCCTCCGGAGCGACCAACGCGATATCGGGGGACGAGTGCGACTCGAGCGCCGCCTCCAGGGCAAGCGGAAGACTCGGGTCGGCAAGTGCGTGACCGTGGGCATGCATCTCGTAGCTGCGCACGTGCATTTCAAGTCGCGGATTGAGGCCCGAGACCTGAGGAGCCGCGACCTGTTCCACCGTTACGGCGACCCGGAATCGGCCGCCCGCGCGATCCGTCAGCTGGTACCGGGTCACTTCGGTTACGCGACGAGCGCTGCGATGAAGCTCGCTGCCATGATGAGTTTCTTCATGTGCTGCGGAAGTTCCGATGCTGCCGTGTCTTCTAGAGAGCAGCGGACGCCAGGGCAAGCGTGCGCCGGCGACACGCTCGGGCAATTGCGCGACATGGGTACCAAGCGGTGGACGAGGGGCCGCGATGCCACTAGGCACCTCCGCGTGCTCGATGATTCGGCAAGAAATCTCGTCAACCGCCCCCACACGATGGTCCTCTGGCTCACGGGCGCCGGGGTCTCTGCCGAGAGCGGGATCCCAACCTTTCGAGGCGAGGAAGGCTATTGGCGGGTCGGTTCGCGGAACTACCAGCCAGAGCAGATGGCCACCCGGGCCAGGTTCCGACAGATGCCCGAGGAGGTCTGGGCCTGGTACCTTTATCGGCGGAGTGTCTGCCGAAACGCAGAGCCGAACGCGGCGCACCTCGCGCTCGTCGAAGCCGAGCGCTGCGGGGGCAGGCGATTCTTGCTGGTCACGCAGAACGTCGACGGGCTTCACTTGCGCGCTGGCAGCACGCCCGAGCGCACCTACCAGATCCACGGGAACATCGATTTCATGCGCTGCACCGAGGAATGCCTCCCTGCCCCGGTGCCGATTCCCGAGGGCATCGATCTGGCCTGGGCCAAAGGGCGCTCGATCACCGAGCATGAGCTCCAGCAGTTGTGCTGCCCTGCCTGCGGCGCGATGGCACGACCGCACGTCCTTTGGTTCGACGAGACCTACGACGAGCCCAACTTTCGTTTTCAGAGCTCGATCGAGGCGGCACGGCTTGCCTCCCTCGTGGTCGTGGTGGGCACAACTGGAGCCACATCGCTGCCCATGCACATCGGAACCATCGCGGCGCAGCGAGGAGCTCCCATGATTGTCGTCAACCCCGAGCCGAATCCGTTTAGCGCTCTCGTAGAGCGAACGGGTCGCGGCGCGTTTCTGGCCGGTACTGCGGGCGAGCTGGTGCCAGAGCTCGTACACGCCCTCTACTCAGCGTAGTGGGCCTTGCCTCGCTCGCGGTTCGGAGATACCTACGAAGACATGGCACGCCTTTCCGTGTGGATCTTCTGTATCGCTCTCCTGGGCGGCTGCGCAAAGGCCGGCGAAGCGCCGCGTTACCCGGATCGACCAGGGGGAGCCTGCAGCCGAGCTCCAGGGGCAAGCTGCGACGCTGGGTTCGTCTGCCACTACGCGCAGAACGCGGAATGCGGTGAAACGGGCGCTCAAGGGGCCTGCTTTCCGATGCCGACCACCTGCACGCAGGACTACAGCCCGGTCTGCGGCTGCGATGGGCGCACCTATCTCAACATCTGCGTGGCCCACTCGCATGGCGTTTCACCGAGACTGGCCGGCGCCTGCCCGAATGCCGCGATCCCGGCGGGGCCGGCGGGTAGCTGCGGCCCGGGCGGCGCGAGCGAAGCCTGCGCGTCGGGACTCTTCTGTCGTTACGACGAAGCGCAGTACTGCGGAGAGGTCTCCGGCCCTGGGACATGCACGGAACAGCCCACCGTTTGCACCAAGGAATGGGCACCGGTCTGTGGCTGTGACGGGCGCAACTACAGCAACGACTGCGTAGCCCACTCGCATGGCGTCTCGATCCGGCATCGCGGCCTTTGTCAGGACGCAGCGGCGGCCGCCGCCGGTGGCATCGGGGACGCGTGCGGGGCGCCGGGCAGCCCCGGCTGCGCGACTGGCCTATTCTGCGAGTACCCCGCTGCGGCGAAGTGCGGCGCCACGAACCAGCCCGGGAACTGTCAGCCCCGTCCCCAGGCGTGCACGGCGGACTACAATCCGGTCTGTGGGTGCGACGGAAAGACCTACGCGAATGCCTGCTCGGCCAAAGCGGCGGGCGTGTCGGTGAAGCAAGACGGGGCCTGCCCGTAGCGGCTCACGCCCTCGCGCTCGATTCCTAAGGGCAAGGCATGCCGCAGGTGTAGCGCCCTCCACCGCAGTTCTGAGGCTCCCCCTGCGGGCAACCGATGTTGCAAGACTCCGTGATGGAACAAGAGACCGTGCAGGTGCCTAGGCAGCGAACGACACAGTTGGTCACGTTGATACACTCGGTCGACGAACCGTCGCCGATCTCCGCGGCGCAGTTGTTCACGTTGGTGCAGTGGACTTGGCTATCGACGCCGGTCTCGGCCCTGCACGTTTGCTCCACGCTGCTGCACCGGACGGTACAGTTGTCGCCACAGAGCCCGTCGCAGTTGTCCGCGGAGAGGCACCTGTAACTCGCAATCCTCGGCCGTGCAGGTCGCAGCGCAGTCGTCCCGAACCGCAGTGCAGGTCGGCAAACATCCGGCGATGTCCGCACAGTCGAGAGAACAGGAGGTTCGCTCCCTGCATTCGCAGCCACCCTCGTCACAGGACACAGTGCTGTCGGATCCGCCGCATCCGAGCGACGCAAACTGACCCAAGAGCAAGAGCAAGCCGCCCACGATCCAAATCTTCGCACGCATCCCGTTCAGCTATCAGTGATGCAGGCGAAGGTCAATGTAGGCACCGCCCCGTTCGGCCCGGCGACCGAAAATCGCTTGCGCGCCGACGCCGGCGCTGACGCCGGCGCGGGCTGCGAGGCGCACGTGCGAATTAGCCGATGAGCTCGATCATGTCTTCGAAGCCGGCCTCGGACGGGAGCCCCTCGGTGAACAGGTACTGCTGGACGCGTCCAGGGCTCACCGCGGCGATCGTCGATGAAACGGTGCCATACACGGGCGTCTCGACGTAGATCGCCTGCAGGTGCCGCGCGACCTCCAGATCGAAGGGTGCGCCGGCGGGAAGAGCGGGCACCTCGGCCGGATCGGGAAGCGAGCGGTCCGCGAGCACTTCGACCAGGCCTGCGCGAACCTCCGGCCAGGGTGCGGGCCGAATCGAGGCGATGCGCCCACGCGCTTTGTCAGCCTTGGGAAACTCGGCAGAACCGAGCCGATCGTTGCAGAGCACGTGGACTCCGCTGGAAAGCGGCTCGACCTCGACCTCGCGCGAGTCACCCCTTCCATAGGCCACGCAAACATTCGCTCCGTCGCCGAAGATCAGATTGAACTCGTTGTAGCTCCGAGCATCGATCCCAGCGAGGAAGCGCCTCGCCCCTTCGAGCGAGCCGTTCGCGAGCAGGTCGACCACGAGCCCGCCGCGCGAAAGAAGGGCATCGTCCCGCGCTCCGAAATTCCTCTGGTTCGTGAGCCCGGCAAAAAACCCATCGGGCGTGAGCCCGAACCAAGTTCCGCCTTCGCGCTCGTCGCGTCCGCCGACGACGAGCGGGTCCGGGCGCAGGATACCGGGCGCCGATGCGGGCCGATCATAGAACTCGTCTCTGTTCGACGCGATGATCGTCGCGCACCAGTCGTCCATCCCGTGCCGAACGATGATGGTGCACATCGCTCAGGCCCTCCGCTTCGCGACCGCCAGGCGTTCCGACCGGAACGTCTGCGGCGGACGAGCGAGCGAGCCCGTCAGCTCCTGCCAGCCGCGCGCGTCCTCGTCGTACACCAGCTCCCAGCTTGGTGCGATCGTGGCGGCCAACACTCGAGGTTCGAGCGCGCCCTTGAGCGGTTCGCCCGCAGCTTTGAACATGGCGGGGATCGCAAGACGGCCGAGGGCCCCGAAGGGAAGCCTGTTGGGTACGAGATACGTGACAGCGAGCTCGCTTCCCGGAGCAGAGAGCCTGGTCAACTGCTCGAGAGTCTGCTCGATGGCCTCCCGGTGCAGATACATCGTGACACCTTCCCATATCCACGCGCTCGGTTCTCCCATCCGAAACCCCGCACGTTCGAGGCCTGGCGAGAATCGCTCCTTCTCGAAATCGACTGGAACGTAGCGAACTTCGGTGGGAGCGACTCTGTCGCCGATCCGTTTCCGCTTGTAGCGCTGCGTGGCGGGATGATCGATTTCGAAGACGGTCGCGGCTCGAAGCTCAGGCAACCTCCATGCACGTGCATCGAGTCCCGCTCCCAGGATCACGACCTGCTCGACACCTGAACGCAAAGCCGAAACGAGGTGTGTGTCGATGGCCTGAGTGCGCAGGACTGCATGGTCGACTAGACCGAAGGTCGAGGCTCGCACGGCGTTTCGATAGAGCGACCCGGCCACGCCCAGATGCCGCGGCGCGCTCGCAAGGCGCCCGAGCCAAGGTGGCAAGAGCTCTACCGCTAGCGAATCGAGCGTCTTGTCTTCGACTCCGAGGCCTCGCGCGAAGGAGACCAGAAGGGACGTACCGCTTGGAAAGTCCGATCGCACCGGTCAATCCCAGGCTGAGATGAGGGCTTCCGCACTTCCCTCGGCAAGAGAACGCACGCTCACCGCATCCGCCGCGGGCCCGCGGTCGGTCGTCAGATGATGCTTCAAGACGACGGCATTGCGCCCGATGACTCCGACCCGCTTCGTTCGCACGGTGACGCGTTCGCCAGGAAGCACGGCGCTCCGAAAGGTCACCTGCTCGGCGAGCGGCTGAAGAAGAACGGGATCGAGTCCGGACGCGAGCATGTGACGGCTAGTCGATTCGTCGCACCAGTCGATGTACTGGGGATGATTGGCGTGCGCGAGCGGATCGGACCAGGTCTGCCACATCTCGAAGACGAGCTCGTCCTCGGATCCAGGCAGCGGGTCGAACCGAGGCATCGTGACCGAGGGCTCGATCTCGATCTCGGGAAAGGCCGCCGCGGTCTCGTGCGAGCCCTGCATCGGTTTCTGCGTCTCGAAATCGACGTGAACCCATTCCTGGGTGGCGGACGCAACCGGCTGCTCTCCGATTCGCACGCGTACCTCGCGGGTGCTGAGCGTTCGTCGGCGAAGGCGCGACACCCAGGTCTTGGTGTCGAGCACGGCGCCGTAAGGCGTTTCTGCCTGATGGAGCATGGTCATCTTGTAGACGATGAACGCGACCTTCTCGGCGCGAAACCGGGAGGGCGGCCATCCGGAGCGAATCGACGCGAGCGTCGCGACGTCCTGACAGAGACGCCAGATGTCTCCTGCTCGCGGAGCCTCACGCGCAGTGAACGCGTTTCGAGGCAAGGTGAGGGGGAACTCCCAAACCGTGTTGGTCACCTGCATCAGATAGCATCTCGCGTGCCTTGCGCGAGCGGTGCCATCAGCACCCCGCACGCGGACGGCCCTGGCGGCACCACTCGCTCCAAGAGCCGACATAGAGCCGCGCGCCAGTCAAACCGCAAGCGTCCATGGCGAGGAGGAGATGGCAGGCCGTGACCCCCGAACCGCAGTAGCAGATGACGCGATCGGCGGGCACATCATCGAGGATCGCGGCGAAGCGCTTGCGAAGCTCTGAAGGCGAGTGAAACCGACCATCGATGTCCAGCTGCGACTGCCAATGGAGATTGCGTGCGCCTGGAATGTGCCCGGCCACCGGGTCGAGAGGCTCGCTGCGTCCCTGGTAGCGTTCCGGCGCGCGTGCATCGATCAATCGCCAAGTCGGGTCCTCCCGAATTCGCTCGACCCAATCTGCGTCGACGGTCGGCCAATCGTCGATGGTGCGCGGATACACGCGCGACGCGATCGGGGTCGAGATGTTCGACTCGATGGGTAGCCCGGCGTCGCGAGCTGCCTGCCATCCGCCATCGATCACGGCCACGGACTCGTGACCGATCGCGCGCAGCATCCACCATGCGCGGGCCGCGGCCATGCCGCCTCCCTCGGCTGTCGTAGACGATGACTGGCGTGCCCAGGCGCACGCCCCAGGCGCCGAGGCTGCTCGAGCCATGACGCGCAGTGCCGGGCAGCGGATGCCGCCCTCCGACCGGATGGATCGCGGGCGCGGTGAGTGCGGCATTCGAGGTCGAGATGGATCGCGCCTCTCAGGTGTGCTGCCGCATAGGCGCGATCGGCGCCTGGGCCCGCTCGCACATCGAGAATGACGGCTCGATCGAGCAGGGAATGCACCTCAGCGGCTGATATGAGAGGGCTCGGGAGCATTGGATTCAGTCACTCTAGCGCACATTGTGAGTAAAGTGTCTAGTCACACTTGACGCTTTCGAGCTGCTTCGGCATTCTGTCCCCGATGGAGGAAAACCGCCGCCGCCGACCGGGCCGCCTGGATGCGGCCGCATCGCTTGCGGCTCGAGCCCTGCCGAACGCGTTCACGCCATGGATCGATCAGGCGCGCCTCGACGCGCGGATGGTGCTCGACCGAACCAGTGGCCGATCCCCTGCGCCGCTTCTCGATACGATCGAGACCCCGGTTCCCCTCGACGAGGTCGATCCGCTCGACCTCCTTCCTCGCGGTGTCGCCGACAGAGTGCGAGCCGTCAGCCGCGACCTCGGGATGCTGGGCAAGCGATTGGTCTTGGGGCAGACCCCTCCCCCCTTGATCGACCGGCCGCGCGCCGGTTCGGGAGCGATCGTTTCGCTCCCACGCAAGACACCCCACATGACACGGCCGGTCAAGGTCGTGAAGGTCGTTCGCGAAACGAAGGACGCCGTTTCGGTCTATCTCACCGAAGCGGATGGCTCACCCCTCGAGTTCCGACCGGGGCAGTTCCTCAGTGTGGATGTCAACGTCGATGGGCAACGCCTGCGACGCGCGTACTCCTTGGCAAGCGCATGTCTGCCCGGGGTCCCCGTTCACGTGACGGTGAAGCGTATCGAGGGCGGCCGTGTCAGCAACCAACTCAACGAGACGATCGCGGAAGGCGACGAGCTCGAGGTGCTCGGCCCCTCGGGAAACTTCACGGTCGAGCCGCGCGCGGTGAATGAGCGGCACTTGGTCATGGTCGCCGGAGGAAGCGGCATCACACCGATCATGAGCATCGCGGAAACCGTTCTGCGCCTGGAAGAAGCCAGCCGCGTGACGCTGATCTACGGCAACCGGAGCCTGGACGACGTGATCTTCCGAGAGCGCCTGTCGGGGCTTTGCACAGATTTCGGCGGACGCCTGCGCGTGGATCACGTGCTCGAGCGGCCACCGGACGACTGGCAGCACGGACGAGGTCTCTTGACCGGCGAGGTTCTCGAATCACGGCTCCAGGCACTGGGCATCGACGATGACGCGGTGACGCGATACTTCCTTTGCGGCCCGACGCCGATGATGCAGGCGGCGCACGAGGCACTCCAACGACGCGGAGTGAACGCGAGCCGAATCGCCGAAGAGCGGTTCACCAGCCCCGAGGCGCGTTCCGGGAACGCGGGCAGCGACCAGACGGAGCTCGTCGTCGTCTCGAAGGCCGGCCACGACCACGGCATCCAAGTGGAGCCCGGACAGACGATCCTCGAAGCGGCGCTGGCCGCCGGAATCGACATGCCCTTTTCCTGCGCAATGGGCGGCTGCGGCGCGTGCCGCGTCAGCCGGGTCGAGGGCGAGATCCAGATGGAAGAACCGAATTGTCTGAGCAGGGTCGAACGCGAGCGAGGCTACGTGCTCACCTGCGTCGGGCGTCCTCTCTCCCAGTGCAAGATCGAAGTGGAGGGCTGGTGACGGCGGGCGCTCGAGCGTTGAACCTCGACGAGGAACGCTGGTGCTATCGCATGAAGGATCTTTGCGAGGCCACGAGCTTGCCGCGCCAGGCGATTCACTTCTACATCCAGCAAGGGCTCCTTGCTCCTGGACGGAAGACGGGCCGCAACATGGCCTGGTATACGGAGGAGCACGTCGAGCGGCTGCATCTCATCAGAAAGCTCCAGCACGAGCGTTTCCTTCCCCTGAAGGCGATCAAGGCGCTTTTCGATGGTGAGGACGGCGTGTTCTCGCCACGCCAGCACGCGTTTCTCGCCGGCGTGAAGGAGCGGTTGGCGGAGTCGCTCAAGACCAGCGAGGACCGAAACCCTACCCTGACACCACGCGAGATCGCCGAATCGACCGGCGTCGACGCCGAAGACGTCGAGCGAGCCTTCGAGCTCGGCCTGGTCGGCGGTGCGGAGTCGAACGGCTCGCTTCGGATCGCGGCGGCAGACGTTTGGATTTTCGAGGTCTTTGGGGAGATCCGGTCCTTTGGCTTTACTCCGGAGCTCGGCTTTCGGGTCGAGGACATCGCGCTCTATCAAGACGCGATCACCAACCTCCTCAGCGAAGAGGTCCGCCTGGTGTCTTCGCGACTATCGGGGCTGCCACCCGAAAAGGTCGCTATGATGATCGAGGCCGTCGTTCCGATTCTCGATCGTTACATCATGCGTTTACATTCCACCAAGATTCGCGAATTCTTCTCCGAAGTGCTCTAAGGAAGGGACTGGCCATGCTCAGTGACAAAGTGCTCGACAACCTGCCCCACGAGATCCGGCGTCGCCTCGAACCCTACGTCGAAGCGGTTCAGCTGATGACGGCGACGAACAACGTCAAGGTTCTTCGTTCGATGGCGCCGTCCGGTGTGCGAGGTCTCATCTTGCAGCGTGGCAAACAAGGCGTGCCCACGACGATGCCGTCGCATCACAGGGTCTACTTCGATTGGACGTATCCGAACGACCAACCGGAGATGCGCGAGCTCTACACGCGTGCCAAGGAGCAGCAGTGGAACGGTGACGATCTACCCTGGCACATCGACGTCGATCCCGAGAACCCGGAGAAGCCGATCATTCCTCGCCAGTTCATGGACTACGACGCGCTTCGAGGAATGGGCATCAAGCTGACCGATCTGGAGGAGCGCCGTCTCAACTCCAGCGTCGCGTCGTGGATGCTGAGCCAATTCCTTCACGGCGAGCAAGGCGCCCTGTTTGCTGCTGCCCAGGTGACCGAGGCGGTTCAGTTCTTCGACGGTAAGCTCTACGGATCGACGCAAGTCGTCGACGAGGGCCGTCACGTCGAGGTGTTCCATCGCTACCTCGACTCGAAGATGAACAAGCTCTATCAGATCAACGACAACCTGTTCGTGATCATCGATGCGCTCATTCAGGATTCGCGCTGGGACGTGAAGTTCCTGGGGATGCAGATCATGGTCGAAGGCCTGGCTCTCGGAGCATTCGGAACGATGTACCAGATGACCGGCGAGCCGATGCTCAAGCAGCTCCTGAAGATGGTGATCCAAGACGAGGCGCGTCACGTGCACTACGGCGTTCTCGCGCTTCGCGACCATTTTCGTGTAGAGCTCAGCGAAAGCGAACGCCGCGAACGCGAAGACTGGGCCTTCGAGGTCGCCCTTCTGATGCGCAACCGCTTCCTCTCGTTCGAGGTCTACGAGGAATGGTTCGAGCACAAGCTGACGCGAAAGGCTTGGGCCCAGTTCGTCACCGACTCCCCGGGCTTCGCGATCTTCCGGCAGGTGATGTTCAAGCGGCTCGTTCCGAATCTCCGCGAAATCGGTCTTCTGAGCGAGCGCATCAGGCCGCACTACGAGCGCGCCGGTTTGATGAAGTACGCCGATGGCGAATCTGCCACTCAGCTCAGCGGAGATCGGATGATCGCCGAGCTCGACGCCGCCTGAGCGACTTGCTCATCCTTCGGAGACGACGATCATGAGAGCGTCGGCGTCGACCTGGTCCCCGGCCGCGACCATGAGCTCGGACACGGTCCCGTCCCGCGGTGCGGTCACCGAGTGCTCCATCTTCATGGCTTCCATGATGAGGAGCACCTGACCTGCCATGACGACATCGCCTTCCGCAACGCGGAGCTCGATCACCTTGCCGGGCATCGGAGCCACGCAACCACCCGCGGGAATCGCCAGCGACTTGTCGGGAAAACGAGGCTTTCTCGCGAGACCGACACTGAAGCCGGCAGCGTGGACGTAGGTCCGATCACCGTCGAAGCGAACGCGTGCGGTCCATCGGTGCGAACCTTCCTCGAGGACGAGATTGGGCGGGTCCCAGGACACGACTCTGACGTCTCGCGCGACTTCGCCCGTCCAGACGGTGAAACGATTGCTTCCATGATGACGATAGCGCACGCGAATCTCGAGCTCGCCCCGTTCGTATTCGACCGCTTGCGGGCTGTGGTAGTTGTTCCGCCAGCCCGAAGGGATGGTCGGCACGATCAGTCGCTCACCTTCGCGCTGCTGCTGTTCGGCGAGAGCCGCCGCCATGGAGGCGCGTTGAAGGTCTCCTTCGGTAACGCCTTTGCCCAGCGCTTCTTGCAAATGCCTATCGATGAAATGGGTATCGATGTCGCCTGCGACGAATGCCGGATGGTCGAGCACCTGAAGCAGGAACTCCCGGTTGGTCGTAACCCCTTGCACACTGAGGGATCGAAGCGCGCTTCGCATTCGCTGAAGCGCAAGCTGCCGGCTTTCTCCCGAGGTGATGATCTTGGCGAGCATGGGATCGTAGTGGATTCCCACCTCTGTCCCCGCCTCCACCCCGCTATCGACCCGTAGGCCCTCGGAAGACGGAATGTGCCAATCGACGACCCTTCCACTCTGGGGAAGAAACCCTGCTGCTGGGTCCTCGGCATAGAGGCGCACTTCGATCGCCGCGCCGTCGAACCGAACCTCCTCCTGTGAAAGCCGTAGTGCATCTCCCTGGGCGACCAGGATCTGCTCTTCCACCAGATCGAGCCCCGTCACGCATTCGGTGATGGGGTGTTCCACCTGAAGACGCGTGTTGACCTCGAGGAAGTAGAAGCGCCGATCCGGCGCCAAAACGAATTCGACGGTGCCGGCGTTCTGGTAGCCGATCGCCTTTCCGCAGAGCACGGCGGCTTCGCCCATCCGGGCACGCAATGAAGCATCGAGCGCAGGCGAAGGCGTCTCTTCGATGATCTTCTGGTGCCGGCGCTGAATCGAGCACTCGCGCTCATTGAGGTGAATCAGATTGCCATGGCGATCGCCGAGAATCTGGATCTCCACGTGGCGCGGATCTTCGATGTACTTCTCGACCAGGAGCGTTCCATCCCCGAACGAGCTCTGCCCCTCGCGTGCGGCCGACGCGATCGCGTCCGGGAGCCCTGCCTTTTCGCGCACGAGCTTCATGCCCTTGCCGCCGCCACCCGCGCTCGCTTTGAGCAAGACCGGAAAGCCAACACGGATGGCCTCGGCAGCGAGCACGGCTGGATCCTGGCTGGAGCCGTCGTAGCCGGGAATCACGGGCACGCCGGCCTCCTCGACGAGCGCCTTGGCTTCACGCTTCGAGCCCATCGCTCGAATCGCATCGGGCGTCGGTCCGATGAAGATCACGCCGGCATCTGCGCAGGCGTCCGCGAACGCAGCGTTCTCAGCCAGGAAGCCGTACCCAGGATGAATCGCATCGCTCTTGGTGAGAGCGGCCGCTTCGAGAATCTTGTCGATGCGCAGATAGCTCTCGCGGCTCGGCGCCGGACCGATGCAAACCGCCTCGTCTGCCTCGGCGACGAATGGCATTTCGGCGTCGGCGTCGGAGTACACCGCCACCGTGGCGATGCCCATTTTGCGGCAGGTGCGCATGATCCGACGGGCGATTTCGCCGCGGTTGGCCACGAGAATCTTCTGAATCGTATTGGTCAACGCCCGCTTGCTCCCTGCTAGTGGCGAAACACGCCCCATGATGTGGTGCCTTCGACCGACGCGTTGTACGCGGCGGAGAGGCTGATCGCTATGACCGTGCGCGTGTCCCGCGGATCGATGATCCCGTCGTCCCAAACGCGAGCGGTCGCGTAGAGCGCGGTAGACTGATCTTCAATTTGCTTCTCGGTCATCATCTTGGCGACTTCCAGCATCTTTTCGTCGACCTCGACGCCCTTCTTGGCAGCCGCGTCTCGCTGAATGATGTCGAGCACGCCGGCGAGTTGCTTGCCGCCCATCACCGCTATCTTGTGATTCGGCCAGGTGAAGAGGAAACGTGGACGGTAGGAGCGGCCCATCATCGCGTAGTTGCCTGCCCCGTAGCTCGATCCCGTCATGATGGTGATGGCTGGCACCGTGCTGTTCGAGACGGCGTTGATCATCTTGGCGCCGTGCTTGATGATTCCGTTCTGCTCGTACTGCTTACCCACCATGAATCCGGTGGTGTTCTGCAGAAACACCAGCGGAACGTCACTGCTGTTGCAAAGCTGGATGAACTGCGCGCCTTTGTTTGCGCTGTCGCTGAAGATCGTCCCGTTGTTCGCGACGATTCCCACGGGAAACCCATGGATGTGAGCCCAGCCGCAGAGCATGGTTTTTCCATAGAGTGGCTTGAATTCACTGAAGCGGGATCCATCGACGATTCGGGCGATCACCTCGCGCTGGTCGAAGGGAACCCGGACGTCTGCCGACGCGATTCCCAGCAAGTCTTCCGCATCGTAGAGCGGAGCCTCGACCGGTCGGGGCCGAAGCCTACCGCGCTTTGTCCACTCCAGGTGCGCCACGATTTCCCGTCCCAGCCGAATGGCGTCCATCTCGTCTTCGGCGAGGTAGTCGGAAACGCCGCTTATCGCCGAATGCATTTCGGCACCGCCAAGCTCCTCGTGATCGGTCTCTTCCCCGGTCGCCATCTTCACGAGCGGAGGCCCGGCAAGGTAGACCTGCGCCTGCTCTTTCACCATCACCACGTAGTCGCTCATGCCGGGCATGTACGCTCCGCCCGCGGTGGAGCTTCCGAAAACGAGGCAGATGGTCGGGATCTTGTTCTCGGAACGCTGCGTGAGATGGCGAAAGCCCGCACCGCCCGGAACGAAGATTTGATCCTGCTTTGGGAGATCGGCGCCAGCGGACTCGATGCAGCTGATTCCCGGCAGACGATTTTGCTCGCAGATCTCCGCCAAGCGGCCCGTCTTGAGCATGCTGATCGGCGTGACGGCTCCACCTTTCACGGTCGCTTCGCTCGCGACGATGCAGCACTCCACCCCGCTCACCAGGCCGACGCCACCCACGACCGACGAACCGCTGACCTCTCCCTTCATCCCGTGGCCTGCGAGCGCAGCGATCTCGAGGAAGAAGCTATCTCGATCGAGGAGCATCTCGATCCGCTGACGCGGCAGAAGGCGGCCGCGCGCCAGATGTCGGCCCACATACTTCTCGCCGCCGCCCGCGTTGGCCTGGGCGAGTGCCTCATGCACCGAGTGCAGAGCGGCGAGATTACCCTCGCGATTGGCCCGGTAGGTCTCGGACTTCGGATCGGCCTTCGAACGCAGGACTGGATAGGGCTGTTCTTCGGGCATGCCGGTGAATCCTAGAGGCTCGCCCCAAGCTCGGGCAACCGAAAAATGAATGAGGATTCAATCAGTCGAAAACGTCCGAAACCCTAATGATTGGTGCCTCTGCTGTTCAGTGGAGGACGTCGATCCCGCCAGGGCCGCGCGCGCTCCAGTTGAGCCGCAAGCGAAAACATGAGCGTTTCTTCGGCGGGGCGCCCTGTGAACATGACCCCGATGGGGAGGTCCTCGGCGTTCCAGTAGAGCGGCACGGACATCGAAGGCTGGCCCGTGAAGTTCGCGACCGGAGTGAAGGGCACGAACGAGAAGGTGCTCTGCGCCGCCTGATCGATGATCTTGGTGCTGGCTAGAGGAGCGCTCCAGTCGAGCGCAGCCAGTACCTTCTGCGCGATGAGATCCGCACCCTTGGGATCGAGCTCTCCGATTCGCACCGGTGGCGTTCCCAAGGTGGGGGTCAGGACCAGATCGTAGTCTCGATAGACATGCACGAGCCTTCGCGACTCGGTTTGAAGCTCTCGGGCCGCAACGAGGAAATCCTCTCCGCTAATCGCTCTGCCGAGCATCTGCGTGATCCAAGTCGTGAGTTGGAAATCTTTCGAAGTCGCCCGCCGATTTCTGATCTTTTCGCCTTCGCGGATCTCTGCAGCGACGTTTGCCCCGATCACCTTGAGAAATGCCCGGCCGAGAGCCATCGTGTCATGCCCGGGAGAAACCTCATCCACCCGATGGCCGAGCTCTTCGCAGAGCCGCGCGGCGTCTTCGACGGCGGCCTTGCAATCCGGATGGACGGTCGCTGGCAACGCCGGCTCGCAATGAAACGCAATCCTCAGCGACCTGGGATCGCGTTCTACGGCCTGGAGAAACGTACCTTCGACCGGGGCGGCGTAGTACGGAGACGTTTCTTCCGGGCCGTGCGTCGCATCGAGCATCGCCGCGCTGTCTCGAACCGTGCGCGTGAGCACGTGCTCGGAGACATAGCCGGACCAGTGCTCACTTGCGAAAGGACCCGAGGGGTTACGCGCCCTGGATGGCTTGTGCCCGAACAGGCCACAGCAGGACGCTGGGATGCGAATCGAGCCGCCGCCGTCTCCGCCGGACGCCATGGGGGCGATGCCCGCTGCTACGCTCGCTCCAGAACCGCCGCTCGACCCACCCGCCGTTCGGTCGAGCATCCAGGGATTGCGTGTGGCCCCATGGAGCTCGGTTTCGACCACCGGAAGAAGCCCGAGCTCCGAGGTCGAGGTCTTGGCGACCGGAATCACTCCGGCATCGATCCAGCGTCGATAGAGATGGGTCTCCTCGTTGGGGGTCCAGCCCTCGAAGAACCGCGAGCCCTCCTGTGTAGGGACACCGGGGATGCGTTGGATCAGATCCTTGATGAGGAAGGGGACCCCGGCGAATGGACCGTCGCCTAGAGGCCCCGACGAGCGCTCGCGAGCCCTCTCGAACAGCTCGAACACGACGGAGTTGATCTCCGGGTTGAGCCGCCGAATCCGTGAAATGCACTCTTCCACGAGCTCGTTGCTCCTGATCTCACCGTTCCGGACCAGCTCCGCTAGGCCGAGGGCGTCGTGGGCGTCGTATTCGGCGAATCCTGGCATCGCCGAGGCCTACCCCAGGCAAAGGCTCAATAGCAATGGGGTTTTCGGAAACCAGGGCTGTGAGCTAGCCAACAGTGATGTTACACTCACAGTATAACTGCATTTTTTTGATCATATGGTTGCTAATTTTCCAACCTGGTGGTACCACACGCTTAGACACAGCGGAGAATCAGCAATGCCATCCAATAAATCCAGCGACAACACAATCATGAACGAAGTGATCGATGCGGTGAAGCCGAGGGGGTGGATCACCTACGACGAGGCGTCACAGGTCATCGCCAAGATCGGGGCGACCCAGGGCACCGTGCGCAAGTTCATGCGGCGGCTCGAAGCGGCAGGAGTCGAGGTGACCGTCAAGCAAGGCAAGAACCGCAGAGCAGATCGACGGCGCTCGGCGAAGCTGAACGAGGACACCAACGTCCTCAGCGCTGAGCCGGTGCAGACGTATCTCGATTGGATGGGCGCGGTGAGCCTTCTGACACGCGAGGGCGAAGTCGAGCTCGCACGCCAGATCGAAACTGGCCGTCAGACCATCTACGACGCCATCGTCGCAGACGGGCTCCACGCGGACGAGATCGCCGAAGTTCGCGAACGCGTGACTGTGGGCGAGCTCGCCGTCCGCGAAGCGGTGATCGAGCCTGCCTTCGAATCGGTCATCGCAGCACTGGGATCCTACGCACAGTCGTGTGAGGAGGGCTCGTCCGCGCGAAAGAAGGCCGAGGCCGACTCTGGCCTCTCCGCGTCGAAGCTTCGCCAGCTCAACGAGCTGGTGTCCGCTGCCCACGCCGACGTGGAACGCGCGAAATCAGAGATGGTCGAGGCCAACCTCCGCTTGGTCGTCGCGATCGCGAAGAAATATCTCAAGCGGGGTCTGCCGTTCATGGATCTGATCCAGGAAGGCAACATGGGTTTGATGCGCGCCATCGACAAGTTCGACTATCGCCGCGGATACAAGCTCTCGACTTACGCGTCCTGGTGGATTCGTCAGTCGATGGCCCGTGCGACGACCGACCAAGCTCGCACGATTCGCATCCCGGTTCACGCATGCGAGCTGCTGACAAAAGTCACCGGCATGACGCGAAAGCTGACCGGGGAGCTGGGCCGCGAGCCGACGGCCGCAGAGATTGCAAAGCGAATGAAGCTTCCGGCCGATCAGGTGGCCAATCTGCTCATGATCTCGCGCGACACGGTTTCTCTCGAGATGCCAGTTGGAAACGACGGCAACAGCGAGCTCAGAGATCTGATCTCGGACGACGAAGCCGCTACCCCGATGGACTCGCTGGTCGGCGAAGATCTCTCGAAATCCGTGCTCCGTGCCCTCGATGCGCTCAATCCACGCGAGCAGCGCATCATTCGGATGCGATTTGGCATCGGCGAGAAAGAGGCGCACACCTTGGCCGAGATCGGTCGCGAGTTTGGGCTGAGCCGCGAGCGCATTCGTCAGCTACAGGCGCTGGCGCTGCGCAAGCTTCGTAACGTCCATGGAGACGCAGCGTTGAAGCAGTTCGTGAGCGCTTGAGCCGCGAGCGTCGGGGTTTCCGAGCCGTATCCCGTCGCGACTCGTCTCACGTGAGCTCGCCGTTCTTCGCCTTGTCGATCCACTTTTCCATCGTCTTCTGAACGACGTCGAGGGCCATGTTCTTGAACGGCCGGAGCAGCAATGGGACCTTGTCCATTTCGATGACGGCCTGGCCTGGCTGCATGTCCACGGTGGCGGCCACATGGACACCCTTCACGTGAAAGTTGATCTCGGCTCTCGAATCGGTGACCCAGGTCGTCTTGGCGTTGTATTTCTGCCACTTCCGCGTGTAGTGCTCGGCCGCCTTCTCAGCAGCCTTCTTGGCCAACTCGGGACTGAGGTCGTGCTTGATGATGTGCTCCATGAGGCCTCCCGGTGGAATGGAGGATGGCACGAAATCTCGGGTTGTCGCTATGGCCTGGGATGGACCGGGCGTGCTCGTTCGATCCAGGCCGCGAGCGCGGACGTATGGGCGAGCGAACGAGAAGCCTCCGGGAGCGCCCACCCGGCAACCCCCAGCTCTCTCGAGAGTGAAGCCATGTTCCCGTGCTTTCGTGCCTGCTCATCGCTGAGGAGCGTGCGCATCCGCTCGAGCTTCGGCGCGAGTGCCGCCAATCGATCCGGATACTTCGTCACTCCCCGGTCACCGAAGCCGAGCTCGGGGATGAACGAGCGATTGAAGACGAGCTCGGAGAGCTCGAAACCGCGGCCGACGAGCTCGGCGGCAACCGAGCGGGCAGCCTCGACTCCTACGGCATCCGCAGTCGAGACGAGGACGAATTTCGTGGAGGACGATCGCATCAGATCCCGCACCACTCGCGCTCGAGCGGCGAAACCCTCGCGAAGGAATGCCATTTCGGTCAGGAATTCGGTCAGCGCCGAGACCAAGGAATCCCCGGCAATTGCCTGCAGGAGCCTCTGCGCGAGCGGACGTCTGCGGAGCGGCTGGGAGTCGTTGGAGGCCCGGAGGAACCAACGAACCACGCGCTGGTCCAGAAACCGAACCAGGCGCGCCGGGGCATCGAGGATTTCGATGGAGCTCTGCGCCGGAGGCGTATCGAGGACGACGAGCTCGTAGCGCGGGTCCTGCAACGCCTCGTAGACCCGCTCCATGGCCGCATACGCGTGAGAACGCGCGAGCGTATTCGAGAACGCCTGGTAGATGCGGTTGTCGAGAACTCGCTGCGCACGGTCCTGGTCGTGCGCAGCCCGCCGAATGATCTCGTCCGCGCTCGCCTTGGTCTCCAACATGGCGGCGTGCAACTGCCCACCGGCGGCACTCGTCGGCAACGCGATGCGCGCGGGAGCATCACGCAACGCATGGATGCCCAGCGCGTCGGCGAGGCGTCGGGCGGGGTCGGCCGTCAGGACGAGCACGGACCTGCCTCCAAGAGCCTCTCGCAGTGCCAACGCGGCGGAAAAAGTCGTCTTGCCGACGCCGCCGACACCGACGCAAAACACGAGCCTGCAGTCGTCAGGGACCGTGATCACCAGACCCCCAATTGTTCGATCGTTCGCGACAGAGTTTCGATTATGGCCGCACTTCCCTCATCCTGCGCATCGAAGACGGTCGTCGGTAAGTCGATGTCCCGGCGAAGCCCACGCAGACATTTGTCGGCGGTCTGTCTTCGCCGCACCAGGTATTCCGCAAGCTCCAGATCCGGGGCCCAGGGCTCACCGCGGCTCGGGCCGTTCAGCTCGGCGCGAAGCAGTCGTTGTTCCTCGTCGTCGAACCAGATCGGTGGATAGCGGTTGATGAAGAGATAACCGAGGTGGAGGTCGTCACGCTCGAGCAGACGCCGGTACAAGAGGATCGTTTCGCTGACCGCCAAAGGCTCGGGCACCGTCACGACGTGAATCGCAGCACGATCGACGTCTCGAACCAGCTTCGTGGCACTGTCGAGCACCTGACGAAGGGGCCCATCCTTGAGGAACACCTCGAGAACCGTGGGAAGGTCGAAGAACATCAGCGCGTGTCCCGTCGACTCGAGGTCGACGAGAATCGGGTCCCAGCGAGCGTCCGCGGCAAGCTGCGCCACTCGGTGGAGCGTCACGATCTCGTCGACACCAGGCGCTGCCAGGAACAGACGTCGAAGCGAGCCGTTGTTTGCAACCATGGTTGCGATCGAACGGAGCTTGAGGCGCGAAGTGATGTAGTCGACCAGTGCAGGCTCGAACTCGACGCGGGATGCCATGACACCGGGGGCCACCTCCGCGGGTGCGTATCCAACGTTTGGGCTCGAAAACAAATGCGAAGATGACGTATGCATGCCGAGCTCGAGGATCAGTGGACGCTTCCCAGCGCGCGCGGCCGCCATGGCCACGGCACCAAGCACGGTGGACTTACCGACTCCACCCTTGCCGGTGAAGAACTGGACGGGCCGCCTGAGTGATTCCCCGTTGGGCGCGTGCACCTCGAGTCCCTAGCAGGATCGAAACGTGGTATCGAGTGACCTGACCGCCATGAAGAGCTGGATTCAAGCCTCACGTCCGCTCGCGCACGTCAACATCGCGGTACCACTGGTTCTGGGACAAGTGGCCGCGTGGCACGTCACGGGGCGGTTGAGCTGGCGCTGGTTGGCCGCTGCGCTCTTTTGGGGACTCTTGGATCACCTCTTCGTGATCTTCTCGAACGACTTCGCCGACCGAGAAGCGGACAGCGGACGGCGAACGATTCTCTCTGGTGGCTCCGGGGTCATCGCAGACGGCAGGCTCACACCGCGGCAAGTCAGGCGTGCCGCGCAAGGTGCAGGCATCTCTCTCGTCCTCTATTCGTGCTTGCTGGCCGTGGTGGGACGGGGTTGGACACCTCTCTACGGGCTCGCGGCGATCCTGCTCATCTGGCTCTACAGCTTTCCGCCCGTCCGCCTCAGCTATCGTGGCGGCGGGGAGCTCCTTCAGGGAATTGGCGTAGGGATCGGCCTTCCTTCGCTGGGCTACTATCTGCAAACCGAAGCTCCATTCGCTCCGGGATGGGTGATCCTGCCGGCGGCTTTGCTCGGCGTATGCAGCAACGTCCTCACCGCCCTGCCCGACGTCGAAGATGACGCGCGAGCCAAGAAGAGAACCTGGCCCGTTCGACTCGGCATTCGCTCGGGTCGCCGCTTTGGCTCCGCCGGTATCGCCTTTGCGGCATTCGGAATATTCCTCTGGACCCCTGAGGTTTCGGTTCCTGCCAAGGCGGTCCTGGCGATCGTGCCGCTTCTGCCCTTGCTCATAGGAGCGCGGGACGAAGAGCCATTGCATGCGGCCTGGTGGTCGAGCCTCGCGCTCAACCTCTTGCTCGCTCTCTGGATACTCGCCATGATCTTGCAGCTCTAGCGGTTCAAACCGAGAAATTCCGCCGCGTCTTCCCTCAGCGCGTCGAAATCTCGGCTCGCATCGGGCCGCGCATCGAGCCGCCAGGCCTCGACCGGCACCTCACCTCGTTCCGCCAGCAGTCGGTAGAGCGGAAGCTCGTGCTCGGGATCACGGGCGAAGGGAAACGGGTTTCGCGAGACCCCTTCCTCGAGGTTTGGGTACAGCGCATCGTCTTCATCGATGAGCTTGAGAATGTCGCGACCCCGATTCTCAGATTGCTCTAGAAACTCGATGCCAAAGGGTTCGACCTCGAGACGTGATGCCGGATTTCGGCGAACCCAACGTGCCCAGTCGAACCCGTACATGAAATCGTGCACGTAGCGAAACCGAATCGCGGACTGCTGTCCGTACAGGCTCATGAGGCCCACCGTGACCCGCGTGACCTCATGCAAGTAGTCCGCGTAATCGGACGCAGCCAAAGCGTTTCGGTGAATCGAAGCCATGAAAAAGTCGAAATCCCAGAAGAGGTTGTCGGGGAAGCTTCTGAGCTGCGCCTCCGCTACCGCCGTTGCAGCAGCAGCAAGATGCGGTGTCTCGCTCGGGCTCGTAAGGCTGACGACCAAGTCGTTGAGCCGGCTCGCGGTGCTCCGGCGCGGATCGAGGCTCAAGCGTCCGTAGGCCGTTTGCGCAATTCGTTCGTCGATCTCGGCGAGTGTTGCGCTGATTTGGTTTTTCGCTGGGACGGTCATGAAAGTGCCAATCGCAGCCATAGAAGGGCCGCAACCACGACCGTACTATGCCAGATCGCGCGATGAAGAAAGCGCTTGTACTCTCCCTGTTCTCGAAACGCATTGGTGGCGGCACGCTTGCTGAGGCGCCGCATCGCGGCGAAGTTCCATGAAATGATCAGGACTGCGCTCGCAGAAACGAAGAACGGAGCCCGACTCGGCGCTGCGATCGAGCCGGTCAGCCAAATCGCGGCGCCCAGCAGGACGAGGACTTCCGTGAGTCTGCGCGCTGCGGCATTGCCGCGGGCGGACGCAAACGTGCGTTTGCCTCCGGCCCGGTCGCTTTCCTCGTCGGAGAGCCCGCTCGCGACCCCGCTCGCCAGACTCAGCGCCGAGAACCCCAAAATCCAAGGCCATGCTTCCAGCGCGACGCTCCCTGCTTGTAGGTAGGCGTTGTAGAGCGGAAGGGCGAGCCCGACGCCGACCATCTCGAGAATCTCGCCACCGCCGCGGTAGTTCAAACGGATGGGCGGGAGCGTGTACGCAACGAATAGAAGCATACACGCCAGTCCGGCCTCGAAGGCTAGCGGTCGCGAGAGATAGAGCTCCGCTCCAGCCGAGACCAGCAGTGTCGCAGCGCCAAAGACGACGCCGGCAATCGCGATCGATCGCGCATCGATCAAGCGGTCGGGTATCGTCTTCGGGGAACAGCCATCCGGGAACATCTCCCGCTTGATCGCGTCGACTTCGCGATCTCCCCAATCGTTCAGCAATACGATGAAGCCGAGACCGAAAAACGTGAACGCGAAACCCCATCCCAAAGCCTGAGCTTGCAGAGCTCCTGTCTCATGGGCGCCGAGCACCTGGCCGAAGAACGCTGGCACGAACAGCTTGGGCCAACTGGCGGGCTTGAGAGCGTACGCCCATCGCTCGAATCGCGACTCCGGAGGGCGGTCGCCGGTGACCGAAGTTCTCATGGACATTCAATCGGGTTCCGGCGGAGTGGGCGGGTCGCTCTCGATGTGCTTCGCACGGGCCTCCCACTTCGCGCGCGCCATGGCTCGCATGTCGTGGACGGAGTCCGCCTCATCTACGATCTCGAGACCGATGAGCGTTTCGATGACGTCTTCCATGGTGACGACTCCGTCGATCCCGCCATACTCGTCGACGACGACGGCGATCTGCTCGCGACAATCCAGCATTTTCTCGAACAAAGCGGGAACTGCGCTCGTGTCCGGCACCATGAGCGCCGTTCGGGCGAAAGTGCTCACCGGGACGTCGAGCTCGTTGCGGGCTGCCCGGAGCAAGAGTTGATCCTTGAGGATATAGCCGTTCACGTGATCCGGGGTCTGCTTCCAAATCGGAATCCGAGAAAACATCATGGAGCCACGCTCGCCAAGCGCTGCCCCCACGGTGGTGTTTTCTTCGAGAGAAAACATGACGGTTCGGGGTGTCATGATGTCTCGCGCGCGAAGTGATCCAAAGAGAAACAAATTGCGGAGAATTCTACCCTCTGATTCGTCGAAGACGCCCTGCTCCTCGCCAACGCGAGCGAGCGCCACGAATTCCTCTCGCGAGAACGTCTGGGCATCCTTCCGACGGCTCAGGAAGCCCGTGATCGCCTCGGAAAGCCAAACCAAGGGAAGAACCAGCACGATCAACGGCGGCAGGAACTTGGCTATGAAACCGGTCATGCGGGGCCAATAGATGGCTCCGAGCGTCTTGGGAATGATCTCGGAAAGAAAGAGGATGAGCAGGGTCAGGACCACGGATGTGATCGCCAGGACCTCGGAACCCCAGAGCCGTTGCGCCTCCGCGCCCACGCCGGCTGCACCCACGGTGTTCGCGATCGTGTTGAGGCTGAGGATGGCGGCAAGCGGTCGATCGATGTCGAGCTTCAGTGAGCGAATCCGTGCGCCGACCCTCGGACGATCCTGCTCGAGCTTGGCAATGTGGGAAGGCGTGATGCTGAGGAGCGCGGCCTCCAAAATCGAGCAGAGGAACGAGACGCTGAGCGCCAAGCCCACGTAAACGAACAGTTGGGTCATCGGGACGTTCCGAGTCGCGCACGCTCCTCGTCGGCGAGACGGCGAAAGGGGCCATGCTCGGCTAGCTCCCGGATCTGCTGTTGCACGGAAAACGCCTCTCGAGGGAGGAAGTCCGCAACGGCTTGCTGGAGAACCGGGTGCCGAACCCAATGCGCGCTGTGAATAGGCACCGGCATCAACCCTCGCCGCAGCTTGTGGGTGCCCTGCGCGCCCGCCTCGAAGCGACGCATGCCGTGAGCGATCGCATGTTCGATCAATCGATAGTAGCAGAGCTCGAAATGGAGCATCTCGTGCCGTTGCGATGCGCCCCAATATCGGCCGTAGAGATGCGCGCCTTTTGCGAAATTGATCGATGCGGCGACGATCCGACCTTGATCCTTCGCCGCGAGAACGAGCGGAGAACCACGAAGCGTGGTCGGAGCCAGCTCGAAGAACTCGGGTGTGAGGTAAGGGTACGAGCCCTTGCGGCGGCAGGTCGCGCGATAGAGACGCTCGAGCTCGCGCCAATCTTGGACGCGAATCGCGTCACCAGTGAGCTCCTCGATACGAAGATTGGCCTCGGCGGCGATGCGACGCTCTTTGCGCAGCTTCTTGCGCATGGACGATCGGAATTGGGCGACGAAGTCGTCGAACGATGCATATCCGGCGTTCGTCCAGTGAAACTGAAACGACAAGCGTTTCATGAGCCGTCCGTCGAGATCGACCCAGGCTTGCTCCTCCGGGCTCAGAAAGAGGAGGTGTATCGACGAAGCTCTCGTCGACTGCGCAACCTCGAGACAACCGTCTATCAGCCTGCGCACCAGCGCGGCGGGCGCTTCATCGGGCGCAAAGAGAAACCTGCGACCCGTCACCGGAGTGATGGGCACCATCGCGACGAGCTTCGGATAGTAGCTCGCGCCGAGACGAGCTGCCGCGTCCGCCCAGGCCCAGTCGAAGATGTACTCACCGTAACTGTGCGTCTTGAGGTAGAGAGGCAGGGCGCCCACCAGACGTGGGCCGCGCCATGCAGTCACGTGTGCGGGCTCCCACCCGGAGCCGCGGCCGACCGAGCCGCTCTGCTCGAGTAGCGATAGGAAAGCGTGTTCGACGAATGGATCGTCTTCGCCAACCAGTTGATCCCATGCGTGTGCGTCTACAGACCGTAGCGACGACAAGATCCGTATGTCGATCGACTCAGCCAAGCGAGTGTACGAGTCTGCACGAGGGACGGGCCTAGAGCCAGCCGAGGTAGCGGGTGGGCCCCTGATGCCCCCGAAATCGATTGATCCAGCGTTTTGCGACCGCGTAGCCGCGAAAGAAGCCCGAAACCTGGATCCGCTGGAAAGGGCTCAGCGGCGCGCGCGCGCAAATCCATTTGGGATCGGAACGCCCTGCGTCGACGAAATCGATGCGGGCGCGAGGCGTCACAATCGTGCGGGTGCCGGGCCGCAAGCGTGGACCGAGCACCACCGCATCGAGCGCTTCTCCATCCTCCGCCAGAGTTCCGGGCACGTGACCATAGTTGAACGGGCAAGGGATCGGAGAAAGGAAGTCCACCGTTCTATCGTCACCGCGCTTGACGAAGCTGCCTCTCGGAACGTCGATGACGACCAGAAGCGCCTCCTCGGTCACGGCAGGAGCTCACAGGCGGCCGCCACGAGCCCCTCTTCCACGAGGAACCGCCCAGACATCACGTGGCCTGGCTGAAACTCGCCCGCTTGCTGCTGGAAGACCGCACGGAAGGTCCCATCTCCCAGCTCGATCTCGACCGCGTGAAACCCGAGAAACTGCTGGGTGATCGTATACTGGCACTTGTAAACGGCCTCTTTGGCGCTGAAGAGGATCTTGCCGGTGAGACCGGGCGCCGAGAGCTCGTGCAACCAGTCACGCTCCTTCGGAGTGCAAACCCGTCGCCAGAGCGCCTCCTGCAGGGGAGTCGCCGGCTCTAAATCGATCCCAATGGAGCGAACATCCGCGGCGCGTGCTACCGCGGCCGCGCACCAGGTGTCGGTGTGCGAAATGCTTCCGACGAATCCCGGCGGCCAAACAGGCGCCCGATCCTCGCCGCGGGGGATGGGTGTCGTCGAAGCGACGCCCAGACGACCGAGCGCGATTCGGCTACACGCTCGCCCGGCCGTGAACTGCTCGATCCGCGTCTGGGCCGCGCCTGCGATCGCTTCTTTCTCGGCCTTCACGAGCCCAGCTCGGACCGTGTGAGGGTCGACCTCCTCGGTCTCCACGTACGGCCCGAGCAACCGTTTGAAGAGCGGACGGCGCATCTAGCGGCCGCCGATGGCGCCAGCGACTGCGAGGATGGCAAACGAGTTGGCGAGCGATAGGACTTGGGTCAGCGAATTGAGCACGTCGGAAGTACTGGCATACCAGCTCTTGGTCACATAGATGATGTCGCCCGGGGCAAGCTCGACGTCGGTGGCCTCGCCGCTGGTCAAAGCCTTGAAGTTGGTGGTGTAGACGCGCGGCTCGCGCAGCGGACCCCGGATGATTCGAATGTCGTGCCGATCCGCACGAGACATGACGAGTCCGCCCGCGTGGGCAAGCGCCTCGGTCAGGCGGATTCCACTACGGTAAGCAATGGGCGTCTGCCTGTTGACTTCGCCCAAGACCATGATGAGCCTGCTCGTAACCGGGGGAACATAGAGCTGATCGCCGGGGCGGACGTTGATGTTGTGCCTTGGATCTCCTTGAATGGCCAATGGTACATCCACGGGCAGTGTCTCCCCGTCTCGAACGAGCCGCGCAAGATCCATGTCTCCCAAGAGGGTCGGTACCAGCTCGGACTGACCCAACAAGGCGCCCCCCGCCTCCGCAACCAGATCCGCGAGCTTGAGGCCAGGTCTGACTCGGATGAGGCCCGGCTTCTCAACGGCTCCGATCGCGACCGCCCAATGACCGTCGAGCGCCGTGATGACCAGATTGGCCCGAACGAAGCGGTCGTATTCGCGGAGCCCTCTCTCGACGGCCGCCTCTGCCTGGGATAGCGTCATACCTCCGACTTTGATGTCACCGGCCAAAGGCACGTGAAGCTGGCCTAACTCATCGACGATGAGCCCCTCGAAATCCTGAGTTCTCGCCGAGACGGTTGTTAGCTTGACCACATCGCCCGGGAGCAACTTCAGTGCCTCCGGGGGATCGGATTCAAGGCCCTGAAGCACCACCGGCTCTGGCGCCGAAAACGCGGGGTCCTCGCGCGGAGTAGTGGGAGTCTGCGTGTAGTGGTTCCGCGCACACCCCATGCCGAGTGTGATCAGAAGCAACAAAGCCGTGCACCGGCGCATTCCAGTGGTTAACGTGCTCAACGGTCGTCCGCAAGGTTGAAGTGGGAAACCCTCCGACTATACCTAATACTGTCTACCAACGCCCGATGACGAGCAAGAAACCCACCGAATGGGGAGGCGGCGCCGATGCCGAGCTCGCCCCGCTCATGCGCCTCGTGGATTTCGTCCTGATTTACGCCGCGCTGTGGCTCCCGACATACGCTCGGGGGGACGTCTGGGATCAGAAATCTTGGGTCGCAGCCACGCTCGCCGCGGTTCTCTTCATGGTGATAGGGCAATCGCTCCGTCTCTACGAAAGTTTGCGCGAAACTCGCCTCAAGGCGCAACTCGTTCGCGCCTGGGCGGGTTGGTTCGTCGGCGTCGTACCGGTCTTGCTGTTCCTGCTGTTCATCTCGAAGCGCTCCGACGACTACTCCCGAGTCGTCGTCTCGTCTTGGTTCCTCTTGGCGCCCTTCTTCATTGCTGTCTGGCGGACGAGCAGCACACTTGCGTTGCGAGAGCTGCGCGGGCGCGGCTACAACACTCGCGCCGTTGCAATCGTCGGAATCACCGAGCTCGGGGAACAGCTCGCGCAGGAAATTCAGTCCTTGCCGTCGCTGGGGCTTCGGGTCGAGGGCTTCTATGACGATCGTGCGGCGGACCGATGCCATCCGATTCCCGAATCGCTCGGCCAACGCGCGGGCACATTACGGGATGTCGTGGACGCGGCACGTGCAGGTGAAATTCACCTGATCTACATCGCCTTTCCGCTGCGCGCCGAGCCGCGCATCAACCAGCTGCTGCGAGAGCTGTCCGATACGACCGCATCCGTGTACCTGGCTGCTGATTTCTTCGCATTCGATCTCCTGCACGCGCGCTGGGGCACACTCGGGGGCGTGCCAACGGTGAGCCTACACGAAACCCCGTTTTATGGAGTCGACGGCTGGCTGAAGCGCATCGAGGACATCGTGCTGGGCTCACTCATCTTGATGATCATTGCGATCCCCATGCTGATCATCGCGATCGGCGTCAAGCTCTCCTCGCCGGGCCCCGTCTTGTTCAGACAGCGCCGCTACGGATTGAACGGCGAGGTCATTCACGTGCTCAAGTTCCGTTCGATGAACGTCACCGAAGATGGGCCTGAGATCAAGCAGGCCACCGAGGGAGACGCTCGTATCACTCGACTTGGGGCGCTGCTTCGGCGAACGAACCTGGACGAGCTTCCCCAGTTCGTGAACGTGCTCGAAGGCAGCATGAGCATCGTGGGCCCCCGACCGCATGCCGTGGCGCACAACGAGCTCTACCGGGGCAAGATTCAGGGCTACATGCTCAGGCATAAGGTCAAACCGGGCATTACTGGCTGGGCCCAGGTGAACGGCTGGAGGGGCGAAACGGACACTCTCGACAAGATGGAAAAGCGCGTCGAGCACGATCTGGACTATATTCGCAACTGGAGTCTTCTCTGGGACCTGCAGATCATCTTGATGACGGTGTTCGGCTCGGGCGCACGACGCAACGCGATTTGATCGAAGGAACGGAAGCCGATCGTGGATGAGTACACCCCACCCCCCTCCGATGGAGCGAGCCGACGAGCCGGCTCGGAACGCCCGGGTGTTCCGGTAGATCCATTTCGCCTACGCCGTGCTCTGGCGCGCGGCAAGAAGTTGCTCCTCGTCGCCAGCGTTTCTGGGTTCGTTCTAGGCTT
Source organism: uncultured delta proteobacterium (assembly GCA_963786865.1). GTDB lineage: Bacteria > Myxococcota_A > Polyangia > Polyangiales > Houyiibacteriaceae > SG8-38. The sequence goes on along the minus strand of CAWBAV010000023.1, from coordinate 15,696 downwards.
CGCATGCGTCAAGTTGCTGATGACGAGCGGCTACGTGACGACCGCCGTACTGAAGTACGAGGGCAACGTCCAGGTCGCCGGGCTCCCACCCAGCAGCGATGCGCTGGGGCCTGCGGCCGACGCACTGATGCGCCAGTCGGTTCTCGAAGAGGTCGCCGAAGAGTCCGGGTACGAAGGAAGCATCACTTCCCTCAAGCGACACCTCGGATATGAAGTCAATCTCTTGTCGAACACGATCACGATCGCGGTCGGCGCCGATACGGGGGAGGACGCAGCCGAATTTGCAAGGACCGTGACCAACGTATTCTTGAGCTATCACAAGGAGCGTCAGGCCAAGCGCCTCGAAGAGGAGATCGCACGCATCCGCAAGCGAATCGTTGCTTCGCAGCAGGAAGCCGAGGGCGCACGACGCCGCTACAACAAATTTCGAGAGGAGCACGGGATCGCCGATCTCTCGACCGAGCAGCGATCGATGGTGCAGTCGGCTGCCAAGCTCCGCGCAGACAGCGAGTTTGCCTCATCGGAGATTCGTGCAGTCGAAGCTCAGGTTCGTAGTCTCGAGGCTCATCTGGCGAGGACACCCAAGACGAGCTTCGCGTCGACCGGTGCATCGCCGGAGCGCGCCGCTTACAACAGCCTGCGTCAAGAGCTTGCAAGCGCCAAGGCCACGCTCTCCGAGGGTCATCCCAGGGTGCAGTCGCTGCAGCAGCAGGTCGACCAGTTGGGTGCCCAGCTTCGATCAGGCGGGGGCTCGAGCATGGGCGGCGACGGCGTAGTCTCGATCAATGCTTCGTATCAAGTCGTGGAGGGCCAACTTCGCGACGCAGCGGCAACGCTCGAGGCGCTTCGAGAACGCCAAAAGGGCCTCGCCGCAATGGCCGAGAAGGCGCAGTCTCGCGTCGAGTCTTTTTCCGAGATCGAAGGGGAGGCCTCCGCATTGCTCGCCGATGTGGAGGTCAACGAAGCCTTGGTCAGCGGCCTGCACCAAACCGAGGCGGCGCTCGAAGACGCTCTTCGCGACCCGCCGAGCGGATTCGTAGTGCTCGACCCCGGAGGAGTCCCGGAATACCCGGTGCAGAACAAGATGAAACTGGTCGTCTTCAGCGCGATCTTGATTCTGAGCGTTGGTTTCGCGCTGTTCATCGTCTTGCGCCGAGAGTTCCACGGTCTTCGGCTTCAGACGCCCGCGGAGTTTGCCTTCTGGGGCAGAGGGCCCGTGCTTGCTGCAACGCCGTGGCCCGAGGATCCACGAGGCTTGGATGAGCTCGTTGCCGGGCTCGACGACATCGTCCCTCATGCCCAGGGGAGTCTCTTGCTCCTCGGAGGTTCCAGAGACGAAGCCCGACTCGCGACGGAGCTCGCTGATCGGATGAACGACGATTGGTTTCCCGCCGACGGAGTCGCCAGCAACCCGGTGACTCCGAAAAGCGCTCCCGCGCCGCGAGGTCCGCTGACGACTCCGCCGCCGGCTGGACCCTATCCGATCGGGGCTTCGGGCACGCACTCGGTCGCTCTGGCCAGGCTGCCATCCGCGCCTCCCAGGGACCAGACCGGACTCGCACGCCGGTCGGCGACCGACCTGCAGCTCGAAGCCTGGGAGGGCCCGTTCGAGGGTCAAGCGCTACGACGGGCGGCACGGCTCGCGACTCGAGTGGTCGTCCTCGTCCGCTCTGGGGCGATGTCGGCGCTCGAGCTCAATGGGATTCAGAGCCGTGTGGGTCGCCAAGACGGCATCGGATACATCGTGGTCGGTTTACCGGGCGAGCTCGCATCGCTTCCCGACCGCGCTGGGAACATCGAGCAGTTCTGGAGATCCTAGCTCAGCCGTACATCCGTTCGGTCTCTTTGCTGACTACGGCGATCGCCGCGCGTCGGGGCAAGAGCCGGCTGAGGAACAGCGAAGCAATCCCGTTCCGGATGCCTGACACCGCGCTTGGGCGCTGACCGAGGTCGCGGAGCGCTTGCTCGGTAACGTCGTCCGGATTCATGGGCCTGGCAAGGCCGCTGGTGGGGATTCGATCCGTCGAGGACTCGTAGTTGGGCGTGAGGGTCGCGCCCGCGATGCAAGCCAGGACGTCGACCCCACGCGGACCAAGCTCGCGCCAGAGCCCCTCGGCCAAAATGCTGTCGTACGCTTTCGTAGCTGCGTAGTTCGCGACCATCGCGGTGCCCTGAAAACCACTCATCGACGACATGAGGATGATCCCGCCGCGGCCACGCTCGACGAAGCGGCGGCCGAAGTAGTGCGAAAGACGAAGGGGGCCATGCACGTTGACGTGGACGGCCTTGATGTGGTCTTCGACGGCGATGTCGATGAACGCCCCAATCGGGGAGTACGCCGCGTTGTAGATCATCAGGCCAACATCGAGGCCGTTCGTCGCCGCGTCGATGCCGGAGACGGCATCGGGCGATCCGAGATCGAGTGACTGGACCCTGACCTCGACTCCGTGTTTCCGGCGAATCCCTTCGGCCAATGCCTCGAGGGGCCCTGATCGACGTGCAACGAGGACGAGATTCATCTTACGCGCGGCAAGCTTCTCCGAGAACGATGCGCCGATCCCTTCGGATGCACCGGCGACCACAGCCCAGGGACCGTAGCGTTTCGAAAATTCAGACATTCAGAGGCTCTGGGTGAACGGCGTCTCGGTATCGTACATGCGCTTGATCACGTACACCGGCACGAGCAACCAAGGCGCGTTGAGCGCCAGGACCATCAGGGGGGCCGGAGTTGCGTGTGCGCCCATGAGCTCCTCGCCGAGAATGATCGTGACGTTCGTCATCATCACCGAGGCCCAGATGATGCTCGGAATCCGGATCCAGTTCTTGCCTTTGGTCCAAGCGTATATTGCAGTGACGTAAAAAGGGCCGAAGAAGAGTGCGTCGATCCAGATCGTCATGCGCCACCAGGCCGGGCGGGCGATCAACACCGGATCGAAGTTGCGACCGTACCAGTGGATGATGTCCACGCAAAACGCGGGCGGCCAGAGCGGGTAATCCCAATCACCGCTGATGTCCGGCAGTACGATCTGCTCGACATCGACGATGTAGGTGATGAACAGGATGTTGATCCAAAAGAAGACCAAAACAACGATGTCGCCTTTGCGGCGAGACAGGGGAATGATGCGCTCCATGAATACCCTCGCTCGATAAATTTCGGGCGAGGTTACTCGGCGCGAGCGAAAAATCTACTGCTTTTCCACCGGAGGAAGCTCGCCCTCGGGCAAAAAGCCGCGCCCGACCATGAAACGCGCCATCTCGGTGAGATATGCGCCCCGATCGAGGTGGATGATGTGACTGCCCGGGAACCAATGGATGCGGCATCGACCCCAGTGGTCCCAGAGCAACCTCGAATGCTTGGGCGGCGCGAGGCGATCGCCAACGCCGGCGACGATCATCAATCGCTCGGGCGGAAGCACTGGCGGATACGTGAGTGGACAACTCGCGGCAACCAAGCGTCTGGCATCGGACAGCTCCATTCCCATCGTGGAAAGCGCACCACGGAGGAGTACGCCGATGGGCTGCCATTCGAGAACCAGGTCGGCCAAGCTCACGACGGGCACGTTGGGGATCGCGAAGGCCAATCGATCCTCGACACTGGCGAGCATGGCAGCGGTGAATCCACCCAGACTCAATCCGGTCACTCCGATCTGTTCGGCGCCGCGTTCGCGTTCCAGCCAGTCGAAGAGAATTCTGAAATCGAACACGGACTGAGCCACGGCCTCGTTCAGGCGCGAAGTGCCTCCCGCGAAGTAACCGTGGCCGGAGAACGGCGAGAAGCGTGTTTGGCGCGGGCCATGAAACGGGAGTGTGAACAGGGCGATATTGCATCCCATCCGGTAGAACCAGGGCAGCGCGAATACCCACTCGTTGATGAGGTACCAGTCCGCGGTGAATCCGTGAATCGCGACGATGGTCGGACGCCGCTCGTTGCCCCGGTGACGAAGCAGACGAGCGTGCGCAACTCGGTTGGCAGAGTGCCTCAGGTACGGCTTGTGCTGCCGCGGATTGACGGGCTGGAACGGACTGTCGAAACTGATCGCCTCGCAGATTCCGTCATCGGGCTCGAAGCGCGGAAGCCAGCGTCCCTTGCGCGCACGCACACGCACGCCCGTCGGCGGAGGAGTGAAGAAACGGGCCGGGTCGGCCGACTCCGCGATCGCCGCGTAGAGCTCGGAATCACGGACTGCCTTGCGTAGCTCGATCGGGTTGTAGCCTAGCGGAAGGGCCATGCTCGAGATCATGGATGCGCCCGCGGTGCGTAGGACGGTATCGAAGCTCGCAGCGGCGCCCACGCGCAAGCGATCCGCGACCGCCAGCTCGAAGGCCTCTGGCTGACGGGCGAAATCGCGGTCCAGCTCCTCCCACCAATGCCCCTCGGCTAGCAAGGATGGCGCGCGAGCACAGGATTCGTGCGCGATCCGGGACACGATGGAAGACTTGTCCACGCCATCATCATACCGGATCGCGATCGCGGTGCGCCATTTTGGACTCAGCAGTCGGGTTCGACCTCGAATGGCAGCGCCCCGACCAGACTTCCCTCGGAGCTCCGGATCTCCACGCGCCAAAGCCCGGGCTCCTTTGCGTGCTCGGTGAACGCCCAGGTGCGCCAGCGCGGCGCTTCTGCAGGGATACGAAGCTCGATGCCGCCACTCACCTGGCCGTCTGGCCCGATGAAGTGGACGGTGAGGATCTCTTCTTCGTGCGACTCATTGCTGGCCTCGACGAACGCGTAAATCCTCGCGTCATGCGGCCCGAAGAAAGTAGATGGAGCGACGGGCTCGCGTTCGTCGACACCGGTCGCCGTGACGAGACGCTGAATAGTGAGTCTGTCCGAGGCTCCAAGCTCGGGCTCGAACGCGCGTGTGTCTTCGACCGGCATCGGCTCCGCGATATCCGGGGTCGCTTGCTCGAATCTCTTCTCCGACACCCGCTCCATCTCTTTCGCGGGAGCGGTCGAAACCAGCGTGGGTTCGACGACCTTGGCCCTTTCGATCGCCTCGGACGTTGGCGACTTGGCTTCGGTGCAAGCGAACGCCGTCACGAGGGCAAACGAGAAGACGACGGTGATTCTGTTTTCTATGCGCATGGGACCTCCTGCCCCCAACGGAGCACGCTCCATGCCAATCCAAATTGACGGTGTTTCGGACCTATTGCGCCAGCGAGCGTGTCAGCGCCGACACGCTCGTGTGTCAGCGGCCACGGTTCATCTCGCCGGTCCGCTCGTCTGGGTTCCCGAACGCAGGGAACGCTTCGGCGCCGCGAACCTGCTGGAAATGATCGATAGCCCAATGGACGGAAGGGAACGCTACGAGGTCGGCATCCGGCAAACTATTGAAGTTGAATAGCCCGACCTCTTCGCTCTCAGGCCCGGCGCTGACGTCCGGCGAGAGAAGGCGCGCCCGATAGAAGAGCTGAAGCTGGCTGATGTGACTGAGGCTGTACACCGAAAGAAGATCGATGATCTCGAGCTTGGCTCGCGCTTCTTCCCAGGCCTCCCGCGCCGCGCCTTCTTGAGGGCTCTCACCGATTTCCATGAACCCAGCCGGCAGCGTCCAGTAGCCGCAACGCGGCTCGATGGCACGCTTGCACATCAGAAGCTTGTCCTCCCAAGTCGCGACGACACCGACTACGACCTTCGGGTTCTCGTAGGCCACGTACTCGCAGTCCGGACAAACGAGGCGCGGGCGATTGTCGCCGACGGGAACTCTTCGGATTCGGGGTCCTTTGTCTCGCTCGTTCATGGGGCAATCGTGCGGAGCGGATTCGTACCATAGACGCTCGGTGAGGGCTATGGCGCGGAGCGACGGGCGCCCTAGACTCGGCCGATGGATTCGCGACCCCGACTGGGCCGACCCGAGTTGCTCGGGGTGGCGCGTCAGCTGAAGCATGGGGTCAGGCTCGTTTGGACCACGAGCCGAGGTCTGAGCTTTGCGCTCGCGTTCCTGAGCCTCCTGGCTGGCGTGTTGCCCGCGGGGGCTGCTTGGGTTGGCAAGCTGATCGTCGATGGGGTGGTTCGTGCCGCAGAAACCGGCACCCGCGAGGATCAGCGCGCAGCGCTCATCTGGGTTGGCGTCGAGCTCGGTCTGGTCGCGGTCTTGGCGGGCGCGCAGAAGGGCCTCAGCACCTGCCAGCAGCTGCTTCGAGCCCTGCTCGGTCAACGGGTCAATGAGATGATCCTCGAGAAGGCGCTCACGCTCGACCTCGCCGCATTCGAGGACTCGGAGCTCTACGACCGAATGACTCGCGCTCGCAGGGAGGCTTCACAACGCCCGCTCAGCCTGGTCATGCGAACCTTCCAGCTTGCGCAGAACGCGTTTTCGCTAATCGCCTACGGTGGATTGCTTCTTCAATTGTCGGCCTGGACCTTGGCCGTGCTGGTGATCGCAGCGGTTCCTTCGTTCTTCGTCGAGACACGCTTCTCCGCGGACGCATTTCGCTTGTTCACTTGGCGCGCGCCTGAAACACGAAAGCAGAACTACCTCGAGGTCTTGCTCGCACGAGAAGACTTCGCCAAGGAGGTCAAGCTCTTCGACCTCGGACCCGTGTTCCTCGCGCGATACCGAGAAATCTTTCGCGACCTCTATACGGAGGATCGGGCGCTGACTTTGCGTCGCGGTGCCTGGGGCTTCGCATTGGGACTTCTGAGCACCGTAGCGTTCTACGGTGCCTACGCTTGGATTGCAGTCGAGACGATCGCGAAGCGCATCACGCTGGGCGACATGACCATGTATCTGCTGGTGTTCAAGCAGGGCCAATCCGCGTTGTCGTCGATGCTCGCAGCCATCGGCGGAATGTATGAGGACAGCCTCTACCTATCGAACCTCTACGAGTATCTCGACTACGAAACGCCCGACGAAGGGGGCACCGCGACCGAGGGCCCCAAGCCGGGCGATGGGATTCGATTCGAAGAGGTGAGCTTCACGTACCCGGGCATCGAGACGCCGGCACTGGAGCGAGTCAGTCTTCACCTGCATCCGGGACGCAAGCTTGCATTGGTAGGCGAGAATGGAGCCGGAAAGACGACGCTGATCAAGCTGCTCACGCGCCTCTACCGACCAACCGCAGGTCGAATCCTACTCGACGGCCTCGAGCTCGATGCCTGGGATCTCGACGTCCTGCGGAAGCGCGTGGGCGTGATCTTTCAAGATTTCGTCCGCTACCAGCTCCCTGCTGGAGAGAACGTGGGTGTGGGAGACGCGAAGGGGTTCAGCGACCCGGAGCGATGGAAGGTCGCCGCCGAAAAGGGCATGGCACACGAGTTCATCGAGCGTTTGCCCAGCGGTTACGAAACTCAGCTCGGCCGTTGGTTCGAAGACGGCCACGAGCTCTCACTCGGACAGTGGCAGAAGGTAGCGCTCTCACGTGCGTTCATGCGCGAAGAAGCCGACATCCTGGTCCTCGACGAACCGACCGCTTCGATGGATGCCGAAGCGGAAGCCACCGTTTTCGAACGATTCGGCCGGCTCGCGAAGGACAAGATGGTGATCCTGATCTCCCATCGGTTCTCTACCGTGCGCATTGCAGACGAGATCATCGTGCTCGAACGCGGTCGGGTGACCGAGCGAGGAACTCACGAAACGCTCATGCACGAAGATGGGCAGTACGCGCGCCTGTTCACACTCCAGGCCGCCGGCTACCGCTAGTCGCTACGAATAGAATCGACGTCCTTCTTTTGCCATGTCTCGCAAGAGCTTGGGCGGGTCGAAGCGCTCTCCGTAGCGAGCGCTGAGCGCATCGGAGTCTCGGACGAACTCCGCCACGCCATAGTTGTCGATGTACGTGAACGGCCCACCGGTGAAGGCAGGGAATCCCACGGCCATGATCACACCCACATCACCATCGCGAACGTCGGTGATGACGCCTTGCTCGAGGCAGCGAACCGCTTCGAGACACTGCACGAAGGTGTACCGGCGCCGGACGATCTCCACGGAGGGCTGCTCGCCCTTGGCGGCGATCCAGCGACTCATCGCGGAGCCGAGCTCGGGCCAGAGGCTCTTCCCGCCTTCGTAATAGTCGTAGAAGCCTGCGGGCGTCCGGGCCGTGCCGTCTTCCCTGGGCGGAGGGTGAGCCCCCCAACGATCGTGGTCCTCGATGAGCGATGCGATGATGGCCTGGGCAGGAGACGGCTCCCAGGTCTTTCCGGCCGCGGCCGCGTCTCTTTCGGCCTGCTTGGCGACCTTGTACATGGTGCCGAGCCCCACCTGATCCGAGATTCCAAGTGGTGGCATTGGCATGCCCGCGGCCTTGGCCGCATTTTCGATCAGGGCTGGAGTGACACCCTCCACCAGGAGGTGGTTCCCCTCGGAAATGAAGGTCCCGAACACGCGGCTCGTGTAGAAGCCGGGGCTGTCGTTGACGACGATGGCCGCCTTCTTGATCTTCAGGATGTAGTCCCAGGCCTTGGCCAGCGTCTCCTCGGAGGTCTCCTTGCCTACGACGATTTCGACCATCTGCATTCGCTCTACCGGCGAGAAGAAATGGAGTCCGATGAATTTCGTGGGACGACTGGAGGCCTTCGCCAAGTCCGTGATGGGTAGACCGGAAGTATTGGACGCGAGGATCGCTTCATCGCTCAATCTTGCATCACTTGCCTTCGTGACTTGAGCCTTGATCTCGCGATCCTCGAAAACGGCCTCGACCACCAGGTCGCAACCCTTCAAATCGTCGTAGTCATCGCTCGGTTGAATGCGACCGAGAATCTCTTCGATGCGGCCGGGTGTGGTGCGGCCTTTTTGCAAACGGCGGTCCAGAGTCTTCGCTACCTTGTCTTTGCCCCGCTGTGCACTCGCGAGATCGCGGTCCAGCAGGACGACCTCGATTCCGACCTTGGCCGAAACGTGCGCGATGCCCTGGCCCATCAGTCCGGCCCCCAGGATACCGACCTTGTTCACGTCGAATCTGGGTACGCCCTCGGGACGGCGAGCGCCTTTCTGGCACTCCTGCAAGCTGAAGAACAAGGTCCTCAACATGCTTCGCGCGGTAGGATCTTGGAGGACGCGGATGAACTGGCGCGTTTCAACCTTGCCCGCTCGGTCCATCGGGAGCCCGAGGCCGTCGTAGACCGACTGCAGAATCGCTTCCTGGGAGAGGATGTTCCCGTACGTGTTGGCGTGCGTCATCGCATTTGCGCCCATCATCGTTTGCGCGAACGTCACGGAGTCCGCTCCGCCACCCGGAACCTGGTATCGCTTTTCGTCCCAGGGTTGCGTGGCGCTGCCGTTCTCGTGAATCCACTTCTTTGCCGCCGGAATCAGCTCTGCGGGCTCGACGAGCTCGTCCACCAAGCCCTTCTCTAGCGCCTGGTCGGGCGAGAGCTGCGTTCCCTGCATGATGAGCCCGAGCGCACCCTGAAGACCGATAAGCCGTGGCAGGCGCTGCGTGCCACCGGCACCAGGCATCAAGCCGAGGCCCGCTTCGGGCAAGCCGACCTGCGCATGCCGCTGATTGACGAGGATGCGGCGATGACAGGCGAGCGCGATCTCGTAGCCTCCTCCGAGGGTCACACCATTGAGGGCGGCGACGACCGGCTTTCCGCAGGTCTCCATGCGCCGAAGCTGATCGAGAACGGCGCCGGTTCGCTTCAAGAGGTCCGCTGCATCGATGGGTCCAGACCCCAGCGTTTCGATCTGTTGCAGGTCGCCGCCGGCGACGAACACGCCTTGTTTGCCCGAGGTGAGCACGATGCCCTTGACCGCGTCATCCGCCACGGCTTTCTCGACACCTGCCCCGAGCTCGGCCAGCGCATCGCCGCTGAGCACGTTCATCGGACGGTCTCGGTCATCCCAGGTGAGGATCGCAACGCCGTCGTCTACTCGATAGTCGATAATCGCCATTGTCCTACACCCGCTCGATGATGGTTGTTGTGCCCATGCCCGCGCCGACGCAGAGCGTGATGAGCGCGGTATTGAGATCGCGCCGTTCGAGCTCGTCGACCATGGTTCCAAGCAGCATTGCGCCGGTGGCTCCTAGCGGATGGCCAAACGCGATTGCGCCGCCATTCACGTTGGTCACGGATCGGTCGATGCCCATCTCCTCCATGAAGAGCAGACACACCGAGGAAAACGCTTCGTTGATCTCCCATAGGTCGATGTCCGAAGGGCGCATTCCTGCCTTGGTCAGGGCCTTGCGCGATGCGGGTGCAGGTCCGGTGAGCATGATGCAGGGCTCGCTCCCCACGGTTGCGGACCTCACGATTCGCGCCCTCGGTTTCAGGCCCAGACGCTTCCCAGCCTCTTTGCTTCCGAGCAAGACCGCAGCGGCACCGTCGACGATTCCGGACGAATTGCCGGCGTGATGCACATGATGAATCTGTTCGACCTCGGGGTGCTTCTGAATGGCAATCGCATCGAATCCGTAGTTCCGGCCCATCACCTCGAAGCTCGCCTTCAGCTGCGCGAGGTCCTCGAGCGTCGTGCCAGGGCGCATGTGCTCGTCACGATCGAGCATCGTGACGCCGACATCGTCTTTCACGGGCACTATGGACTTCGTGAAGTGGCCCCCTTCCCATGCGGCTGCAGCGCGCCGCTGACTCTCGACGGCGAACGAGTCGACGTCCTCGCGGCTGTACCCGTGCTTCGTCGCGATCAGGTCAGCCCCGATTCCTTGCGGAACGAATGAGGTCCCCCAGGCGAGCGCGGGGTCGGTCGACCAGGCCCCTCCTGCGGCGCCCATCGAGATCCGGCTCATGCTCTCCATGCCACCCCCGACGATGAGGTCGACATCACCGGCCTTCACCTTCGCGGCCGCGATGTTCACGGCCTCGAGACCTGAAGAACAAAATCGGTTGAGCTGAACGCCGGGAACCGTTTCGTCGTATCCAGCGATCAGCGCGGCCATTCGGCCGACGTTCGCACCCTGCTCGCCGACGGGCTCGACACAGCCGAAGATCACGTCTTCGATCTCCTTGCTGTCGAAGTTGCCGCGTTCGGGTAGCGCCCTCAGGACCGTTTTTGCCATGCGCAGCGGCGGCGCGTCGGCAAGGGCGCCATCTTTCTTTCGCCCTTTGCCGCGGGGGGTACGCACCGCGTCATAGATGAAGCAATCCGTCATCGAGTTTCCTTTCGGCTGGTCCGAACGCGAGGCGTCGGAAGCGTCCGCTCCGGCCGGGGAGGCCCGAAACTGAAACGTGTTCTAGTTTGACTCCGCGCGAAGCGCAAACAGCCAGGAATTCACTGCTCGACCACCCAGAAAAAGTCTGCCGAACGACCCTCCGTGGGGAGCTTGAGCTCGGCCTTCAGCTCCTGCCGGGTGACCGGCATCACGACGGCGTACGGGGCTGCGCCCCTCTTGGACGCTCGATCGGGGATACCCAGTCCTCGCTTCACATGAACCCGACCCGCGAGCACGATCATCTTCGAGGGGCCATTCGCCCGGCCGAGCGCCTCTGCTACGCGCGACGCCATCGTCTCGTCCCAGACGACCTGCGCCTGGTAATACAGATCGATTTCTGCTTGTGCAGCGTGGTCTCCAAGGTCGAACTCTTCATCGAAGAGCGCACGGTGCTGCTCGTTGCCGAGGTCCAGCTCCGGCAGCATCGCCGCCTGTTCCGCGAGAGCCCATCGACTCCATCCTTGGCCACGGCATAGGCCAGCTCCCTCGGCGCATTGAGGGCGACCACTTCGATGCCGTTGCTCCGCGCGTACTCGAGGATCGGTCTGTACATGCTGAAATCGAAACCCCAGCGCTTGTCGTACTCGGTTTCGCGGCGAAGGACGGTCTCGTCGATTCGTCCGGCCCTCCACTCGTCGAGCGGTTGCTGATACGGCGTTTGAAACATCTCCATTCCGATCGCGAGCGAGGGCTCCTCTCGATGGAGATGACGGAGGATCGAGTATTGCACGTTGTGGTCGAGCGGTTGGTCGTGGCGCTCCCCCACGTACAGGACTTGCTTCGTTCGGACGGCGGCGAGGAGCGTCTCTAAGTCGATCTCTTTTCCTGTGGCAGCATCGACCAGTGACGCCGGTGCGGACTCACTGCGAACGATCGACTCAGCCGTCCGAGTCTCGGGCTTCATGGCACCCGCGCAGCCCATACAGACCAGCAATGAAAGGGCGGCGAGCTTCATGACTCCGACGGCAGGAACACGGCTGCTCGATAGTATTTGAGCTCTTCGATCGATTCCATCAGGTCATCCATCGCGCGATGGCTCCCCTTCTTGGACGGGCGCGCCGAGTATTGCTTGGGATACCAGCGCTGACTGAGCTCTTTGATGGTCGATACGTCGACGTTTCGGTAGTGGAGCCATTCTTCGACCTCGGGAAGATATTTGGCCACGAACCGTCTGTCTTGGTGGATCGAGTTGCCGGCGAGCGGCGCTTTGTTCTTCTCGGTGTGATGGGAAAGGAAATCCATCAATGCTGCCGAGGCCTGCGCCTCATCGACGGTCGACTCGCGCACGCGCTGAGTGAGCCCGGACTGACCGTGGTGGCGCGTGTTCCACTCATCCATCGCTTCGAGAACCGCATCCGGCTGATGCAAAACCAGGTTGGGTCCCTCCGCGACCACGTTGAGCTCGCCATCGGTGACCAGAACCGCAATCTCGAGGATGCGTTCGGTCTCCGGGTCGAGCCCCGACATTTCCATATCCATCCAAACGATAGCCGACATGTCTCGAATCTCTCTCTTAGCATGCGGCCCCGCGGGGGGCTCTCATGAACCGGATTGTGCGTTGAACTCGACCGGAACTGGCGTATAGACTGGCGTCCCAGCAAGCCCTGCCCTAGGAATCTGCGGTGCAAACAAGCGAGCACAAGCTAAGTCAACTCCGCCAGCTCGAAGCGGAGAGCATTCAAATCATCCGAGAAGCGGCCGCGGAGTTCGACAACCCGGTCATGATGTATTCGGTCGGGAAAGACTCCTCGGTCATGCTTCGCCTCGCGGAGAAGGCCTTTGCGCCAGGAGGTCTGCCCTTCCCTCTGCTTCACGTCGACACGACCTGGAAGTTCCAGGACATGTATCGGTACCGCGACAAGATCGAGGCGAACCTCAAGGGCGAGCTCATCAAGTATACGAACCCAGAGGGTGTCGCGATGGGAGTGAATCCCTTCGACTTCGGCAGCAAGAAGTACACCGACATCATGAAGACCGAGGCCTTGAAGCAGGCTTTGACGAAGTACGAGTTCGATTGCGCCTTCGGCGGTGCGCGGCGCGACGAGGAAAAGTCCCGGGCCAAGGAACGAATCTTCTCCTTCCGCGACAGCCATCACCAGTGGGATCCGAAAAACCAACGGCCCGAGCTCTGGAACGTGTTCAACGCGAAGATCAAGAAGGGTGAAAACGTCCGAGTCTTCCCTCTGAGCAATTGGACCGAGCTCGACGTGTGGCTCTACGTCTGGCTCGAGGATATCCCGGTCGTGCCGCTCTATTTTGCCGAAGTTCGTCCGATGGTGGAGCGGTCGGGTACTTGGATACTCGTCGACGACGACCGGATGCGCCTCGAACCGGGCGAAAAGCCACAGATGAAGAAAGTGCGGTTCCGAACGCTAGGCTGCTACCCGCTGAGCGGGGCGGTCGAATCCGAGGCGGACACGGTCCCCAAAGTCATCCAAGAAATGCTCCTCAATCGCTTCTCCGAAAGGCAGGGGCGCCTCATCGACTTCGATGAAGAAGGCTCGATGGAAGTCAAGAAGCGCGAGGGCTACTTCTAGGCCCCGTGCAGGGCTCTTCTAGGGAACGGCATGACGGACGAAAAAGAACTGATCCGCGATGACATCGAGGCTTACCTCGAGAAGTATCGAAAAAAAGAACTGCTCCGATTCGTCTCGGTCGGCTCGGTCGACGACGGCAAATCTACGCTGATCGGACGCATCCTCTACGACACCGGCATGGTCTTCGAAGACCAGATGGCCGCCGTCCGCGCCGCTTCCAAGGGCGACGAGCCGGACCTGGCGCTCTTGACGGATGGTCTCAAGGCCGAGCGTGAGCAGGGCATCACGATCGACGTGGCCTACCGCTACTTCTCGACCGACAAGCGCAAGTTCATCATCGCGGACACTCCCGGACACATTCAGTATACGCGCAACATGGTTACCGGCGCGTCGACTGCCGACGTCGCCCTAATCTTGATCGACGCGCGTCATGGAGTCCTTCAGCAGTCGCGCCGTCACGCCTACATCGCATCCTTGCTCGGCATTCCACACTTGGCGGTCTGCGTGAACAAGATGGACCTCAAAGACTACTCCGAGAAGGTGTTCGACGAGATCAGTGCCGACTTCACGGAGTTCGGCAAGACCCTCCGTTTCAAAGACATCCAGTTCTTCCCGGTGAGCGCCCTCGTCGGTGACAACGTGGTGAGCGACAGCGAGAACACACCCTGGTACGACGGTCCCAACGTCCTCGAATACCTGGAGACGGTCCCGGTCTTTGCCGATCGCAACTTCGAGGACTTCCGCTACCCCGTGCAGTACGTCATTCGACCCGATCTCGACTACCGCGGCTTTGCGGGCGAGGTAGCGGCGGGCGTCATCGCGAAAGGCGACGAAATCGTCGCCCTCCCCTCAGGAAAGACCTCGAGAGTCAAAGCGATCGACACCTACGACGGCGAGCTCGATGAGGCATTTGCGAGTCAGTCGGTGACGATTCGTCTGGAAGACGAGATCGACATCAGCCGAGGCGACATGATCGTCAAACCCGGCAACCTTCCACGGGTTACCCGACGCTTCGACGCCCACCTCGTATGGATGCACGAAAAGCCGCTCGACACTGAAAAGGCCTACTTGGTCAAGCACACCACGCAGACGGTACGCGCGCAGATCGACAGAATCTACTTCGAAGTCGACATGGATACGCTCGAGGAGAAGCCGACTGACGGGCTCGGGCTCAACGACATCGCAAAGGTGCGGCTGAGCTGTCATCGGGCGTTGTACGTCGACGACTATCAGCGCAACCGTGAGACCGGCGCCTTCATCGTCATCGATTCGTTGACCAACAACACGGTTGCAGCCGGCATGATCTCACTCGCAGGAAGCGAGCAGAACATCGGCGAGGTGATGAAGGAGCTGCACGCCGAATCGGCGATGGAGCCCAAGACCTTCGTCAGCCCGAACGAGCGCATGGAGCGTTTCGGCCAACGTGGTGCGACGGTTTGGCTGACGGGCCTTCCAGGTTCCGGGCGCTGGGCGCTTGCATATGCGCTCGAGCGGAAACTATTCGATGAAGGTCGGACCGCGACGGTCGTCAGCCCAGTCGGAGAAGATCTGCGCTCGATGATTTCAGCCGCCAAGGCGATCACGGACGCCGGCCTGATCAACATCTGCGCTTTCCCGAGTCCGACGCGCACGGACCGTGACAAGCTCAAGGAGCGAATCGGCGGTGACAGGGTCATCCAGGTCTACGTCAACACCGACGTAGCGCTCTGCCGCGAACGACGCCCGGACGCCGATTTTTCGAGCTTCGAGCCCCCCGACGATCCGGATATCATCGTGGCGCTCGATGAAATGCGAATCGACAAAGCAGTGGAAGCCATCCTCGAAGCGCTCAAAGAGCGCGGCCAGTTCGAAGCCTAGGCGCTCGTGATTCTCGAGCTTCTGAGCGTGGTCGCGCCAGTCTTCGTGGTCGCGCTCGTGGGTCTCGCCTGGGCCCGCTCCGGCGCACACTTCGACGAGGTATCGATTTCGCGGCTGGTGCTGAACGTGGGCATCCCCTGCCTCGTGTTTCGCAGCTTGACGAGCCTCGACGTGCCGCCGGCCGAGCTCGCGA
>CAWBAV010000022.1:0-253133 GCA_963786865.1 uncultured delta proteobacterium | reverse complement strand
TGTTGGTTTTGTCTGGTGGCCCCTTGGTTCGTTACGTATTGCTGATTTGGGCGACGGCCTCGACGGCCTGGTGCACATGAGCGAGGTGGCCTGGGGCCGTGGCGTGCGTCCACAGGACGCGGCGAAGGTCGGCGATGAGGTCGACGTCGAAGTCCTGAAGGTACAACCGGCCTCCCGTAAGGATCGATTCGGGCGCGTGTCCCTCTCCATGCGGGCTTGCCAGCCCGACCCGTTGGACGCCGCCAGGGATTCGATCCGGCCTGGAATGCCCATCAAGGGCAAGGTCGTTCGCACCACCGAGTTTGGCGCATTCATCGAGCTCCAAGAAAACATCGAGGGGCTGCTGCACATCTCGGAGCTCGGCGGGAACAGGGAATTGACGCACGCCAAGCAGGCGGTCAGCGAAGGCGATGAGATCTACGTCGTCGTCGAGCGCGTGGATCGGCAGCAGCGCCGAATCTCACTCTCGAGGCTTTCGGAAGCAGACGCGGCCGCGATCGAGGCGGGCCAGATCGAAGTGGGCACTGCGCCTCGTTCTCTCAAACCGGGCTCCTTGGTTTCAGTGGTCGTCAAGCGAGTGGATCACAGCGGCGCGCAGGTTCAAGTCGACGGCATGCTCGGCAAGCGAGGACGTGGATTCATACCGACCCGCGAGCTGCAGGACGTCCACGAAGACAAGCGCAAGGGCGTGTCGCAGGGCGACGTCATCGAGGTGAAGGTCATCGGAACCGAGCGCGACGGCTCACTGCGTTGCTCGATCCGGGCCCGGCTTCTCGACGATGAGCGGAACGCCGTGCGCGAGTACCGCAAGGAGTCCGCGAAACAGGGCCTCGGCACCTTCGGGGACTTGCTCAAGGCAAAGCTCGGCGGCTCCACCGAGTAGATCGCAGGCGAGCCCCCCGCATCATGGCGATGACTCCGCTGGTGGCGTTGCGAATTGGCGAGTCGTGCCGACTTGTCGCTTGCCTGTTCGTCGTATAGGCTCCGCGCCATTCTGAATTGGGCGATTAACTCAGGGGTAGAGTGGTTTCTTCACACGGAACAAGTCGCTGGTTCAAATCCAGCATCGCCCACCCATCGTTCGAGTTGCGTTGACGGCGGCCCTTTGAAGCCGCCCGAGGGCAACTAGAGCCAACTAGAGGAGAACCCCTTGGCTGACCTGTCGACCTTGGTCCAGCGAATCCAGTCCGGGGAGATGCGGGCGTTGGCCCGCGCGTGCCGGCTGATCGACGAACGGGATCCGCGCGCGTTTGATTTGCTGAAGCGGGTCTTCACCCAGGATGCACACGCTTACGTGATCGGCGTCACGGGAACACCGGGCGCCGGCAAGAGCACGCTGGTCGACGGATTGATTCAGCTCTACCGCGAGCAAGGCAAGCGCGTCGCTGTGCTCGCGATCGACCCGACGAGCCCGTATTCCGGTGGCGCGATTCTCGGCGACCGGATTCGCATGCAGCAGCACTTCACCGACGAAGGTGTGTTCATTCGTTCGATCGCCACCAGAGGGCACCTCGGGGGGCTCTCTCGTTCGACTGGAGACGTGCTTCACGTTCTGCAGGCCGCGCGCTTCGACGTCGTGATTCTCGAGACCGTAGGCGTCGGTCAGGACGAGCTCGAGGTCACGCGTCTGGCGGACACCACGCTGGTGGTGATGGCGCCAGGCATGGGCGACGACGTGCAGGCGATCAAGGCCGGCATCCTCGAAGTCGCCGACGTGTTTGCGGTGAACAAGGCCGACCGGGTGGGCGCCGACGCCACCGTCCAGGACCTTCAGCAGATGCTCTCACTTCGTCGGGTTCCCCTGGGCGTCAGCAAGATGCAAGGACACACCGCGGTCTCGACCCTGCAGAAAGGCCCCGAGGCCGGCGCGGACGAGTGGGTCCCACCGATCCTCAAGACGGTGGCGCACCGCAAAGAAGGTCTCGAGCAGCTTCTGGACGCATTCGCCGGGCATCGGGAATTCCTGGCGAGCACGGAAACGGGTCGACGGCTCGGGGAGCAGCGACGCATTGCCGAGTTCCGGGCCATCCTCTATCAGGCACTGATCGACGAAGTGGATCTGCGGTTCGCAGATCGCGTGACGGAGCGTCTGCAGGACATCCTCGACGGGCGGGCGGATCCCTATTCGAGCGCCGAGGCCTTGGTGCGCGCCGTGCTCGGCGACCCGCCCTAGGCGCCTATGGCGGCGCGGTTCCCTTGGGCTAGAGTGCCTGACATGAGCTCGTTTGTTGAAGTGACGCAGGAAGGCCACGTCAGCACGCTGACGATCAACCGGCCGGACAAACTCAATGCGCTGAGTCGGGAAGTGCTTTCGGACCTGCGTGCCGCCATCGAGGGTCTGGCGAGCAATGAGGCCGTTCGAGCCGCCGTTCTCACCGGAACCGGAAAGGCCTTCGTCGCCGGCGCGGACATCGCCGCAATGAAGAATATGACCGAAGCGGAAGGGCGTGAGTTTGGCGCGCTCGGACACGGGGTATTCGCGGCGATCGAAAATCTCCGCTTTCCCGTGATTGCGGCCGTCAACGGCTTCGCGCTGGGCGGCGGCTGCGAGCTCGCCCTGGCTTGCGATTTCATCTACGCCTCGAGCAAAGCGAGGTTCGGCCAGCCCGAGGTGAACCTCGGGATCATCCCCGGCTTCGGAGGTACCCAGCGTCTTCCGCGGCGGGTCGGGTCCGCCCTCGCGAGGGAGCTGATCTACAGCGGAAAGATGATCGACGCCGAGGAGGCGCTCCGGATCGGTCTGGCCAATGCACTGTTCGAGCCGGACGAATTGCTCGCTGGAGCGCAGAAGACTGCTCTGGAGATCGCGGCCAAGGGACCCTTGGCAGTGTCCTCGGCGAAGCGATTGATCCGTGACGGGATCGACCTTCCGTTGCCAGCGGCCAATGAGCTCGAACAGGATGCGTTCGCGGAAGCCTTCGGCACGGAGGATCAGAGCGAAGGAATGTCGGCTTTTCTGGAGAAGCGCGCGCCTTCGTTCAAGGGGGCCTAGAGCTCGACCGCGAGTTCTGCGCGAACGCGCGCTCCACGCCTGGCCGTTGAACGCGCACTTTCTCGGCACAGAGGGAAATCGCTTCGACGGCGCTGGCAAGGTTGCGCGGTCCGCCGTCGAGCTCAGACACCCTCGGCTCGAAGAAGCGTGCGACTTGCTCCGCGGCGGCTTCGCTGCAAAAAGACGAAGCGTACCAGGGCGTGCCGCCGACCTGAGTGCTTCCGAACCGGGCCGCGAAGGCATCGAAATGCTCGGTGAGCCATTCCCAGGCGCGCTCGCGATTTCGCGGATTGCCGAACTGCGTCCCGAGGAGGCGGGGGATTCTCGCTCACGCGAAGGCCCGGGTCGAGCGCGAGGTCGAGCGCCCTCGCGGAGAGCGATGGAGCTTCGGCGTGGCCGAGGGCCAAGATGATTCGGTTCCGGGTCGTCGCGTCGGTGGTCGATGCGAGAAGGTGGAGGAGATGATCGAACAGAGCGTCGCCGCCTTCTTGCACCGCTGCAGCGAGCACCAGGTCGGCCAGCTGGGCGTCGACGACACGGGGATTGGCCTGGGTTTGATAACCGACGTAGGCCCTGCCGAGACGTGCCGCCCGAGCGCGGGCTCGGGGGTCGCGCACCTCCATGACCATGAATCGAATCACCGCTTCCCGAAGGAGCTTGGTGTCACTCGAGTCGCCGCTTCGCGTCCACCATCCGAGCTGCTCGTAACGAGGGCGATAGAGGCGGCCGGCGTACGCGGTGACCTCGCCCCGAAGGTCGGAGGGCGCGCCCTCTCCGATCATGAAGCGTAGCGACTCCATCGGCGCGGTGGCTATCTGTCTCAGCGGGCTCCGGACGAACATCGAGAACCAGGGGAGGAGGTCCTCTGCATCGAGCGCCCCACGGTCGAACGCGGCGCCAAGGCTGTCGGCAACGGCCATCCGCCCGCCGTCGGAGAGCTCTGCGAAGCCTTTCGTTCGCAGATGCGTCCATTCGTTTGGGGACATGGCGAAACGAAAGTAACCAGCGCCGTCGGCGTTGGGCATCCACCAGGTCGGGCAACCGGGAAGTGGGATGCTCGCGTCCGCTTCGCTCAGCAAGCCGCAGGTGACGCCGAGGTCGTGCTGAACGCAAAAGGGGATCTTCCAGGTTTGCTTCGGACCGCCGCTCGAGCCGATCGGGAGATAGCGCTCCTGCGAGAGGCGGAGGTTTCGAAAGCCGCCCTCACAGGCTTCGCCGTCGGAGACCGTGATCAGCGGAACGCCGGATCGGGTCAAGAAGCTGAGAAACGGTGCCGTCACTTCGAGATCGCTCGCCTCGTCGAGGGCGGCGAGCAGGTCGTCCGAGGTCGCGGTGCCATTCTCGTGGCGGCCGAGGTAGAGTCGAATGCCGTCGCGAAATGCCTCAATCCCCATCCAGCGCTCGAACATCGCTAGCACCGCTCCGCCTTTTTCGTAGGTGATGGCGTCGAAAGCGTTCTTGATGTCGTGATTGTTCTCGATGGGCTGGCGGATGCTGCGCGCGCTGATGAGACTGTCCAGATCCATTGCGCGCTGCGAAGACGAGAGAGCACCGAGATCCGAGCGGTACTCCGGGTGCAGCGCTTGGACGACTTTGTTGCCCATCCAGGTGGCAAAGGCTTCGTTGAGCCAGATGTCGTCCCACCAGGGCATCGTCACGAGGTTGCCGAACCACTGATGGGCTAGCTCGTGTGCCATCACGTATGCGAAGGCGCGATATTGGTTCTCCGTCGCTTGCGCCTCGTCGATCAGCAGGAGCCATTCGCGGAAAGTGATCAGACCGACGTTCTCCATCGCGCCGGCCGCGAAGTCAGGCACGGCGACCAGGTCGAGCTTGCGATACGGGTATGGGATCCCGAAGTAGTGTTCCAGGGCCTCGATGAACTTCCCGGTACGCGCGAGGGCGAATTCGAGCTGCTTGCCTTTGCCCTTGGCCGCGAGGCCGCGGAGCGGAATGGGAACGCTGCGTTGTTGCGAGGGGGCGATCGTCGGCCCGACGACTACGTCGAAGGGACCGACGGCCCAGGCCACGAGGTAGGTAGGCAAAGGTGGAGTGCGCAGAAAGCTGACGCGCTGAAGGCCATCGGGAAGCCTGCTCACGTGTTCGGCAGGAGTGTTGGCGGCGGCGAGCTGATCACCGGGTACCGTGAGGGTCACGTCGAACGGGGTCTTGAAGCGCGGCTCGTCGAAGCACGGGAACGCGAGCCGTGCGCTGATGGATTCGAACTGCGTGAACGCATACCAATCGTCCCCGGACTCGACGCGGTAGAGTCCTCGGAGGGGCGCATCGAACTTGGCGCTGTACTCGATCTCGAGCGTGCTTCGACCCTGGGGAAGGGCATCTGTGAAAACCACGCGGACGACCCCATCGATGGTTTGCTGCTCCCAGCTCGCCTCCACGCGCATGGTCCGATGTCGTGCGTGTATCGACGTCACGTTCAAGCCCTGGCCATGCATCCAGATGATCCTCGATGGCGCGTCGAGCTCGATGTCGATCATGGCAGTGCCATAAAACGATTCTCCATCCGGAATGATGTGGAGGTTCAAGCGATAGGCCGTGGGCCGCACACCGTCGGGAAGCTGACCCTCGGGCGCTTGCTCGGGGATTGGCGTGGGCTCGACTGGCGTGGGCTCGACCGCCGGCGTCGAGCCTCCGCATGCGATGAGAGCGGAGCAGAACACGAGCAAGGCAAGGTGCGTTCGAGCTGGGATTCGGTTCACGGTCGTGGCCTTCGACCGGGGTCATGTCCGAGCGCGAAGAGTCGATCGTAGAGCGCCGACCCCAGAGGATTGCACGAGGTGCGGGGCAGCACTTGGCCGAGGCAAGGGGGGAGACTGCGCAACGTTTGGGCGAGCTCCTGCATCGAGGGGCCGCCGGAGTCGAGCTGCAGCGTCGAGGAAGCTCGTCGATTGGCGATCCATGCCGCGGCGCTGTTGAAGAGGACTGCCAGCGCCGTTGCGGCGACGCGCATGGCAGGGTCGTTCGCGCCGAGCGCGTCCGAAACCACGAACACGATGAGCGACAGAACGATAGCGACCGTCCAGCGAGACAGGCGCGCGTTCCGGGCGTGCAAGGCACCCCCGATCTCGTAGCGGACCAGGTTCTCCCAATGCCTGTCGGGGGCTCCGTTGAAAAGGCCGTCACTCACCAAAGCGGTGCGGAGCCAGGGCAAGGCGGCGGTGTGCGTGAAAAACGGAGTCGGCACGGGGAGGTGCGCGAGCCTCCAATGCATGCCGTCCGCTTCGATGCGCTTCGGCAGCACCGGCCAGAGCCCTAGCTTGATGACGAGCCATGGGCTCAGCACGAGTACCGAAGCCACTGAAAGCAAGGCAGTCGTGAGCGCACTTGCGATCGGACCGAATGGAAGAAGTGAATCGACCGCCGAGTCGGCCAAGAGCGCAAGTCCGGTGGCGAGAATCAGGACCGAGGATGTTTGCACGGCCCGCCCAGCGGTCTGCAGAGGCGACATCGCGGCCGCCTCTTCGCTGGTCCGCCGGGCCAGAGCGAGGCTGACCGAGGCGGTCGCAGCGCTGAGGCTTGCGAAAAACCAGGAGCCCGCGGCCGGCCATCGAGTGGACAGCGAAGGATCGACGAGCAGCGCTCCGGCAAAGGCAGAGGCCGGAAGGAGAACGAGGCTCGAAAGGACGGTGGCACGGCGATAGCGACCGAGTGCGCGTTCCCGCGCGGGTAGGGGTCCTGAGGCATCGAGGGCGAACATCCCTCGCAGAGACGAACAGACGAGCCATGGAACGACGGCCACGGCAGCCAGCAGCAGGAGCGAGATCATGCGAGCTCCACCATGACCGGCGCGTGATCGGAGGGAGATTTCCGGCCACGCTCCTCCCGATCGACGATCGCGCCCAGCGTGCGCTCGGCCAGCTTTCGCGTCCCATAGATGTGATCGATCCGAAGCCCGTTGTCGCGCTCGAATCCGCGTCCTCGGTAATCCCACCACGAGAAGACGCCGCCCGTCGGATGAAATGGGCGAAACAGGTCGTGCAACCCAAACGACGCTATCTCGTTCAAGGCGCCTCGAACCGGATCGCAGGCGAGCACCGATGAGCGCCATTCGGCCGGACGTCCGATGTCGTCATCGAAGGGGGCGACGTTGAAGTCTCCGCAGAGCGCCACCTGGTCACTCTCCGGATCGAAGCGCCTGCCCAGTAGCGCACGGAGACGTGACATCCATCGGAGCTTGTACTCGAATTTGTCCGAACCCACCTCGCCGCCGTTCGGGAAGTATGCACTGAGAATCGTCAGGCCTCCGACATCGCCGCTGATCAGCCTTGCCTGTGGGTCGTCGTGTTCGTCGTCGATGCCCCGCACCACGTTCTCGATCGGGTGTCGGCTCAGGATGGCGACGCCGTTGTAGGTCTTCTGCCCGAATACGGCCGCCTCGTATCCGCGTTCCTGGATCTCGTCGTACGGGAACTCCGCGTCGGTGACTTTCAGCTCCTGAAGGCAGAGCACATCGGGTTCGGCGGCATCGAGCCAGTCGAGCACGTGCTGGCGGCGCGCCCGGATCGAGTTGACGTTCCACGTGGCGACCTTCATCTCAGTATGAAGTAGCATGGAATCATGACGAACAAACGAATCGAAACCGACCGCGCGCCGGCGGCGATCGGACCGTACTGCCAGGCGGTCGCCGCAGGTGAATGGATCTACTGCTCCGGTCAGCTACCGCTCGATCCCGACACGGCCGAGATGGTGGGCGACGGCGACATCAAAGCCGAGACCCGACAGGTCCTTCAGAACCTCGACGCCGTTCTTCGCAAGGCCGGAGCGAGTCGCGCGGATGTCGTAAAAGCAACCGTCTATCTGACGGATATGAACGAATTCTCGAACATGAATCAGGTTTATGCAGCCTTCTTCAAGGATCTCGTGCCGCCTGCACGCGCCACCGTGCAAGTCGCCGCTCTTCCTCGAGGCGCCAAGGTGGAAATCGACTTCATCGCCAGACTGGACGACTGAGCTTCAGCGGACGAACGGGTCGTGGAGGTCGGCCGTGTCCTCGCGATCGGGCCCTACGCTGACCACGCCCACTCGGCAGCCCGCCTCTCGCTCGATTCGACGGAGATATGACTGGGCGGCGGCGGGAAGATCACCCCGGTTGCGGCAGCCCGTGAGTTTCTCGTTCCAGCCTTTCAGGGTTTCGTACACGGGCACGACGTCCTCGAGCCGCTCGTAGGGCGGGTGACTGAGCCGCTCGCCGTCGAGCTCATAGGCGACGCAGACCTTGAGCTCCGACACGGCGCTCAGCACGTCGAGCTTGGTGATCGCGAGCTCATCGAGCCCGTTGACCGCGACCGCATGCCGGAGCGCGACGAGGTCGAGCCAGCCGCAGCGTCGCGGCCGCCCCGTCGTAGAGCCGTACTCGGCGCCCGCGTCGCGGAGCAGTTGGCCGGTTTCATCCTCGAGCTCGGTCGGGAAGGGGCCCCCACCGACGCGCGTGGTGTAGGCTTTCGCGATCCCGACGGCTCGTTGGATGTGCGTCGGACCGATGCCCGCGCCAGCACAGGCGCCGCCCGCGACGGCGCTCGAGCTCGTGACGAACGGATACGTCCCGTTGTCGATGTCGAGCATGGTGCCTTGCGCACCTTCGAGGAGAATCCTCTCATCGGCCTGGACGGCTGCGCGAACGATGGCGGCCGCATCTCCGATGTACGCACTCAAGGTTTGGCCGAGCTCGGAGTACGCCGCCGTGATTTCATCTGCAGTGGGCAACGTGCCTCCGAGATCCTGTGCGACCGGACGCCAGCACTCGAGGTTCGATTCGAGCTTCGTGCGCAGACGCCCCGGATTGAGGAGGTCTCCCATGCGCACGCCTCGCCGCGCCACCTTGTCCTCGTAGCAGGGTCCGATGCCGCGCTTGGTCGTTCCGATGGCGCCGCCGGACCGCTTCTCTCGGAGCTCGTCGATCGACTTGTGGTGTGGGAGCACGACGTGAGCCCGCTGACTCACGAGCAAGCGGCCCTGCGTCGCCACGCCGCGCTCGTCCAAGGACCGGATCTCCTTCAACAAGACCGCCGGGTCGATGACGGTGCCCTGACCGATGACGCACTTGGTTGCTTCGTGGAGAATTCCCGAGGGAATCAGGTGGAGGATCAATTTCTCCCCCTTCACGACGAGCGTGTGCCCGGCGTTTGCGCCTCCCGCATATCGGACGACGAGATCGGCGAAGGGAGCGTACAGGTCGACGACCTTGCCCTTGCCTTCATCGCCCCACTGGGCTCCTACCACCACCAATGCGCTCATGATTCGTTCCCAACTCGTGCCCAAGAGGCCAACTCGCTGAACGACTGGTCGCTGGGCTCACCCTTGAGCGTGCGCGTCCGACCGTCCTTCAGACGCGTCAATCGGGCGTCGCTCCCGCGTTGCCAGATCAACAGGTCGTAGTCCCATGCCTTTGCGTAGCGCTTGGCTTCGTCGGCGCTCTTGGCTGGAATCACGGCGGCACGCGCACCGCTCGCTCGCCACGCGTTGGCTGTGCGCTCGGACCGCGCATGGCTGCCTCCCGCCAGGAGGACTCGCAAGGGCAGTTTGCCTTGGACCGAGACGCCCGCCTCAGAGAGCGCCCAGAGCACGTTGTCGACTTCAAACGCAAAGCCCGTGGCTGGCGCAGGTGCGCCGTAGCGGCCCAAGAGATCGTCGTATCGGCCACCCATTCCGAGCGGCTCGCCGGGGCCGGCCGCAAGCAAGGTCATGCTCACGCCGGTGTAGTAACTGTGACGGCGTAGGTCGCTGAGGTCGATGGCGACACGCTCTCCGAGCCCCAACGCTTCGAGCCTCTCCACCACGCGCTCGAGCTCGTCGAGCGCGCGCCTCGCAACGGCGTTCTGGAGGCCTCGACGGGCATCGGCGATCACCGTCCGGTCGCCATAGAGGTCGCAAAGGACGAGCAGACGTCGGCGCTCAGCCGCGGCGACGCGGGACTCCTTGAGCAGCTTCTCGAGATTCGTCGCATCCTTGGCAGCGAGCGTTTCGATCACCGCGAGGCGAGCGTTGGGAGGCACGTGCCCGAGAACCTCGGATCCGATTTTCACCTGTGCAAGCTCCACCAGGAAGTCTCGGAGCCCGACACGCTCGCATGCTCGCGCCGCAACCTCGATGATCTCGGCATCCGATTGGGGACCGCTGAGACCCACGCACTCGATTCCACATTGCAGAACTTGATGTTGCTTACGTGCCCGGCCGCGTCGGCGCCGGATGATCGTGCCCTCGTAGCAAAGGCGCCATGGAGCAGGTCGGTCCTGAAGCCTCGTCGCGACGATTCGCGCGATCTGCGGCGTGATGTCGGGTCGCAGAAGGGCGACCTCGCCCGAGTCGGGCTCCACGAAACGAACCAGGTCGCGCCGATCGACGGTGCCGAGCCCACGCTCGATGACTTCGGCGTACTCGACTGGGGGCGTGGTGACGCGCTGGTAGCCGTAGAGGTCGAAGGTTTCCATCAACTGCTGCCAGAGAAGGGTCCGTGTCATGGACGCTGGCGGCAGCAGGTCGCGCATTCCACCCGGCGGCGTCAGGGGCAGGCCGACACTCGTGGTGCCAAGCCGCCCCGCGCTCCCCGGTGGTCGCTTTCGCGCCGAAGGGGGCATCTCATAGCCTCAGGGTATGAACGCTGCTGACGTAGTCGATGGCGCGCAGCTCGTCGAGTGCGTCCTTGCCGACGTTCGAATCGACGTTCCAGAGTGCCAAAGCCTGTCCGCTCTTTTCGTCGAGACCGACCTGCATGCGCGACACGTTGATACCTCGGCTCCCAAGAAGGGTTCCCACCGATCCGATGACACCGGGCCGGTCCTGGTTGCGCATGATCAGAATGGAGCCTTCCATCACCGCATCGATTTCATAGCCTTCCATCCCGACGAGCCGGGGTTCACCCTTGCGGCCCGGCGTACCGGTGGCCGTGTGAATCCCCTTCTCGCCCGTGACGGTCACGCGCACCGTGGTCGCATACCGGTCACTGGGTTCCTTGACCTCGGCGAGGCGAATTCCTCGCTCCTGCGCTTCGTACGGGGCGCTGATCGGATTCACGGGCTCTTCGAGGTGTTGCTCTAGGAATCCGGCGAGGGCCGCCCTCGCAATCGGGGTCACGCCGAGCTCGCCGGCTTCACCCGTGCACGTCACCCTCAGCTCGCGTACGTCGATCGGATCGAGCTGGCCGACCAGACTTCCGAGCGCCTTGGCCACATCGAGGTACGGCTTGAGGCGTTCTGCCGTTTCCTGGGGCAACGCCGGAACGTTGACCGCATTCTTGACGATGCCGCGCTGCAAGTAGGCGACCGCCTGTTCCGCGATTTCCACTGCGACACGCTCCTGCGCTTCGGCGGTCGATGCGCCGAGGTGGGGCGTGCAAAGGACGCTTTCGAGCCCGAGAAGCGGGTGCTTCGGATCGATCGGCTCGCTGCCGAATACGTCGAGAGCTGCGCCAGCGATCTTCCCGGCGGTGATCGCGCGCACGAGCGCCTCCTCGTCGACGATGCCACCTCGGGCAGCGTTCACGAGCAGTGCGTCTTTCTTCATCTTGTCGAAGGCAGCATCGCTGAAGAGGTTCTTGGTTTCCGGCGTGAGCGGAGCGTGAATCGTTATGAAGTCGGCACGCTCGAGGAGCTCGTCGAGCTCGACCAGCTCGATGCCGAGCTCGGCAGCACGATCGCTGCTCATCACCGGGTCCACACCGACGACCTTCAT
Organism: uncultured delta proteobacterium; assembly: GCA_963786865.1. Lineage (GTDB taxonomy): Bacteria > Myxococcota_A > Polyangia > Polyangiales > Houyiibacteriaceae > SG8-38. Next base: position 241,453 of record CAWBAV010000022.1, on the reverse strand, counting down.
CTTCAGGCCCTGTGCGCGGTCGGCCACGATCCGGCCGATGTTGCCGAGGCCGATGACGCCGAGTGTCTTGTAAGCGATCTCACGGCCTTGGAACTTGGTCTTTTCCCAGTGGCCGTCGCGCATCGAGGCCACTGCCTGCGGGATGTTCCTCGCCAACGAAGCGAGGAGCGCCAAGGCGTGCTCGGCGGTCGTCACGGAGTTCCCCGTCGGGGTGTTCATCACCACGATGCCGCGCCGACTCGCAGCCGGGATGTCCACGTTATCGACACCGATCCCCGCGCGCCCGACGACCCTGAGCCTGTGCGCTGCCTCGATGACCTTTGGGGTCACCCGCGTTGCGGATCGGATGATGAGGCCGTCGTAGTCTCCGATGACGCCGCAGAGCTCATCTTCGCTCATGCCCGGTCGAAACTCGAGCTCGACGCCGGGCGCCTCACGCAGGACTCTGAGGCCCGCCTCGGCGAGCTTGTCTGACACGAGGACACGTACGTTGGACATGGCTGCTCCTATGGAATCGGCCCGAAAAGCCGGGGCGAGAGCTAGCAGCCGCGTATCGCAGGGTCAAGGAGCGACGACCCGTGCGTTCACATCCAGTGGATGGCGCCGAGACTCAGCAGCAATGAGGTCACCCGGTATCCCCGTTGTGGGTCTCTATGGCCAGATTGAGCGTCCACGAATTGCGCCAACTGCTCGACCGTCTGAGGTGTCGTGCAGCGCTTCAGCGCAGCGCGGAGATCGTCTGGGAGCGCAGCGGTGGCGACGGCCGTGTCGATCCGATCGGCCTGCACCACCAGATCCTCTCCCCGCTCCAGAATCAGCGAGCTCTCAAACCCTGCGGCGATTCGGCGTTGGAGCCCTCGGTCGAGGATCTCCCAGGCATCGAGGCGAAGCGGAAAGCTGCTGCTGGGCGGGTCCACGCCTTCGTAGAAGGTCGCCGTACCCGAAGCCCAGGTGAATAGATCCAGAAGCTTCTCACGCACCTGCTCCCCGATGTGCTGGAAGAGCTCCAGCGGCTCGACGAGCCCGAGCGCGACCAGCGTATCGCCCAGCTTGCCCTCGAACCGCGGCATGACGGCCAAGGCCATGTCGAGCTCGCTGCGATTGATCACGTGCTTCTTGACCAGGTATTCGCCGAGCAGCTCGCCGGCGAGGTTGCTCGTCACGAACGCTGGCACACCGTGCTTCACATAGACTTCCTTTCGGACGCCGCCTTGCTCGCAGAGCCAGAGCCCCGTCCGTCGCGTGACTAACGTGCGAATCAACGCCGAGACGAAGCCCCCGTCTTCGAAGTCCATGCTCCGATCCGCAGAGACCGTCGACTCGACTCGCGTGGTGGTTGGCGTCATGCGCGATGCAGGAACGTGACGATAGAGATCCTTGACTGAGGACAAGGGCTGATACTCGCCGCCCGCGATGCTGATGTCATCGCTACCGTCGACTTGTCCTGTCGCCACTGCTTCTACGACCTTGGCGTAGGCGAGCGGGCCGACCGTCGCCCCGTTGGGTTTTCGGATCTTGTATTCGAGTGGCGTGACGTTCGTGGTGTTTGCGTCGTTGCCGGCTAGTACGAGCGGAGTGGGCGGCATCGTCGCCCGGGGCAGCGTGTCGGCCGAAGTCCGACGCATCCGCGTCTCGGCGGCGATCGATCCGACAATCGCGGCGAGCTCGGTGCGCAGAACTTCTTCGGGCCGGCTTTGCCATGGCTCGAGCGCCGCCCAGAACGCCCGCGCGGTCGGAGGGCGTTCCTCGGCTTTGGCCGCAAGCGCGCTGAGAATCACGTCGCCGAGGCCATCGGGAAGGTGCGGAATGAATTCGATGAATGGATGCACTTCCGCGTCGCGGATCGCGAGGAGCACCGCCAGCTCGCTTCCGCCCGCGAACAAGGGCCGCCTCATGAAGAGCTCCGCCGCGATCACGCCGGTCGAGAACAGATCTGCGCGACGATCCACCACTCCGCCCGAGACCTGCTCGGGAGCCAAATAGCCGAGCTTGCCATTGGCACGGGCCGCCGTGTCCGCTTCGAAAGCGTTTGTGTTCGCGCTTGCGATTCCGAAGTCCGCAATTTTCACGTCTCCGTGAATGGAGATGAGCACGTTGGAAGGACTGATGTCGCGGTGCACGATTCCCAGCGTGCCGCCGCTCCGGTCCTTGGCACTGTGCACGGCTTCGAGCCCGCTGAGGATCTGACGAATGAGATAGACGACCAGATCGTGCTCGAGCTTCCTGCTCTCGAGCGTGAGCCGACGGTTGAGACGCCAGAGGTCGCAGCCGGGCACGTACTCGAGCGTGAGATACGGCTTGCCGTCGATCTCGCCGTGACCGAGCACGTGCACCACGTTCGGGTGTGTAATCTGACTCGCGAGCCGCGCCTCCTCGGCAAACATCTGTTGTGCATTCGACTCGTTGGCGATGTGCGGGAGCATCCGCTTCAGAACCACGACCCGCGGCTCCCCCGCCCCGCGCGGCTCCAAAGCACGAAACACTTCCGCCATGCCTCCGACTGCAATACGATCGACCAGCGTGTACGCGCCTAGGAGAGTATTCGGGGGTGGCGCCGGTGGCGGTGATGAAGGTCTTGGCACATCTGGATTGTAACGTCCACAACGGAAAATATCGATATTAGGAAAATAAAACCGAGGGGGATGGGGAGAATTCCATGGCGGATCCAGGTTCCAGAGCAGGTGAGCGGTATGCCAGCGCACAAATTCTCGATTATGTCGCTCGCACGCACCATCCGGCGGACCCGGCGCTCGTCCGGGCTTTCGAGGCGCCAGCGCGCCACGGGATGCCCGCGATCCAACTGGGCCCAGCCGAAGGACGGCTCCTCGAGATCGTGCTCCGGCTCGCGGGTGCGAAAAGGGTGGTCGAGATCGGCACCTTGGCGGGCTATTCGGCCCTTTGGATCGCCCGGGCGCTCCAGCCTGGAGGGCACCTATGGACGATCGAATCCGATCGGAGGCACGCGGACGTCGCGGCCGAGGTGATCGAAGCCGCAGGTCTAGGAGATCGCGTTACCGTGATCGTCGAGGACGCCGCGGAAGCTCTTCCAAAGCTGAGTGATTTCGGACCGTTCTGTGCTGTCTTCGTAGACGCGGACAAAGCCCGATACGACCTCTATGGCCGCTGGGCGACGGAGAATCTGAGGACCGGGGGACTGCTCATCGGCGACAACGCGTACCTTTTCGGGAGGTTGCTCGACGAGAGCGAGGATGCCCAAGCGATGCGCCGCTTTCATGAGGAGATGGCGTCGAGCTACCGATCGGTCTGCGTGCCGACCCCGGACGGCCTCGCGCTCGGGATTCGGCTCGATTCAAAGGCTTGACCAAATCGAGTCGGCCAGGGATATAGGCTTCCGCGTTTGGGATCGTTCCAGGCTTGACCGGTTCTGGGAGCGGCCCTAACCGGCCCGCAGGGAGAGGAAAAGTCGAGCGCAGCGTGGCTGCGCAACCGCCGCCTGGGATTTGTTCGTCAAAAAGTGACGAACCGACTTGTCCGAACCGCGAGCTTCGCCTACATGGCGCCCGGTCGTTTCGAGGACTCAAGAGAAAACGCAGCATGCAGATTTTCCCCCGCGAGTTGAACTACTTGCCCCTCGCGTTGGCCGTCGTGGCCGGCGGTCTCGGGGCGGGCGTGTTCATATTGTTCTGGGTTTACTTCACCCCACCCAACCTTCAGGTTGGTTACACACCGAAGCAGCCCGTTGACTACAGCCATCGTTTGCATGCCGGAGAGCTCGGCATGGACTGCCGCTATTGCCACTCCCAGGTAGAGCGCTCCGCCAAGGCGATGGTGCCGCCGACGCAGACGTGCATGGGGTGCCACGCCGTCGTCCGTCCCGAATCGGAGAAGCTCGCGCTGGTACGTGATAGCTGGGCGACCGACGAGTCGATCCCATGGGTGCGCGTGCACCAGCTTCCCGATCATGCGTTCTTCAACCACAGCGCCCATCTCAACGGCGGCGTCGGTTGTCGGTCCTGCCACGGGCGGATCGACCAGATGGAAGTGGTCGGCGTCGTGTCGCCCATTGCCATGCAGTGGTGCCTGGAGTGCCACCGAAATCCCGAGCCGCACATTCGGCCGAAGACCGAGGTCACCAATATGAAGTGGGAAGCCGACGAGGCTTGGCTCGCGCAACGCGCGGAGGTCGCCGCTACGCTCAATCCACCCTTGCATTGCTCGGGGTGCCACCGATGACACGAAGAAACTCGTATGAGCTGAATCCGGGCAAAGGCCCGTCGATGTGGCGGACGCTCGAAGACAAGAACACCGACCCGGAAGAGCTGAAGAAGCTCGCCGAGGAGGAGCAACCTGGCGGGTTCATCACCGATCTCCTCAGCCCCAAGGCGCTCATCTCGCGACGCTCGTTCGTGCAAGGTTCCTCGATCGCTGCGCTTGCCGCAGGAGTTCAAGGCTGTGTGCGGCGACCGGTGAACGAGATCCTGCCCTACAGCAAGGCGCCGGAGTACTTGGTTCCTGGCATCGCCTCGCACTTCGCGACGGTGACCGCACGCGGTCGCGATTCGCTTGGCGTCGTGGTCACCAGTCACGACGGCCGTCCCACGAAGGTCGAGGGAAACCCGGAGCATTCGAGGAGCTTTGGCGGCACCGACGTTCGGGCGCAGGCCTACGTCTGGGATCTCTACGATCCAGATCGCTCCCAGTCTCCCGCGCAGCGCAAAGGCAAGTGCATTGGCTGATGCAACCGACGCCGACTTCGACGCCATGCTGAAGAGCCTGATCGCGAAGCACGAAAAGAACCAGGGTGCAGGCCTGCGGTTCTTGGCGCCGATTTCGAACAGCCCGACGTTTCGTCGGCTGCGCGACAAGGTCGTCGAGAAGCTTCCGAAGGCGCGCTTTCACACGTACAGCGCCATCGACGACGACAACGTACGCGAAGGTGCGAGGCTCGCGTTCGGCGTTCCAGTTTATCCCACGTACGACTTCGCTCGCTCCATGATCACCGTGTCGCTCGGTTCCGATTTCCTCGGCTCCGAGCCCGGTGCAGTCGCAAACGGCCGGCGCTTCGTGTACCCGCGCGGGATCATCGATCCGAGCAGTCCGATGAGCCGGGTGTACGCGGTCGAGTCGAACTTCTCGATCACCGGCAGCATGGCCGACCATCGCTTGCGCTTGCCGCTAGGCGACATCGAGCGTTTCACGCGACTCCTCGATTGCGGAGCTCGCCGGGCGCGGGATCAGCGAGTTGACCGTCCTCGCGGATTTCCTCGGGAAGCTTCCTGGAGGCCTAGACGTCGAAGGAATCGACCTCGCTTTCCTCGGAGCCGTCGCCGACGATTTGGTCGCCAATCTCGGCAAGTCGCTCGTGGTTCCAGGAGCGGGGCAATCGCCTCGGGTGCACGCAATGGTGCATGCGATCAACTACGCGCTCGGAAATGCAAACAAGACCTTTGGACTTGGTCCCGTCATCGACGAGAACGACGAGCCCAGTCGGAAGAGCATTGCAGACCTGGCCTCGGAGATCGACAGCGTGCAGTCGCTCATCATCCTCGGGGGCAATCCCGTCTATGATGCGCCCGCCGACCTGAAGTTCGGAGAGCTCCTCCGGCGCGAAGGCCTGACCTCGGTCCACCTGGCAAGCCATCGAAATGAGACGTCCGAGCTCTGCTCCTGGCATGCGCCCTTGGCCCACGAGCTCGAGGCCTGGGGCGACCAGCAAACGCTCGACGGCGCGATCTCGTTTCAGCAGCCTCTGATCGCACCGCTCTATGGTGGCCGGAACCCGCTCGAGATCTTGGCCGCTTTTGCCGGCGAGAAGAACCCCAACGCCCACGACGAGGTGAGGGCGACGCAGGAAGAAACGCTCGAGAAGATGACCGTCTCGCTGCTGATGCTGGGCTTCTCGCCCGACGGCACGAGTCAGGACGCGGTTTGGCGTGGCGGCCTGCATGCGGGCGTCTTCGTTCAGCCACAGCAGGGCGAAGCCAAAGTGCTTCTCAATCCGATCCTCGACGCGCTGGCTTCGGCGCCGCGCTCAGCGGACGCCCGGTCGGCGACGGTCAATTTCGAGGTGAACTTCGAGCCCGATCCTGCGCTATGGGACGGCACACACGCCAACAATCTCTGGGCGCTCGAGCTGCCGAACCCGATGACCAAGCTGGTTTGGGACAACGCCGCCCTCATTTCCCCGGCGACGAGCAGGGCGCTAGGCGTGAAGAACGGCCAGATGCTCCGCATCAGCAAGGGCGACGCCAAGGTCGAAGTGCCGGCCTGGATCGTCCCCGGACATGCCGACAACTGCGTCACGCTCACGCTCGGATGGGGCCGGACCGCAGCTGGTCGCTACGGAAACGGCAAGGGCTTCGACGTGAACCCGCTTCGCAGCAGCGACGGCATGGACTTCACGGATGGGGTCTCCATCGAGCCCCTTCGCGAAGGGTACAACCTCGTTCAGACGCAAACGCACGATCGCATGGAGGGCCGCCCGATCGCCATCGATGCGACTCTCGACGAGTACAAGAAAGAGCCCGACTTCGCCTCGTACCGTTCGGTGGATCCGGTCAGCACGCCGCCGCTCTGGAAGCAGCAGGACTACAGCCAAGGGCACAAGTGGGGGATGGCGATCGACCTCAACGGATGCACGGGCTGCAACGCTTGCGTCGTCGCGTGTCAGGCCGAAAACAACATCCCAACCGTTGGCAAGTTCGAGGTCGAGCGCGGCCGCGAAATGCATTGGCTCCGCATCGATCGCTACTTCGTCGGCGATGACGAGAATCAGCCCGAGGTGGCTGTCCAGCCCGTTACCTGCCAGCAGTGCGAAGAGGCGCCATGCGAGAACGTTTGCCCGGTCAACGCGACCGTGCACTCGCCCGAGGGCCTCAACGACATGTCGTACAACCGTTGTGTCGGCACGCGCTACTGTGCGAACAACTGCCCGTACAAGGTCCGGCGCTTCAATTACCTCGATTGGCACGGCCATCTCGACGACAAGTTTGGCTGGTACGAGGACTTCCCGGAGTCGCGGAAGCTTCAGTTCAACCCGAACGTCACCGTCCGAATGCGCGGCGTGATGGAGAAGTGCACGTACTGCGTGCAGAGGATCCAAGAAGGCAAGCTCTCCGCCAAGCGGGACGGTCGCAAGCTCAAAGATGGCGACATCAAGAGCGCCTGCCAACAGGCCTGTCCGACCGGCGCCATCGCATTCGGCGACCTCAACGACCCTGAAAGCACGGTCGCCAAGTGGTCTGACATCAACCGCAACTACAAGCTGCTGGCCGAAATCGGTACGCGTCCGCGCACCTCGTTCCTGGCCCGCATTCGAAACCCAAACCCCAAGCTGAAGGGAAATGGGTAAGAACCAATGAGCTACGACGCACCTATCAAAGAACTCGGCGAAACTTCCCTTCTTCCGGAAGGCACGACTGCCAACGACGTCACCGAAACGATCGCAGGCGTCACGGAGAACCCGGCCCCGCGTGGATGGTGGCTCCTGTTTCTACTCTCGGTGTCCGTGCTCGGAGTCATGGGCGCGGCGCTCGCGTATTTGTTCGTTCAAGGCGTCGGCGTCTGGGGCAACAACGCCCCCATCTACTGGGCCTGGGACATCACCAACTTCGTCTGGTGGATCGGTATCGGCCACGCCGGAACGCTGATTTCCGCCATTCTCTTCCTGTTCCGGCAGAAGTGGCGGACGAGCATCAACCGCTTCGCGGAGGCGATGACGGTCTTCGCGGTCCTCTGCGCCGGACTCTTTCCCGCGATTCACACGGGTCGTCCCTGGTTCGACTACTACCTGTTCCCTCTGCCCAATCAGATGGACATGTGGCCGAACTTCAAGAGTCCTCTGATGTGGGACGTCTTCGCGGTCAGCACCTACCTCACGATCAGCGTGATCTTCTGGTACGTGGGCCTGATTCCGGATTTCGCGACGCTGCGCGATCGGTCCAAGAACCTCACGCGAAAGCGCGTATACGGTTTCTTCGCTCTAGGCTGGCGCGGCGCCCATCGGCACTGGCAGCACTATGAGCGCGCATATCTGATCTTCGCCGGCATCTCGACGCCACTGGTTCTTTCCGTTCACTCCGTCGTTTCATTCGACTTCGCCACCTCGGTCGTTCCTGGCTGGCACACGACGATTTTCCCGCCGTACTTCGTCGCCGGCGCAGTCTTCAGTGGCTTCGCTCTCGTCATGACGCTGATGTTGATCTGCCGCTCGATTTTCAAGTTGCACAACATCGTGACGATTCGGCACCTCGACCTGATGAACAAGTTCATGCTCGGGACGGCGCTCCTCGTCGGATACGCCTACGCCATGGAGTTCTTCATCGCCTGGTACTCCTCCAACCCGTACGAGCAGTGGGTGTTCTTCCACAACCGGCTCGGTTGGGGCCAACTCGACAGCAAGGGCAACTGGGGTCCCCTCTGGTGGGCCTACTACGCGATGGTGTTTTGTAACGTCATCGTGCCTCAGATTTTCTGGTTCAAGCGAGCGCGCACCAGCGTTCCGATCATGCTCATCGCGAGCGTGCTCATCAACATCGGAATGTGGTTCGAGCGCTTCGTCATCATCGTAACATCGACCTACCAGGACTTCCTCCCGTCCTCCTGGGGCATGTTCCACCCGACCGCGATCGACATCTTGACCTATCTCGGCACCTTCGGGCTCTTCTTCACGCTCTTCCTTCTCTTCGTGCGGTGGATTCCCATGATCGCCATCGCAGAGGTCAAAGGAAACCTTCCGGGAGCGCATCCCGACTTGCATGCGATCCAAGCACATGAGGAACCGGGCGCGGCTGCCGTGCCGGTGCCGGCGGAGTGAGGTAAACCATGGCTGAGAACACGAAAAAGCCTGCCCTTTATCTGGCCGAGTACGACACGCCCAACGCGATCGCTCAGGCCGCGATGAAGGTGCGCGACGCGGGTTACAAAGTCTGGGACTGCCATACGCCGTACGCCATGCACGGGATGGACGAGGCCATGGGTCTCGCGCCAACCCGCATCGGCATCGTCTCGTTCATTTTCGGAATGCTCGGCGTCGCGACCGCGGTCTTCATGATCCAGTACACGAACGCGTTCTCCTTCGACCTCATGAACATCGGTGCGGGATACCCGCTCGTCGTGGGTGGCAAGCCGCCTGGGGCGTTCCCTTCGATGGTGCCCATCATGTTCGAGCTCGGCATCCTCTTGACCGGGTTCGCCACGCTGTTCGGATTGCTGGGTCTCATCAAGTTGCCGATGCACAATCACCCGATCTTCGCATCCGACCGGTTCGAAGCCGCGTCGGACGACAAGTTCTTCATCTCCATCGAGGCGGGCGACGAGAAGTTCGACCTCGAGCGAACGAAGGCGCTTCTGGAAGCGACCCATCCGACCTACCTCGAGCTCGTCGAGGAGGAGGTGCAGTGATGCGTTCTCTTTGGATCGCGCTTGCGTTTGCGGTCTTGGCCTCGGGCTGCGTCGGCGCCGAGAGCAGCGAGCCGCCGGTCGTCGGTATCCGCAACATGTACAATCAACCTCGGTACGACACCCAGGAGCGGCAACCGTTCTTCGCAGACCAGCGCTCGATGCGCCCTCAGGTCGAGGGCACGGTCTCCCGTGAGATGGAGAAGGGATTCGATGTCGCAACAGGACGTGCGGCGCAGGGCAACAAGTGGATCGAAAACGTTCCTCGCGGCGCGATAGCGAGCTTCGGCAGTCGCGAAGCGCTCATGGCGCGAGGCAAGGATCGCTACGAGATTTACTGCGCCGTCTGTCACTCGATTTCGGGCGACGGGAAGGGCATGGTCTCGCGGCGAGCCGCTGCGCTCGGCGCCAGCGGACTGATCGCACCGAGCTTTCACGACGACAGGCTACGGCACATTCCCGACGGCCAAATCTACGCGACGATCACCAATGGTGTGCGGAACATGCCGGCCTACGCGCACAACCTGCCGGTCGATGACCGTTGGGCCATCGTCCAGTACGTCCGCGCACTACAGCTGAGTCAGGCGCCAGCAGCCGCGCCGGAGAACACGGAGCAATCCCAGTGACGGAAGCGAACAAGAAGGACTATCGCGTTGGAAGCGATGCAGTCTGGTCGCGCGCATGGCGCGCGCCGCTCGTGCTAGCGATTGCTGGCGGCTTGGTTGCAGCGCTCACCAGCGATGTTGAGCGTCTCGGCTACGCATACCTATTCGGCCTCTTCACGACGGCTACCTTCATGCTGGGTGCGCTGTTCCTCGTGCTCGTCCAGTTCCTGACCGCGTCGTACTGGGGCGTGTCCTCGCGACGCATCGTCGAGGTCGTCATGTCCGGTGCGCCGGTCGTGGCCATCTTGGCCCTGCCGTTTCTCGTGGGAGTAGGGCTCGGTAAGATCAGCATCTACGACGAGTGGCAGAGCGTAGGCGCGCACGGTGCCCACTCCGAGGGCGGCGCCGATTTAGACTCGGGGTCGGATCAGCACGGCGCGCTCGAGCTCGGCGCAAGCGTGGCGTATGCCCAGGACCACGGGGATGACGTTGGCGCGCACGGAGCCGAGGAAGCTCACGGCGAGGCGCACGCGCATACGGCCCAGGAAGTTGCGCTTCATCATGAAATCCTGAGCAAAAAGGCCGGTTACCTGAACACCCGTGGCTGGTTTGGTCGCGGCGTCGCCTATCTACTCATTTGGTCGCTGATCGCCCTCGCATACTTCGGCTGGTCGAGGCGGCAGGACACCGACAGGAAACCGCAGCACACGGTGCGGATGCAGAGCCTCGCTGCCCCGTCCCTCATCTTGTTCGCCGGCTCGCTGACCTTTGCCGCGTTCGATTGGTTGATGTCTCTCGAGGCGGCCTGGTTTTCGACCATCTTCGGCGTGATCGTCTTCGCCGGGTCGGCAGTCTCGATCCTCGCCGTGACGATCATCATTGGCCTCAGTCTCTACCAGCGCGGTCTGGTCGGCGACGCGATCAACATCGAGCACTTCCACGACCTCAGCCGTCTCATGTTTGGCTTCGTGTGCTTCTGGACCTACGTCCAGTTCTCACAGTGGATGCTGATCTGGTACGCGGGGATTCCCGAGGAGGCGACTTGGTTCATGAAGCGTTGGGACGGCGGTTGGAAATTCGTCTCCTACCTGCTGATCTTCGGCCACTTCGTTGCTCCGTTCCTGCTCTTGATTTCGCGCGTTCAGAAGCGGAATCTGCGTTGGCTCCAGATCATGTGCTTCTGGATCATTCTCATGCACGTCGTCGATATCTACTGGTTCGTCATGCCGCAGGCGGGAGCGTTCCAGTTCCAGTGGGCGGACTTCGGCATGCTCGTATTCATCGGCGGCATATTCTTCGCCTACGTCTTCTGGCAGCTGGGGAGGGTCCCTTTGGTGCCAATTGGCGATCCACGGCTTCAGCGGAGCCTTCACCTCCACCAAATATACTGAGCGTGCACGGATGAGTACGAAGCAGAAAACACGATTTGCATCCCTCCGCCTCGTCATGACTCTGTCGGTCTGGACGGCATTCGCTCTGGGTTGCGGCCCGGCGGATTCGGTCCAAGCGCCGCAAACGGACGACGAGTACGACATCATCAGACGGAATCAGGAAGCGGCTCTTCAGAACGGGACACTGCCAATCGCCGAGGCGATGGCGCAGTACACGGCGAAGCCGCGAGAGGAGTTCGCCGTTCTCGCTCCTCAGCCATCGGAGGACGAGTCGGCGCTCAACGGCTGGTCGTTCAAGGGCGCAGGCCCCGTGGCGACTGGCGAGGTTACGATGCCGCCCGAGTGCACCGGGGCAGGCGACCCCATGGCGTGCTGGGGTCAGAAGCTCAGCAACAGCAAGGGATGCATGGCGTGCCACTCCGTTGACGGCGTGAAGACGCAACCTTGCCCGAACTGGAAGGGCCTCTTCGGCACGGAGCGGCTCCTGGTCAGCGGCGATACGGTGGTGGCCGACGAGGCCTACCTCAGCAACTCGATCTTGAACTCCTGGGACCAGGTGGTTCAGGGTTACGGTAAGACGATGCCTCCTTACAACTTCCCGGAACAGGAAGTGGCGGCCCTCGTAGCCTACCTCAAGTCGCTAGGGGAGGGAGGATGATGACCGACGTGCGTACCGGTACGATCATGGGCTTGGTTCTGACGCTGTCCGTTGTGATGACGGCATGTCAGGACCCGAGTCCGGACAAAGCGAGCTTGAAGTACAGCCAAGACCTCTACGACGGCTGCGTGCAGTGCCACGGTGAAGCCGGCCAGGGAAATCCCGAGCTTGGCGCTCCGGCGATTGCAGGTCTGCCACGCTGGTACATCAGGCGGCAGCTTCGCAATTTCAAGAACAGCTACCGCGGCTTCCACCCCGACGATTTGGCCGGAAAGCGCATGGAGCCCATGGCCCGGGCACTCGACACGGACGAGAAAGTCGACCTCATGGCGAGCTACGTGTCTGCGATGGAGCGGACGAATCCCGCGCCTACGCTCGAGGGCGGTAATCCGGCAACTGGAAAGATATACTTCGCGACCTGCGTCCAATGCCACGGCGCGGATGGGCGCGGCAACATCGACGAGTTCGGTCCGCCGCTCGCCGGCGCGAGCGACTGGTACCTTCTGACGCAGCTCGAAAACTTCAAGGCCGGGGTGCGCGGCACGCACCCCGACGACGTCACAGGCGCCAAGATGCGGCCGTTCTCCATGACCTTGCCGACAGAGCAGGCGATGAAGGACGTAATCGCGTACATTGGCACGCTGTCCGAATAGGCGACGAGGATCGGAACGATGGCTGGCAAAACACGAGATCCCGACAACGAGGCACTTTTTTGGTGGAAGTGGACCATGATTGGAGCCGCTGTCTTCATTGGTGTCGTCTTCGCTTTCATTTTGAACTGACTGTGTAGAGGGTCGAATGCTGCAAGGAATCTACGACTTCATCAAAGGAATCTTCGAGCCGCTCGGTGACTTCCTCATCGGCTCGGCGGTGCCCGTAGGCTCGTCCTACGCAAGCGATATCGATTCGCTGATTGCGCTCGTTGCCGTCTTCGTGGGCTTCTGGGCGCTCCTCGCCTACGCCGCGTTCTTCTTTCTCATTTTCCGTTTCCGCGAGACGAAGGGGAAGCGAGCCCAATACGTCACGGGCGAAGAAAAGGACCTGAAGCGCTGGATCAGCTATCCGCACGCTGCGATCATCGTCTGCGACCTGGTCATCGTCTTCATGGCCATCATGGTTTGGTACAACATCAAACAGAGGCTCCCGGAGGCCGACAGCACGGTTCGCATCATCTCGCAGCAATGGGCTTGGAACTTCGTTCACCCTGGGCCCGACAACGAGCTCGACACGGATGATGACATCACGACGTTCAACGAGCTCCACGTTCAAACGGGCACGACCTATCACTATGAGCTCATCTCGCGGGATGTTCTGCACGATTTCTCAGTGCCGGTGTTTCGTCTCAAGCAAGACGCCCTTCCAGGGCGCGTGATGAAGGGCTGGTTCAAACCCATCAAGGCCGGCGAATACGACATTCAATGCGCCGAGATGTGTGGAAATGGGCACGGCATCATGGGCGCCCGCATCATCATCGAAACTCCTGAGGAACACGCGGCTTGGATGTCGCAGGGCGGCACGGGCAAGCTCGCTACCCGCTGAATGGATTGGTCATGGCTGAAGCAGGCACCGCAGTAGAGACACATCACGCGCACGCTCACGATGCGCATCACGAACAGAGCTTCCTGAGCAAGTACATCTTTTCGACGGATCACAAGATCATCGGGATGCAGTACATGTTCACCGGCATCGTGATGGCATTGATCGGCGGCTACATGTCGTACGCCTTTCGGATGCAGTTGGCCTTCCCGGGCCAGCCAGTTCCTGGCTACGGCGTCGTGTCACAAGGCGAGTACAACTCCTTGGTCACGAATCACGGCACGATCATGATTTTCTGGGTCGCGATGCCCATGCTGATCGCAGCTTTTGGAAACTATCTCATTCCGCTGATGATCGGCGCGGACGACATGGTGTTTCCGCGAATCAATCGGCTCTCATATCAAATCTTTCTGATCAGCGCGGTCATTCTCGTCGCATCCTTCTTCGTTCCCGGCGGTGGCTTCGGGGGCGCATGGACCGCGTATCCTCCGCTCTCCGCGAGCGCGCAGTACAATCTCACGCCTCTTGGGGCGACTTTGTGGCTGGTTGCCGTTGCGCTCGAGTTCGTGGCTTTCCTTCTTGGGGGCATCAACTTCATCACGACGCTCATGAACTCACGCGCGCCCGGCATGAAGATGCACGACATCCCGATGGTTCTCTGGATGATCGTGATCGCCAGCGTGCTTTTCATGGCCTCGGTGGGTCCCTTGATCGCAGGCGCAGTGATGCTCTTCATGGATCAGGTCGTGGGCACCGGCTATTTCGACCCCGATCGCGGTGGCGATCCCATCTTGTGGCAGCACTTGTTCTGGTTCTTCGGGCACCCGGAGGTCTACGTCGTGTTGCTGCCTGCCATGGGAATCGTTGCGGACATCATCTGCACTTTTTCCCGTAAGAAGCTATTCAACTACAAGCTGATTCTCTACACCGCCTTCGCCACCGGCATCATCAGTTTCTTCGTCTGGGCGCACCACCAATTCGTCGCCGGAATCGATCCGCGTATGGCGAACGTATTCACCATCACGACTCTCATCATCTCCATTCCCATCGCTGAGATGCTGTTTCTCTACATCGCGACCTTGTACGGCGGCTCGATCCGCCTCGCGACTCCGATGCTCTGGGCGTTGTCGTTCATTGCCGAGTTCTTGATTGGCGGCATCACGGGCATCTTCCTCGGTGCGAGCGGCTCGGACATCTACTTCCACGACACGTACTTCGTGCTCGCGCACTTTCACTACACGTTCTTCCCCATCGCCATCATCGGATTCTTCGCTGGGATCACGTACTGGTTCCCAAAGATGTTCGGCAGGATGATGAACGAGCCACTGGGGAAGATTCACTTCTGGGGAACGATCGTCTCGTTCAACTTCATTTTCATCCCGCTCTTCATTCTGGGAGCGGCGGGTCAACGCCGACGCATTTACAATTTCCAGAACTTCCCGGATCTCGCGGGCCTTCAGGATCTCCGCATCCTCGCGACGAGCGCACTCTTGGTGATGCTCGCCTTCCAGGCCGTGTTCTTGTTCAACTTCGTGACGAGCCTCATCAGGGGGAAGCCAGCTGGAAAGAATCCATGGAAAGCCAACACCCTGGAGTGGACCGCGGAGTCCCCGCCGCCTCATGGCAATTGGCCGGAGCTTCCGAACTGCTACCGAGGTCCTTACGAGTACAGCGTGCCGGGTCGCGAGGAGGACTACTGGCCGCAAGACGTCCCGCCGGACACAGCCCCCGCCGAATGACGAGGCACCGATGAGCATGACTAAACCCATAGCAACCACCCGAAGCGCCACGGGCATCCCAACCGGCAAGCTAGCCGTCTGGTGGGTCATCGGTTCGGAGATCGTGATTTTCGGAGGCCTTCTGGCTTCCTACATCATGCACCGGCTGGGCCATCCGGAATGGGCCGAGTACGCGTCGCACACCAACACTTGGTTCGGGGGCGCCAACACCTTCGTCCTGCTGACCTCGTCGCTATTTGCTGTGCTCGCTCACTACGCGGCCGAGCACGGGGACGGCAAGAAGGCAGCCAAGTGGCTGCTCGGAACATGCGCGGGCGGACTCGTGTTCCTTTGCATCAAGGCCGTCGAATGGACGGGCGAAATCCAGCACGGGTACACGCTAACCGCCAACGGTTTCTGGCACTTCTACTACACGGCTGCAGGGCTTCACGCGCTCCACGTCATTGCAGGGTGCATCATCATGCTGATCATCGCGAACGATGCGCGCAAGGGCAAGGAGCTTCACCGTGTCGAGCTCATCGGAATCTACTGGCACTTCGTCGACATCGTGTGGATTTTCCTCTTCCCGCTGCTCTACATCGCCAAGTGAGGACTGACGATCATGGCTGAACATCAAAGTCACGCAGACGACCACGGACAGGCCCATTACGTGAAGATTTGGGCCATTCTGCTGGTCCTGCTCATCCTGAGCATCCTGGGCCCAATCATTGCGCCGCACGCGGAGTTTGGTTTCCTCAAGGCCTGGATGATCACCTTGATGACCGCGTTCGGGATCGCGGTCGTCAAAGCGTATCTCGTCGCCGCGAACTTCATGCACCTCAACATCGAGAAGAGGTACATCTCGTACCTACTAGCCACGATGTTGATGCTCATGCTGCTGTTCTTCGCCGGCACGGCTCCGGACGTCATGGAGCACAAGGGACAGAACTGGGAGAACGTCGCGGCCGAAACCGAGGTCGAACGGGCCCTCGAGTCCCAGAGCGAGGCCAAGGCGCACGGCGGGGAACAGCACGACGCCGATCATTAGGGAAAGGAGAACCAGCCGATGCCGGATGATGCACTAGGCCGCCCGTACGGCGTTCCAGCCAGGCGCGAGCCGGTGCTTCCAAATGGCGTGCTCGGCATGCTGATCTTCGTCGCGACGGAGATCATGTTCTTCTCGGGCTTGATCAGTGCCTTCGTAATCGGGAAGAGCAACGCCATCGGCGGCTGGCCCCCTCCCGGACAACCACGCCTTCCAGTCGAGGAGACCGCTCTCAACACCGCTGCGCTCTTGGCGAGTGGCGTGGCGCTCTATTTCGCCAACCGGGCCTTCAAACGGAGCTCGCCGAACACGAAGCGCCTCTTGCTGCTCGCCATTGGGCTCGGTGGCTTCTTCGTGCTCTTTCAGGGGGCCGAATGGGTTGCGCTCATCGGGGAGGGTCTCACGCTCACCTCCGGGCAACTCGGTGGCTTCTTCTATCTCCTGGTCGGCACCCATGCCCTGCATGTGCTCGCCGGATTCCTCATCTTGCTCTACACCTATCGCCGACTTTCCGAGGGCGATCTCGATCGCTTCACGTTCTGGCCAGCGCAGATTTTCTGGTACTTCGTCGTTGGGGTTTGGCCCGTCCTCTACTGGCAGGTGTACCTTTGATCCGCCTCGCTCGACTTTGCGCGTCCGCCCTCCTGCTGTCGATCGCCTGGGCTGCCGATCTCGCCTACGCCTGCCCGTCATGCACATCCCCGCTCGAAGAGAACAGGCAGGCGTTCGTGGACACCACGATCTTCCTGACTCTGGTGCCGCTCATGATGATGGGAGGCTTCATCTGGTGGCTGCGCCGGCGGATTCGGGCAATGGATGAAGCGTCGGAGATCCCGGTTCCCGAGAGCCTTTTGCGCGACGCGGGCCCGTTCTCGAAGGGCGGCTAGTCGAGCCGTTCCCAGACGGGCTGCCGCGGGTCACGGCGGTTTCCGCGATTCTCTTCTCGCATCGCGATGGCCACTGCGAACCGACGGGCTACGACCGCCAGCACGAGGCCTGTCGCTACGTCGATGAACCAATGCCAGCGCAGGAATAGGGTCGCGATGATGATGTTCAGAGCGATGAACCCGAGAACGGGCCAAAGGAATCGGAAAGGCTGCACGCTTCGGTGGGCGTACGCATGCAGCGTGAAATACGCAGGCCAGGCGGTGTGGAGCGAAGGGAAGATATCGAGTTGCGCCCCCGCCGTCGCCACCGTGATCCTGACCTGATCCCACCAGAATCCGCCGCGAAGCGGCTCATCGAATGCAAGGGTCGCGTAGGGGCCGGCGCCAGGCACCATCGTGTAGAGGAAATGCCCCAGGGCGACGATCAGCATGCCGCCTGCCATCAGCTCTTGAAGACGTCGCCCCTTCGCGAAAACGAGCGCGGGAATCAGCATGACGATCAGGACGAAGAAGTGGGTGTAGTAGAAGAACGAGAACCATTCGACGACGGGTTGGACGTTCCAGGCCTGCATCCATACCGCTGGCGTCGTGCCGAGGAGCCAGGCGTCGAGCGAAAATAGCCGGTAGTCCATGAGCTCTGGGTGAAGTGCGGGAGCAGGATCCGCATCTCGAAGTACGACAGAACCATGGGCGCGACCAGGCCCAGGCGGTAAGTCAGCGCACGGGCCTTCCGATCGCGGATCAGCTCGCCGCGGCTGAGGATGAGCAAGCAGACCGTAACGACCAGCAGTGCCAGGGCCAAGCGCCGCGCCACGATCGCGTCTGGGCTATCGGGGGCCATGCTGATGCGAAGGAACAAGTAGGTGTGAAACGCGACGGCGATTGCGTCCTGGACGGCAAAGTTCTGGACGGCGACACCTAGAGTCGTTCGAGCCCGGTCTGCGACGTTCCGAGTGAGCTCCAGCATGCGATTTCCGGTACCGAGAGTGTGTCGAGAGCGCGAACTCCGTGCAGGCGCCGAGTCCGCTGAGAGGATGCCTCTGCTTAGTCCTAAAGGCCTATTCCTTCGATGGCGGACGGGAGTGACAACCTGGGGTACAACGCGCTTCATGGAAGAGGCAATCCCCAGACGTCCTTCGATCCGCGACGACGCGATCAATCTGCCGAACCTACTGACGATGTTGCGCATCGCTCTGATCCCCGGGGTGCTGTGGCTACTCTGGGACGGCACGCCGGAAGCGAACTTCTGGGCTGCAATGCTCTACATCGGAACCGCACTGACCGATCTCATCGACGGATATCTAGCCCGCAAGTGGGGCCAGATCAGCGTGCTCGGTAAGTTTCTCGATCCCCTGGCGGACAAGCTACTCGTCTTGGCGACCCTCATCTCTCTTGCGTATCTCGGGCGCATGCCGTTTCTCGGTGTCGTCGCGGTGATTATCATGCTCAGCCGCGAGCTAGCGGTTACGGCGCTACGCACGATTGCGATGAGTGAGGGCGTGGTGATGGCCGCGATGCGAACGGGCAAAGACAAGACTGCTCTTCAAATGGTCGCCATCCTGATGTTGATCGTGCATCACCGTTACACGATCTATTTCGGATTTCACCAGACGAAGTTCGACTTCGCCCAAGTTGGACTGGTGCTTCTCTATCTGAGCCTCGCATTGGCTCTCTTGAGTGCGGGCGAGTACTTCAAGCTCTTCGTCGACGCAGTCGACGCGAAGGAAGAGCGCCTCACGCAAGCGGCGTCGTGACCTCGTCAAACGAGCCATTGTCATTCGAGACGCGACCGTCTCGACACGTCCTGGGTCGAATCCCGCGCGGAGCCGGGCTGCAGGAAGCGTTTCGCGAGCTGGTCGATGAACACCGCCTTCGCACGGCATGGGTCAACGCGTTGGGTGCGTTCGAATGGATCGAGCTCACCGAATACAATCAAGCCAAGCGACGTTACGAAGCGGCCCATCGATTCGAGGGCTGCGAGTTGCTCAGCTTGCAAGGCAATCTCTCCACACGCGATGGCGCTCCGTTTTGGCACATGCATGCGACGATCTCTCTGCGAGAACATGGACGCGATGTCACTTACGGCGGGCACGTGGTCGACGGTTCGGTGTTCGCGCTCGAGTTCCGGATCGATTGCTTCGACGAGTTGGCTCTGCAACGCACGAACGACGACGCGACGGGCCTTTGGCTCTGGACCGACGCGAGTGCGCCCGACTCCGGGGGTGGCGCTGCATCCATGAAGGAGCCTCGTTCCGAAGGTGTGTCCTGGGCGATGGCCGCAGCGCTGTCTGCCCAAGTCCGGCCGGCACCTGCCGTCGAGCACAAACCCGAACAAGGGGATTGGATCGAGCATACCAAGTTCGGGCTCTGCAGGATCGAGGGTGTATCGGGAGATGGCGTGTGCTTCATCAAGCTTCCCGACTCGCGGCGTAAGAAGATCAAGATCGACGCGATGCAGGTGTCGGCTCCACGGATCGACGACGGACGGCGAATTTTTCCGGTGAGCGCGAAGTCGAAGGACTAGTCGTTGAGCCGGATGCGTGGATCGAGCGCGGCGACCGCAATGTCTGCCAAGAGATTGCCGACCTGAACCGCGATGCCGAACATGAGAACCACGGCCATGATGACAGGAGCATCGAGGGACTCGATCGATTCGATCGTGAGAAGCCCGAGGCCCGGCCAGGCGAAGATCTTCTCCGTGATGATCGCACCGCCGACCAGGAATGGGAGGCTCAGGCCCACCAGAGTGGCGATCGGGAGCAGCGCGTTGCGAATCGCGTGCTTGATCACCACCTGAGCCATGGGCATGCCCTTGGCCCGCGCCGTTCGCACGTGATCGTGCCTGAGCGTTTCGATGAGCTCGCCGCGCATGACCCGCGCATAGGTTGCCGCTCCGGCTATGGCGAGAATCAGCGAGGGCAAGAGCGCGTGATACACGTGATCGATTGGGTCGATGCCGTAGCCCCCGAATGGAAACCAGCCGAGGAGGAACGCAAAGAGCAGAAGCGCGATGGGACCGGTCACATAGGTGGGGAGGCTGATGCCGACGAACGTCGCGAACATGATGATCGTATCAGACCACCGGTTCCGTCGGAGCGCGGCGATGATTCCGGCTGCGAGACCGATGATCAGCTCGAACATGACCGCGAGTGAAGCGAGCAGAAGCGTGCGAGGGAGACGGTAGCCGATCACGTTTGCTACCGACTCGTGGTGCGAGTACGACTCGCCGAGATCGCCCTGCAAGACGCCGCAGAACCCGCGCGAACCGTCGTCGCGCCGGTACTTGGGCGAGTCTTTTCGCACGCAGGGCATCGCGCCGAGGTAGCTGAGGAACTGCTCGAGTACCGGCCGATCCAAGCCCTTCTTGGCTTTGAAGTCGGCGATCTGCTCGGCGCGGGCCTGCGGCCCCAGAACGGTCAATGCGGGATCCCCGGCGACGAAGATGAGGAAGAAGACGAGTGTCACGACTGACATGACGACCAAGACTCCCCAGAGGGCCCGATGCGCGATGAATCGAATCATGGCGCCTCTTGGGAGTGAGATCGCCTGACTCACCCGACGCTTGGGCAGATCGAGCCAGATGTTTCGATACTCGTTGAGCCAGACGGGATGCGGGCGGAAGCCTTTCACGTACGGCTGCCAGGCGAACATGTCGACCGGGTAGTACAGCAACGCCCATGGAGCCTCGTCGGCGAGGATTGCGTTGGCTTCGGCGTAGAGCGCTAGGCGTGCTTCTCGGTCGACCTCGGCGCGCGCGCGGTCGAGGATCCCATCGAGCTGTGAGTTTCGGTAGAAGGAGCGATTCTCGGAGTTCTCGGGGTGGATGGAGCGACTGTGGAACAGGATGTCCATGAAGTTCGACGGGTCAGGGAAGTCTTGGTGCCAGCCGGTGAACGCCGCCTGAGCAACTCGCGGCTTTCCGGTCTCCTTGAGATACGTTGCGAACGAAACCATCTTGAGCTCGATCTCGATGCCGATCGCTTTGAGGTCCTGCTGGAAGAGCTGCGCGACACGCACCTCGCTCTCGCCGCGCACCCAAAGCGTGATCGGCTCGCTGAGCCCGTCCGGGAATCCAGCCAAACGCATCTCTTCCTTGGCGCGCACGAGATCGAATTGTTGCCTGGTCGGAAGCTCGGGATCGTAAGGGGCAAGCATGGGTGGCAGGATCTGAGTCGCCGCGATGACCTGGCCCGGATCGAGGCGTTCGAGCTTCGAGCGGTCGAGGGCGAAGGCCACTGCTCGCCGGATGTGCACGTCGTCGAACGGCGGGAGCTCGCAGTTGAGCCCCAGCGCAAATACGGCCGCGCTCGGAGCCTCTGCGAGATAGGGCGCCCAGGCCTCGGACTCCCGGAGAAAGAGTCGGTGCACCTTGCTCGGCCGGTAGAGGATGTCGAGGTCGCCGTTTCGAAAGCGCGCGCTTGCGACGTCCGCCGAGATGTTTTCGAGGAAGACCATCCGGTCTGGCCGTGCAGCAGGGGCCCAGTATTCCTCGAAGCGCTCGAGCTCGACCTGGACGCCTCGCTCCCAGCGTGAGAATTTCGAATGGACCGGCGCCGACTGGATGACGGCCCACCGCATCGCGACCCTCCTCGGCTTCCAGCTTCTCGACGTGTTCTTTCGCGATCGGATAGGCGAATGGCATCGCCAGCGCGTTGAGGAAAGTCTGATCGGCTTCATCGAGCTGAATCTCGATCGTCTTTTCGTCGATGACGACGATGCCCTGAATCCGCTCGGCCTCTCCGGCATGATACTCGGGCGCTCCCACAATCGACTTGAAGAACGGATAGCCTGGCGAGCCTACGTCCTCCGAGAGCAATCGGTGTAAGGACCAGGAAATGTCCTCCGAGGTGATCTCGCGTCCGTTGTGAAACTTGATGCCGTCGCGCAACTCGAAACGGAACACGCGGCCACCGTTCGAGACCTCCGGAAGCTTCGCTGCGAGACTCGGGATCATGTTCCCCTGGTAGTCGTAGTCGAGCAGTCCGTCATAGATCAGTCGGCACGCTGCGGTCGAGAGCGTGTCGTAAGCAAAATGCGGATCGAGCGTATGAATATTGCTGCCTTCCGCGAAGATGAATGTGCCCCCGCTCGTGGGCGTTTGGTGTCCGGCGCCGAGGTACCGAGGGCCGATGGGGGCCTTCGGGAAGCGCGCCACCACCCAAGCGACGAGCATCGCCGCGATCAAGATCGTGGCCGCGCCGCCCAACCAGCGGGCAGGGGTCTTGGGCTCAGTCCTTGGGATCGAACGCATCGCGGAGCCCTTCTCCAAAGAGGTTGAACCCGAAGACGGCCATGCTGATCAGCACGGCCGGATAGAGCGTCAGCCGGGGCACGCCGAGCAGCAAGGACTGACTATCGTTGAGCATCGAACCCCAGCTCGCCGTCGGCGGCCTGACCCCGAGCCCGAGAAACGACAGCGCACTCTCCGCGATGATCATCCGCGCGACAAGTATCGTTGCGATTGCGATGATCGGACCCATGACGTTTGGCAGAACGTGCCGCGCGAGAATCCGAAAGTGTCGAAGGCCGAGGGCGCGCGCTGCCTGAATGTAGTCGAGCTCGCGCGCTTCCATCGTCTTGGCGCGGGTCACACGCGCTAAGGTCGTCCAGGAGAGGACACCGAGCACGATGCAGATCGTCCAGATCCCAGGCGCGTCCCAGACGCGCTGCATGACGATGGCGATCAAGAGGAACGGCATCGAAAGCACGACGTCGACCATTCGCATCAGCAAGGTGTCGACACGGCCCCCGACGTAGCCGGAGATCAGCCCGAGGGTCACTCCGATGAGCACGGCCAAGGCAGTTGCGAGATAGGCGACCAGCATCGAAACGCGCGCGCCGCTCAACAGGCGGCTGAGCTCGTCTCGCGCGAGCACATCGCCACCGAGCCAGTGACCCGGCTCGACCCCCGGACCCGCCGGAAGGCCGTTGTGGAGCAGAAGGCTGTCGGTGAATTGCTCCACGGGGTCGAAGGGCGCCAACCAGGGGCCCAGGAGACCGAGGACACTCACCACGACGACCAGGACCAGGCCGGCGAGAGCCCCCTTGTTTCGCCGAAACCGTCGAAACGCCCGTGAATCCATGCGCTCGTCGGGAGGTACTGGAGTCGCGGGATGCCGTCAATTTCCCTCTCAAAGCCGATCTCGGCTACAGAATCCCGATCTCCCAACCAAGTCAAAAACGACCCAGGTTGAGCCGCTGCTCCAGATAAACATAGTTATTACAGGTACTTATGATTTTACGCATTTTGGCGTTGACCTAATTATTTTGAATGGAATACATTCGCTATAAGTTATTCAAATGACTCTACCTAGGGGACAACAGCTTAGATATCGGGAATCGGAGACCAGGAGCTGGTCGGACGATGAGCTCGAGCAGATCGAGCGGGCGCACGCCGAGGGCATGAGCGTTCAGCAGATCGTCGAGACCTTCACCGCCCGGGGCTCGAGGCTGAGCGAGGCGACGTTCCGCAAGTACGTCCAGCTCGGGCTTCTGCCGCGGAGCGTTCGTGTCGGACGCAAGGGCAAGCACAGGGGCTCCCAAGGGCTGTATCCGGCGACCGCTGTTCGCCAAATCGATCACATCCGGCGCCTGATGCATCAGGGGTTCACGATGGAGGAGATCCAGAAGGAGTTCCTCTTCGTTCGTGGCGACATCGATGCACTGCGTCGGCAACTCAAGCGCGTGTATCTGGCGATTGAAGAAGCCGTGCACGAGCAGGAGCGCGAAGGAGCCGACGACTTAGGGGTCGGCAATGCGCTCAACGAGGTTCGCGAGCTCGGCAAGGAGCTCGTCCAAAAGCTCGAGGCCATCGAGCGGCGCCTGACGATGCGGGCCCGTATGGCGCGGGCGGCTGTCTGACGGATTCGAGGGGGAGAGGTGTCATGAAGGACGCAGCAAGCGCAGAGGTTGTCGATGGAGACTTCGAGCCAGAAGAGGAGCGCGAGTCGCTCGCGGACGCGCTCGACGAGCCTGGAACGGACGAGCGTAGGGGTCGCAGAAAACGGCGCTCGCGCGCCCGGGCCCGCACGATTTCGATTCGGCGACTGAGCAAAGCGGAGCTCAATCGCGGCCGCGAGCTCTTCCCAGAAACCGATTACTGGAAGCCGAGAACGCGATCAGAGTGCAAGGACATGGAACGGCCGTGCCCCTTCGTGTCCTGCAAATATCACTTGTTCATCGACGTCCATCCGGTTCGGGGCTCGATCAAGCTCAACTTTCCCGACATCGAAATCTGGGAAATGACCGAGACTTGTGCGCTCGACGTCGCAGACCGTGGCGGCATCACGCTCGAAGAGGTCGGCGAGAATCATGAACCTCACGCGTGAGCGCGTGCGCCAAGTGGAGACAGCGGGCCTAGCCAGGCTCCAGGGATATCGAGACGTCGAGCGACTCAAGGATTACGTGACCTAAGGGCCACTCCGAGGACAGTAAAAACAGCAGGGGGAGGGTGTCGCCGATTGGCGGCACCCTTTTTAATCGAGCGCGTGATTGCGCTGCTTCTTCGACCAGATCGATTCCCAGCCACGCCTGTATTGGTCGCTGGCAACCTTCGCGGGTCGGCCGCGCGTGCTCGCGCCGTCATGCTGCACTTCCACATCGAACAAGGCCGGAGACTCTTCGCGAGGCTTGAGGCGAACGACCTCGCCGTGGATTGGCTTGCCTTCTTCGAGTGGGCGCATCGTCCCCGCCTGAACCTCGGAGCCGCGCTGGCGAATGACTCCGTAGCTTTGACCATCCTCTGACTTGCCATAGACGAACACCACGTCCGGCTCGGTCGATACAGCCGAAGGCTTCTTCGAGGATGTTGAACTCATTGCTGAACCAATAAGACCGGCCAGGCTGGAAGTCTAGAGGGAAATTCGGCAAGATTCTCTTCGCCGACGTCGAATCGCTGGAGTAACTCGACGTGTGCTTGTCAGCTTGCGCTCCTTTGCGTAGGTTTCGCGCCATCGTGTACCGAATTATAGCTCTTTGCTTTCTTTGCCTGCTAACCGCGGCTACGGCCGCCGCGCAAGAGGTCGCCTGTCCTCCGGGAAACCTGCTCGCCGGAAAGTCACCCGTCGCGCGTCCCGGAGTCACCCATTCCGAACGCCTGAGCGATGGTGTCAAAGCGGGAGAAGGCGACCCGTGGGAAAGCGAGCTCACCTCGGTGCTCGCCGACACGAAAAGCCACATCGTCTACGACCTAGGTGCGCCTACTCGTGTGACCGCGGTCGACCTGCAGGGCGACAACAACGACGAGTACATCGTCGAGCTCTCCGAAGACGGACGGAATTTCGGCCCGCTTTGGGTGGGCGACCCCGTTTCCGGACAGGGGATGCGGCGCCGCAGCGCGCGGGAGCTCCAAGGTCAGGGGCGCTACGTTCGAGTCCGCGGGCAAGGCGGGGACGGCTACTACAGCCTCGCCGAGATTCAGGTCTTCTGCGAAACGCCCGGGGCATGGCCGCCGCCGATCGAGGTGAAGAACACGGCCAAATGGTGGTGGAAGAAGATCATCGAGAAACGCGACCACCGCTATCAGCTCGGGGTCGCCTTCCTCGGGCTCTTGTTCTTCTTGGCGCTCTTCAGAATCGAAGAAAGCAAGAAGGCGCTGGCCGCGGCTTCCGCCCTGTCAGTCGCGATGCTTGGGCTTTCCGGCTTTCGTCTCTACGGTGCGCGGCTCGCGCCCTGGTTCGCGAGCTGGGGCGTGTACGTTCTCGGTGGCCTCGTCGCCGCATGGGCCGTGCGCGGCGCTTGGCTCGCCAGCCAGAATCGGGAGCAGCAGAGCCGGCGGTCGTTGGAGCAGGGCGCCCTCGCGTGGGTGATCCTCGCGTCCGCTATCGCTTGGGTGAACTTCGGCGTGTTCCACAGCTCCCGCATCGTGCACTACTGGGACACGTTTCACTACTACGTTGGATCGAAGTACTTCGAGGAGAACGAGTACGAGCGGCTCTACGAGTGCGTGCTCGCAGCCGATTACCAGGAGCGCGGGGATGCCGAGCTAGAGAAGCGCAAGATTCGCGACCTGACAGACAATCGCCTCCACTTCGTGAGCAAAGATGACGTTCTCGCTTATCGGGAGCGTTGCGCCCAGCACTTCTCCGAGCAGCGTTGGGACGCGTTTCGCCAGGACACACGATCCTTCCGCACCGTGATGGGTTCGGGCTGGTGGAAAGACATGTTGATGGATCACGGGTACAACGCGAGCCCGATTTCCAACATGGTCGCTGCGTTTCTCACCAACATCCGCTGGGAAGAACAGGTGCCTCAAGTCTCTTCGACTCAGGTGGCCCCCGACGATTTGAAGCGGTTCCAAGAACGAATCCTGCGCTACACGATGATCGATCTGGCGCTCTACGCTGGCGCCTTCCTGATGATCCTCTGGGCATTCGGCCTACGCTCGACCGCACTGGCCGTGCTCGTTTGGGGCACGGGTTACCCTTGGGCGTACTTCTGGACCGGCGGGAGCTTTGCGCGCGTCCCCTGGTTCTTCATGGCGGTGGCAGCGGTTTGCCTGCTAAAGCGCGGATTCCCGCTGCTCTCGGGTTTTGCGCTCGCGTGGAGCGCGCTCTTGCGCCTGTTCCCCGCTGCGCTCGCCGGTGGGCCTATCGCAACCGTGATCGATCGTTTCATACGACGAAAGAAAATCGCTCGGCCCTGGCTCGATTCGACGGACAAGCGCTTCATCCTCGGAGGCATTCTCGGCCTGCTCGTTCTCATCACGGCGAGCATCGCGATCAACGGCGTAGAAGCGCATTCGGAGTTCCTCGGGAACACGATCAAACACAGCGAGACCCCGCTGACCAACCACATGGGTCTCCCCACCATTCTTTCGTACCGTCCGAGTATGGTCGGTCGGCACACGAAGGACTCGAGCCTCGATGACCCTTGGGCCAAATGGAAACAGGCCCGCAAGGAAACCAAGCACGACAGGCGCTGGCTTCACGCGCTCATTCTTCTCGGGATGTTCGTCTTGCTCGCGCTCATCGGCCGGCGCCTCGCGGGATGGGCGGTTCTCGCCGCGAGCAGCATTCTCATCATCGGGTTCTTCGAGCTGACTTGTTACTACTACAGTTTCGCGATCTTGATGGCACCACTTGCGATCGAGCGACTTCGCTATTCGGTCGCGCTCATCCTGATGGGAATGACCGGGCTGATTCTGCAGTTCTTCATAGGCTGGTACGACGAACAATACATCTGGGAGACGGTCGCCGTTCTGCTCGCCCTCACGTACATACTCACCGATATCGTTCGAGAGCCGCTACCGGAGTCCTCGCCTGCGTCCGCGGACATCCCGGCGCTGTAGTTGCAAGGGGTCGTCTCCGGACTTACGTTAGGTCGGTTAGACAGGTTCACGTGATCGCTGGCGTGCTTCGGCACGCGGGAGGAAAGTCCGAGCTTCGCAGGGCAGGATGCCAGGTAACGCCTGGTGGGGGTGACCCCGAGGAAAGTGCCACAGAAAGCAAACCGCCTCGCCGCCGAGAGGCTGCGCGGTAAGGGTGAAAGGGTGAGGCAAGAGCTCACCGGGCCGGCGGTAACGTCGGTCGCACGGCAAACCCCATCCGAAGCAAGACGAAATAGGGAGACGTCGAGGGTGGTCCCGCCCAAGTCTCCGGGTAGCGTCGCTCGAGGCCGATGGCGACATCGGTCCCAGAAGAATGATCACGACCCGCGCCTCGGTGACGAGCGCGGGCTACAAAACTCGGCTTACGAACCCTCTAACCCGGCGCCTCGCTTCTGCGGGGCGTCGTGCTGTTTTGAGGTCGCATGGATCCTACATTTGACCGCATGCGCGCTCGGAGGATACTGAGCGCCGATGCGCACGTTCGCCAAACGGTCCTTCGTCGCCATCTGCCTGATGGCGCTTTCCCCGGCTTGCAGTGGCGACGAATCGCCGGCGAGCGATTTCTACGCACCGCCCGATCCGCTTCCCGCGGAGGTTCCTGGGACTCTGATACGCGCCGAGGCGATCGAGCCGTTGGCAGAGGGCTCGAAGGCGTGGCGTGTCCTCTACGTCTCCACTGCCGTGGATGGCACCGCAATCGCAGTGTCCGGATTGGTCGTGGCGCCCACTGAGCCGGCGCCCGAAGCGGGGTACGATGTGGTCACCTGGGCGCACGGCACGAAGGGCGTCTCCGATCCATGTGCGCCCTCCAAGGGCTACCGCAGCGGCTTTCATGATTTCTACGACATCGCCCCAGAGCTCGTCGCGGCGGGGTACGTGGGGGTGATGAGTGACTACGAAGGCCTCGGCACGCCCGGTATCCACCCCTACCTCGTAGGTGCGAGCGAAGGCCGTGGTGTGCTCGACATCATCAAGGCGGCGCAGCAGATCGAAGAGGCGGGCGCAGGCAATCGCGCCGTGATCTGGGGCCGTTCGCAAGGCGGACACGGGGCGCTTTTCGCGGGCGAGATCGCCCCGAGCTGGGCGCCTGAGCTCGAGGTTCTCGGCGTGATCAGTGCTGCGCCCGCTAGCGAGTTTCAAGGCATCATCACCTCGGGCGTGCTCCTACCTGGCGCCAGAGGCTTCATCTGGCAGCTCAGCATCGGCTTCGAGGCTTCCTATGCGGAGCTATCGATCGAAGACGTTTACGCTCCTGATGCACTCGACGCGATCGAGGCGCTTCTCGACGAAGAGGCGTGCGGCGAGGAGTTTGGTGATGTCGCAGCGACCTTTGACGGCGCCGGGTTTGCGACCAGCCCGCTCGAGCTTCCGGCCTGGGTCACCCGTCTCGACGAGAACTCGCCCGGGAACATACCGACCGCGTTCCCGATTCTGCTCATTCAGGGACAGGAAGATCGGGTCGTTCCCATCTTGCTCACCAACGTTCTCGAGAAGCGCCTTTGCGAGATCGGAAACGAAGTCGACTACCGGGTTTTCCCCGGATACGGACACAACGATTCCACCGAGAAGAACATGCCGCTGATGCTCGAGTGGACGGCGCAGCGTTTCGCCGGGGAGCCCGCCTCTACGACGTGCGGCGAGTAGGCTCCAGCACGATGCCGCGCTCTTTGGCACGGGCCTGCGCGTCCGCTCTGGGTTGCTGGTAATGGATGGAGCCTAGATACGCGAAGAGACGGTCGCTCGCTGGAATCACCATGTCCTCGGGGATCCAATCCACCGGCTTTCCGTCCGACCAGCACACCTCGCCACGTTCCATTTTCCAGGCGGCTTCGGCCAGGTCGAGCGGTGCCAACACTTCCCGGATTGCATCGAATCGCCCTTGGAGCTCGGGATCGAGGAAGAACGACTGAGCGCCACCGATGAATGCGATGTGGTAGCGCGAAGGGTGGTGCGCCAATCCGTCCAACTGGAGGCGTTGTGCCCCTTGAAAGAGCATGTGCATCGCCTTTTCGCCGACCCCGAGGCCAGGATGGTCCTGGCCGGGCCACTGGGGCTGACGCAGCGAGAACGTTTCCGTGGGGTTCTGCAGCATCATCCATTCGATGTAGAGAAGGCGCATCTCGTTCGGAGGCTCCAGCCCCTCGGGGGCGGGGCGGACGACGCGCCGAAGAACTAGGTCGACGAGCCGGTGCTCCGCTCCATTCTTCGTGGCATGGAGCGTGAGGTGCTGGCGCTCCGGATCGCTTGGGTCCGCCGCCAGCCTCAGATCCGAAAACCCTCGGTTTCGGATTTCGGCGGCCAAGCCGTACTTCTCGAGCGCGAACTCGATACCGTGGCGGGAGTAGTAGTCTAGCACGCGAGTCGATTTGTATTGCGGCCCTGTCAGGTCGCCCATGAGGTCCGCTTCGGTGAGACTCCATTCTCCACTGGACCGCTGGAGCTCCTGCGGATCGAGCTGCTGGGCGATTTGCGCGTACTGTTCGAAGAGGCTCTTCGGGGTCTCCTGACTCACCTTCACTTCGTCCGTGAGCAGCCAGCGGATGAAGTCGCTCGACGCGCGCCAGGCGTCGTCGCTGTACCCGCCGCCGAGCGTAACGACCACAGGGCAAGCAAGCTTTTTCGCCATCTCGACCACGAAGCGATCCCGCTCGAGAACGCCCGTTCGGCTGAGCTCGAATTCGCCGAGGCGATCTCCTGCGAGGACGTCGTTGCCCGCCACGTAAAAGATCAAGCCAGGGTGGATGGCTTCGAGCGACTCGGGAAGCGTGTCCCGAAGCTTGCTCAAGTACGCCTCGTCATTCGTGCGGGACGGCAGCAGATACTGCTGGTCCGCAGCCGCCTCGACATGGCTCCAGATCGAGCCGTGAATCGAATATGTGAGTACCGTCTCGTCGTTCTCGAAGGTGACGACGTTGCCGTTTCCCTGGTGGTAATCCAGGTCGACGATGGCGATGGGAGCCTCGAAGCCGTCCGAACGCAACGCTCCGATGGCAATCGCGACGTCGTTGTAGACGCAGAATCCGGCGCCGGCTTCGGGCTCGGCGTGATGAAAGCCTCCTCCGACGTTGAATGCGACGCGTCGCCGATCCCGAACGGCCCAGCGTGCCGCTTCGACCGTGCCCCCAACCTGTCTGCGTTGGGCGCCGAGGATTGGGTCGACGTCGATATCGTGTGCTTCGAGCCCGAAAATGCGGCCCAGATACGCCGGGCGCGCGGTGTTTTCCAAATACGTATCAGCGTGCACCATCGCGAGCGCCTTGAGCGCGATCAGGGGTGCCGACCTGACCTGCTTTGGGCGAATGAGTCCCTCCGCGGCGAGCGACCCCAGGATCTTCTCCCCTCGGGCGACCTCGATTCCCGGCACGCGTGCGCTCTCGACCAGGGCCTCGGCCTTGTACTGGGGATGGTACCAAATGCCGACTTCGTCCTTCAGTCGGCTCTGCGCCTTCCGCCGTTGGAGCCAGGTGGCCATCGTGCTCAAACCGAGATCGAGCCTTTGCGAAAGTCGGTGCTCGCGATGTGCACGTTGATCACGACCGGTTTGCCGGAGGCGGCGATCGCTTTGGCTTCGTCCAGAGTCGAATCGATTCGCGAGGGATCGTCGAGGAGCAAACCAACGGCGCCGTAGCCCTGGGCGACTTCGTGATAGGCCGTGCGCCTGAGGACCGTGCCGACGTCGGTGCCGAGCATGGGAACCTGCTCACGTGCAATTTGGGCCCAGGATCCGTCCGTGCCGATCACCGCGATCGGCGAAAGCCCGTGTCGAACGGCGGTGTCCATCTCGGCCAGGCTGTAAGCGCTCGAACCGTCGCCGTAGATCAGCCAGACCTCTCTTCCGGGTCGCACCAACGAGGCTCC
This sequence comes from uncultured delta proteobacterium, assembly GCA_963786865.1. Classification (GTDB taxonomy): domain Bacteria; phylum Myxococcota_A; class Polyangia; order Polyangiales; family Houyiibacteriaceae; genus SG8-38. Next base: position 210,068 of record CAWBAV010000022.1, on the reverse strand, counting down.
GACCGCAAACCCCCCTCCAACACCCAAGGTTCCAAAGACGCCTGGGTCGAGCCAACTCAGGGGCTTACGAGGCCGTAGGATGTACGACGCCGTCGCAACGAAGTCGCCTCCGTCGACGACCAACACGGCGTCGTCGGCCATTTTTTCCTCGAGGCGCAGAAAGAGCTGCAGCGGATTCACGAGATCGGTCGCCGCCCTTGCTTGCTCGCCGATCTCTTCGTCGCGCTGGCGCTCACGCGCCCTCAGTGTGTCGAACCAGTCGCTCCACGGTCCAAGCCCACCGTCCACCGTGTTGGCGAGCTCGCGGAGGAACTCACCCGCGTGCATGTGGACCGGTATCTCCGGTCGTCGGTTCTTCCGCATCTCGCTGTAGCTGAGGTTGGCAGCGACCAGGGTCGCGCGGCTCGAAATGCTGCGCCCGTATCCCATCCGGAAGTCGAAGGGAAAGCCGGCGACGATGACCAAATCGGCTTCCTTGAGTGCGGCCGTTCGCTGGTGGCGAAACTGGATGTCGCTCAGTCGGCCGAGCAACCCGCGCGCCATGCCGCCAAGCCATGTTGGAACCCCGAGCGCAGTCACGGCGTCTGCGATCGGTTGGGGGTTTCGCGTGTTCACGAGCGCCTGACTGCCGATGACCAGTGCCGGTCGCTCGGCCTTGCGAAGCAAGGCGGCGACTTTGTCGATATGGGATCTCTTGCTGCTAGGTCTTGGGGGTAGCGAATCGCGAATCGGCGGGGGCATGCTCACGTGGGGTTGGTGAAACTGCCGATACAGATGACCACGCATGTAGAGCTCGAGGGCTCTGGAACCAAGGTTCTTCCCCTCCTTGACGCCGCTCTCTTTCATGAACATCTCGCGTACCATGTGCTCGGGGTAAAGGACGTCGATCGGGATCTCGACGAACACGGGCCCGGGCACTCCGTCTTGCGCGAGATCGAGCGCCCTCTCCACGACCGGCTCGATGCTGTTCACCTTCTTGATGGACACCGCCCATTTGGTGATCGGCTCCATCAGCGAGATCTGGTCGATGTCCTGCAGCGCGCCGCGGCCCTTGAGCAGAGTCGCCGCTGCGCCTCCGAAGATGAGCAACGGAGACTGCGCGAGTTGTGCGTTCTTGACCGCGGTCACCGTGTTGGTCACGCCCGGGCCGGCCGTCACGGCCGCGACTCCAGGCACGCCCGTCATCCGGGCGACCGCATCGGCGGCAAACACGGCGTTCACCTCGTCTCGCACATCGACCACTTTGATGCCGTTGGCTTCCGCCCCAATGAGGATCGGAGAGATGTGCCCACCGCAGAGCGTGAACAGGTGTTTCACGCCTCGGGAGGCAAGGACTCGCCCGATGATTGCCCCGCCGTCGTCTGCCATCATTTGCTCCCAACTCGCTCGAGCACGTGTCGCTCCAGCACGAAACAGGTGAAGGTGCCCTCGAACACCCTTTCCGAATTCACGGTCGCCTCCACGCTGACTTCGTGCTTCTTGCCCTTTGTGCCAACCGTTTTGGCGTTGGCAACCACGCGGTCTCCGAGACGAACGGGCTTGAGGAAGCGGGCCTCGGCGGAGGCCAAAACCACGTTGGGATCGTTGACTGCTAGCATGGCCGCGTAGTCCGCCAGGCCGAAGATGAAGCCGCCGTGAATCAGGCCCGCCGCGTCGACCGCCATGTCAGGGACGGCGCGCAGGGCGACCTGCGCGAAACCCACCCCCAAATCGAGCAAGGTGCCGCAGAAGCGAGGATCGGCTCCGAGGTGGGTTCTGGGCTCCATGGCCGGGCACGATTACACGAGCCGGAGGTCTAGAAAAGCAGGATAGGGCCTGAACGGGGCCTTTATCGCTTGCCGTTTGGCCGATCGGGTGTCTAATAGATGACTGAATTGCAGTGAGACGGAGGGTCATGTGAACGAGCTTGCGCGTTACCTTATGGAAAACGCTTATATCGATTTCCAGGGCGGAATCACCATCGACGAAGTTCGGAAATTCCTACGCGATGAAGACAGCCGCGAGTCCAGGGCCCTCCTGTCCCGGCTGATCGAGGACAAAGGAATGGATGACCTCATGGTAACGATTGCTGATTGCCTGAAGGAATACATTCGAACGGGAATCAACGAGGACATCGTTCGAGCGCAGCTCGTCACGTACAGCGAATCCTAGACCGACGGTATCGATTCGGAATGTCTGCTACTATCGGCTCGCCCATGCGTTCGACGGCCCTGTGTATCTTCTTGGTTCTTGCGTCGTTGGGGTGCGAGCGCACGACGGAGGCCGACAGCGGCTCCAAGGGCGACACCCCGGAGATCAAGCCAGCCCCGAAGGCTTCCAAGGAGTCGATTCGGAGCCTGCCCCAAGTCGATACCAGCTCCCTCGATTCGTTCGGCGAGAGCATCTGGATCGACATGGTCAACGAGCTTCTTTCGCCATGCGGCGAGCCGGTGAGCGTGGCCCGCTGTATTTCGGAGAGCCGGAAGTGCAAGCCCTGCGTCCCTGCCGCCCGGTACGTCGCACGGCTGGTCGACGACGGCTATTCCAGAGACGAGATCCGCGACATATACCGCGTGCGGTACGGGGACGACACCAAGGTCGACAATCTCACTTCGCACGATTCGCCTCTGCGAGGCTCACCGATGGCGCCGGTCACGCTCTATGAGTTCAGCGATTTTCAGTGCCCACACTGCAAGATGACCGCCCCCATCCTGAAGGACATCGTCGAAGAATCCGAGGGCAAAGTGAAATTGGTCTTCAAGCAGTATCCGCTGCCCATGCATCCCAAGGCGCGCGAGGCCGCCAAGGCCGCCATCGCCGCCGACAAGCAAGGCAAGTTCTGGGCGATGCACGACCTGCTTTTCGAGAACCAAGACACGCTCCAAGCGGCGAATCTCGAGGATCTTGCCAAGCAGATCGGACTCGACATGAAACGCTTCAAAGCGGACATGGCCGCAAAGACCACGGAGGAGAAGATCGACGCGGATCTCGCGGAAGGGCGCGCTGCCGGAGTCGACGCGACTCCATCGATCTACGTGAACGACCGTCGGTTCGTGTTCCCGCCCGATCAGCTGGCCGACTATGTACGAGAAGAGCTCGATCAGTGAACGGCCGCCGCGGCGCTTCTGGCAAGGCTGCTTGAGAACGTTAGTCTCCGGGCTCGCAGGGCTCGTTCTCGTGCTGTCGACAGCCAGTGCGCTGGCGCCCGGTGATACACCACCGCCAATCGGCATGTCCGACCGAACTGGAAGGATCGTCGATCTGGAGGATCTCCAAGGTAAGGTCGTACTGATCGATTTCTGGGCTTCCTGGTGCGGACCGTGCAGGCAAGAGATGCCCGTCCTAGAGGCGCTTCACGAGAAGTACGCCGCCGATGGGCTCGTCATCATAGGCATCAACATCGACAGCAGCGTCAAGAAGATGAACAAGTTCCTCGAGGGCACGCCCGTCAGCTTTCGAATCGTGCACGACCGAAAGCTCGTGGTCGCATCGAGGTATGAGCCGCCGAGGATGCCTTCATCTTATTTCATCTCGCGGGACGGAAAAGTCCGCTACATACACAAAGGTTTCAGCAAGGAGGACGTGCCCGGATTCGAAGCGCGCATCGAGACCCTCCTCGCTGAAGCTTCGACCGAAACCAGTGCCGTCGCAGACTGAGACGAGACGCGGAAACGGAGCTTGCGGTCTCGAGGACTGCGTAATCAGCCCTGGCCTGCGGCGGTTTGGGGCAGGGAAGCGCCTCTCGCAACGAAGACGCTCAGTTGCTGGGTGACATAGTCGACGACCTCGCAGTCGGCTTCGCTGAACGTTCGCTGCCCCACGCCGTTGGCTAGTTGGAGTACTCCGAATAGGCGGCCTCGGTGGATCAAAGGACGGTACAGGAGGCCGCGCACGTCGAGGCCCGGCACACCGTCGACGCGGTCATCGTAACGGGGGTCTGCGGCAGCGTCGGCCAAGACGAGCACCGCGTGTTCGGCCAGTGTGCTGGCTGCGCCGAGGAGACCCACCGAGGAGGGAAGTGCTTGACCTTGCCGAGCCCTCGCGCCTGTCCCCCGCGCCGCGACGACACGAAACTCGTCCGTGTTGATGTCCAGCAGGAACGCAGCCGTCGCTTCGGACGGAACGAGGTCCCCGAGAAGGTGGACGGCGAACTGCAGAGCTTCGGCGCGGTTCTTCAGAAACAGGAGGTCGTGACAGGCTTCGAACGCGGCTGCGAGCCAATCCTCCGTAGGGGGCGGCGGGACGCTACTGATCCTCGGCACCTCGGAGTCGCGTGTTTCATCGTCGAGCGGAAACTCGATTTCGATGCTCTTTTTCCAGTCTTTCCATTCGACCCGCACGACCGGCGGATGCTCCGGCACTCGTTTCCAGATGTGATCGAAGAGCTCGATTCGGATGAATTTCGCGCCCCGCTCGCGCTGGACTTCTTCCTGAACACTGCGGAGCAATTGGGTCGCGAGCTTCTCTCCGGTTCCCGGGGGCAGCGGAACGGGCACCGCGTACATCCGTTCGCGGAAATGGATTGGATTCGAGCCACTGGGCGCTTCGTCCCGCGCAGCCAACAAGATCAGCTTGTTCTCGACGGTCGCCGGAGGAGGGCTGCTCGGCTTCGGTGTGCTGGCCCGAAACGCTCGCACGGCTTCGGGTGTGGGGGGCGGCGTGCTGGGCGCCGACTTCGGAGCCGCAGGCGCCGGGTTGGGCGCTTCGGCTGGGAGGATCTGGTACCGGCGGCGTTCCCGCGCGTCCTGTATCGTCACCGTTCCGTTTGGATTCACGTTGCAGCTCGCACCCGCTGGTACGCCACCGGACTCGCCGAGCGCCGCGCGGCCGGCCTGCAAGGCAGCTGGCCAGCTCGCGGCCTCGACGGTTCCGAGGAACAGCGGCTCCGACGCGCCAAGCCGATTGATCTCCACTTTCCAGTACTTCGTAGCCACCTTATCCCGCTCTTGCGCCCAACCATGATACCTAAGATCTCGCGGGAAGTCGCATCCCGGGTGGCATCTTGCTGATCGCCGTTGTAGGAACCGCCCGTGTGGATACTGGTCATCGGCCGCGAAGGGCTCGAGGAACGGGCGGGAACGGCTGTCGCCTGTCTTCACGAGCTCGGTTGTGAGGTGAAGACGGCCTCCCTATGGGACCGCCTCGATACGGAAGAGCTGGCGAGCAACCCCCCCGCGGTGGTGCTGATCGAGGCTGGCGACGAGGCTGACGCCGGTCGCGGTGCTCTCGTCAGGGTTCGTTCGGCCGCGCCGCTTCAGGATGTGCCCGTCCTAATCGGCGTGACCGTCAACGCGCTCTCGCGGCTCGACCCTAGCGATGGTTTCGATGACTTCGCTCTCATGCCGTACGTGCCGGCAGAGCTCTACATGCGAATTCGGAGCGTCGAATGGAGTCGAAGTGACTTCGCTCAGCAAGAGCGCATCAAGATGGGACCGCTCTGCATCGACCTCGCCGCGCACGAAGTCACGATCGACGGGCGATCGCGGCAGCTCACCCATCAGGAGTTCGCGCTTCTCAGCTTCCTTTGCCAGAACCGAGGTCGCGTCTATTCGCGGCGGCAGCTTCTCGAAAGGGTCTGGGGCGTGGACTATTACGGCAGCAGCCGCACGGTCGACATCCACGTGCGGCGACTGCGCATGAAGCTGGGGCACGCGATGAACAACCTCGAGACTGTTCGCGGCGTCGGCTACAAGATGAAGGAGCCCTGATGCTTGCCCCGCTCGCGATTTCTGCAGGCGACCCCGCGGGTGTCGGCCCTGTGGTGACGGCGGCGGCGCTGGCGCGGTGTTTGGGAACGGACCGAGCGCTCGTCTATGGGGATGCCGCCTGGATGGAGCGGGCACTCCGGAGGTATGGCTTCGAAGCGTCACGGCGAATCGTTCCGGCTGACGCGAACATCTTGGCTCCAGGCGAAGTCGGTCTGGTTCACGTTGCGGACTGGCCGCTGACCATGGTGCACGCGCGAGCCCCTACGATCGATGGTGGAGTCGTTCAGCGCGAGGCTCTCGAGGCCGCGTGCGACGCCGCGATCGCCGGCCATGCGCGAGCGATCGTAACCGGTCCGGTGAGCAAGGAGGCGGTAAGCCTGTCGGGTGTTTCGTTTCGCGGACAGACGGAGCATCTTGCGCGGCGCGCTGGCGTCCACGTCGAGAGCGTGACCATGATGTTCCTAGGGCCGCGATTGAAGGTTGCTCTCGTCGCGACGCACTGGTCCATCAAACGCGTGCCGTCAACCGTGACTCGCGAACACATCGAGCGCACGGTTCGCCACTTGACCGACGCGCTTGGACGCTGGACGCCCGAAACGAGACCGCTGCGCATCGAGGTTTCCGGCCTCAACCCGCACGCCGGAGAGGGCGGGCTTCTCGGGACCGAAGAAGAGACCATCATCGGCCCGACGCTCGAGGCCCTCCGGGACGAGGTGCCGTACTCCAACGGCGAGGTGGAGCTCCTCGGACCCACGCCTGCGGAGGCTGCGTTCCGATACGCTGCGGACGGCCGCGCACATGGGGTCGTCGCCATGTTCCACGACCAGGCGACGATTCCTTCGAAGCTCCTCGACTGGGGAGAAGCGGTGAACGTGACATGGGGACTGCCTTTCGTTCGAACGAGTGTCGATCATGGCGTCGCCTATGACGCAGCCACGAGCGGAACCGCCTCGGAGAGCGGTATGGTCGCCGCGATCCGCGCCGCCCAGCGACTCACCGGCGGTGCGACGGAATGACGGCGAACATCGTCATTCGAGGAGCCCGCGAGCACAACCTGAAGAACCTGACCGTGAGCCTTCCCAAGGAGAGGCTCACGGTGGTCACAGGTCCGAGCGGCAGCGGTAAATCGAGTCTCGTATTCGACACCCTCTACGCGGAAGGACAGCGTCGATACATCGAGTCGTTGAGCGGCCATGCGCGGCGGGTTCTGACTAAGCTGCGGCGTCCTGACGTCGACGTCATCGAAGGTCTGTCTCCTGCAATCGCGGTGAGAGAGCATGCTCCTTCGCGTAACCCACGTTCCACGGTCGGTACCCTTACCGAAGTGAATGACTACTTGCGCGTGCTCTATTCCACCATTGGAGAGGTGCATTGCCCGGTCTGTGGCGAGCGCTTACAGGCACACTCGGTGGCGCAGGTGGTCCGCGAAGCCCTGCGCTTTCCGGAGGGCGACCGCTTTTCCGTGCTTGCGCCCCTCGCGCGTGCTGGCGATACGATTCCCAAAGCGCTCGTCGCCGAGCTTCGTGCAAAGGGCTTCGTTCGCCTGCGCGTGAATGACGCCGCGACGGATTTGGAGGACGTCGGGAGATTGCCGTCGGGTGCCTCCGTCGACTTGGTGATCGACCGTTTGTCCGTTCGTGATGGGATCCAATCCCGGCTCGCGGAAGCGGTCGAGCTCGCGTACCAGTTGAGCGATGGCGTCGTCGAGCTGCGGCGGGAGGACGGCGAACGTCATCGGTTCTCGCAGGGCTACCTGTGCTTCGACCGGCACGCCTCGATCCCCAAGATCAGTCCCCAGCTGTTTTCGTTCAATACGCCGCTCGGCGCGTGCGCAAGCTGTGATGGGCTCGGGAGCACACGACGGTTTACCGAAGAGCTGGCGGTGTCCGACCCGGGCCTCTCGATTCGGCGAGGCGCGGTCGTCGCCTGGGGCAAGCCCAAGCTCGCCTACTACCGCTCGATGATGGAGAAAATCGGTGTCGCCGGCGTCGACCTCGATGCTCCGTTCGCGAAGCTTTCTTCCGAGCAGCGGCGTATCGCGCTCGAAGGCGGGGCAGGGTTCGAAGGCATCTTGCCAGGACTCCAGCGGCGCGCGAGGGATTACGCGCGTCGCAAGCTCGCAGAAGGCGGCGACGAGGAACGGGTGCTCGAGTTCCTCGACGAGGAGCTCGGACAGTTTGCGCGGGTCGAGATCTGCCCCGAATGCATGGGTGCTCGGCTCAACGAGAAGGCCCGAGCGGTGCGAATTGCAGGTCGCGCAATCAGCGAAGTGAGCGCGCTCGACATCGCTTCGCTGAGGGCATGGGTCGACGCCGTTCCGGTTTCCCGCCAGCGCGAAGACGCTGTGCGACCGATCCTGCGGTCGATTGGGGAGCGTCTCGTGTTCCTCGAGCGTGTGGGTCTCGGCTATCTGAGCCTCGATCGCGCAGCCGCGACCCTTTCGGCAGGCGAAGCGCAGCGCGTCCATCTCGCGACGCAGTTGGGCGCGCGACTCTCGGGGGTGCTCTACGTACTCGATGAGCCGACCGCGGGGCTGCATCCGGCGGATGCCCAGCGCCTGCTCAGCACTCTCGACGAGCTTCGCGATCTCGGAAATACGTTGGTGGTCGTCGAGCACGATGAGCAGACGATGCGCGCCGCGGACCATCTCGTCGAGATGGGGCCTGGCGCCGGCGAGCACGGTGGCCGGGTCATGGCCGAAGGTACGCTCGACGTGTTCGTTGCGCAGGAGCAGTGCTTGACGGGCGCGTTCCTCTCCGGGCGCCGACGGATCCCGGTCCCGGCGAATCGTCGCAAGGGTTCCGGAGCGCTCCGAGTTACGGTCGCGAAGCTCCACAACCTGCACGACGTGCGGGCTGAGCTCCCGCTGCGCTCGCTCTGCTGCGTGACTGGTGTCAGTGGAAGCGGGAAGAGCTCCCTGATCGTGGACGCGCTCCTGCCAGCGGTTCGATCGAGAGTCGGCTCGAACGCAGAGGCGCCTCCCGGCGTCGCGATAGAAGGGGGGCGAGGCCTTGGCCGCGTATCCTTCGTCGACTCCGCACCGATCGGACGAAGTGCGCGTTCGAATCCAGCCACCTATCTCGGTTTGCTCGGGCCCTTGCGCGACCTCTATGCGGGGGTGCCCGAGGCCCGCGCCCGAGGCTATCAGCCCGGCCGCTTCAGCTTCAACGTGAAGGGGGGGCGATGCGAAGCGTGCAAGGGTGAAGGGGTTCAGCGCATCTCGATGCAGCTGCTACCGGATGCAGAGGTCGAGTGCGAGATCTGCGGTGGCCATCAGTACAACGCAGAGACCTTGCAGATTCGGTACCGTGGACTGAGCATCGCCGAAGCGCTGGCTCTGTCCGTCGACGATGCCTACGCGTTGTTCGAAGCGGTCCCCGCGATCCGCGCGCGTCTCGAAGCCCTGCGTCGCGTCGGCCTCGGGTATCTGGAGCTCGGCCGCCGTTCGACCACCCTGAGTGGCGGTGAAGCTCAGCGAATCAAGCTCGCCCGGGACCTCGCCCAGCCCTCAGGCAAGCCTACGCTTTACATCTTCGACGAGCCGACCCGGGGCCTGCACTTCATCGACGTGGAACAACTGATCAAGATCTTGCACGAGCTCGTAGACGCGGGTCACAGCGTCATCGCGGTCGAGCACCAACCCGACGTCATTCGCAACGCTGACTATGTCCTGGAATTGGGACCGGGCTCCGGCCCGGCGGGCGGGCGAGTCGTGGCTACTGGCACACCGGAAGAGATCCGCGAATCCGGATCTGCGACTGCAAAGTTCCTCTGAGCGTCAGTGTCGGTGCTAGCGTTCAACCACTCGCATTGAGCGAACGACTGAAGGCGTCTCCCACGGTCACGCAGGCCTCGCGAAGCTCGAGCTCGCCTCCAACCAGAATCGCGAGTGGGTTCACTTCGACGGCCTCGATCTCGGCCCGCCACTGGTGGACGAAGGCTGCAAGCCGCATCAGGACGTCGCCGATCGCGCTCACCGCTTGGGTTCGCTCCTGCGGGGTGCCTGCGAGGAGAAGAGAGCTGCCCCGAAGCCGCAGCAGAACTCGTTCGAGGGCCTTCGCGCTGGCTGGAAGAACGGTTTGAGTCGTGTCCGCGGAGGCTCTGCCATGCGGGTCCGCGAAGCCGATCTCGCAAAGCACCGGTCCCGCGACCAGCGGTTCCATGCGAACGCGTAGAAGCGTTCGCGCCATCGTCGATGCGCTGACGCTCACTCCAAGCAAGCGCGCGTCGGCTGCGCGGGTTTTGGCCACGGCCATGATCTGTCGAAACGCGTCGCGAGCCTGTCCTGCGGAATAGACTTCGGCCGCCAAGTCAGGGTGATCCCAGAGTCGAAGATCCGGTGAGGCCAGCGCGACGCGGACGGGAAATCCAATTCGGGAGGCCTCCGAGGCGGCCCGTGACGGTGTGGCACAGAGCTCTTCGATCGGAAGAGGCACATCGTACTGGGCGAGAGCGGCTTTGCTCGCGGGATCGGAAAGGGCACGCCTCGGTCCGAGGATCACGTCGCGGACCGTGTGAGGCTCGACCCCCTGGACCACGGGAACCTTCGGCCGTGACGGGTCCTGTGATGCCCGCATCGCGCGCAGCGCAGCGGCCACGTCGCGCGGCGTGCCGATGGGCCGGGTCCTGGGTCCGTCGCCTTCATGCGCGATCAGGCCATCGTCGACGCGCACGAACCTGCCGTCACTCCGGTGGCTCACGCTTTCCCCGAGCCGGATGCGGTCGACGGAGGGGAGCTCCTTGGTGGTCGCCGCCCAGGGGCGTTCCGTGCCGAGCTCGAGGAGCCCGGCCACGGCCAAGAGCGGCCCGATTTCATGGACCGCGGGAAGGCCCAGATCGTGAAGGAGGCCGAGCGGCTGAGGGCCGATGATCGCGAGCGGCAGCCTCGTTTTCCCGGTGCACATCGCCTCGGCCAGCCGTACCAGGACATTGGCCTCGAGCGGCTCTTCGACGGCGAGGGCGGTGAGCTCGCCCGCGCGCAATGCCTTGATCGCAGCTTCCCAGGGTCGCTCGCAGACTTTGGGCTCGACGGACAAACCAATGCGTTCGGCGTCGCGCGCCACATCGACCGCCAGCTCCGGACAGTCACAAAAAATGCTCCACGCCTCCGGCATCGCCGCGACTCGAAGGATACTCGCCAGGTCTCGGTTCGCCCACTTCCTCGAATCCGGACTCTATGTCGAATTGTCGTGTACGAGCATGCCGCTCGATCCCAAACATCGGATCAGCTCTAGGTTTAGGGCGCCACGAGCTTGACGCCCCGAAGCGCAGGGTGATAATCCGGGCTCGGCTGCTGTAACCCCTCTGATCAAAAGGGAGAATCAGCGGGTGGGGGTCATTCTGAGGAGAGTCGAGACATGCGCCTGAAGCTGATTGCAGGCAATCTCGCCATCGTATTGATGCTGGGGGTTGGGTCGTACGTGGTGGTGCGTACACAGCTCCGGAGTGAGCTCTCCGTGCAGCTCGAGGACCGAATCGGCGACGATTCCGAGCTTTTCGCCCGCTCCTGGCGCGCCGACGGCGCACGACTGGCCGAGGGGGTCTCGAACCGCGCAGCGAGCAACGCGGTCGGGACCGTGTTTACCGCGTCTGGCGAGGCCAAGCGCCGGCAACGCGCCTTCGAGGCGGCACAGCACGTCTCGAAGTGGTTTCAGGATCCGGCTCGCGGACGCGGAGAACGCCCGCACATCGTCGCGCTCATCGACGAGACCGGCCGGGCCATCGCCCGTGACACCGATCCGAATCGCATGGTCGGCGAGCCCATGCTCAGTCAGGTTCCGGTTCTGCGCAGCGTTCTCAAACGCGGTGGCTCGCGCTATGGCGTTTGGCAGCATCAGGACAAGCTTCTGCAGGTTGGTGTAGCGGCGGTTCGAAACGATCAAGGCGGCATCGTGGGGGCGCTTCTGGTCGGCTATGACCTCTCGAATGGTTTCGCCAAGAGGGAGTCAGCGCTGGTCGGACATGATCTTCTGTTCATCGCGGCGGACGGCATCTACAGCACATCGACGACCGTCGATGTACGGGATGCTCTCCAAGAGGCCCTCTATTCGCCCCCGCTCGACGTCGACACGAAGGCAGCGCTGAGCGGCAAGCCGACTTTGTCCTGGCGCGCCAGCCTTGCGGGCGACGTGTACCGAGGGATCACCGCCAGCCTGCCCATGGCACGCGGAGTGGAGGCCGGATATGTAGTTCTGGCCCACGAGGGCAAACATACTGCGCTCGCGGAGGTGGCGACGATGATCCTCTGGCTCACCTTGTTGGCCCTGCTCGGGGTGAGCATCTACGGATTGATCATCTCCAACAATTTGATGGAGCCGATCGAGCAAATGGAAGACGACATCCTCGCCGTGATCAACGGCCGTGGCGATGTCCGGCTGGAGGTAGAGACTCCGGAGCTCGGCGGCCTCTCGTATCGGGTGAATCAGCTGATCAATTTGTTCACCGGGGTCGCCGAGGAAGACGATGAGGGGCGAGCGGTGACGAGCAGCGGGGCCTGGGAAGCGGTGAGCATCACCGGTCCTGATTCCGCGCTGCGGCAGAGCTCCACCGGCCCGAGCGAGAGCGATGATCCGGAGGCGGCGGCGCTCGCTGCGCTTTCGGAGGAACAGTACTATGGGCAGCTCTACCGCGACTATGTCGCGGCGAAGCAATCGGTCGGCGAGGACGTTTCGAGCATTCCGGAAGAGCGTTTCGTCGAGCGGATGAAGGGCAATGCCGCTCACCTCGCCAAGAAGCACGGCTCGCGAACGGTGCGCTTCAAGGTGGAGACCATCGGCGGCCAGGTGAATCTCAGGCCCGTGGTGATCCGCTAGGGGCATGATCGTCGGGTAAGCCCCCATCTCGTTGCGCCGGCGCCCCGTTCGGCTTAGTGCTTGACCCGTCATGGGGCTTTTCGATGTGTTCAAGGGTGGAAGCGGCGGGCTGAAGAAGCACGTCGAGCGGGTTGCCAACAAACGCGCGCAAAAACACGAGCGCTGGGAATCGATTCAGGTGCTCGCGAACGACGGCTCGGACGAGGCGATCCGAGCGCTGCTGACCCGGTTCACGATACGTGTCGATCCGAGCATCACCGACGGTGAGGAAAAGAACGCTGCTTTTCATGGCGTCGTTCAAAATGGTGAGGCCGCGCTCGGGCCGGTGCGCGAGTTTCTGATCTCGTCGGACACCCTCGCTTGGCCCTTGAAGATGCTCAAGGAGCTACAGACCGAGGAGGAAGTCACGACGACTCTGCTCGATCTGCTTTCCAAGATGGACACCGAATACGAACGCGACCCGCAAAAGAAGATCGACCTGATCGCCAGCTTCGAGGAAACCAAGGATCCGCGCATCGTCGAAGCCGTGATTCGCTTCCTCGACGACATGAACGAAACGGTTCGCTTTCATGCCGCCGGTGCCATCCTCGCCCAAGACGAAGCAGACGCTGCGCGCGAGGCCATGACCAAGGCTTTCCTCGCCGAAGAGAGCGTCCGGGTTCGGATGCGCATGCTAGACGGCTACATCGACCGAGGCTGGACCCTCGACGACGTGAAGGAAGAGGCCAGCAAGCGGATGCCTACCGGATTCACGATCGGCAAGAAGGGCGAAGTCCGGAAGAAGCCCTAGGTCGGTCCGCTCGCCGAATCCTGGCCTAGTCCGTGGTCTTGATCTTCGGTGGAAGCACGAAGATCAGGCCGACGGTGAACATGTTGTTGAACTGTTTGATGCGGTCGCTGCTGTCGATCGCGCCGTCGTTGTTGTTGTCGGTTCCGCCGGTGTTGTACTTGAACGGAATGCCTCGCCAACGCAGAGCAATACCGAGGAAGTCGCGGAAGAAGGCGTTGAACGAGACGCCGAAGGACGGGGCGATGGCCGTGCGCTTCGAGCGAGCCAGCTGGCTTTCGAGGCAGCCTTGATCGTTGGGATTTCCTGCGATTTCGCAGAACGAGACATCTCCCACTGCAGGTTGTCCCGACGGCGTCGGCCCGTTCTTCCACGCCGACGAAGGCGGCGCCCACGAAGAAGTCCAAGTCCGCATCAAAGAAGACCTTCTGGAACATCGCGAGCTTGCCTCGGAACGGCACGAAGTGGAGCTCGACGCCGGACCACCAGTTCAAACGACCGACCTGATCGGGGAAGTTTTCCCGGCTTGGCAGATCCAAGCGGTTGGCGTTCGTCGTGACGCCCTTCGCCTGGATCTCCTGGGTGAGGTTCGTATCGAGCTGGGCGACCGAGTAGCCGCCCCAGCCGCCGATTCCGAGCCAATCGAGGAAGTGGAATCGAACCTCGCCACCGACGATGAGAGACCGCGAGTACTCGTCTCCGACCGTAAACGCGAAGAATGGCTCGACGTGCAAGCGCATGTCGCGCCAGAGGCGCAGCTTCTTCACGGCCGGGGCGCCTGCCAGCGGCCCGCTCACCTGTACGTCTTGTGCGCTCGCTGAGCCCACGCCGTCACGCATGCCATCTCCGAAGATCAGGCAAAGTGCCAACGCTGCCAGCAAGGCGATTCGCAAAAGCGTCTGTCGTGCGAGCATCATCATTTTGGTAGCCGGTATTCGAACTTGACCGGAAGGAAAAGGGTGAATCCAATCTGAATCGAGGTGTTGGCCACGAAGGTCGATCCCGACTGAGCCATACCGATGGATCGTCTCGGTTGCCGGGGCAAAACGGGCTGCCCATTCTCAAACTGGTCCGGCCACATATAGGCTCGGAATTCGGTGAAGAAGGTCAGATAGCGTGTGAGGAAGATGCGAAGGCCTGCCCCGACGTTGAAGGCAACGTTGGTCTGCCAATCGAAGCTGCGAATCTCAGCATCGAACACTGGAATCGGCTGGGTCCGCATGATCCCGACGCCACCGATGAGATACGAGTCCCATTGAAAGATCTTCTTGCGAACCTTGAACTTCCCGTAGAAGGGAACGTAGGTGAAGTTCGCCCAGAGCCCGAACTGCCAGTCGTTGATAGGTGCGGCGAGGTAGGATCTGACTGCGTACCCTGAACTCGAGGTCGGTTCCACGTTCGAGTGGGTTTCCTCCCCAGTCGTACCAGTTGAAATTGATGCCGAGCGCCAAGACGTTCGTGAACCAGTAGTTCATCGCGAAGCCGAGGCCGTAGCGCTTGATGTATGGATCGTTCAGCGTGAATGCGACCGACGGCGCGAGCTCCAACCGCTTCAGGCGAAGCGCGTAGATCTGCTGGACGGCGTAAATCTCCTCGGCGATCTCCTCGCGCTGCGGCGTGAGCTCGATTGGACCGTCTTTGGCGTCGTCGGCCGTGGCGAGCTCTTCGATCAGGTCGCCCTGGCTCTCCGACTTCCCGGCCGGCTTGGCGTCCTCCTCGACCTCGTCGAGCGAGAACTCCATCTGGGCCTCAGCCGCGGTCGGAATCACCGTCCATAGCGCCGCGATCAAGAGCGCAATCCCCCGAAAATCTCGCATCGGCCTTTGGCCTTCCCCCCCGAGCGCCCCGGCCCCCACCGTGGCAACTCTCTGAAATCACGTAGCAAGTGTCCGATTTCACTCAGACGACAAGACTATACCATGGCAAATATCGCACTACCAAATCTGGTCGCGATTTTCGACTGAATCAGCCGTAGTCGCCGGCTGTCAGCCCGGGTCGGAGCTGGCTTCTGCAGGCCCTAGTGCCTCTGGCGACTCGAAAAGGGCCTGCACGAACGCCTCGGCGTCGAAGGGCTTCAAATCCTCGACTTTTTCACCGACTCCAACGAACTGAACGGGCACCTGATGCTGGTCGACGATGCCAAGGACCACCCCGCCCTTGGCGGTTCCGTCGAGCTTGGTCAGGACGATCCCGCTGAGAGGGAGGGCATCCTTGAAAAGCTGCGCTTGCTGAATCGCATTTTGGCCGGTGGTGGCGTCGAGCACGAGCAGCACGTGGTCGGCGGGCCGTCCGAGTGCCTTCTCCACCGTGCGCCCTAGCTTCTTGAGCTCATCCATGAGCGGGGTCTTGGTATGAAGGCGGCCGGCGGTATCGGCGATCACGACGTCTGTGCCGGCGGCCTTCGCCTTCTCAATCGCATCGAAGATCACAGAGCCGGGATCGGCGCGATCCTTCCCTTTGACGACTTCGCATCCAACCCGCCTGCCCCAGACTTCGAGCTGCGTCACCGCAGCGGCGCGGAACGTATCACCGGCCGCCAAGAGCACGGTCTTCCCCTGACGATCCAGACGACTCGCAAGCTTCCCGATCGTGGTCGTCTTCCCGACGCCGTTCACACCGACCACCAAGATCACCGTAGGTCTATGCGCGAACGTCAGTCCGCCGCCACTCGGCCCGAGGATGTTTCGCGACTCCGCGCGAATTGCTTCCCATGCCTCATCCGCCGAGGAGAGCCGGCCGCCGTTCATCTCGGTGCGCAGCGCTTCGAGCACGCGTTGGGTCGTGTGCACGCCGACATCCGCCGTGATCAGAACTTCTTCGACCTCATCGAGAATCGATGCATCGAGCTCTCGCCCGCGCCGAAACACCTGGGCGAGGCGCGAAATCAAGTTACCGCGCGTGGACTTCAGCCCGCTACGAAACGCGCCGAGGTCCGTGGGCGGCGGAGGCGGCGGCGTGGGCCTCGGCTCCGGTGCCGCTTCGGGTGCAGGCGCTCGGGACACGAGGTCTTCGAGCTGAATTGGCTGCGTCCGCTCGGGCTCCGCTTTGGCCGCTGGCTGGACCGCGATCTTCCGCCGATCCTCAGCGAACGCTTCGGGCGGAGGCGGGGGCGGCGCCTTCGGAAGTTGGGACCTTCGTCGGCCTCGGACCAAGCCGATGACGATGCCGACGACGATCAAAGCAGCGACTGCAGCGATCGCCGCGAGGATGGTTGGGTTATTTAGATCCAGAGACTCCATTCGACCTCTCACATCCCCCGATGGTCGTTGGGACCGCCGCAATATAGGGAGGCGGACACAGGGCAGTCAACGCGGCCAGCAGGCGAATCGTTTGCCGACCGGCCTCGCGGGCTGTGATACTGAAAACGCAGGGGAAGGGCGGGAGTTGTTGAACGGGCACATCGGCCGATGGCACTGGTGGCGACTCTTGGTCGCGAGCGTGCTCGTGCTCGCAACCACTGTGCAGGCGGACGCGCGAGAGGATTATCTACTCCGCTTGCTTGGTGAATCCGACGCGTTTCGCGTTCGGGCGCAGGCTGCTCTTTCGCTCGGACAGTTGGAATCCACCCGCAAGACCGTGACCGCGCTCGAGCAGGCGGTGGGCGATCCGCATCCTGCGGTCCGCATATCCGCGATTTCCTCGCTCCGCCACCTGGGAGCCAAGGAGTCGCTGCCCTTCGTCGAGCGGGCGGCTCGGGACAAAGATAAGGCCGTGAGACGCGCGGCCGTCGAGGCAGCGGCGGCTCTCCGCGCGATCGGAGAGCGAGAACGGGGCCCGGGCGAGACCGAATACCTGGTGGCCATCGGAATGCCTGGCGCCAAGGCCGAACAGGTTTCCCGTCAGATGCTGTTCGATGCTCGGATCTTCTTGTCGGAACAGTTGCTGGCGCTCCACGGCATCGAGTTGGCGCCCGACGACTTGACGCCCGTGGATGCCAAGCGCGAGATAGTGCAACGAAAGATCGATGGGTACTATCTCGAGAGCTCGATCGTGAGCTTGGAGCCCAAGGGCCCGGGCGTACGAGCAGTCGTTTCGATCATCGTTCTCTCGTATCCGGGTCGTGACATGCGCGGAATGCTTCGGGGCGCGGCCACGGCGACCGGACCGTACGGCGCCGACACGGCAGAACAAGCGATTCAGGGCGCCTACGTGGGCGCTCTTCGTCGTCTCCCCACGGTGCTTCAGTCAGCCAAGGGCAAAGGAAGCCTTTGACCTGCGGAGAACGATGGGCGTAGGAAGTGAGAAACGTGATGGGCGATAAGAAACAGCGAAAGATTCGAAACTACCTGATCGATCGGCGTTTCCAGCTGAAGTACACCGGCATGGTGCTACTCGTCACGGTGTCCGTCGCGAGCGGGCTCGGCTACGTGGCCTATCGTTTCTCGAAGGGGCAGACCGAGTCCCTGACGGCGCACATCGCGTCACAACCCGACCTCGATGCGGATACGGCCACCGACCTCGAACGGTTCGCTCAGCAAGAGGACCGTAAAATTCGAAACGCGATCATCTTCGGCGTGCTCTTACTGACCTTCGCATTGGGCGTCACCGGAATCATCGTT
Source organism: uncultured delta proteobacterium (assembly GCA_963786865.1). Lineage (GTDB taxonomy): Bacteria > Myxococcota_A > Polyangia > Polyangiales > Houyiibacteriaceae > SG8-38. Next base: position 192,223 of record CAWBAV010000022.1, on the reverse strand, counting down.
ACGCACCGCGTGGTGGGACCGGCGTACCGAATGAAGCGCTTGTTCGCACACGTAGGAGGCGGGAAATTCGAAGTCACGACCGGGATCAGAAAAGGCGATGAGCTGCAGGAGCTCTACCAATCCTTCGCGGAGATGATCGAATCGCTGCGCGACCAGCGAGCCGGCGAGATCGAGCAGTTGGAGGAGACGCTCCGCAAGATGGACGAAGCAGGCATCCAGTCGGAATACATCACCCAGCTCCGAGCCGTTCTAGAACGAATCCGCAAAACGGTAGACTAACCGCCAGGACGCGGGCGAATGCGACGCGGGGTTCCGTCGAACGGTTCGGGATGGGCAGCGCAGCGATTGGGCGGGAGGCTAGCCGTGGCGAATCTCGAGGCGACGGCCGAGCGGGCCCCGATCGCGAGCACGCCCGTCGCGAGCCGTCCTCCGTTTGTGCAATGGACCTGAGCAGGTCCTGGTGCCCGGTCTTGGACCTCGGGTATGGTTCGGGCATGCGTGTATTGAAGGTATCGGTTCTGGTGCTCCTTGCCCTCGTGGTGGTCGTTCTGGGCATTGGGGCGTTGCTGCCGAAAGAGTTTCGGGTCGAGCGATCGATCGAGATCGACGCGCCACCGGAGATGGTCTTCGATCGGGTGAGCTCGCTCCGAACCTGGGACGCCTGGTCGCCCTGGGTAGCGCGCGACCCATCGATTCGAAACACCTACGCGGGGCCCGAAGAGGGCGTCGGCGCATCGGTAACATGGACCAGCGAGAAGTCGGGCGACGGGACGCAGACCATCACGCTCAGCGAGCGACCCACGCGAATCGAGATGGCGCTCGATTTCGGTGACATGGGACAGCCGACTGCCAACTGGCGCTTCAAACCGAGCGCTCATGGCACTCTCGTGACTTGGGGCCTCAGCGGCGCGACGTCGGGTCCGCTCGGCGGATACTTCGCGAAGATGATGGATGGCTGGGTGGGCGCCGACTATGAGGACGGGCTCACGCGTTTGAAGCAATTGCTCGAGTCGAGCTCTGCGGGCGAGTAGGTGCGTGCTGCGATTCGAGCCTGGGCGGTGGCGTTTGTTCTATTCACCGTCGCTAGTGCGTGCCACAGCATCCCCAATCCAAACGATCCGCAGCGTCAGAAGAGAATCGACGATTGCTTGAAGCAGTGTGGCTCGGCAGACGCCGGACGAACGCACAGCGCGTATCCACCTGCGCCCAGCGAAATCACCGATAGCCGCACCCCTTGCGAACGAAGATGCCACGGCCTTCCCTGACGCGCCGGGTTCACTTCAGCGCATCGGAAAGGATATGTTTTCGTAGTATTCGATTCGGGGCTCTCCGTCGGGTTCGTCGAACACCACCGCCGCTGCGTCGATGCGCGCATGCACCCGACCGAGTCTCTGCTCGCGCAACCAGAGCGCCGTTGCCCGCCGGACGCGCGCGAGCTTCTTGCCGACGATCGTCTCTGCGGGGAACACGGGCCTCGCCTTAGCGCGCGAGCGCACTTCGCAAACGACGATGAGGGTACCGCGTCGCGCGATCACGTCGAGCTCGAGGCGGCCGACACGCACGTTGCGACCGCAGATCTCGAATCCGCGTCTCTCCAACAACGACGCGACGAGCTCCTCGCCGCGCCGCGCCAGATCAGATCGATTCGGGCTCGGCGAGTGGGTCTCGGACGCAGTAGCTGCCTCGAATTCCGTCGCCGCCCGTTTCGAGGACCTCTTCGCAGAGGAAGCCGCTAGGGCAGCCGCAGGTGGGAACGCCGACGCCTGCTGGCGCAGCGCATCGGCACGAGCAGTACACGTCCCGTTCGACCTCGGCGGCTGTGACACAGGTCGCTTCGCCGAGCGGGCATTCGTCTTCTTCGAGGTTGTTCGGGTCACCGTCGAGTCCTCGGACGAGGCACACCCGCGTTTCGCACTGTACCGAGCTGGTCTCGAGATACGTCTCCGACTTGAGGAATCCGCCTGCGGGCACCGCTTCGGGCACGCAGGGCTCGCCGACGCCGCTGCTGGAACAGCCGGAACCCGCCAGCCAGAGCAATGAGATCGCAACATACCCCATCAATTCAAGGAATTTTCCACGCATCATGTCCCCCTAAGAATCCCCCGGTCATCCACAGCATAACGGTAATAAGAGCTCGAACCCAAACTTCCCCAGCATTGAGGGGTCAGAAAGGAGAGACGAGGGCAAGCCCGCGCGTCTGCACGAATTTGTCAGGTCCATGGATAGGTTTCTAGTGTCAATTGCAGTCAGCCCATCAAAAGCTCAATGGTGCTATACCTTGACGAGCCCTCTGGCTGGTTTCTATGATGGTGGGCGAGCGGGCCGGAAGGGGCTGGTTTCGTTCGAATTTTGGGGATCAGGGGGGAACTTGGAAAACCAGGCTTCCGCGACAAGGAGCGCTTTATGAAGTCGATCCGCTTTTTGGCGGCGCCGATGTTGATCGGCGCGCTGGCCGTTGCGACATCAGCGGGCGCGCAGGACATGAGCTTTGGTCTCGAGGAGACCGGGCAGAGCGCCGCACCGGTGAAGCTCGGGAAACCGTCCGCGCGACTCGCCGAAGCGCTCACCGCGTTCGAGTCCAAACAATACGAGTCTGCAGCGATCGGCTTCGAGCAGGTCGCGTCCGGCAAGACCAAGGACGATCGTGGCAATCGGCAGCGCGCGCAGTTCTTGCTGGGTCAGACGCTCTACAAGATGCGGTACTACCAGTCGGCGCTCAACGTGTTCGACGAGATCAGTGCGACGGGACCGGCGCATCTGTTTTTCGGCGACACGTTGGAGTGGCTTGGACTCCTCGCGTCCAAGCTTCCCGAGTCATCGGGGATCATCGAGAAGGTGGGGCGCTATGGCATCGGTGCTCTCGACGAGTTCAAAGACAAAGACCCGAAGCTCTACAATCAGCTGCTCTACTTGATGGGACGGCACCTCTACGCGCAAGCGTCGTTTCGCCAGGCGATCGACGTTTTCCAAGAGGTCGCGCCAAGCTCCGCCCAGTACACCTATGCGAAGTTCTTCGAGGGCATCTCGTTCGTTCGCATGCGTCAGGCACGCCCGGCAATCGCTTCGTTCCGTTCGATTCTCGAGGCGCTCGATTCCGGAGACGTCAAAGGGGTGGACGAGGAACGCATGCGCAATTTGGCGTGGTTGTCGCTGGCTCGCGTCTACTACACGGCCGCCAATCAGGGGAAGGGCGGTCAGATCGACGGAACGCTCCTCGGTCAGTCGGTCGAGTCCTGGACGAAGGTCGAGCAGGCCAGCGAATACTGGCTTGATTCGCTCTTCGAGTCGTCTTGGGCGTTTTTCCTAGCCGACGAGTACTCGCGCGCGCTCGGCAACGTGCACACCTTGTACTCGCCGTATTTCGAGGACTCGTTCTACCCGGAAGCGCTCGTGTTGAAGGCGGTGACGTTCTTCGTGAACTGCCAGGTCGACAACGCGGAAGCCACGGTTGCGCAGTTCCACGATCGCTACGATCCGGTCAAGCAGGAGCTCGACGCCGTCCTGCAGAAGAATCAGGACAATGCCGATTTCTTCCAGTTCTTGCAGAAGGTTCAGGCCAACGAGGACGAGCTCTCGCCGCGGGTCCGCCCAATCGTATCGACCGCTCTGAGCGACCGCACCGTGCTCCAGCATCTGGAGTACGTCTCGATATTGGACCGCGAAGAGGCACGCCTGGGCAAGTCGAGTAAGGAGTTCCAAAACGCTCCCATCGGCTCGAAGATTCTCGAGGACGTGGCCCTCGCGAGATCATTCGCCGTCGACCAGGCCGGCGACCTCGCGCGTGGCCGCTACAAGCGGTTGATCCGCGAGCTGAAGGATCTGAGCAATCAGGTCGACACGGTCGAGCTCGAGATCGCTACCTTTCGTCGCGGTCAAATCGACCAAGAGCTCCAGCAACAGATGTCGCTCGCGAAGCAGTCTAGAGGCGGCGACGTCAATGTGGACGAAGAGCATCAGCTCTGGCCGTTCGATGGGGAGTGGTGGCGAGACGAGCTTGGATTCTATCGACAACAGGTGACCAACCTATGCACGCGATAACGAAATTGAGGTACACGGCGAGCCTTCTCTTCGGGTTGCTCGCACTGGTAGTTGGGGGGCGAGCCGCGGCTGAACAAGCGCCGATGAGCACGGCCCCGATGTGCATTCCGGAAAGCACCGAGCAAGCGATCGGCGCTTGTCCCGCCGGAGCGCGGAAGGAAGCAGCAAAGGAGGGCGGCAACGCCCCCGTGTCTCGCATGAAGGCTGCGGAGCCCAAACGGAGCAGCGCGCAAGGTCCAACGGGTCCGTCACTCGAAATCGACATGAGCACGCGCCTTGGCCGGGAACAGACACGAGCGAGGGCCGAGGGGCTTCTCGAGAAGGAAATCGCGATTCTTCAACGTCTAGTGAAGAACAGCGCCGAAGACGATCCGCGTCGCCCCGAGGTGCTCCTACGCCTCGCGGAGACTCAGTTCGAGATGCAGATCGCGAAGACCGCCAAGGTTCGCTCCTTCGACGATCCGATCTATGAAGCGTGCACGCGCGACCAGGACAAGGCGCGCTGCAAGCAGGCTGAGGATGGCCAAAAGGCGGCTCAGGTCGAGCTAGACGCGATCCGCGAGGACAGCATTCGCACCTATGCGACGTTGGTGCGCGACCATCCCAGCTTCAATCGGATGGACGAGGTCCTCTTCTCGCTGGCGTTTGCGCTGCAGGAGGTCGACCAGTTCGACAAGGCACGCTCGGTCTACCGACGTCTCATCAAGGACTACCCGAAGAGCCGGTTCGTGCCGAATGCCTATCTTTCGTTTGCCGAGTACTACTTCAACCAGAGTGACATGGAAGCCGCCGGGAAGTTCTACCGCAAGGTCATCGAGTTCCCGCCGAAGGAAAACTCGGTCTACGGCTACGCGCTCTACAAGATCGCCTGGGTCGAATACAACCTCGAGCGATACCAGCAATCGTTGCAGGGCTTCGTCGACATCCTCGAGTTCGCTCGCAAGAACAAATACGCCAACGATGCGAAGAACCTGGCGCGGCAGGCCCGCAAAGAGCTCGTCTTGCCGTACTCGCACTACGGCTCACCGGGCAAGGCACTCGATTTCTTTCGGCGTTATTCGAAGGACGACGCCGAAGCACACGAGATGCTAGAGCACCTCGCCGAGCTCTACTACGACACGGGCCAGTGGTCCGAAGCGATCACGGTCTACCACAAGCTCATGGCCGACGGCCCCCGGAGTGATTCGCTCTGCGATTGGCAGACCAAGGTCACCAATGCGGTGATCTCATCTCGACCGAATCAGGATCAGATCGTCGAGCTGAAGCGCCTGGTCGACGTGTACAGGACGTTCAAACAGAGCGGAAAGCCGGCTGCCAAGGTGGAGGAGTGCAAGGTCGAGACTGCGACCACGATGCTCTGGCTCGGGACTTCATGGCATCGCGAGGCTGTCGGCACCGATACCGCCCCGGGAACCAAGAACAAGAAGACGATGTCCCAGGCAGCCGTGCTCTACCGGACTCTCTTGAAGGAGTTCCCGGAAATGGAGCAGATGGAGTTCAAGAACATCGACAAGCGGGACTGGCCGACGGAGTACAAGATCTCGTACTTCTACGCCGAGCTGCTCTGGAAGATGGATGAATGGGGTCAGTGTGGCCCCGCTTTCGACCACGTCGTGGAGTTGAATCCCCAGGGGGAGTTCACGAGCGACGCGGCCTACGCGGCAGTCCTCTGCTACAACAACCTCTACCAGCAGCAGTACGTTCCCCGGGAGACGGAGACGAACTTCGTCAGCAAGAGCGACCAGCGCGCGAACAAGAACGCCAAGGCAGCTCCAAAGAACGAGTTCGCCCCCAAGACACTGACTCCGCTTCAGGAGGGTATGCTCGAGGCATTCAACCGCTACGTTTGCTACGTCGACAAGGCGGAGGACCTGGCGACGATCAAGTATCGGCGTGCTCGCATCTACTACGAGGCGAATCGCTTCGAGGAGGCCGCTGTTCTGTTTCGAGACATCGCCTTCAACCACAAGGACAGCGAGCTCTCCGAGTATGCGGCGAATCTCTATCTCGACTGCCTCAACGTGCTCGGTACGCAAATCGACGAGCCACGAGTGGCCTGCGTGCAGGAGCTGAGCGCGTCGATCGATCCGATGTCGGCCTCGTTCTGCGGCACCGCGCAGTTGGCGGACGAGCACCCGGATCTTTGCGGGACGCTCGGGACGCTTCAGTGCCAGGTTCGCCGAAAGGAAGCCGAGACATACCAGAAGACCAAGCAGTTCAAGAAGGCTGCCGCGACGTACGTCCGCATCTTCCGCCGACACGAGGAGTGCGGCGAGATGGACGAGATGCTTTACAACGCAGCGATCAACTTCGAGGCGGCTCACTTGCTCGGCCGTGCAATTCAGGTGCGTACGGTGCTCACGGAGCGCTATCCGGAGAGCGAGCTTTCGAAGAAGGCCATCTACTTGATCGGTCAGAACTTCCAGGCGCTCGCGTACTACGAGCAGGCGGCGAAGTACTACGAGCAGTTCGCGCGAAAGTTCCCAGGTGAAGACGGCACGCGATGTTCGGCCGAAGACAAAGAGAACGGAACGTGTCCGAACGCGATCGAAGGTTTGGAGCAGGCCACGTTCTTCCGTATCGGCCTCGGGGACGACAAGGCAGCCATGGAGGACGCAGACCTGTTCGCGAGGAATTACAAGCGCAAGCTTCCTCGCCAAACGTCACAGGTCATGTTCTCGATCGGCTCCATCTACGAGCGGCAGAACCGATGGTTCGAGGTGATTTCCCACTACCGTGACTACCTCAAGAACTACGGCAAGGTTGGCATGCCGCATCAGGTGATCGAGGCAAACACCGCGATCGGACGAGCGTTCTGGGCTCTCAACAAGAAGGGCGAGGCCAAGCAATACTTCCAGGCGGCAGTGAGGGGATGGGCCTCGGGCGCACCGAAGCGAATCCTCTCACTCTCGAAGACGTCCAAGGAGGATAAGGTTCTCTACCTTCGCGAGGCCCTCGACAGCGCGGCCGAAGCGCAGTTTCATCTCTCCGAGTACGAGTTCGATCAGTTCCAGAAGGTCGCGTTTCCCCGGTACGCCGGAGGCAAGAGCATGGCCAGCGTGAAGAAGTGGTCGGACACGCAGTTCAAGAAGTGGGTTCAGCAGAAGCAGGCTGTGCTGCGCAAGGCAGAGGCCGAGTACGCGGAGGTCGCCAAAATGACTGTCGAGGTCGGCGGTGTTCAGATGAAGTCGGCGCCTTGGCAGATCGCGGCTGCAGCCAGAACGGGCGAGATGTACCGAAGCTTCGTGGATGAGTTTCGCGACGCGCCCGTTCCGCGCGAAATCGAAAAAGACCCAAGTCTTTACGACATCTACGTCGGGGCACTGGACGACGTGTCCGAGCCCTTGCAACGGCAGGCGATCGACAAGTTCGAGTTCTGCCTCAAGACCGCAACGCAGGTCCGATGGTTCAACAAATGGTCGCGCTCCTGCGAGCAGGAGCTCAACGGACTCAATCCCCGGAAGTATCCGGTGGCGGCCGAGCTCCGGGGTGAGCCGAACTACGTCAAGGCTACCGTTGGGGATCCCGGCGCAGTGGATCTCGGTGCAATCAATGAGCAGCGGCTGAATACGAAGGACGCGGTTGCCAACAGGGAGGAGCCGTGATGCGAAATCACCAGTTAGCGTTCATTGCCATGGCGCTCATGGCGGGCTGTGGCGGAGGCGGCACCAGCTCGAGCTCGGAAACCACAACCACGCCTCAGGCCGACGTCGCACGGACAGCCGGAGGCGAGGCCATCACCACTGCTGACGGAAGCGCCGTCAGCAAGAAGGCGCACGGGAAGTGGGAGTCGGCGCTCGCGGAGTTCGAAGCCAACGAAAAGGCTGGCTGGACTTCATCGAAGTGCAGCGCCGCCGAGAGCTCGTTCGAGCGAGCGGCCGACGCGCAGGCCGGCGGTTTTGCCGAGGCGCACTACATGGCGGGCCTCTCGCTTTCACGCTGTGGCGACTCCAATGCGATGAAGCACTACGAGCGAGCGCTCGACGTCGATCCGAAGTTCTGCAAAGCGCGGGTCGCAGTTGGGCTCCAAGATCTCCACGACGGGCGCACCAGTCAGGCGAAATCAGCGTTCGAGCAGTCGATCAAGGATGATCCTCAGTGCACGTCCGGGTACACGAACCTCGCGATCGTGCAACGTGCACAGGGTGAGAACGAAGAGGCTCTGAAGAACCTGCGCCGAGCGCTTGCCATCGAGTCCGACTACCTGTCGGCCTTCAATCAGATGGCGCTGCTCCACTACGACCGCGGACGTGCAGGCAATGCGGCAGAGCTTGATCTTGCGGAGGTCGTATGCCGTCAGGCTCAGATGCTCGATGCCGATTATGCGCCCATCTACAACACCTGGGGTCTCATCAAGGTCTACAAAGGCGACGTCATCTCTGCTCTGAGGTTCTTCCAACGGGCGATCACGCTCGATCCGGATCTCTTCGAGGCGCAAATGAACTTCGGCGAGGTCACGATCTCGTTTCGAGGCTACGAGGATGGGCGCGTGGCCTTCGCAAGGGCCGTCGAGCTCGATCCAAAAAACTACGACGCGGTGATCGGTTTGGGCACGGCGCTTCGAGGGCTCAACCGGTTCGCCGAGGCGGAGGCGCAGTATGAGAGAGCCAGGCAACTCGATGATCGGCGCCCCGAGGCTTATTTCAACCTCGGTGTGCTTTATCAGGACTACATGTCGGGCTCGGTCGCCGATCTCAAGAAGGCCAAGAGCCACTTCACCGAGTTCTTGAAGCGCGCAGGCAAGCAAACGGAATTCCGCACGAGTGTGGAAGACGTGAGCAATCGTTGCGCTGAAAAACCGAGCAAGGGTCGCGGCGTGCCGAAGTGCAGGCCGGGGCGAATGCAGAACATCGACATCTCCGTCGAGGCCATGCAGGTCGCGGGATAAGGACGAATCATGAACGAACCAGTTTCGAAATTCATCGCGCAAGCAATCGTTTTTATTGCACTATTCTCCGGGGCGATGCTCCCGGTGCCGATGGCGGAGGCCCAGAGCGCGCCTGCTCCCGAGACGACTTACGACTTCGAGGACGACCTCGTGACGGGCGACTTGGTGCGTCCGGATGGCGAGCAGCTGATCGTGCGCCGGCGCGGACGCCGAGCGTCGCTGATTCAGATTCGAGAGCATTTTATTCCCGAGATGCTGAAATCTGTGGAAGATTTGTAGTGGGGGATGTGGGTGACTGAGTCGAGCCATAATACTTCGGTCGCGTTTTCCGTCTACGACGGTGACGCGTTGCTCAGCACTGAAACGCTGAGCCAAGAGATCATCAAGATCGGACGTCTGCAGACGAGCGACATTCGACTCGAGGACGACAAGGTCAGCCGCATGCATGCGGTGATCGAGGTGACTGCACCCGGGGAGGTGTTCATCATCGATCTAGGCTCCGCGTCTGGGACGCTCGTCAACGGCGAGAAGATCAACAAGCGGAAGCTGCAAACCGGCGACCAGGTGCAAATCGGCAACAAGCGGATGCACATCGACATCATCACCGGAACGGTGGCGGTGGCGTCGAGTCCGCCCGTCGCGATGGCAGCCGGCGGGGGACGGGCAACGCCGGTCGTCGATGAACGCGCGATGCGCGCCATGCTGGATGAAGAGTCGGAGCCTCGAGTCAAGGCAGCCGTCACGGCCGGCAAGGCTGACGACGAGTCGGGACCGAAGTTCAATCCGTTCGAGGTGGGAGCGAAGCGCTTGTCGCGCACCCCATTCGGAAACGCCAGCCAGGACGAAGGTCCGGAGTACGGACTCATCGCGACCTCAGCGGCGCTGCCGGCTCACGAAATCGAAACGGACGAGCGATCGATCGAGGTCGCCGTGCTTTGGGGCGACCGGAACGTTCTGAACGTCGACTACCTCACCCCGCCTCGCGACTACTACGTCGGCGAGCCAAACGGCGAAGATGTCGACTATATCCTCGGACACGATGCGATCGGCATGGATCGAATGCCCCTATGCATCGCTCAGGGGGCAGGCGTCACGGCTATCGTGCCTGAAGGCGCCAAGGGCGAAGCCACGATCGGCGATCAGACGCGCTCGTTCGACCTGATGCGCGGCCAAGGGGATTTCAGGCCGAGCTCGACCGTGGCAGGGGCCATGGAGTTCCCGGTGCCCGAGGGTGGCTCGGTTCGAATGAAGCACCGGGACTTCACGTTCATCATCAAAGACGTGAAGGCCGGGAAGAAAGTCGCTGGCCACGCGAAGATGGACATTCGTCCGATGATCTACGTTGCGGGTGCGGCGCTCTTCGCGAGTCTCGTGCTCACGATGTTTTACTTCCAACCGCCCCGTCCGAGAGGACTTTCATCAGACTTGCTCGCGACGGACTCGCGGCTGATCCAGTTCCTCATGGAGCCCGAGGAGCTCGAGGAGCCGGAGCCCGAGTGGCTCAACGGCCAGGACTCCTCCGGCGGGGGCACCGGTAAGGCTCACGAAGGCGAGCAAGGTCAGATGGGCGACGAGAAGTCCGAGAAGACCAAGAACAAGTACGGCATTCAGGGGCCTCAAGACAACCCGGACCCGGTCATGGCCCGCGAGCAAGCCGAAGAAGAGGCACGCAACGCGGGTATCATCGGAACGCTGGCCTCGATGCAGGGCTCGTTCAATTCACCGACGTCGCCGTATGGGGCCGACTTTGCGCTCGGCAACGACCCGAGCAGCGCGCTCGGCGCGATGACGGGCAACGACATCGGCCAGAACTTCGGATTTGGCGGCCTCGGGTTGCGCGGCACCGGTCGTGGTGGCGGTGGTCTTGGGCAGGGCACCATCGGCATGGGTAACTTCGGCACGATCGGTCGCGGTGGCGGCCGGGGCGAAGGAGAAGGCGGTTACGGTCGTGGCGTCGGCGGGTTCCGCGGTCGCTCGGCGGGCGTGCCTCAGGTCCGAAGTGGCGGTGCAGAGGTGCGAGGCTCGCTCTCGAAGGAAGTCATTCGGCGCGTAGTCCAGCGGCACATCAACGAGGTCAAGTTCTGCTACGAGCAACAGCTCAATGCGCGGCCGGATCTGCAAGGGCGTGTGACCACCAAGTTCGTCATCTCTCCGACGGGTTCGGTGCAGTCGGCCATGGTCGACAATTCGACCTTGCGGAACGAAGCGGTCGAGAGTTGCATCGTCAGCGCGGTCCGCAGGTGGACTTTCCCGGCGCCCGACGGTGGCGGCGTCGTGGTCGTCAACTACCCGTTCTTGCTCGACGCTGCGGGCCAGTGACGCTTCGGTCGTCAGTCGAAAAGCGAGATTCCCTTCTGATATCCCTGCTTTCCAGGGCCTGTTCCCGCGTTCAGCGAAGTTGGGATCGTCTGAAACTGGCCAAGAATGGCGAAACAGCTGAGAAAGAGCTGTGTTTACTGTTGTTCGCCAGGGAAGCAATGCTGTAGGATTGAAGTGCTTGTGAATTTCCAAGCCTAGGAGGCAAGCATGCGTGCTCATAGTTTCGGGGTGGTGTTGGTGGGTCTAGTCCTGATGGGCGGGAACTGTTCTCGCGCCCGCGTGGAATCGATGAACGAGATGAATGCCGGCGTCGAGCTCGCGGAGATGAAACGGTTCAACGAAGCCGCTCAGAGCCTCGAAAAGGCCGCGGTCCTCGATCCGACGAATCATCAAGCGTACTTCAACCTCGCCATCGTCCAGATCGAGCTGCGCGCCTTCTCGGCCGCGCGCGAGGCGCTCGAGAGGGCGATCGTGGCCAAGCCCGACATGCCCGGATATCACGAGAAGCTCGGCACCGTCCTGATGGAGCTCGAGGATTGGAAGGGAGCGCAGTCCGCGTTCACCAAGGCGCTCGAGCTGGATCCATCCTTGTTCAAGGCTCACTTCAAGCTCGGGCGATGCAGCGAAGAGCTAGAAGATTCGCAGAATGCGCTCTACCAATACACGGACGCGATCAAGACTGGGCCGCGATTCTTGCCGTCGTACTCGGCGCTTGGCCGTTTGTACGCCGATCTTCGCTACCCGGATCAAGCTGCGCAGGTCTTGAGGGAGGCGCTCAACGTCGCGATGCCGGGCACCGAAGAGGAGGCCAACATCCATCATCTTCTGGGCACGGTCTATCAGCAGCAACGCAAGTACGACGAAGCCATCGCCGAGTTCCAGGCGGCGCTCGGAATCGTGCCGGGCATGAGCGATGCGTTGTTTTCGCTCGGTTGGACGTATGCACTTCAGGGCAACGACGAGGAGGCGAAGCGCTACCTCGACAAGTATGTGATGATGGCAGGCACGGACGCGCCTGAGCACTACGTCAAAGCGGCGCGAGACCGTCTCGCGGAATTGAGAACCGAATCGCCGTAAGGGGGCTGGGGCAAGATGTCGGAAGAACAATCGGGGGATGAGGTTCGAGAGCTGACCGCGGACGAAGCTGCCGAGCTCGAGAAGCTCGACGACGCGATCGCGAAGTTTGAACAACAGAAGCGATGGTCGGACATGATCCGCTCCATCCTCAAGAAGGCCGAGCTGATTCAGTCGCCGGCCGAGAAGGCGGAGCTGTTCCGCCAGGCGGGCACGCTCTATCTCGAGCGTTCGAGCAATCAGGCCGAGGCGATCAAGTGCTTCGAGCAGCTTCTCGAGTACGAGGGGCACGACGTCGAAGCGATCGGACGCCTCAAGGAGATGTACGAGAAGCGGCGCGACTGGGAGAAGCTCATTCGGACCATGCAGCGAGAGGTCGAGCTGATGCCCGAACAGGATCAGCTCATTGCCTACGCGGAGATGGCCGACCTAGCCACGCAGCGCCTTCGAAAACCGGAGGTTTGCATCGAGCTTTGGCAGAAGGTGATCGAAGCAGATCCGGAGAATCCGAGTGCCTTGGACAATCTGGCGCAGCTCTATGAGCGAGCCCGGGAGTGGGAGCCGCTCGCCGAGGTCTTGGAGAAGCTCGTGGCGGCGGACGCCGACATCACCTCGATGAAGCAGCAGCTTCAGAAGCTCGGAATGATCTATGCGGACAAGATCGGCAACGACGAAGGCGCTATCGCGGCTTTCACGAAGCTGCTCGAGCTCGATCCGTCCGATCGGCGGGCTCAGGAACAGCTCAAGCGTCGCTACGTCTCTCTCGGCGCCTGGGATGAGCTAGAGGCTTTCTACGCAGCCAACGAACAATGGGATGAGCTCATCCGCATCGTCGAACGGCAAGCCGAAGCGCAAGAGACCCCTCCGGACCAGCGCATTCCGCTGCTGTTCAGAGCCGCCCGTCTCTGGGAAGAAATGAAAGAGAAGCCCGACCGGGCTGCGCGCGTCTACGAGAAGATCCTCGGCACCGATCCGGACAACGTTCAGGCCGCCGAAGCGCTCACGCCGATCTACGAAGAAGCGCACGATGCTCGGAAGCTCGTGTCGGTCTTGGAAGTCCGCTTCGCGCACGCGTCGGACGATGACGCCAAAGTCGGGCTCCTTCGCAAAATCGGCCAGGTGTTCGAGGAACGCCTGAGGCAGCCAGACGTCGCGTTCGAGCGCTATTTGGAAGCGTTCTCGCTGGCGCCGACACATGACGAGGCTCGCATCGACGTCGAGCGTCTCGCGGAAGAGTTGAACGGGTGGGACCGATTGGTCTCCGGGTTCGAGTCCGCAATCGAGGCGGTCTCGGATCCACATCAGGCGGTGCCGATTCGCCTGAGCTACGGTCAAACTTTGACGCAGCTCGATCGGATCGATGACGCGATCGAGCAGTTCCAGGTCGTTTACGAGCTCGAGAGCAACAACCTTGCCGCGATCAGCGCACTTGGGGACCTCTACGTCCGCACCGAGAGATTCCGCGAATTGCTCGACATCTACGAGCGGCGGATCGAGCTCGAGGAGGACGCCGAGGCGCGTCTCGACATTGCGTATCGACGCGCCAGGCTGTTTGCCCAGGCGCTGAACGCTCCTGCCAAGGCAATCGAGGCTCTCGAAGGCATCATCGACGAATACGGGGTGGAGCAGGTCGATGCCTGCCGCGAGCTCGAGCGACTCTACGAGGCCGAGTCGCGGTGGCAGGATCTCGCACAACTTCTAGAGCGCCGAGTCGAAGCCGGTCCCGAGGGAGACGAAGAGCTCGCGGCACTGAAGTTCAGACTGGGTCGCGTGTGCGAGTCACGACTCGACGACAAGCTGCGATCGGTCGAGCTCTACCGCGAGGTGCTTTCGATCTTCGCCGAGCATGACGGAGCCCGAGCCCGACTCGAAGCCTTGCTCGAAGACGACGAGGTCGCGGCAGAGGCATCACGCGTTCTCGAACCCGTGTACGAGATGAGTGATGATTGGAATCACTACATCAACGCACTTCGCGTGCAACACCGTTTCAGCACGGTGCCCCGTGAGAAGCTTCAATTGCTCACCCGAGTCGCCGACACGTACTTCCAGTACATCGGCGATCCTCAGCGCGGGTTCGTATCGCTCTCGGAGGCTTTCCGTGAGATGCCTTCGGATCTGGGCACACTGCAACGCCTCGAGATGCTCGCGACAGAGCATGACTTGTTCGAGGCAGTGGCCGATCTCACCGGGGATCTGGCGGCAAACGTCTTGGACGTTTCGCTGAGTCGATCGCTTTGGATCAAGACCGCCGAAATCCACGAATCGAGGCTCGATGATGCGGAGGCCGCGGTGTCGGCGTACCGCAAGGTCCTCGAAACGGATCCAGGCGACTTCGAGGTGCTCGGCGCGCTCGATGCGCTCTACCGCGGCGCGGAGCGTTGGCACGAGCTCCTGGGCGTGCTTCGGGCTCGGGCCGAGGCATATGCAGACCCCGACGAGAAGATCGGGGTTCTAGCGGAAATGGGGCGAATTCACGCGGACCTGCTCGACGAGTCGGAGCAAGCCATCGTCCTTCAGAACGAGATTCTCGAGCTCGATCCGAGCAACCGTGGTGCCCTCGGGACGCTCGACGACCTGCTCGCGCGCCAGGGACTCTGGAGCGATCTCGCCGACAACGTCGAAAGACAGCTGTCGATGACCGACCAGTCGCAGGAGCAAACAGCGCTCCTGCTTCGGCTAGCCGAAATTCGCGAACAGCGCATGGGCTCAATCGATTCGGCGATCGAGATCTACCGCGACGTCTTGACGAACGACGCGAGCAATCCGGCTGCATTGGGCGCGCTCGAACGTCTGCTCGAATCTGCCGAGTACCAGGCTGCCGTCGCAGACATCCTCGAGCCGATCTACAAGGAGGGCGGAGCTTCGTCTCGACTCGTCGACGTGTACGAGATTCAAGCCCACCACGCCACCGCCCCCGAGCGTCGGCTGGGACTGTTCCAAGAGATCGCCAAGCTGCAGGAATTCTCGCTCAGCGACCTGCGCGGTGCATTTGAAAGCTATGCGCGGGCATTCCGGGAAGACCCGGGGCATCCCGCATCGAGAGAAGAGCTGGAGCGCCTGAGCGCCGCGGTTGGCGCCTCCGACGCGCTCGCGAGCGTGTACGAGCAGCTCGTCGCGAGCTTGGACGATCCAAAGCTGGCCATCGCGCTTCTCCTTCGCACCGCCGAGATCCGTGAGCACGACCTGGGTCAGCTCGATCGCGCGGTGGAGCACTATCAGAGGATCCTCGACATCGACGAGGAGCACCGGTATTCGGCTGATGCCCTCGAGCGACTGTTCCAGCAGACCGAGCGCTACGAGGACCTCGCTTCCATTTACCGACGCAAGGCTCGGATGCTGCCGTCCCCGGACGACCAGCGAGACCAACTCGTCAAAGCAGCCGCGATCTACGAGGACATCCTCGACAATCCGGCCGAGGCGATTGCCGTGCATCAGCAGGTGCTCGAGATCGACCCGACCGACGTCGAATCGCTCGACCGTCTGATCGAGTTGGAATTGGGGCTTGGTAAATGGAGCTCCTTGCTCGAGACCTACGAACGCAAGGCCGAGGTCGTTTCCGATCCAGACGCACGGAAGGAAATCTTCGCGGCGATGGGCCGAGTTCACGAGACGCAGCTCGACGACACCGACAAGGCAATCGACGCGTATCAACGTGTCCTCGAGATCGACCCGGATGACCTTCACGCGCTGCGTCATTTGGACGTGCTCCATGAGAGCATGTCGCAGTGGCGCGATCTGCTGCAGGTCCTCGAGCGTCAGTCCGAGATAGTGACCGACGAGGATCAGCGCGTCGAGCTCCGTTTCCGACTCGGCGAGCTCTGGCGGCGCCATCTCGAGGATCCCAAGCAGGCGATCGAGATCTACCGCGACATCCTGGCTGGGGCTCCGGCACACCAGAGAACGCTCGATGCCCTGACCGCGATGACTCGCGACGCGGTAGAGCCATTGGCGGCCGCCGAGGCACTCGAAGAGGTCTATCTAGCCGCTGGCGAGTATCGAAAGCTCGCCGAGGTCCGCGAGGTGCAGGTTCGATTCACCGAGGATCGGGCCGAGTGTGTCGAGATGCTTCAGCAGCTCGCGGAGATCTACGAGATCCAACTCGAGGATCCGCCTTCGGCCTTTGGCGCCTTTGTTCGGGCGCTTCCGCTCGACACGCGCAACGAGCTGACCCTTTCCTCGCTCGAGCGGCTAGCGGAGCAGACCGACAATTGGCATGAAGCGGCTTCTCGTTACGACGCGGAAGTTCAGCGAATGCGCGAACAATCGCCCGACGACGTCGTTCATCTCGCGAAGCGTTCCGCCGTGATCAACGAGGTCCAGCTCGACGATGTCGATGCGGCGATCTCGCGTTATCAGTTCGTCGCCAACGTCGACCCGAGCGATGTGACCGCCATCGAAGCGCTCGACCGACTCTACGAGCAGACCGAACGATGGGACGATCTGGCCGCGACGCTTCAAATGGAAGCAGCGATCGCCAGCACGCCGGAGGCGGTTCTGAATCTGCAGTTCCGCACCGGGCAAGTCTTCCAAAATCAGCTCGGGAAGATGGATTCCGCCATCGACCAGTACCGCGAGATTCTCGCCGCTGCCCCCGAATATGCACCGGCCGTCTCGGCACTCGAAGATCTATTCTCGAGTGGCGTGCAGCCCATGGCCATTGGCGAAGTGCTCGAGCCGCTCTACCGCATGCAGGGCAATTGGGATCGGCTGCTCAACGTGCAGGAGGTGCAGGTCGAGCATCAGAAGGACCCGATCGAGCGCGTCGTGATGATGCACCGACTCGCTGAGATCGCCGAGGACAAGGCCGCCGACCACGGTCGCGCATTCCAGTGGATGCAGAAGGCCCTGCTCGAAGACCCAAGCCACGACCACTCACTGGTCGAGGCGGAGCGCCTTTCGGCCATCGTGGATGGCTGGACCGAGCTTGCGACTACCTACGCCAATGGCATTCAGCACAGCGGGGACCCGCTCAACAAGGCGGAGCTCGGACGCCGGCTGGCCAAAGTCTACGAGAACGAGCTCCACGACCTCGAACGCGCCGAGGAAACCTATCGATTCATTCTTGGCGTGGAAGCCCATGACGAAAAGGCGCTGAAGGCCCTCGATCGAATCTACACGGAGCATGGGGCATACAGGGCGCTCTCCGAAGTGCTGCGCAAGCGAATCGAAGGTTGCAGCAACGGATCGGAGCTCATCGATTTGCACTATCGGCTGGGCACCGTGCTCGAGCAGCGCCTCGGATGCACCGAGGACGCCATCGAGGTATTCAGCGAGCTTCTCGACGAATACGACTCCGAGCATGCTCAGGCGATCCAGGCGCTTCAGGGCATCTATGCCAACCTCGGACGCTGGCCCGAGCTCTTTGCAGCATTCGAGAAGGAGCTGAGCA
Source organism: uncultured delta proteobacterium (assembly GCA_963786865.1). Taxonomy (GTDB): domain Bacteria; phylum Myxococcota_A; class Polyangia; order Polyangiales; family Houyiibacteriaceae; genus SG8-38. The sequence continues at coordinate 174,515 of CAWBAV010000022.1, read as the reverse complement.
TCGCGCTCGGCGATTCGCAGCAGGCCGACGTGTTTGCGCGCATGGCCAAGCTTTCGACCAACAGGCTCGGCGACCCAGAGAAGGCGATCGGCCTCTGGCAGCGCGTCCTCGATCTTCGTGGAGAGGATCCGGAAGCGCTCAATGCCCTCGGCGACATCTATGCGTCTCAAGGCAATTGGCGCGACCTCGTCGACGTCCTCGAGCGCGAGGCCGCGATTGCCGACGACGATACGTTCCGGATTCAAGTGTACTCCGACCTTGCAAGGGTCTGGTACGAGAAGCTCGAGCGCGAACGAAACGCGATCGAGAATTGGGAACGTGTGCTCGACATCGATCCGGGCAACGCTTATGCGCTGTTCAGCATCGCGGAGATCCAGCGCGCAGGCGGGCAGTCGCGCGAGCGGGCCGACACCCTCCATCGGGTCATCGACGTCGGCGCAGCAACCCTTGAGGACGCTGACCTGATCACGGTCTACATGCAGCTTGGGCACATTTACGCAAACGAGCTGAATCAGCCGGCCGACGCAGTCGAGGCCTATCGCAACGTACTCACGATCGATCCGAGCTTCTTCGAAGCGCTGGACTCGCTCGAGCTCATTCACCGCAACGAGGGCGACTGGGAGGCTGCGATCGGAGTGATGGAGCAGCGAGCGCAGGCTCTCACCGACCCACACGAGAAAATTCGCCAGCTGATCGCGGTCACCGAGCTTTGGGAGACCGAGGCGGGCAACAAGGATGGAGCTGCGGGCGCCTTCGGCCGCATCCTCGAAGTCGACCCGATGCACGAGTATGCGTTCTCGCAGTTGCAGTCGCTGCTTAGAAATGCGGAGCGCTGGGACGAGCTCATCGACCTCTACGTGACGCGCATCGAAGCCACGGAAAGCCGAAGTGAGCGCATCGAGCTGTTGCGCGCGGCGGCAAGGGTCTACGAAGAACACCTCGACGACGGCGAGCAGGCCTATCACACGCTTTACATCGCGTGGACCGAGGACTTCGCCAACAAGAACACCGCTGTCGACCTCGAGCGAGTGACCGCAGCAAACGACAAGTGGAATGAGCTTCTCACTTCTGCCAATCAGGTGTTGCAAGAGGGTCAGGAGCCGGAGACACAGATCGCGATCTGCCTCTGCTGCGCCAAGTGGTATGGCCAGGACCTCGGACATCCGGAGTACGCCATCCCGTACTACGAGCAGATTCGTGCACTCGACCCGAGCAATGCGAAGGCATGGTGGCAACTGGGCGACCTCTACGAGACGACCCATCAGTGGGATAAGCTCGCCCAGGCACTCGCCAAGCTCGTCGAGCTGACGGACGACGACGACGTCAAGGCCAATACCTACGTTCGCATGGGAGACCTCGCCGACGACCGCTTCGCGATGCGGCAAGAGGCCGAGGACTACTACCGAAGGGCGCTTCAGCTCCAAGACAAGCACGTCGGTGCGCTGACAGCGCTCGAGAGGATCTACCGTGAAGACGGCCGGTCCAACAAGCTACTCAACATCCTCGAGCGCAAGGCAGAAGCCGTCGAGGATGTCGAGAGCATCGTCTCGGCGCTGCTGCAGGTGGCCGAGGCCTACGAGGAACGATTTAACGATCCGAAGGCAGCCACCGAAAACTACGAAAAGGCAGCCGAGCTCTCGCCCACCGATCTCAATGCGCTTCGAGGTTTGGAGCGTTTGTATACGCAAGATGGACGATATCAGGATCTGATTGGGATCCTCGAGCGTGAGTACGAGGTCGTCGTAACCGAGCGCGAGCGGATCGAAATTCTGATGCGACTCGCCAAGATGTGGCAGGAGGAGTTCCGGAAACCGGAGAACGCGACCCAGCGGCTCGAGCAGGTGCTCGACATCGATCCACTTCATGATCAAGCGCTCTGCGAGCTCGAGCAGCTCTACCGCGCGATGCAGTGCTGGGACGACCTGGTTCGCACCTATGATCGCCATGCGAGCGCGACGGCCGACACCGAAGAACGGGTTCGTATTTTCCGGGAGCTCGGGCAGGTCTATGCGACTCAGAAGGACGACACAGAGCAGGCGATAGATAGCTACCTCAACGCGCTCAATCTCAACGAGGACGACGTCTTCAGCCTTCAGGCACTGACCAAGCTGTACGAGCGCAAAGGCGATTACGCGGCCGCGCTCGACATGATGGGCCAGCTCACGAGGGTCTCCGACGATCCCAGCGATCAAGTGGCCCTCAAACACCGAATGGGGTGCATCCTCGACCAAGAGCTCGGAGATCGAGCATCGGCGTTGGAGCACTTCCAAACGGCCATCGATCTGGATCCGGCGCATCTCCCATCGCTGGAGGCGATGCGGAGCATCCACGTCGATTCGGGTGACTGGGTTGCCGCGGCCAAGACACTTGGACTCGAGATCGAGCACACCGAGAAGGATCGCGTTCGGGCCGCGCGGCTCGTCCAGCTTGGGCGCATTCGTGCCGAGCGGCTCGACGACGAAGAGGGCGCGGTGGAGGCCTTCGAGGCTGCGATCGAGGCCGATCCCGACAATGAGGACGCCATGTTGCCCCTGGTCGATGCCTACGTGAGCAAGGAACGCTATGAGAACGCGTTCCCGCTTCTGCGAACACTGGTGCAGCGCTCGGAAAAGCGCGAGCACGACGAGCAGCACCGCCTTGCGTCGATGCTGGGTGAAACCGCCACCAAGCTGGGGCATGCCGACGAAGCCGTGACTGCTTACGAGCGCGCGTACGAGCTCGTGAGCGACGATTCGACCACGCTCAAAGGGCTGGCGGGAGCTCATTTCCGGGCGGAACGCTGGGACGATGCGTTCAAGTACCACCAGCTCCTTCTGGTCCAGCACCGCGATGCGCTTGGCCGAGACGAGATTACCGAGATCTTCTACAGGCTCGGCGTCGTCAAACGGGAGCAGGGCGAGGAGAAAAAAGCGCGGAACATGTTCGACAAGGCGCTCGAAGAGGACACGCATTTCGTGCCTGCCCTCGAGGCCATGGTCGACCTGCAGACTGCCGAGGGCGACTGGAGCTCGGTCGTCGAGTACAAGAAGCGAATACTGGACGTGGCCGACGATCCGTCTCGGCGGGCCGCAATTCTCGTGGAGCTCGGAGACATCTGGCACGAGAAGCTCGGAGCCCCCGACTCCGCAGCCGAGGCATACACCGAGTCACTCGACATCCAACCCGATGATCACGTCGTGCTCCACAAGCTCCTCGTGACCTATCAGGCTGCGGAGCGTTGGTCAGAGGCGATCGACGTCATCGAGCGCGTTCGCGGAATCGAGGAGCGGGACGACGCCAAGGCCAAGTACACGTATACGATCGGTGTCATCCTACGCGACAAGCTCGAAGACGAAGATGCCGCCCTCGAGCGCTTCAACGAAGCCCTGGACATCGACTGCAATCAGCTCAAGCCATTCGAAGCGGTCAATAAGCTGCTGAACGAGCGCAAGGACTGGAAGGCGCTCGAGCGAGCGTACCGCAAGATGCTTCACCGCATCATCAACCAGGGCAACACGGACCTCGAGCACAACCTCTGGCACACGCTCGGCATCATCTACCGCGACCGTCAGCGTAACTTCGATGCCGCGGCGGAGTCGTTTCAAATGGCCGCTGGCCTCAAGCCCAACGACCCGGTCGAGCACCAGATCCTGGCGGAGCTCTACGCGACGATGCCGGACAAGACCGAGCAGGCAATCGCGGAGCACCAGTGGCTTCTCGGAGCGGACCCGAACCGGCTCGATTCGTACCGGGCGCTCTACAAGCTCTACTTCGATGCCCGCGCTTACGACAAGGCCTGGTGCATTGCGCGGACCTTGACGTATTTCGAAAAGGCCGACGAGGAACAGAGGAAATTCTTCCAGCAGTACAGGCAGGACCGGGAGATCCAGCCGAAGACGCGGTTGAGCAATGAAGCGTGGGTGAAAGAGCTGATGCACGCCGATCAGGACCTCTACATCTCGAAGATCATGGAGGTGATCGCCCCTGCGGTCCGAGCGTCGATGGCGATGACCGACAAGAAGCTCAACTTGAGCAAGCGCAAGCCGGAGGACCTAGCCAACCCGAGTCTCGCCCTCGCCCGGCAGTTCAAGCTGGCGCAGGACGTGCTCAACGTGACGATTCCGGTTCGCCTCTTCATTCAGAAGGAGCTCTCAGGCGCCCTTCGGGACGAACCGAGGAGCAATCCGCCGGCGATCATCACTGGGTACACGCTACTTTCGGGCTACCGACCCGTCGACCTGGCGTTCGTATGCGGGCGCCACCTCACTTACTACCGGGGCGAGCATTTCATCCGAACGATGTACAGCTCGCACACCGACCTGAGGACGCTCTTGCTGGCTGCCATGCGCGTGGTTGGCATGGGAGGCGGGGACGCAAGCGTCGAGTCCACAGCCAAGCAGTTGGCGAAGTACATGGACCAGTCGCACCTGGACGTGCTGAAGCAGGTCGTGCGTAAGTTCGTCGACGCTGGAGGGCAGGCGGATATCAAGCGTTGGATGCAGGCGGTGGAGGTTACCGCGCTTCGCGCCGGGCTACTCCTCTGCGACGACGTCGACACTGCGGTCCGCATGACGCAACAAATCCCGTCAGAATCCACCGCCGATCTCGCCCCGCGCGAGAAGGTCAAGGAGATCGTGCTCTACAGCGTTTCGGAGAGCTACTTCCGCCTTCGAGAGCAACTGGGCATCCAAATCAAGGTCTGAGCGGCCCGAGCGTGCGTTGGCCCCCGAGATGTGACAGGGCTTGCGCATGATCGAGCTGGAGCTTCGGAGCGAGGCGGACACCGTCGCCTTGGCGCGCGCGCTCGCGGCGGTGCTCGCGCCGGGTGACGTGATCGGTTTGGAAGGAGGGCTCGGCGCCGGCAAGACGACGTTCGCGCGCGCAACGGTTCACGGGCTCGGTGTGCCGAAGGAGATCGCGGTTACCAGTCCCACCTTCGCTCTGCTGCATCAGTACCAGGGGCGATTGCCGATCGCGCATGCGGACTTCTATCGGCTGGGCGACGAAGCCGAGGTCGAAGAGCTCGGTGTCGATGAGCTGCTCGAGGAGGGTGGAGTGCTCTTCGTCGAGTGGGGAAAGAAGTTTCCGGGAATGAGGGCTCGCACGGTGCTTTGGGTCGAGCTCGAGATCGTATCGGACCGCGCCCGGCGGGCCCGTTTTAGGTCAGAGAGCGCACGCGGTGATGCGATCATCAGCGCTCTCGGCAAACGAGATCCCAATGAAGACCTTCCCGGTTGCGGCCCCTAGGGCGCTCTGGTAAGCCCGCGCGAACGCCCAGGTTGAACTGACTCGATGCCCCGCCGCGACGATATTGAAAGCATCCTACTGATTGGGTCGGGGCCGATCGTCATCGGGCAGGCCTGCGAGTTCGACTATTCCGGGACCCAGGGCGCAAAGGCGCTCAAAGAAGAGGGTTACCGAATCATACTGGTCAACTCGAACCCGGCGACGATCATGACTGACCCGGAGTTCGCGGACCGGACGTATGTCGAGCCGCTGACCCCGGAGATCCTCGAAGCGATCATCGAACGAGAGCGGCCGGACGCGGTGCTTCCGACCCTTGGTGGGCAGACCGCACTGAACCTCGCGTTGTCTCTCTCCGACGGGGGTGTGCTCGAGAAGTACGGGGTCGAGCTGATCGGTGCGAATGTCGAGGCGATTCGCAAGGCCGAAGATCGCGAGCTGTTCAAGGCTGCCATGGACAAGATAGGGCTCGGCAGCGCGAGAGCCGAGGTCGCTCGTACGGTCGATCAAGCCCACGAGATTGCAGAGCGGATCGGGTTTCCGATCATTCTTCGTCCGTCGCTCACGATGGGCGGCTCAGGTGGCGGCGTCGCGTACAACAAAGCCGAGTTCGACAAAGCGATTCGCTGGGCCTTCCAGTGCAGCCCCATTCACGAGTGCCTAGTCGAGGAGAGCTTGCTCGGTTGGAAGGAATACGAGCTCGAGGTCATACGAGACAACGCGGACAACTTCGGTGTGATCTGTACGATCGAGAACTTCGATCCAATGGGAGTCCATACCGGAGATTCGATCACGGTGGCGCCAGCGATGACGCTCACCGACCGTGAGTACCAGCGCCTGCGAAACGCTGCACGGGCGATCATCACCGAGATCGGGGTCGAGACCGGCGGCTCCAACATCCAGTTTTCCGTCAATCCGGCCGACGGCAGGGTGATCGTCATCGAGATGAACCCGCGCGTGTCGAGATCCAGCGCGCTCGCTTCCAAGGCCACGGGCTATCCGATTGCCAAGATCGCGGCCAAGCTCGCGGTGGGCTATCGCCTGGATGAGCTTCGCAACGACATCACGGGCACCAGTGCTGCGTTCGAGCCTACGATCGACTACGTCGTCACGAAGATTCCGCGCTTCGCGTTCGAGAAATTCGCCGGCGCCGATCCCCGACTGACGACGCAGATGAAGTCGGTGGGTGAAGCGATGGCCATCGGTCGCACATTCAAGGAGTCGCTTCAGAAGGCCGCGCGCTCGCTCGAGACGGGAAGAGACGGATTGACCTCGCTTCTCACGAAGGTGGACTATCGCGATCTGGCCGCTCAGGTGAGACGCCTGATAGAGAGCGGCGAAGCGATCAACACTGCCAAGCCGATGTTGGCCGACTTGCCCGACGCAAGCGAGGCCGAGCTTCGCGAGTCGATTCTAGACCTCGTCCGCACCCCGCTCGCCGATCGCCTTTGGTACCTCGCAGACGGCATGCGAGTTGGGCTCACCGTGGAAGACCTCCATGGAGCGACTCAGATCGACGTGTGGTTCCTCGAGCAAATGCGCCAGATCCTCGCCTTCGAACAGACCTTGAAGAAATCGACTGGCGCGCCTCTCGGTGAAGCGCTGCTGCGCGAGGCGAAGGCTCTCGGTTTCAGCGACGCCCAAATTGCGACGCTCCGTGGCGAGACCAGCAAGTCCGTGCGCGCCGAGCGCGCGGCCAAGGGCGTTGAGCCGGTCTTCTCCCGCGTCGACACCTGCGCCGCGGAGTTTCCTGCGCTCACCCCCTACATGTATTCGACCTGGGGACTCGACACCGAAGCGCGAATGGACGGCGACAAGAAGAAGGTGATGATTCTCGGTGGAGGGCCCAACCGGATCGGGCAAGGGATCGAGTTCGACTACTGCTGCGTGCACGCATCCTTCGCCCTCAAAGAGATGGGCTTCGAGACGATCATGGTGAACTGCAACCCCGAGACGGTGTCCACCGACTATGACACGTCCGACAGGTTGTACTTCGAGCCGCTCACCTTCGAGAACGTGATGCACATCCTAGAGGTCGAGAAGCCGGACGGCGTCATCGTGCAGTTTGGGGGGCAAACACCCTTGAAGCTCGCCGTGCCCTTGTCCCGCGAGGGCGTACCGATTCTCGGGACCACGGCAGATGCCATCGATCGGGCCGAGGACCGCGAGAGGTTCGAGGAGCTTCTGACGAAGCTCGGTCTCGACCGTCCTCGTGGCGGCATCGCCAAGGGTGCGAAGGACGCGTTCGGAGTCGCCGAGCGAATCGGATTTCCGGTCGTCGTGAGGCCGAGCTACGTGCTCGGTGGTCGGGCGATGGAAATCGTTCACTCACAAGAGGAGCTCGCGCGATACATGACGGTCGCGCTAGAGGCCGTCGCTGACGCAGAGACCCAGACCATCCTGGTCGACGAATTCTTGAAAGACGCAATCGAGGTGGACGTAGACTGCGTCTCGGATGGCCATGACGTGGTCATTGGCGGTCTCCTCCAGCACATCGAAGAGGCGGGGATTCACTCCGGCGACTCGTCGATGTCATTGCCCGCTCACTCGCTTCCGGACGACGTGCTCGCAACGCTGCGCCAGTCGACGCGAGCCCTTGCCTTGGAGCTCGGCGTAGTGGGATTGATGAATGTCCAGTTTGCCGTTCGCGGCGGCGCCGTGTTCGTCATCGAGGTCAACCCGAGGGCCTCTCGAACGATTCCTTTCATCAGCAAGACCATCGGTGTCCCCCTCGCAAAGATCGCCGCAAAGGTGATGGCGGGCTCGACCCTTCGGGAGCTCGGCTACACCAGGGAAATCGTTACGGAGCACATCGCCGTCAAGGAATCGGTCTTCCCATTCACCAAATTCCCCGGCGTCGACACGATCCTCAGCCCCGAAATGCGTTCCACGGGCGAAGTCATGGGCATCGCCGACAATTTCCCCGAAGCGTTCTACAAAGCATTGCTCTCCGCCTACACGGAGCTTCCCGATCTCGGCAAAGTGTTCATAAGCGTCAAAGAGACCGACCGGCCCGCAGCTGCCCGCCTCGCTCGCCGTCTCAAAGGCTTGGGTTTCGAGATCGTGGCCACGAAGGGGACGCGCGCAGTGCTCGAAGAGGCCGGGGTCGAAGCCGAGAACGTGCACAAGGTCGGCGAGGGACGGCCGCACATCGTCGACCGTCTTCAGAACGGTGAGATCGATCTGGTGATCAACACGACCGCTGGAGCAAAGGCGATTCGCGACAGCCGCTCGATGCGGCGCCAAACCGTTCTCAGTGACGTGCCGTATTTCACCACGATCGCCGCTGCGGCCGCGGCAGTCGATGCGATCGAAGCGCGGCGCCGCCGACCTCTTTCCGTCTGCTCGCTCCAAGAGTACCACGCGCGCAACCACGAGCTGGCCACCCTCCTGCCGCCCAGCAAGTAGCGTTGGGTTGCCTCAGCTGGGGGCAGACACTACGAGGATGGGATGGAACGGGTTCCGATGACCCCAGCCGGGCACGCAGCGCTCACGGCCGAGCTCAATGCGCTCAAGGCCGAGCGGCCCAAGATCTCCCAGGAGATCGGCGTCGCGCGCGACCATGGCGATCTCAAGGAGAACGCCGAGTATCATGCCGCCAAAGAGAAGCAGGGCATGTGCGAAGCGCGCATTGCCGAGATCGAAGACAAGCTCTCGCGCGCCGAGGTCATCGATCCCTCGACCTTGAGCGGCGAGAAGGTGAAGTTCGGCGCCATCGTCGAGCTTGAAGACATGGACAACGGCAAGATGGTCACCTACCGCCTGGTCGGACCGGACGAGTCCGATATCAAGGAGGGCAAGATCTCGATCACTTCACCGGTGGCCCGCGCATTGGTCGGCAGGGAAGTCGGCGACGAGGTGCGGGTCGAGACGCCGGGCGGCGTTCGCCACTACGAAGTGAGCGACGTTCGCTGGGGCTGAAGGGGCCTCGGCTCGGGAGGGACGGGCACCGGTGTCCACACTGCTCGATCATCCTGTGGAAACCCTGCCGGGGATCGGTTCTACGAGCGGCGCCCATCTGCGCGCCCGTGGCTTCGAGTCGGTGGGGGATCTCCTCTGGCTTCTACCGCGCGGGTACGTCGACCAGCGAGCAACGACTGCAATTCATGAGCTCCGTAACGGCGAGTATGCGGTCGTCGAAGGGCGTGTTCGGGGGGCGCGATCGTTTCCTCGAGGGGGCCGTCTCGGCTTCGAGGCGCGACTCGAAGCCCCGGATGCAGCAGCCGAGGTCGAAGGCTACCGCGAGTTGAAGCTCGTCTGGTTCCGGGCGATTCCGGGGCTTGCGCGCCGCTTCGCCGAGGGCGAGACGGTGCGGGTCGCTGGTAAGATCACCGACTATCGCGGCACGGCAACCATGGCGCATCCAGAGTCGCTGCCGAGCGACCTACGCGGTGCGATCGAACCTCGCTACCCCGAGGTGCCCGGCGTTCGCCGTAAGACACTCAGACGGGCCGTACGAGCCGCGGTGGACCGCGCGGTCGCCGAGGTTCCCGATCTCATTCCGGCTGCGCTCCGCGCCGAGATCGGTGCATGCACGGTGGCCGAAGCGCTCCGTTCGATTCACGTTCCCGATCCGGAGGCATTCGATGCCGACGCCGAGATGCTCAGCCCGGCTCACCACCGGCTTGCGCTCGAAGAGCTCGTGCTCTGGGAGCTCGCGCTGCGTCTGCGCCGAGCGTCTGAGCAAGGAGGGGTTTCGCGCGCGTTCGAAGCCGGGTCTTCCGTGCCCACGGCCTCAGGCGCATTCGCGTTCCAGCTGACGGCTGCACAGAAGGCAGCGGTTCGCGAGGTGAGCGCGGCGCTCTGCAGTCAAATCCCAATGCGTCGTCTTCTCCAGGGTGATGTGGGATGCGGAAAGACCGCAGTGGCGATGGTCGCCTGCGCGCAAGTCGCTGCGGGTGGGGCGCAGACCGTTTTTTTGGCCCCCACCGAGCTCCTTGCTGATCAGCACGCACAGACCCTGAGGCCTACCGTAGAAAGACTGGGTTTGCGTCTCGGCGTTCTCACGGGCGCCCTGAGCAAGGACCAGCGGCGATCCATGCTGGATCGCTTGGCGACGGGAGCCATCGATCTCGTCGTTGGCACGCACGCGCTTCTGAGCGGGGACGTTCGATTCGCAGAGCTCGGCTTGGTAATCGTCGACGAGCAACATCGCTTTGGCGTTGCGCAACGCCTGCGACTGAGCTCACGTGGCTCGACGAACGCCCCTCATCTCCTAGTCATGACAGCGACGCCGATCCCGCGAAGCCTCGCGCTCGTTCTCTACGCGGGGCTCGAGCTCACGACGATCGATGCCAAGCCGCCCGGACGTATTCCGGTCACCACGAAGATGCTCTCACGCCGGAAGCGCGATGCTGTGTATCATCAGATCGAACGCGCGCTCGATGCCGGGGGTCGAGCCTTCGTGGTGTGCCCCGCCATCTCTACGTCCGACGAGTTGGTCGGCGTGGACCAGGTCTTTGCCGAGATGCAGACGCGATTTGGCGGAGCGCGGGTCGGTCGAATCCACGGGAAGCTTTCTGGCGAGGAACGCCGCCTCCTGATGCGCGAGTTCTCGGAGGGGGCGCTCGACGTTTTGGTCGGCACGACGGTCTTGGAAGTTGGCGTGGACGTGCCCAAGGCGAACATCATGGTCATCGAGCAAGCCGAGCGCTTCGGCCTTGCTCAGCTCCACCAGCTTCGAGGACGCGTCGGACGAGCTGGCCAGAAGAGCGCCTGCTTGCTGACGTTCTCAGAACCGTTGAGCGCCGATGCCGAGGCCCGGCTTCGCGCCCTTTGCGAGACCGACGACGGCTTTCGCCTCGCCGAGCGCGACCTCGAGCTGCGGGGTGCCGGTCACCTTTTCGGATATCGTCAGTCGGGGGCGAGCGGGCTACAGTTTGCGAATCTCGCGAAGGACCAGAGCCTTCTTCAGCGCTCCGCAGACCTCGCCGAGCGCATCATCCAAAGCGATCCGGATCTGTCCAAGCCCGAGCACGCGGCCGCCCGGGCAGCGGTCGAGCGCTGGGAAGCCTGCGGCGCCGTACGGGAAGAGGCGGGCTGACGGCCGAGCGCGCCCCGATAGGCTTTCTTGACGCTTTCGCGGGACCCAGGTAGTTCACAATCATGCCGCTGGTTCACCACGCTCAGCGCGAGGTCACGCTCAAGATCGTCTACTATGGCGTCGGGCTGGGGGGCAAAACCACCAATCTCGAGACCATCCATGCGGAGACTCGTCCGGATGCCCGCGGCAAGCTCGTGTCGGTCAATACCGAAGCGGAGCGGACTCTCTTCCTCGACTTCTTGCCGTTGCGGCTGGGGACCTTCCGCGGCTACACCGTGCGGCTTCATCTCATTTCCGTCCCCGGGCAAATCGCTCAGGACTCGACGCGCCAGATGGTGCTCCGGCACGTCGACGGCGTGGTGCTCGTCATCGACAGCCAAGCGGACGCCATCGAGGGCAACAATTACAGCATTCGCAATCTCGACTACAACCTGCGACAGCAAGGGGTGGATCCCGATCGAATTCCGATGGTCGTTCAGTACAACAAGCGAGACCTGCCAGGCGTCCTCGACGTGGACGAGCTCGCCGAGCGCCTCGGGGTTCCGGAAGGAATCCCCGAGCTCGTCGCATCCGCGCGTGACGGCTGGGGCGTATTCGAGACCGTGAAGTCGATCGTGCGCATTTGCATGCATCAGCTGGGCGACCCGAGCATCAGAGGCGACGGTCGCGTCGAGTGCTTGCTCGATGAGCCACGCGATCGTTTCTACCCGAGCGGCCCGGTGTCGATGATCCACGCACTGAAGCCAGAGGAAGAGCTCGAGCTCGAGGACCTCGAGCTCGTCAGCGGTTGAGCCGATGAGACCGCCTGGCCCAGGGTCCGGTGGCGACCAGGTTCGGACAATTGCCGCGACGATCGAGATGCTCCCCGTGCGGACGCCCACGCTGCCCCCGGCGACCCACACCAACAGCTTCTTGGTCGGCACTGGGGAGGCCGTGCTCATCGAGCCCGCAACGCCCTATCACGAGGAGCAGGACCGGATGGTCGACTGGGTGCGTGCCGCTCGATTGCGAGGCGTAGAGCCGGTTGCCATCCTCGCGACTCACCACCACCCGGACCACGTCGGAGGCGCCATGGCGCTCCGCGAGCGCCTCGGTCTACCGCTCTGGGCACATGCCATGACCGCTCAGCGGCTCGACGGTATCGTCGAAGTGGACCGCCTGATTCAAGATGGCGAGCGGATCGAGCTCGACGGCCCAACCCCCACGTCGCTCACGGCCCTCCACACCCCGGGCCACGCTCCCGGCCACCTTTGCTTCACCGACGAGGTGAGCAACATCATGATCGCCGGCGACATGGTGGCTTCGATCGGCACGATCATCGTGGAACCCACGGACGGCGACATGCTTCTCTACCTGGAGTCGCTCGAGAAGATGGCGGCCCTCGAGCCGGCCGGGCTTCTTCCGGCGCATGGCGATCTCATCACGCAGCCTCAAGCGATTTTGCGTTTCTACATCGAACATCGATTGATGCGTGAGCGCAAGGTGCTCCAAGCGCTCGAAACACGAGGCAAGCCGTCGCGCCCCCGACACCTGGTTGCCGAGGCCTATGCCGACACCGCGAAGACGCTTTGGCCACTAGCGCTTCAGTCGATCGAAGCGCATCTGATCAAGCTTCAACGAGAAGGTCGAATCGCCAAAGAGGGCGACCGCTGGTCGCCGATTGCGAGCTGACGCTGAACGAACGGGGCACGGGCGAGCACGATCTGGGGTTCCGTCGAACGGCTAGGCTTGCAAGGGTGGTCCCTTGGACTGGGGACCTTTGAGCACGCCCTTCGCGAGCCGTCCTCCGGTGACACGGTCGCGAAACACCTGGCGTCGAGACTAGGCGATTGCGTTCAGTGACCAGTCGTAGCGGTGGTAGTCGAGCGCGTATCCGGCGTCGAACGCGGCCTGAAGCGCCTCGCGTTGGGCGCCTCGGGCGTGCTCGAGCAAGAACACCCGAACGCCCGCGAGCCTACCGAAGTCGCTTTCATAGTAGCGAAACGTGATCGGCACACGCACCACACGGTTCTCATCGTCGACCTCGACATCGGAGGCGACGTAGTTGAGCGCCGCAAGCTCGAGCTGCTCGTCGATCTTCGAAGCCTCGTAGAAGGCCACCGGAGGACAACTCGTAGACGCGCAAACCAAGGCCGCATGTATGCGGGGCTCGATCCGTGTAGGGCAAAGCGCCAACCTCGGATCGTCGTCGTCGAACAGGCGTCCTTTTGTTGCAGGGTGCGGGGAGTTTCGCCGCAACACGCCGTTCTCGATTTCATCGAGGGTGAGCACATAGTCGCCCACACGATATGCCACCACACCGAAGAACGACGGAATCTCCATCACCGACTCACGGATTCCGAGCGCTAGAACGCCGTGAATGGCGAGAACGTTGTAAACGTTGATCCAAAAGGCGATACGCGTCGAATCGTCCGACATTTCCGTCGGGTCTACCGAGGAGAGCAGCTTGCTCGTTTTCGCCAACTCTGCGTACGCTGCCGAGCCTCGAAGCTTTGCGTAGTCGACTTGGCCATGCTCGTTGAGCACTTCTTGTTTCAGCTGGCTGCGTAGCTTCCGCAGAGCTTCGGCGAGCTCGCTCGCTGAGGCCTCGGCGGCGGGGCCGGGACCCTCGTTCAGGACCTTGCGCGCGAGCCATTGATTCGGAACCAAGGCCCTCGCTAGCTCGATCGGGCTGCGCGCCCTCCGAAGGATGTCCCCCGCGTCGCGGAGGTTGCGAACCCAGGTTCTGCTCATCTCGTAAGAGAATACGGGGCGAAGAAGGTTTCGTCACTCCGAGACGGCGCCAGGCAGACGCACGAAGGCGCCCGGCGACGTTTCGACGGGGCGAACCGAGATGAGCCCGCTACTCGAATTCTCGCCGGCCGCCGGGTGTCGCGCCGTGATCCAGGTCGTCCCTGCGGGGACTCCTCGGAGAAGGAATCGCCCTGCTGCGTCGCTCCGAGCCGCTCGGTCCCATCGCGGAGGATCTCCCCAGGCGACTTCCGCATTCGGCACTGCCTCGCCTCGAGCGTCCAGCACCTCGCCCTCGATGTTTCCGCCCGGTTCGAGCCTAACCGTATCGAGCTCCTGCGGTCGATCGACGTACTGAGGCGCCTCGAGAACCACACGGCGACTTTGCGACTCGTAGTCCGGGTGTGAGAACGACACGTCATAGGTTCCGATTGGTAACCGGCGAAACACGAAGGTTCCGTCACTTTGGCTGCGTGCGGTCCCGTCGATCGGGCCCTCGAGCTCGACCAGGACACCTGCGAGACCGTCTCTCGTCCAGCTGTCGCGGACCTCTCCGATAAGGATTACGCCCGCAGACATGACGACGCGGACGTCGTCCACGCGTTCGATGTCGGTCAGCCGCGTTGGGCCATAGGAAGGGTGCTCGGCGCTCAGCTCGAACGGGGGTTCGGGGAGGGCCGGCACGGAGAACATGCCGTCTGCGTCGGATTTCGCGTTCCGACGGACCGGTGTTTCGGCCCGGCTCGACGAGACGGTGAGCAATGCGCCTCCGACGCCGAATCCGCGCTCGTCCACGACCCGCCCGCGCAAAGTGTAGAGCGTGCTTGCCAGAGCGAGCTCGACAGTCACCAGCGCTTCTTCTTCGATTACGATCGAGGTGCGAACCGGCGGTAGATCATAGGGCAAGGCTGTGACGCTCAGCTCGCCCCTCAGACCGCGAAACGAGAATGATCCATCCGGCGCAGTCACCGACATTTGTGGCAGCCGGTCGCCGGTCACGCGAAGCTCGACTGGAATTCCTTCGAGCCCATTGCCTCGCTCGTCGACTACGCGGCCGGCGAGCTCCGCTCCGGCGCGCATCTCCAGCCTGACGTCCGAGCGCGTGGCGCCGGGTCTCAGACGAATGGGTTCGGACTCGGTGGACGAAAACTCGTCGTGAGTCACCGCAAGCGTGTACGTACCGGACCGAAGATTGGAGAGTCGAAAGCTGCCATCCGGGTTCGATTCGACCTGCCGAACGAACGCCAGGGCTTCGCTGGCGGCGGCCGAAATCGGCGGAACGGGGCCAGAAGTGACCGTGAGCGAATCGGCCACCGAACGAGGCACGTCGCGGAGCTCGCCTGCTCCAAAAGCCCGAACGAGCGCGCCTTCGATCGAGCGACCCTGCGCGTCGACGACACGACCTTCGATCGTCGATGCGCGCTCGAGACGCACCATGATCGGCGGTTCCGCGACCGCGTGACGCAGGGGACCCGCGGCCACATATCCATCCGCCTCCACGTAGAGGCCGAGCTCATCGCCGACGATTCCGGGCAACTCGAACGAGCCATCGGCAGCGCTTCGGCCCTGGCGCGTGTGCAACCCGAGAACCGACGACGTGACCGTCAGAAGGGCGTTGGGAATCGCTCGTCCATCGAAGATGTCGACGACCTTGCCGAGCAGCGTCCAACCCTCGGCCAGCTGAATCGCAAACGCGCGGCGCGCGCCTGCGTCGAGAATGAGCCCTTCGATCGAAGGGGCGACCAGCGGCCCTTTTGACGCGCGGAGCTCGTAGATTCCAGCAGGGATTTGAGGCCAGAAGAAGCGCCCATCCGTACCGCTTCGCACCGAGCGGGCCGGCCAGAATCCGCTTCCTGCCAAGGAGACGATCGCTCCACCGAGGGGGCGCCCGCGTTCGTCGTAGATTCGTCCAGCCAAGGTTGCGAACCCCAGATCGAGCTCAGCGGAGGAACGCAGCCGAGGCGCGGCCGTGCGCGCAGCGCCTGAGGCGATCTCCGTTTTTCCGCCATAAGTGCCTGGAATTACGAAAGCCCCGAGGACCAAAAGCCCCGTGATTGCGCCCGCCGCTCGCATCTGGCTTGGTTTTATCTTCGATCGCGCCTGCGGGCGAGGCCGCATTGTTGCGGCTCCCCAGGACCGGTGCTACATCGCCGCTCCTTCAGGACTCGGAAACGGACATGGCACAAACATGTGATTTCTGCGGTAAGAACCGCCACAAGGCTCACAAGGTGAGCCACTCGAACGTCAAGACCCGGAAGTGGCAGCAGCCCAATCTGCAGTCGATTCGGGCCCTGGTCGACGGCGAGCCCCGCCGCGTTTCGGCCTGCACGCGCTGCATTCGCTCGGGTAAGGTTGTCAAGGCCGCCTAGACGTCCGCGGGTTCCGCTTCCACCGGGTTGTGATCCCGCTTCGATCGTCCTGACCTTCCCCGTTGCGCAAGAGCATGCGGGTCAGCGCCTCGATCGATTCATCCAGCACCGCATCCCCAGGCTTTCGAGGACGCGCGCTCAAGAGGTCGTTCGCGCGTGCGCGTATCGAGCCGATGGGAGCCGCCGCCGCGCAAGCGAGCGCGTCCGGACGGGCGAGATCGTGCTGCTCGTTCGGCCGCCGTTCGAAGAGCCCAACGTTCCGCTCTTCTTCGACGTGCTTTACGAAGACGATGACGTCCTCGCGCTCGACAAGCCCGCGGGTCTGCCAGTGCATCCGTCGGCGACGTACCACAAGAACACGCTCACCTATCTGCTCCGGCAGCGCTTCGGAGAGAACGCGCCTCAGATTGTGCATCGTCTCGATCGTGAGACAAGTGGGCTCTTGCTCTGCGGTCGCACACACGCGGCCGAGCGCGATCTCAAGAACAGCTTCGAAAACCGTCGCGTCCGGAAACGCTATCTCGCCATCGTGCGTGGCGTCATGCCCCACGATGAGGGCAGCATCGAGCTCCCCATGGACCGTGCGCGAGAGGGCCTCCACATTTTGATGGAGGTCACGCCAGAAGGAGAGGGCTATCCGTCGCTGACCCACTATCGAGTCGTTGCGCGTAAGGAGGACGCCACGCTCGTCGCGCTCGCCCCGGAGAGCGGCCGCCAGCACCAGCTGCGCGTCCATTTGAGCGCGCTCGGCTTCCCAATCGTCGGAGACAAGCTCTACGGCCCGGAAGGCTCCGAGCCCTTCCTCGAGTACATCGAAACCGGGATGACCGGCGCGCTCAGGCGCCGGCTGGGTCACGATCGGCATGCTCTCCACGCGTACGAGCTCGAGTTCATTCACCCCGCACGAAGCGAACCGATGACACTGACGGCGCCGTTTGCCCGCGATTTGCTCGGCCTCTGGGGTGAGCCCCTGGACCCCTCCGCATTTGCTTCGGTTTCGGCGTGCTAAGCTCCAAGCCGTGCGTGCGCTGATTGCAGCCCTCGCTTGCTGGGGAATCGGATGTGCGGGGACCGCATCCAACATGCCGGCGAGCGAGTTCAGACCCTCCGATGCGGCTCTTTTCGACCGCGCCATCGATCGACTTGCCGCACCCGTCATCATCGATGGAGAGCGCAGCGGTGCGTTCGACCGTCGTGTCGTCCGCGCCGACTTGATCGCAGTCGTTCGAGTGGCGTCGCTGAGCTCGGATTGGGTCAAGCGGCGATCCGCCTACCGGCTGACGGTCAAGATCAAGGAACGACTCAAGGGCAGCTCCGCCAAAGAGCTCGTTCTGATCGTTCACGACGACGAAGCGGGGTACGAGAGCGTCAAGTCCAACGAGGACCGCCTTCTTCGCGATTCGTTCGTCGCATTCCTCAAATGGGAAACCCAGGCTGAGGCGTCGGAGCCGATCGCGCACTGGCACCTCTCGCCAGATTCGGACGCAGTGCGCGAACGGATCGACGACCTGCTGCGCCAGCCGGCGACGGACCCCAATGCCGCGGTCGAGGACGATCAACACTAGGATGCACTTCGACGTAACCCGACCAACGTCCTACATTGAGCCAGGAGTGATGCAGATGCGTACCGGAACCTCATTGACCAGCTTGTCGTTGCTCATCGCGCTGAGCGCATGCGAACGAGGAGCGCCGGCGCCCAAAGCCACGGAGCATGACCACTCCCAGCACCATCACGATGATCCGTCCGCCGAGCTGCCCGCTCAGGGCGTGAAGCCGGACGAGCCCGCTGGCCCGAGCGTCGAAACCGGCTCCTTTCTTCTCGCCGTGACCCCGGCCGAGGCCCGCTATTCGATCGGCAAGGCCGGGCAGGTGGAGATCGCCCTCCAGGGACGCGGTGACTGGCACGTCAATCAGGAATACCCAATCCGGGTCGAGCTGAGCGCCGAGTCCGGAGTTGCGCTTCAGAAGACCGAGTTGGTCAAGGGGGACGCAGAAGAGTTCGGCGAGGAAAGGGTTCGCTTCCTGGCTGGCGTCGAGCCGACCAAAGCGGGGGAGCACGAGCTGACTTGCGACGTTTCATTTGCCATGTGCACCGAAGAAAACTGTATCCTCGAGAAGCGAACGGTGGCATTGCAACTCAGGGTGGAATGAAATGAGCGAGGGGGGACTGAAGGCCGCGTTGGAGACGATTCGTGGGGAAGTCAAAGCGCGGTTCGAGGCCCAGAAACGAGTCCTCTCTTACGGGGAGTACCTCGATCTCGTCGAGGGCAATCCGCGGCGCTATACACGGGACGCGGGCCGGTATCTCAAAGACTGCCTGGACTTCTTCGGCTCGTACGATGTGCAGCGGCCAACCGGAGCGTTCAAGCGCTGGAAGCTATTTGATCTCGAGTTCGGGCATCAGAACAGTGGTCACCAGGCCGAGCTGAGGCTCCGCGATCGTCTCGCCGGGCACGAGACGGTACAGCAGGCGTTCTATCGAGTTCTCGACGCCTTCGAACGCGAGGGCCGCGCGAATCGCCTCGTGCTTCTCCATGGACCCAACGGAAGCGCGAAGTCCACCTTCGCGGCGTGTTTGATGCGAGGGCTCGAGGCGTACTCCGACACCGATGAGGGGGCGCTCTACCGTTTCTCGTGGATCTTTCCTCGCGCACACGAGGGGGCTGGCATCGGCTTCGCAACCTCCTCGGATGGCCTGGGCAAGGGCGACTCCTTTGCGCACCTGCCAGACGACCGGATCATCACCAAGCTCCAGAGCTCGGTCCGGGAGCATCCCTTGCTCTTGTTGCCACGCGACGTTCGGCAGCGCCTGATCGCGAAGGTCTACGAATCGGCGGATCTGTCCGAGGCGGCACCCGACTGGGTCTGGACTGGTCAGCTAGGCCGCAAGAACCAGCAGATCTTCCAGGCGCTCCTCACGGCCTACCGCGGTGATCTCCAGCGGGTGCTCGCGCACATACAGGTGGAGCGCTTCTACATCTCGCGGCGCTATCGCGTGGGTGCCGTGACCATCGGCCCGCAAATGTCGGTCGATGCTTCGGAGCGACAGATCACCGCAGACCGCTCCATCGATTCCTTGCCCGCGTCGCTGAGCGCGCTGACCTTGTTCGAGCCATACGGCGAGTTGGTGGATGCCTCCGGGGGCATCGTCGAGTTCAGTGATCTTCTCAAACGTCCTCTCGAAGCTTGGAAGTACTTGCTACTCGCGATCGAAACCGGCGAGGTCTCGTTACAAATGTCGAACCTGCCAATCAACGCCGTGATGGTCGCAAGCTCCAATGAGCTTCACTTGAGTGCCTTCCGGCAGCACCCCGAGTACAATTCGTTTCGCGGACGCATCGTGCGCATTCGCATGTCGTATCTGCTCGACGTGCACAGCGAACGCGAGATCTACGACGGCCAAATCGTGCCACAGATTCCAAAGCACGTCGCGCCGCACACCACGTACGTCGCGGCTCTTTGGGCGGTGCTCACGCGCTTGCGACGACCCGACGCCTCCTCTTTCAGCGACAGCGAGCTCGGCACCATCGCAGCGTCTCTCACGCCGCTCGAGAAAGCCGACCTTCTCGCTGATGGAATCGTCCCTGCGCGACTCGAGTCAGACCAGGCGAAGATCCTCGCCACTGGCATCGCCGAAGTCGAGCAGCAAGCGGGCAACTCGTCTGACTACGAGGGAATCAATGGCGCTTCACCAAGAGAAGTTCGCATGCTTCTTCTCGACTCCGCCGCCAATTTCGAAGAACCGTGCGTCTCGCCCATTTCGTTCTTCAATCGGCTCGCAGAGTTCTGCGCGCGCGACGATTACGAGTTTCTCAAGGAACAGCCGGACGGGCTCTATCGCGACCATCGAGCGTTCGTGGATGTCGTGAAAGAGCGGTGGCTCGACATCGTAGAGAGCGAGCTTCGTGCCGCGAGCGGTCTGATCGACGAACGGAGCCATCTTGGCCTGTTCGATCGCTACGTCATCCACGTTTCGAACTGGGTTAAGAGAGAACGGGTGTTCAATCCGGTCACTGGAAGAGACGAAGAACCAGATCTAGACTTGATGAAGAGCGTCGAAGAGAATCTCGGTGCGGACGATGCCGAGGAGTTTCGAAACGAGCTGCTGAGCTCGATCGCTGCCTGGGCCATCGATCATCCCGAGCAAGAGGTGGACTACGAGTCGCTCTTTCCACGCTACATCGAGCAAGTGCGCCAGGCTTATTTCCACGAGCGCCGCGGTCAGATCGGCGAGATTGGGCGTGCCATCGTTTCGGTGCTCGAAGACGACGATACCATGGATGCCGTTCTCCGAGAGGCCGCGCAGCAAGCGCTACAGGTATTGGTCGGCGTTCATGGCTACGAGCGCTCGAGCGCGAAAGTCGCGCTCGGAGCGCTCATCGACGCGCGATACCATCACTGACTGGGCCGGCGCCGAGCGTCCGGAGCGCGTCTACCTGCTGCGTCAGCTCTGCGGCAGCCTCGGGGCCACTGGCCGGTCTTCGGGCTGAGACACCTCAGTCCCCCGCAGGGACGCCCCGAAAATAGCATCCTCGTCCACCGAACGGGTAATCGTAGGTCCCGTAGGTCCATCGATAGCTTCGTCCAAATGGGGCCACGAGGTCGCGCAGGTCCGATTCCGAGTAGATCCGCAGGGTGCTGATGATCGCATCCCATGCACCCGCCGAGAGCGCGATCGGCGTGAGCCAGGTCCACGCAGCTTTGGCGAGTCGATCGCGGGGGGACAGCAAGGGGGTGGCGAGCAGTGAGGGGATGCCCATTGGGATCAGCGGAAACGCACCTCGCGGATCGCGTTCGAAGGATTCCGAAATCAGGATGGACGCTTCCTGTTCCACCGCATCACGAAGGATGGCGGCCGCCATCTCCGGTTGGAAGTGATGGAATGCGTTGACCATTACACGCGCGCGACCGCTCGAAATCGATGCGGGGATTCGCGTCGCGTCGACGGGGTCCTCGATGAAGTCGATGCTCTGCGGGCAGCGACGCCTGGCCTCGGTCCAAAGGGGCACGCGTGGGTAGAGATCGGTCATCAGGTATTGCGGCACATCGAGGCCTAGCCGCTCTGCTTCCTCGCTCAGGATCAGGGCGGGCCCGCCTGCGCCCGAGCAGAGGTCGAGGACCGCCTTCGTGCCTGCCGCCGCGAGGAATTCGTCGATCACCGGTGCGAGCGGCGTCAGAAAACCACCCCAGTCCAGCGACCGGCTGAGCGTCTCGACGATCGTGTCGCGCAAGCTCTCCGGCACCCAGTCCTGGTCGTTGAACTCGAATAGTTGTGTTCTAGGAAGGATGGGCATGAAGAAATGGCTCCAATTCAAGTCTTGCTCGCGAGACGCCGCTCCTCTCGCCGCGCGGCAGCCTGGGCCGCAAGTCGCCTGTCCTCTTCTGTCACAGCCCGGAGCGGAGGGACAGGGCAGGGCTTTCCGTCCTCTCCGAGGTTGACGAAGGTGGCTCGCGCATCCGCACAGAGCGCTCGTTCACCCGTCCGCCCATGCTCGCGCTCCACCCGGACGCCGATCTCCATCGAGCTGGTGAACGCCCCATTGAGGCGCGCGGTCAAGCGTACGACATCCCCGACCTTGATTGGAGCCTTGAATTCGAGCGCGTCGATCCTCGCAGTCACGCAGACATTCCCGCAATGACGCTTGGCCGCGATCGAGCTGCAGATGTCGATCCAGCTCATGATGACCCCGCCAAAAGCGGTACCGATCGCATTCGTATGCTGCGGCAGAACGAGCTCGGTCATCTCGGTGAACGAGTCAGATGGCTCTTTTGCGTCCATGCGCGGAGCATAGGGTGTGCCGAAGCTCGTTTAAAGGCATAATCGAGTCGTGCGGTGGCTATTTACACGCGAGGAGTCGCGCGATGTGGATCGCGCAGCCATGGACGAGTTGGGCGTGGCCAGCCTGGTGCTCATGGAGAACGCCGGACGTGGTGCCGCCGACGTCATTTGCCGTTCGTTTGGAGACCGCCTCGGACGCGTCGTTCTCATCGGCGGACCTGGTCAGAACGGGGGCGATGCCTGGGTGGTGGCCCGGCGTCTCGCACTGCTCGGACATGAGCCGCTCGCGATCTTGATCGGTGATGCATCGGGCTTACGCGGCGACGCCCGGGCGAACTGGGCGTTGCTCGGGACGCTTGGCGTCGAGCACCTGCAAGTCGCACCCGAGAAGGCCGAATCGATCGAACGGCCCTTGGCCGAAGCGACGCTGATCGTCGACGGGCTCTTTGGCACTGGCCTCGATCGGCCGATCACCGGCGGCTACGCGGACGCGATCCATGCGATGAATCGCGCATCGGCTCCGCTGGTAGCACTGGATCTTCCGAGCGGGCTCGATGCAAACACCGGCGCCGCTCTCGGCGTCGCGGTGCATGCGGCACTGACGGTTACGTTTGCGGGTGAGAAGCGTGGACTTCACCAGTATCCCGGTGTGCAGCATGCAGGCGAGGTCCGAGTTGCAGACATCGGCATTCCTCTCGTCCAGGCGCCGGCGGCAAGTCTTTGGACCGGTGACGACGTCGCTGCGCTGATCGCGCGACGCGCTCCCGATGCGCACAAGGGCACGAACGGCCACCTGCTGGTGATCGGGGGCGCCCCAGGAAAGACGGGCGCGGCACTGCTCGCGGGTCGTGCCGCGTTTCGCGCCGGTGCAGGCCTCGTCACGATCGGCGCACGAGCCGATTCACGGGCGGCGCTCGAAGAGAAGGTGATCGAGCTGATGACGACCTCGCTTCCCGCGAGCGCTGATCGAAGCGCAGTCGAAGCGCTCTGCGCGGGAATGCGCGCGGTCGTGCTCGGCCCAGGTATGGGGCTCGACGAGTTGGGCCGTAGCTGGGCTCATTGCGTTGCGCTTCACGCCCCGGTTCCCACGGTCATCGATGCCGACGGCCTCACCAACCTCGGCGACCAGGGTCTTGCTGCGCTCCAAGGCGCCGCGGCACCTCGGATTCTCACTCCGCATCCGGGCGAGGCCGCTCGCCTACTCGGCCGCTCGAGCGCTGAGGTCCAAGCGGATCGCTACGCGGCCGCTGCAGCGATCGCCGAGGCGTCGGGCCAAACGGTCATCTTGAAGGGGGCTCGAAGCATCGTGTCCGGAGAGGATGCACTTCGCGTTTGCGCAGAGGGCACACCGGCGCTCGGCGTCGCGGGAACGGGGGACGTACTGAGCGGAGTGGTCGGCGCGCTCGCGATGAGCCTCGCGCCGCTCGATGCCGCGATCGCTGGCGCGCTTCTCCACGCCCTTGCCGGCATCGCCGCCTCGACCGGCGACAGGGGCCTGATCGCTTCCGAGCTGGCCGACGCTGTTCCCGCCGTTCTGGCGGCACGGCTCGGATACTGAGCGCGCAGGCCGGCGACAGCTTGACACGACGTCGTGTCGCCCGGACGACAAGCTGGCGCTGCATCGCAGGTGCTGTACTTGAAATGCTTGGGTTTTTTGCTTGGCATCGCCGTTGCAGTGGGGTCGGGGTGGAGACCACCTCGATGCAGACCAAGCAACAGTACAACGAAGAGATCCTGCCCTGTGTGCCCGAGCTAACCAGGAGCGCGCTTCGTCTGACCCGAGGCACCGCGCTTGCCGACGACCTGGTCCAGGAAACCCTGGCCCGTGCCTGGCAAGCGCGCGTGAGCTTCCGCCCGGGCACCAACGCGCGCGCCTGGACGCAGCGCATCTTGTTCAACACGTACATCAATCACTATCGAAAGCGGAAGCGGGAGAGCGAGGCGCTCGAAGAGCTTCGCCGCCTCGGCTGCGGCTCGGCTGGCTCCCGCGGCGAAGGCCTCAGCGATGAGGTGCTGGCCGCTCTGACCCAGCTACGCCCCGAATTCCGCGAGGCGGTGGAGCTGGTCGACCTCGCTGAGCTCTCCTACGAGGACGCAGCGGTCCGGCTCGACTGTCCTGTAGGCACCGTGATGTCCCGGCTCCATCGGGGGCGAAAACGCCTCCAGTCGGCGCTCAGGGAATATGCTCGAGAAGAGGGAATCGTCAGCTCCGCGGCGTAGCTCCGAGGCCCTGAGTCGTTATACCCGACAAAACCGATGTGAAAACCATAGGATATGCTCTAAGGCCCCGTTAGCCTTGACGAAACTACTTGAAGTTACATAGTGGCGACCATGGCCAAGACATATGCTGACATGCTCCAAGAGGTGAAGGCCGCCATTCGGCAGGTCTCCCTCGAGGACTTGAAGAGCCGCCTTGATGCCGGCGAAGAGCTGATTCTCGTCGACGTTCGGGAGAAAGACGAGTGGCGGCAAGGGCACGTTCCTGGCGCATTGCACATTCCGCGAGGCTTTCTCGAAATGCAATCAGGCTCGCGCCTGCCGGACAAGGACGCGAAGATCGTGACGATGTGTGCCGCAGGGATCCGGTCGGCGTTCGCCGCCAAGGTTCTTCAGGATCTCGGCTACAACAACGTCGAGTCGGCCAACCCGGGATTCAATCAGTGGAAGGACCAGGGCTTCCCGACGACGCAGCCGTTCGCATTCACCGATGCACAGCTCAACCGTTATTCGCGGCATCTCTTGTTGCCTGAGGTCGGAGAGCAGGGTCAAGCCAAGCTCCTCCAAGGGCGCGTGCTCCTGCTCGGCGCCGGCGGGCTTGGCTCGCCGGCCGCGCTCTATCTCGCGGCTGCGGGTGTCGGTACGATCGGTCTCGTAGATGGCGACACGGTAGACGAGTCGAATCTCCAGCGGCAGGTTCTGCACGGGCTCGATCGCGTGGGCGAGTCCAAGGTGATGAGCGGGAAGCGCACGATCGAGAATCTCAACCCCGACGTGAACGTCATCGCGTTCAACGAGCGCCTCACGCGCCAGAATGTCGATCGGATCTTCGATCAGGACTGGGACGTCATCGTCGACGGCCTCGATAATTTTGCAACTCGTTATCTCGTGAACGACGCGAGCGTCTGGAAGGACATCCCCGTCGTTCACGGCTCCATCTTCAGGTTCGACGGACAGGTAACGACCTTCTGGCCTCGTCACGGGCCATGCTACCGTTGCTTGTATCCGGAGCCGCCTCCGCCGCATTTGGCACCGTCGTGCGCTGAAGCGGGCGTGCTCGGCGTACTCCCCGGAGCGATCGGAACGCTTCAGGCGACCGAAGCGGTGAAGATCGTGCTCGAGCGAGGCGACCCCTTGGTCGGTCGTCTTCTTCAATACGATTCGCTCCAGATGCAGTTCCGTACGTTCAAGCTTCGCCGCAACAAGGACTGCCCAGTCTGCGGAGACCATCCGACGATCACGGACTACATCGACTACGAGCACTTCTGCTCGGGTGGCTGAGAGCGGTCGCGCTCAGAGCCTTGCGCTCATGAAGCGGGCGACGGGTCCCTCCAAAATGAAGGGGTGGGTCTCGCTAAGCGCCTTCTTGGTGAAGCCCACACGGCCGATTCCGAGATAGAGGCCCGCCCGAACCTTGCGGACCTCGTCGAACATGGTGTGGAGAAGTGCGCCTCCGGGACCGCCGCGTTGGAAGTCGTTGAAGTCCGCGTACTCGAGATGGAATGCGTCCTTCGTGTCTCCCGGGAGCTTGGAAGGCCCGATGCGCGTTCGCATTCTGGCCGATCGCCTCACCCCACGCGGGGTCATGAAGCTGTTGTACCCGTGCCCGTGATTCGGTCCGCTCGGCTCAAAAGCCTTGCAGAGCCAACGGCCCTTGACGTTCACCGCAAACGCGCTGAGCAGGTACCCAAGCGCATTGCCTTGATCGAGGAGTGAGGCCGCGAACTCCCCGTGCATCTCTTCGAAGGTCGGCGCCTCGAGCCGATGATAAAGGGCCAAGACCTCGTCGCGGGGCATCATGTGCAGCTCGACGGCAGTAATCGATTCCGGGCGCGACATCGGGGTGCGGGTTTGGGTGATGGGCTGAGACATGACAATACCCTCCATTTGTATCGCTAACGCCGCTTCGGGAGCTTGTCGAGAAGAGGGCTCCCCGGGCGCTGACGCCGGCGCTGGGACCGGCAGAGGCATTGACACCAACGCCAACACCGACAGCGCCCCTGACCTGTTACACTGGCCCCATGCCCTGGGGGATACTCCTTCTCGCCGCAGCCCTGCTCGCCGGGTGCGAAGATGACGCCGCGCTCGCCCGCGCTCGGGAGCGCCTTCTCGATGTCGATTACCCCAGGGTCCAGGCGCTGATCGAGGAGGACTTGGAGAAGCACCAGGCCGGGGTTGCGAAAGCCGCCGAGAAGCTCGGTCCGGGGTTTGCGCTCAGCGATCCGGTCGCACGCGAATCCCAACTGCGCGCAGCCCTGAGAATTCTTCAGCAACCGAAGAAAGGTATTGATGAATTCGTCGCCTCCCCAATGTCGTTTCTCGCGGCCATCGGCATCGATGGGCGAGTGATTGCGCGCGATCGCGAAGCCGATCGCATGAAGGGACAGGACTTCAAGGAGCGCTTCGAAGTCGTTCGAAAGGCCCTGGGAGGCGCGGCAGCTACCGGGCTCGGGGAATTCTACGCAGAGGACCCGAGCGCGCCTTCGTCCTGGTCGATCTTGTTTGCCGCCCCCTCGATCCGCGACGGGAAGGTGCTTGGGGTGGTCCTTGCGGGCATCCCCTTGTCTCGTCTCGCGCAGCGCCTGAGTCGCCAGTTTCGGGTCGAGCAAGCCGAAGGCGCCCCCGTTTGGGTCTACCTCTACAAAGCCAATCGCCTGTTCCATTGGGACACGCCCCCCGAGGTCGATGCCCTGGTGCGCGATCCCAGCGCTCGAGCGAGGGCACTTGCTGTCTCTCCGGCCGGCTACACCGAGAAGACCCGTCTCCAAGGCGCGCTGCAGGTGTATGGCGTCTTTCCTCTGGAGCTCCTTGGCCCAGACGTCGGGACGATCATCTTCCGCACGCCGGAGTGAAGTTTGACCGCTGGCAAGGGTCTGACGAACACTACCCCGGTGTTGGGGAAGGGCGTGACCTGGAGTGCGTGGATCTCTGCGATCGCGCTCTTTCTCATGGGCGCGTTTCCGCTCTACAGCCTCGATGCCTACGGACACCTCGCGCAGGGCCGGCAGATCGCGCAGCTCGGCCGGGTACCCGATGTCGATCCGTTTTCATTCTGGCAGCCGAGCCCGGCGCCCTGGAGCAACTACGAGTGGGGATACGATCTCCTCACCTGGCTGCTTTACGACAGCTTCGGTCCGAACGTGTTGATCGTCGTCAAGTGTCTCCTGCTTGCAGTGCTTGGCTACTCGCTCGTCCTTCTCGCTGCCCGCCTCGCCAAAGGCGCGCCGCTCGCGGCTCCGCTCGCAGCAACGGTCGCCATCCTCTTCGCACCGCTCGCCAGGATTCGTTTTACGGTCCGGCCCCAGATCATTGGGCTGGTGTTTCCCGCGGTGCTTCTTCTGGGCATCCATGCCTTGTACTCCGAGCGCACCTCGTCACGCGCGAAGCTCGGACTGATCGTCACGTTGGGGGCGATGCAGCTCGTCTGGGTCAACATGCACGGCTCGCATCTGCTCGGCCTGCTGATCACGGCGATGTTCTTGTTGTTCTCGATACGCAGCGGCGCGTTCGCCTCCATGCTCGGCCTGCTCGCGGTGCAAACACTTGCGACCTTCTGTACGCCGTTCGGGATCGACATCGTCACCGATGCTGTTTCCCACGTGTTCCGTCCCGAGTACCGCCAGTTGGTCACCGAGTGGGCGCCCTGGTCGCCCGACCATCCACTCTACTTGCTCCTCGGACCGATGGCTGCCGCGATCTTGGTGCTCGTCGCGATGCGCCCAGTCGTTCGGGGGAGCCGCTACGGAATGGCGTACGGCGTCTTCTGCGTGCTCGTGAGCCTCATGGCGTTTCGGTCGATCCGGTTCGTAGCGCACCAGCTGCTCTTTACGGCGCCATTCATCGGCGCGGGCCTTGCCCAGCTCGCATGGATTCGAACGGCGCGCCGATCCGTAGCCGCCGCGCTTGCCCTTGCGTTCGTTGGGTCGCTCTGGGTATCCCCGCGCCTCGAGCCCTTCGTGCCTTTCGGTTTCGGGGAACCGAGGCTAGGGCATCCGTTCGCAGTGGCAGAAGTGATTCAGGCGAACGTCGAAGAGCCCCGGATTCTAGCGCCCATCCAAGATAGTTGGCCGCTGATGTTCGCGGTTCCGGAGGCCAAGTTCCTCATCGACGGCCGCGTGCCGTTCTACGGACCTGAGTTCGTTCAAAGGGTGACGAACAGCTTCAGCGATCCGGCGGCGCTGAGCGCGCTGATCGCCGAGTATCCGGTCGACACGATCGTGGTCGACCACGTCCGCGCAGACCAGAGCGCGGCGATCGAATACCTCTCGCGCTCCAGCGACTGGGAGCTAGGCCAGGTTCAGGATCGACATTCCTTGTTCGTGCGCCCCGCGCGTGCTCCCTCGTTGGTCCCGCTTCGGGTGATCGGCGCAGGGTATCGCGTCGGGCGGCTGCTCGATTCCGATGTTTCGGATGCGGAGATCGAGGCCGAGGTCCAGCGCCTGGCGCAGCACCAGAGCTCCATGGCGATCCGAGGATGGGTCCAAGGCCTTCGGGCGCTGCGACCGCTCGCACGCGATGGTGCGCGGGGCGGAATTCGTATGGCTCGCACGGAGGCGGAGCGCGATGCTGCTCGCGAGGCGTATCGCAACCTCAGCGAAGCCGCGGCGGTGTATCGCGGCTTCACGTCGATAGAGCTCTACCGGGCGATGGCGGCGCTAGCGGCATGCGATGAGTCCGCGGCTCGCGACGCGCTCTCTTGGGCCGCCTATTCGGGAGACACGCGCGAGACCTCTTTGGTCGGAACCGAGCTCGCACTGCGCTTGGGCACGGAAAGCCAACGCGCCGCGGCCGAGGCGCGAATCCTGGGCCTCGCGGGGCACGAGCCGAGCGCCCATGATCCCTGGGTCATCGCGATCGCGCGCGATGTCGAAGCCCGATGCCCGTGAAAGCCACGAGCGGAGCGTGCTGCGGTCGCTCGCGCTCGCGATGCGACGGCCCTCATGCACCCGCATCGAGCTTCGCCAGAGCCTCGTGCGGAGACATGTCGAGCCGCCACGGTCCCAAAACGCTCGGTTCGTCGACTGCGGCGCGCCATTCGGAAAGAAATCGCTGACGCGGCCACATGCTGGCGCCGAATCGTGCGAGATGTTCGGTGTGTACCTGGCAATCGACGAGACGAAAACCCCAGCTCAGCAGATGTCCGAGCAAGGTCGCAAAAGCGACTTTCGATGCATCGGGCTCGGATGCGAACATCGACTCGCCAGCGAAGGCCCTGCCGAGCGCGACCCCGTAGAGACCGCCTACGAGACGGTCGTCGCGCCACGCTTCGATACTATGCGCATACCCGAGACGGTGGAGTCCGAGATAGCCCGACTGGAGCTCACGAGTGATCCAAGTTCCCTGTTGATGTGGGCGAGGCACGGCGGCGCACGCCGTGATCACGTCGCCAAACACCAGGTCGGCGGTTACGCGAAGTTGCCCCTTGCGAATGACTTTGCGCAAGGATCGAGAGACATGGACCTCCGATGGCCTCAATGCAAAGCGCGGATCTGGCGAAAACCAGAGCAGCGGATAGCCGCGCGCGGGCCACGGAAAGATGCCGTTCCGATAGGCCTCCAATAGGCGTTCCGGAGATACGTCACCGCCGACTGCAACGATGCCCTCTTCGTTCGCATCTTCGGGCGCCGGGAAGGTCAGCTCCTTGTCGAGTAGGTACACGGGCATCGGCGAAGGCCTCAAGCTAGCGCAAGCAGCGACTCGGTGCTGGTTCCTGGCCTCGGGGATCTGAGCTCACTCGGGCGTGGGCGGCCCGGTCTCTTCGAAGGAAAGCACGATTTCGCCGTTCCGAACCTCTGCCCGTGCAGTCCCGCCTTCTTTCAGGCTACCGAACACCATTGCCTCGGCGAGGGGCTTCTTGAGCTTCTGCTCGACTAGCCGTGCCATCGGACGGGCGCCCATCTGCGGATCGTAGCCATGGTCGGCCAGCCAGTCGCGCGCCGCATCATCGAGCTCCAGTCGAACCTGTTTCTCCCTCAGCATCGCGCCGAGCAAGCCGATCTCTTTGTCTACGACTTTGCGGATGATTTCTTTTCGGAGCCCAGCAAAGTAGACGACCGCATCGAGACGATTTCGGAACTCCGGCGTGAAGATCCGCTCGATCGCCTGCTTCGCCCGACCCTTCGCGAAGTCGCTGGGCTCGTCCCCTCCACCAAATCCGACGACTTTCTCCGTGGCTTCGAAGGCGCCCGCGTTGGTAGTCATGACCAGTACGATGTTTCGGAAGTCGGCTTCGCGCCCGTTGTTGTCGGTGAGCTTGGCGTGGTCCATCACCTGCAAGAGTATGTTGAACAGCTCTCCATGGGCCTTCTCGATTTCATCCAGAATGACGACGGCGTGGGGGTGCTTC
This sequence comes from uncultured delta proteobacterium, assembly GCA_963786865.1. Taxonomy (GTDB): domain Bacteria; phylum Myxococcota_A; class Polyangia; order Polyangiales; family Houyiibacteriaceae; genus SG8-38. The sequence continues at coordinate 143,808 of CAWBAV010000022.1, read as the reverse complement.
CGCACTGCGTCCGTGAGTAGGCCGCCTTGATCGAAGCCGACGTACCCCGGCGGGGCGCCGATCAGACGCGACACGGAATGCCGCTCGCCGTATTCGCTCATGTCGAAGCGCAGAAGCTCGACCCCCATCACTCGGGCGAGCTGCCGGGCGAGCTCGGTCTTGCCGACGCCGGTGGGGCCCGCGAAGAGAAAGGAGCCGATCGGCTTGTTGTCCGCGCGCAAGCCGGCCCGCGCCAGGGTGATCGCGCTCACTACCTTCTCGATGGCTTCGTTCTGGCCGAAGATCACCTTGCGAAGCTCGGGTCCCAGCTCCTTGAGCTGGTCGCGTTCGCGCGCGCTCACCGATTCGACCGGCACGCGAGCCATCTTGCTCACGACCTTCTCGATTTCCTTCACGGTGATGCGATGAGTGCGTTCACCCTCGGGGCGCATCCGTTCGAGGGAGCCGGCTTCGTCGATCACGTCGATGGCCTTGTCCGGCAAGAACCGCTCGACGATGTGCTTCTGAGCGAGGTGCGCCGCGGCTGCGAGGGCGTCGTCGTCGTACTTCACGTCATGGTGGTCTTCGTAGTACTGGCGGAGCCCTTTGAGGATCTCGATCGTGTCTTCGACGGTTGGTTCGTGAACCTCGATCTTCTGGAACCGACGCGCAAGTGCGCGGTCGCGCTCGAGATGCTTGAAGTCGGCGTAGGTCGTCGAGCCGAGGCATCTCAGCTTTCCAGATGCCAGGGCGGGTTTGAGAATGTTGGATGCGTCCATCGAGCTGCCCGTCGTCGCACCGGCCCCGACGATGGTATGGATCTCGTCGATGAAGAGGATTGCGTTATCGAGCTCCTGCAGCCGTTTCATGACAGCCTTGAGGCGCTCTTCGAACTGGCCGCGAAACTTGGTTCCTGCGAGCAGGGCGCCCATGTCGAGCGAGTAGATCTCGGCATCTGCGAGGATCTCGGGGACCTTGCCTTCGTAGATGCGTCGGGCGAGCCCCTCCGCGATCGCGGTCTTGCCCACGCCTGGCTCGCCTACGAAAACGGGGTTGTTCTTGCGCCGTCGACAGAGCACCTGGACGGTGCGATCGAGCTCCTCATCGCGGCCGATCAAAGGATCGATGCGTCCCTCGGCGGCCTCGGTGATCAAATTGGTGGCAAACGCCTCGAGAGGGTCGCGTCCTGCGGCGCCTCGCCTTCGCCTTCGTCGTCGTCGAAGTCGGTATCCGTGTAGGCGTCGCTGTCACCCGGGACGATGTCGGTGCCGACGCCGTGCGCGATGTAGCGCTTCAGATCGAGTGACGTGACCCCCTCTTCCTGCAGGATGAAGGCGGCGAATGACTCCTCTTCTTTGAGCAACTGGACGAGCACGTTGCCGCCGTCGATCGTCTTCATCTCCGACGAGATCGCGTGAATCGCCGCTCGCTGGAGGACCCGCTCTACCGCAAGCGTTTGGCGGGGGTCGACGCTCACGCTTTCGGGCACGCGCGAAAGCCGCTGCTGAATGAATTCTTCGAGCTTCTTCCGCAAACGGCGGACGTCCGCCCCGCAAGCATGAAGCGCCTTCGATGCCTTGGGATCCTCGGTGAGCGCGAGGAGCAGATGCTCGAGCGTCACGTACTCGTGGCGCATCAAGCCCGCGCGGTCGAAGGCCTTGCGAAGGGTCTCCTGAAGCTCTTTGTCGATGACGGGGCCGGGCATGTCTAAACGTCTTCCTCCTCTTCGGGCTCCATCGTCAAACGGAGCGGGAACTCCTGCTCGCGTGCCAGGTGCTCGACCCGTTCGATCTTGGTTTCTGCGACCTCGCGGGTGAATACGCCCGCGACGCCAACCCCGTTGTGATGGACGTGAAGCATGACTCGAATCGCAGCCTGCTCCTCGAGGTGGAATACCGTGTGGAGAATTTGAACCACGAACTCTCTGGTGGTGTAGTCGTCATTGTGCAGAAGAACCCGAAAAAGCCGCGGACGTTTGAGCTTTTTTTCCGGCTTGACCTCGGTGATGGTCCCGGCGTCGTTCTCGAACCTCTCGCCCATACCCTATTTTAGCGCTTTCTCAGACCCGGCCCAGCCCGGCCTCGTCCGGACTCGGGTGAATCTAAGGCCGCCGTCCTCCATGCGCTAGGGGGTCATTCGAGCACGAGCTTCAGGTAGAAGAGCTGGTTCTGATCGTTGCGAATCGTCACGGTCGATTCGCTGGCTTCTTCGATCACGAAGCTGTTACCCGATCCGACGGTCGCGAAGCCGCCGTCCTGGTCGAATGAGGTGTATCCGACGACGAGCGTCGGGATCCGACCGAGCGGGTGCTCGATCTGGTATTCGCTGCACCCCCTAAATTCGAGCCAGTAGCACTGCTCGTCGTCGATCGGCGCCCAGGGATGGGACTCCCAAACCCCGTCGGCGTTGGTCATGTTGCAGGGTAGCTCGTCGAGGGTCACCAAACGGTCCTCGGGGTCCCCGCAAGGGTTTCCACATGCCGTGAGCAGAAACCCCAACACGGCAAGGCCAACCGTCTTCGTAACGTCATCCATCCGCATCTCGCTCGGGGGCATAGTACGCGCGCAGGGCGTCGACCAGGGCTTCGATCGTCGGCTCGGCGGATGTCGCCACGAGCCGTAGGCCCAGACGTTCTGCGGTCTGGGTGGTAATCGGGCCGATCGAGAAGAGGTCGAGCGCGTTCAGGCGCTCACTCGCCTTCTCACCCAAGAGATCGACGAGATTTTGGACGGTCGACGAGGAAGTGAACAAGACGCCGTCGCATTCGGCGGGATCGACCAGGCGTCGGATGCGCTCGACCTCCCGTGGCTCTGGCGGAAGATTTCGGTACGCCGTCACGACGTCGACTTCGGCCCCTGCATCTCGAAGCGAATTGGGTAGGATCTCGCGGGCGACCTCGGCTCTCGGGAGAAGAATTCGGGTTCGGGGGGTCAGCTGGGGACGAAGGGCCGCGATCACGCCTTCGGCCCGAGCATCTTCCGGAACGAGATCGGCACGAAGCCCTCGCGCCGCGAGCGCATCTTTCGTCTTGACGCCAATCGCGCATACCTTGGCCTTTGCGAACGCCCGCAGGTCGAGATCTGCATCGGCGAGAAACGAGAACAGCGCGTCCACACTGTTGGCGCTGGTGAACAGAATCCAGTCGTAACAGTCCAGATGAGTCACGGCATCCCGGAGCGGGCCGGGGTCCAGGGGCGGCGCAATCCGGATGCTGGGCGCCAGGAGCGGTTGCGCGCCTTCGTCTCGAAGAAGCGTCGCGAGCGAGCCTGCTTGCTGAACGGCGCGCGTGACGAGGATGCGCTTGCCGAAGAGAGGCTTGCTGTCGAACCAACGGAGGTTGCGTCTGAGACGAACGACTTCTCCGACGATCGTGAGCGCCGGTAGGCCCATCCCCGCGGCCGCCGCGCGATCGTGAATGTCGGCAATCGTACCGACGACGGTGCGCTGCTTCGGCAGCGAGGCCCATTGAACGACCGCGACGGGTGTATCGGCAGGGCGCCCATGCTCTATCAGGAGCTTCATCAGCGAATCGAGCTTGCGCATACCCATGAAGATGACGAGTGTCTGTGTCGCGGTCGCGAGCTTCGACCAGTCGTGGCCCGCGCGGTCTTTCTCGACAGACTCGGTCGCGGTCACGTAAGCAACGCTCGAAGCGAGCTCGCGGTGCGTGAGCGAGAGGCCCGCGTAAGCCGTGGCGGCCAGCGGAGAGGGAACACCCGGAACCACTTCGAACGGAATGCCCTCCGCAGCAAGGTGCTCAGCTTCTTCGGAGCCTCGACCGAAGAGGTACGGATCACCGCCTTTGAGGCGCACGACCGTCTTGCCGTCACGGGCAGCTTGAGCCAGCTGACGGTTGATCTCGGCCTGCCGTTGGCTCGCACGGCCGGCGCGCTTACCGACGAAGACCAGCTCGGCATCCGGTCTCGCCGCGCTGAGCTGATCCGGGTGCACGAGCGCATCGTAGAGCACGATGTCCGCTTCTCGTAAGCGTCGCAGCCCGCGGGCGGTAATGAGCTCTGGATCACCGGGGCCGGCACCCACCAGGTAGACTTTTCCGGCGGAAGGCATCTGGCTCAGGGCTCGCCCGAAGGGTCGGGTGGGATGATCGGTTCGGTCTCGACCACTCCCTTGCGCCGGCTGCGCTTGTGCACCGCTCGGGCTTTCACTTGAGGTCGAACGCCCCCGGCGTCGTTTGGAATGAAACGGATCTCCGTCTTGACCTCGAATGACAGCGAAGTGAGCGCCCGGTAGAACTCTCCAGCGATGTCGGTTGCCTCGAGGAAATCGCGAACTTCTTTGGCGACCCCCCGCACGAGGGCGTTCTTGGTCTCGTCCACCGAGGCAAAAACGTACCCGATCACCTCCTTGGGGAGCTTTCCATCTTGAGTGACGCCGCGTATCGCGCTGTCGGCGCTTCGAAGTGTGCCGACACCGGCTTCGATGCCTCTCTCGACCGCTTTTCGGAGCGTGTCGCGAAGAACACCCTCGGACCAGCGACGCTCTCGCTCGCCCCGTTCTGGGTCTGCAGAACCTTTTTCGTCGAATTCTTCCGGCATCGTCGTCTCGAGTTCCTCGAACCTCTCATGGGTTCACCCCGCAAGCATACCTCATGCCCGCTCGGAGTGCAGTTTCGTGAAACTCGGCCCGTGGACTGGACAGTTTCGCACACAACACGCGTGATACCTTCTCCAGAGATGCGTCCGACCACGTGTCAACCGTGCGATGCGCACCCGACGAGTCTTGCGTTCAAAAAAGTGAACGGCTATACGAATGAAGATGGGCGAACGTGCAACCACGGTCGAAGAGCTCTGGGAGCAAGCGGAAGAAGCTCTCGAGGCATCTTCCAAGCGCGCCGAGGCTTTGCTGACGGAGCTTGCCCGCGCGGCAGAGGAGGGGAGCGACGCCTCGCTCTTTGCTCACCGGCACCTCGCCGAGCTTCATCTGGAGGACAACCCGTGGAAAGCGGCTTTGCATCTTCGGCGCGTGCTCGCATTCTGTCCCGACGACGACATTCTTCATGCGCTCATGGGCCTCAGCCACGCGCTGCTCGGAAACTATCGCGTTGCCGTTCGGTCCTATTGTGAGGCGTCGAGCTTGGCGCCGCAGACTCCGTGGTATCACCACAATCTCGGACATCTCATGGACGTTGCGCTCGACGAACCCCGCGCGGCCGAGCACCATTTGCGACGCGCGTACCAGCTCGAGCCCGAACACGACGAGATCATCGGTTCGCTCGCGCATTGCGTGGCCCGTCTCGGTGATCTCGACGAAGCGCGAAGCCTCGCCGAGCTTGCGCACGAAAAGGGTCCCTTCAATCCAGATCATCGCAAGCTTCTGAAGTGGATAGAAGACGGTGCTACGGACGCTCCTGCGACGGCGGCGACGGTGCGACGTCCGCCAAGCGATCCTGTTGCAGAAACCGTCGAGCTCAAGATGGGCGAGGCCGGCTTCTCCCGTGAGGAGATCGATCGCGCTACGCAGCTCTGGTCCGACATGAAAGCCCATTGTGAGCTTCGAGTGACGAAACCCGAGGTCCTCGCGGCCGCTCTCGAATACGCGATCGCCGTGGTCGAACGCCGACCCGGGTGCACACAAGCCGAGGTCGCGCGACGATATGGCGTTGCCCCCACGTCGGTATCCGCACGCTTCGCGCAGATTCGAAACGCCCTTGCTTTGCGGCCAGGCGATCCGCGCTACGCGGCGTCGCGCTGAAAACTGGCCACTGAACCATGAATCGCCTATCCGGTGATTCATGCGAGCGCGATCCAGTGCCACGACGGTCTGCCGTGTTCTGATCGGTCTCGATCGGTCCGAGGCGAGCGGAACCTTGCACGTGCTTGCCGATGGGCGTAGCGGGCTGATCTTCCTCGAGAGGGGTCAGGTGACGGGCGCGAACCTCGATCGACGCGTCGCGACCTCAGAGCGGCAGCTCCTCGAAGGCTTCTCTGCGATCTGTGATTGGGACGACGTCGTTCTCCGCCTGGTCGCGCTGAGCGGCGCAGCGAGCGCATGGAAACTTCAGGATCCGATTCCCGCCCGGACGCTCGCGCTTCAAACCATGCGGGCGGCTGTCAATGGGTCGGAAGCGTCGATCATGCGCGCGGATCTCGGCGACGCCCTCTACCACCTCACCGACTCGGGAGAGGCGCTCGTTCGGCTCGCAGCGCTTCGGCCCGAGGAAACCGCGGTCCTGTTCTGGCTTCGTCGCGGCGTTCGCGCGGAGGAGCTCGCCGGGCTTCCTGCCTGTGGCATGGCCGGATACCGATTTCTGTGGATGCTGAAGCTTCTCGGGGCGGCCTCCCCGAGGACGACGGGTTCGTACCCCTTGCTGCTTCGCAAGCGCCGGGAGCTCCGCAATGAGGCGTCCGCACACGCGCTTCTCGATCTTCCTGCAGGAGCAGGGGGGCGCGATGCCCGACTCGCACTTCGAAAGCTCGTGAGAGACATCCATCCCGATCGATTTGGCGACGGCGCGCCACTCGCCCTCCGGCGGGCATCCGGAGAGATCGTGACCGCCCTTGTCGATGCAGAAGCCCGCATCGCTTCGAGGAAGCGCGACTAGCCGGCTCGGCGCGAATCACTCGATCCGTCGATGAACGTGCAGGACGCCCAAGGGCTGGAGCGCTCCCACCTCGTCGGGCGCCGCTTGCCGTTCGAAGGTCGAGCGAACGCCGTCTCCATCGAGATCGCCTTCGGCGCGAAACGAAACGAGCAGGGTGTCCGCGCCGCCCAGTAGATCACAACCGTCCTCGGAGGGCCTGTAACTGTAGCTGTACCGAATTGGGCGGGCCGGTTGAAAATCGAGCGCCCTCCAGCTCTCGTGACCTCGCTGCTCGGGCGCGAAGAAATCGATCTCCACGGGGTCCACGCTCGGCCCTGCAGGTGTCGGGCCTGCGGCAGGGGGCAGACAGTGCCGGAGTCCCGAGTCCCATGACGTCGCGTAGTACGCAGCTGCGCGTTCATGCATCTCCTGAAGGAGCTCGGAGGCTTCGCTGATCTTGTTCGTGCGGACGCGCCGGAGGAAAGTGGGAACGAACACCGCCGAAACGATGCCGAGGATGCAGAGCAAGAGCGCGGCTTCGATCAAGCTCAATGTCGGGCGGGCGCGGGACAAGCTCGCGGGACTCTGCGAGCCTCGGAGGCCTTTGGCAAGAGCCTAGCTCGCGTCTTCGAGGCCCGCGGCGCTTTCGATCGGATCGGCGACGAAGAAATAGAGCGTCGAGGGCATGTACGGGAACTCCTCGAGCCGGCGCTGCTCGAATTCCTCGTTCGCGTTTCTGAACGCCTCTGCGTATGCCTGATCGCGGAGCTGCGAGAGCCGTATTTCGATTTGGGCCTTGACGGTAGGATTCCGGATGATCGCGTACATCTCTTCGAGATGGCGCAGCTCGCGATCCCGTTGGCCGAGCTTCCGGAGCGAGGACGCGTTGGTGATGACCAGCCACTCGGGGCCGGCGCCCAGGCGCGCGGCTGCCATCATGTATTCGTTGCCCTCGGCCGACAGCCGCTCGCGATTCGGATCGTCCTTGGCGAGGTTCGGCAGCAGCTCGTAGGTGATCGTCGCCCCTGCGTCCCAGGCGAGCTCCCCGTCATCGGGAAAGCGCTCGACCCCGCGCCGGAGCACGTCGATCGCGCGCTCGATGAACTCGGGCGGGCTTCCGGTCGGCGTATAGACGCCCGCGACTCCTACCCAGCGGTACACTCGACGGAAATCGGGATCGAGGGCCAGCATGGACTCGCCATAGTTGAAGACGTGCTTCACCGCGCCCCTGTTTTCGAACTCGTCGCCGAAGTAGATCAGGGCACGCAACCAGATCAGGTCGGCGAGGGCGCGCTGGTGACCGAGGCTCATCACCTGCAACCATTGCGGCGGAGGCAAGTAGTAGATGTCCTCGTAGGTCTGCGTGCCGAGGTAATGGGCCATCGAGCGCCCGCGAAGCGACCAAACTCCTGCCAGCGCGCCCAGGATCAGCACGACAGCGACGACCCGAACCCCAGTCCGCACGCTCCCAGTATAGCGAAAAAGGGATCGGAGACCCTTAAATGCAAAAGGCCGCGACTGATGCCGCGGCCTTTCACGGATTACCCGAGTCGATTACTCGAGCGGGTCCACGCTGTAGATGCCGGGTGCGCGGTAGAGCGCGTTGTCCGGGTTCGTGCCAGCAGCCAGCTCGAAGGTCGACTGCGTGCTGTCGTTGTCGAGATCGCCATTCGCCCTGAACACGTAGATGTCCGTCTCGCTAGGCGCGTGACCGCAATCGCCGGTACCGTCTTGCTCGGCGACGTGGTACTCGTAATAGAGCGGGTCCGCCGGGGCGAAGTTGAGCGCGGTGTACGAGGCCACATCGGTTTCAGCCTGCCAGTCGACGACGAACTTCGCGTCGCTTGCGGTGTAGGTCGAAGGATCGGCGTTATCGACGGTGCAGTGCGTCGAAGCCGCGGCGCTCGCTCCGGCGGTGACCATGCCCTGGCCCCAGTTCTCAGCCTCGTAGTACGCGGCTGCGCCCTGGAAGAGCGACTTGAGGTTCGAGCCCGCTTCCGAGGTCTTCGAACGCTTCACGTAGTTGATGAATGCCGGAATCGCGATTGCGGCGAGGATGCCGATGATTGCGACGACGATCATCAGCTCGATGAGGGTAAATCCCTCTTTCTTCGTGAGTAGCTTGTTCATTCGTTAGTTCCCTTTCCCCCGGGCCCAGCGCCCGCATAAATCAGAGTTGCAGTAGGACAATGCAACTGCCGTGCCGATTCTCGCGAACCCTCGGCCTAATCGGAAATTATTGGCAAAACCGGCATCTACGGTGCCGCGCTGACGCGGCCGGCGACAGTTCTCGTCACCGGCAGGTGACGGAAATTGTCACTCCCAGCCGCCAATTGCAGTGGCACTGTTGTAGATATGGGTCGATTGGGAGTAGATTTCGAGGAAGAAATCGGTGCCGTCCCCGTCCAGGTCTCCCCGAGCCTGGGCCGCGAACCAGTGGTCGCCTTCGTCGAGGTTGGTCCCGGCCGGAGCGCTCACCCCGGGGACACCGGCCACGGTTGCGTACTGAAAACGTATGGGCCCATCCGGGCTCGCCCCGAGCTGCTGCCATTCGGGGGTGGTCTCCCAGCCAACCGGGTCGATGCCCGGGATGGAGGAGGGATTGTAGGTGCCCCAGGCGTTTCCGTTGACGGCGCAGTACTGCCCAAATTCGTTTCGGTAGGATTCCTGACGCTGCTTGATCTCACCGAGGAAGTTCGACGCTTCGGTCACACGGGCCTTGTAGATGTAGCCCGTGAAGCTCGGAATCGCGAGGGTCGCCAGGACGCCGATGATCACGACCGCGATCATGAGCTCCGTCACGGTAAAGCCTTGCTTCTGTTTCATTCCCATCCCCCTTGGCCCACCGCGCTGTTGTACATGACGCGCGAGTCCGAATAGATCTCGAGGATGAACGTGTTGCCGTCTCCATCGAGGTCGCCTTCGGCCTGCGCGGCGTACCAGAAATTCCTGTTGTCGAGATTGCTCGCGGTCGGCGGCGTCGAGCCGGGTGCACCGGCCACCGTCGCATAGCGGAACCGAACCATGCCCGGCGAGCTGAGGCCGAGCTCCTCCCATTCGGCGGAGCTAGGCCAGGGGACGGCTTGAACCCCAGGGAGGCTCGATGGGGTGTAGGTCGCGGACGACCAGTCGCCGCCCCCGCTGACCGCCGCGTAGTTGCCGAATCGGCTGCGGTACGCTTCCTGGCGCGCCTTGATCTCGTTGAGGACCGTGACCGCTTCGCTGACGCGTGCGCGGTACACGTAGCCCTTGAACGTCGGGACGGCCAGCGTCGCCAAGATCCCAACGATCGCGACGCCGATCAGCAATTCGATGGTTGTGAAGCCAGCGCTCCGAGGGTGACGCGACAAAGAAGAGCCTCCAAGGCTCACTATATCAATCGCCAGCCACATCGCCCAGTTCAGGCGAAATGTGTTTTGCCAAACGATACCGAAATTGCCGAAAGCTCATCCCAAGCAGATCCGCGGCTTTCTTTCGAACGCCGCCGGCCTGATCGAGCGCGCGAAGGAGCAGCTCCCGCTCGACCTGCGTGAGGTACTCGTCCAAGTCGAAGTTTCCCGGCGGAATCTGCGAGAGGTTCAAGGCTTTCTTCGAGGGATGTGTGTCCCCGAGGTCCTCGCGGTTGACGGTGTCGCCAGGCGACAGCGTCACTCCTCGTTCCACCATGTTCTCGAGCTCGCGCACATTCCCGGCGAATGATTGCACGGCCAGCCAGCGCAGGGCTTCGGGTGAGAACTCCAGGCGACGCCCCTGCACGGCCGCATGCTTCTGAAGAAAATAGTTGGCCAGCACCGGAATGTCCTCGGGGCGCTCGCGCAAGGGCGGGACCTCGATGCGGATCACGTTCAGTCGGTAGAAGAGGTCTTCCCGAAACGTCCCGGCTTGCACCTCGGATTCCACATTCCGATTGGTCGCAGCCAGCACCCGAACGTCCACCTCGACCTCGGCGCTGCCGCCCACGGGCCGCACTTTCTGGTCCTGCAAGACTCTCAAGAGCTTCACCTGCAGCGGCGGCGGTAGCTCCCCGACCTCGTCCAAGAACAAGGTGCCCCGGTCCGCAGCACGAAAGAGGCCTTCCTTCGCCGACGTGGCACCGGTGAACGCACCTTTTACGTGACCGAAGAGCTCGCTTTCGATGAGATTCTCGGGGACCGCGCCGCAGTTCAAGACGACGAATGCCTCTTCGGCGCGCGGGCTCTGGAAGTGGAGCGCGCGCGCGACCATCTCCTTGCCGGTGCCGCTTTCGCCTGTGATGAGCACGCCGGTCGTCGCGTTCGCAACACGTCGAACCAGGTCTCGGAGACGGTCCATAGCCGCGCTCTTGCCGATGAGCTGGCCTTCCGTCCATCGGGCTTTGACCTGCTCGCGCAGCGTCTGGTTCTCCGCGACGATCGCGCGTTTCTCCAGCGCCTTTTCGAGCGTAGCGAGAAGCTCGTGGTTTCTGAAGGGCTTCTGAACGTAGTCGTAAGCGCCTTTTCGCATCGCTTCGACCGCTTGCTCGGTGGTCGCGTATGCGGTGATCATGAGAGTCTGGGTGTCGGCGGAGCGCGCGCGTGCTGCGTCGAGCACTTCCATGCCCGTTCCATCCGGCATCACGAGGTCCGTGATGACGAGGTCGTATGGATCGGCGCTTCCGAGCTGATCACGCGCTGCGTGGACACCGTCGACGACGTCCACGCGGTAGCCCTCGCGAGCGAGCAGGATTCGCAGCATTTCGCGCAAACTGGCTTCGTCGTCACAGACAAGAATGCGTGCGGCCACGTTCCCCGAACCCCCATTCACATCCTACGCCAAAACCGGCGCGCGGACACGAGACTTGCAGGCCTCAGCTGAAACCAGCGCGACGACCACCGCTGCCCGCCGGCGGCCGCACGCAAAGCCCGTGTAGGCTGCTGTACTCTACGAAATACGCCGAGTGGTGCTCGCGCGAAGTCGCTTCGCAAAAAGCCGAGTGGAGCTTCAGCGAGGCGACCTCCGACACTTCCATCGCCTGGCCCGGCTCGCCGAGATAGACACACAAGCTGTAGCCTTCGACGACGGAGTACTCGTTTCCGTTTCGCTCCACACCGTCTGCCGCCTCGAGCATGGCCTCGAACGTAGGTCGTTCCATGCGCCGCAGCTTTGATGGGACTTGGCGGCTGGTCAAGCCATGGTGTTCGGGGTAGGGCGCTACAGTGGCGAACGAAGGGGAGGAGCTCTGGGAGAGCGAGGTCCTGATCAGCGATTCGATCGGCCGACTGATCGAGTTCTGGGGGTTCAAGCGAAACATGGGGCGCCTCTGGGCCATCCTCTATCTGACCGATCAGGCGCTGAGCGCACCAGAAATCCAAGAGCGGCTGCAGCTCAGCAGCGGCGCGGTATCGATGACGCTCAACGAGCTCACGCGCTGGGGGGTCGTCAAGAAGGTCTGGATTCAGGGCGAGCGGCGCGACCACTACACGGCTGAAGGCAATCTCTGGAAGATGATCTCTCGAGTCTTCAACGAGCGAGAACGCGTCGAGGTGCTCGATGCGATCGACATCATGGAAGACGCAATCCGGTTCTTGAAGGACAAGGCCAAGGAACCGCAGGAGCGGGCGAGGGCGCAGTTCCAAGAGGCTCGTATTCGCGAACTGCTCGATCTCGCACGGCTCGGAAAGCAATTGATCGATGCACTGATCAAGGATGCGAAGGTGGACGGCAGCCCTCTGATGAAGGTGCTTCTCGGCGAAACCGACAAGCGCTAGTCGCGCCTGCGCGAAATCCGACTAGACTCCGGCCCGCATGGAACCTCTCGCCAGACCGATGACGCTGCCCTGCGGTGCGATCCTACGCAACAGAATCGTCAAGGCTGCGATGACCGAAGGCCTGGCCGACCCGGACGATCGAGCCTCGGAGAGGCTGGCAACCTTGTATGGACGCTGGTCCGATGCCGGCGCCGGCCTTCTCATGACCGGCAACGTCATGGTCGACCGTCGATACCTGGAGCGGCCCGGGAACGTCGTCATCGACGGGAACGGCGGTGAAGCCGAGCTTCGAAGCTGGGCGAGCGCGGGAACGCGCTCTGGGAACCATCTCTGGATGCAGATCAGTCATCCGGGGCGGCAGTGCACGCGCATGTCGAGCAGTCATCCCGTCTCTCCTTCGTCAGAAAAGCTCCAGGGCATGATGGGCCTGATCGCGCCTCCTCGCGCGCTCGAGGTCGACGAGATTCACGACATCATTGGACGCTTTGCCGAGGTCGCAAAGACAGCCAAAGACACCGGCTTCACGGGCGTCCAGATCCACTCCGCACACGGTTACTTGTCGAGTCAGTTCTTGTCGCCTCGTGCCAACAAGAGGACGGACGAATGGGGCGGATCCTTGGAGAATCGAGCGCGCTTTCTGCTCGAGACATACGCCGCCGTTCGTGCCGCCGTCGGGAGCGATTTCCCGATCTCGGTCAAGCTCAACTCGGCCGATTTCCAGAAGGGCGGCTTCAGCAAAGAGGAGTCGGCATGTGTCGCGGGCTGGCTCGCCGAGAGGGGACTCGACCTGCTCGAAATTTCCGGCGGAACCTACGAGCAGCTCGCGCTGCTCGGTCGCGACGACGGCTCCGCCGAAGCCAAGGCCGAGAGCACGAGGCAAAGGGAGGCGTACTTCCTCGAATACGCGCGCGACATTCGCAGGGCCGCCGAAGGACTGCCGCTCATGGTGACGGGCGGATTTCGAACGCCGACGCTGATGCGCGAGGTCCTCGAGTCCGGAGAGGTCGATCTGATCGGCATCGCGCGACCGTTTTGCATCGCCCCGAGCTTTCCGCGCCAGCTGCTCGAAGGCGGCCGCGAAGCACTGCCGGCGCCCGAGAAGGAGATTCGCCTAGGTCCCGGCGTCTTTGGCCGCGCAAGCTCGATCCGGTCGATGCGAACCTTGAATGGCCAAGCGGAAACCGCTTGGTTCTATCGGCAGATCATCGCGATGAGCGAAGGACGCGAGCCTGACCTCAGCGTCGGAACATGGTCGTCCTTGCTGCGCCACTTCGCGGGTGAGCTTCGCCGCGCGCGGCGACGGACGTTCGCTGGGGGCTGACTCCGCCCTCACTAGGCTTGTGCGACGAATTCGTGGCGAGGCTCGCGCGGATGCTGAAGTGCGCGCGCCAGGAACGCGAGCTGCTCTCGCCAGCAACGCCGCGCTTGGCGCCGCCAGACCAGCGCGTGAAACGCGTGAAGCTCGCCTTCGTAGTACCGCGCTTCACAGTCTACTCCCATCGCTTTGAGCGCGCGGTCGAGTCGGCGCGTGTCGTCGAGAAGGGGATCGCGCGTACCGATGGGTACGAAGAACGCGGGAAGGGCGCGGTCCGGATGCTCACGCCGTTCGAAAACGTGCAGTGGATCGGCGAGATCGAGCTCACCAGGACGAGGTGCGCGAAGCGTTCCAATGTACGACTCGTTCATGCCTTCGAGGATGTCGTTGACCCAGCGCGGGAGCTTGCGTTTGCGGTTCAATCGTTCGGGGTTGCTGACCTGCAGAGGCGCGCAGGCCGGAGCCACCGCGGTCGGCACGAGCCCCGTGGCGAACGCGCGCTGTGCAAAGGGCTCGGGACGCCGGTAGCAGCAACAGATGGTGAGCGCGGTTGCGAGATTGCCGCCGGCCGACTCACCGGCAAACACCAGCCGGCCCAGATCGCCTCCGTAGGCTTCGGCGTTCTCGGCAACCCATTCGAGCGCTGCACAGATGTCGGAGACCGCTGCGGGGAAAGGGTGTTTTGGTGCGAGTCGATAGTCCACGTTGAACACCAGATAGCCAGCGCGCGCGAAGGCTAGGCCCATGAGCCAGTGCGTGTTCTTCGACAAGAGGTTGAAGCCGCCGCCGTGCAGGTAGATGACGATGGGGACCGTGCCGGCGGACTTGCTCGGTCGATAGATGTCGAGCCGATGCCGTGGATTGCCGCTGCGGAGGTACTCCACGTCCCTGATCACTTGTACACCATGCCGCGATGGGTTCGAGAGCGGGTGCAGGCGTCCCAGACGTGCCAGGCTGCCAAAGAATCCTTCGCCGATGACTGCATTGGCGTGGCGGCGGATCCGCTTCCTGGCGCGCTGAAGGCAGGACATTTCCGACGGCGTTCGGGGCATGTGCAACTTGTATCACGCTCTCGCTGATCTCCACGGTTTTGGAGGGACGCTTCTACGGAACACAGATTTTTTGCGGGCAAACCCGAGCTCGGCATATCCCTTGGAGATGGCTTCCTCGAGTCCAAGGCTGCTCGTCTCGTCGCTGCTTGCGGCGGTCTTCGTCGCCGGAGCTCCGATCGACGGCAAGGCCAGTCATTCGGGCCAGCTCGATGCCTTGGCCGTGCGGCAGAAGATCCAGAAGGACCTTCCGAAAATCAACCGCTGCTACGAGTCCGCGCTTCGATACGAGCCGGAGCTCTCCGGCAAGGTCTCGGTTCGTTTCGCCGTGGTGCGCAACGGCAACGTCCAAAGCGTGCAGGTCCTCGAGAACACCACCGGGAACGACAAGGTCGAACGCTGCGTGGCGCGCGTGCTCGGTGCACTGCGATTTCCCAGCCGCCGGGCGGGCAAGAGCCTGCGATTCACGTTTCCATTCGTGTTCGCGCCTCAAGACCTGGACAGATAGCCGCAGCAGGCGCCACGGCAAAAAGTTTACATAATATACGTTCTGCGAAATTGCGGTGTAAGCCCAATATAGAAATGTCGGGTTTGTGCCAGATTCAAATGTCGGGTTTACCCGCCCCCGATGGACTCAGGGCTCGTCGTCATGAGCCGGCGCGAGATCGAGCGGGCGCACGTGATGCGCGCAATCGAGGAGCGCCGGCTGACCCAGAAACAAGCCGCGACTCAGCTGCGGTTGAGCGTACGGCAGGTGGAGCGGCTCTATGCTCTCTACACGCGTGACGGACCCAAGGGACTGATCTCGCGGCGTCGCGGCCAGTGCAATCACACGTTGCCCAAGGCGCTGCGCGAGGAGGCGTTGAGTCTCGTCCGGACCCGGTATGCGGATTTCGGTCCGACGTTGGCGCACGAGAAACTCCTCGAGCTGCACGGTCTTCGGATGTCGGTGGAGACGCTGCGCCAGTGGATGATCGAAGACGGCATTTGGAAGACCCGGGCGCAGCGTCGCAAACGCGTCCAGCAACCGCGCTACCGTCGCGATTGTTACGGCGAGCTCGTGCAGATCGATGGCTGCGAGCACCACTGGTTCGAGGACCGCGGCCCAAAGTGCGTGCTACTGGTCTACGTCGATGACGCGACGGGCAAGCTCATGGCGCTGTGGATGTGCGAAACGGAGTCCGCGTTTAGCTACTTCCATGCGACCCGCGCCTATCTAGAGTGTCACGGCAAGCCGGTGGCCTTGTACAGCGACAAAGCCGGGGTGTTCCGCGTCAATGCCAAGCGCCCGAAAGGCGGCGATGGCTTCACGCAGTTTGGTCGCGCGATGAGCGACCTCAATATCGACGTGATTTGCGCCAATACGCCGGCGGCCAAAGGCCGGGTCGAGCGCGCGCACCAAACGCTTCAAGACCGGCTCGTCAAGGAGCTCCGGCTGCGCCGCATCTCTACGATGCAAGACGCCAATCGGTATCTGCCCGCGTTCATCGAGGACTACAATCGTCGCTTCGCCCGGGCGCCGAGAAACGACCACGATGTCCATCGGCCCTTGCTCGAACGCGATTGCCTCGACGACATCTTCACCTGGCAAGAGCAGCGACGCGTGACCGCGCAGCTCACTGTGCATCACAAGCGCACGATGTATCTGCTCGAGCCTACCGAAGAGGCCAAAGCCGCGGCGCGCAAACAGGTCACCGTCGTCGAGTACGAGGACGGCGGCGTGTCGATTCGATATCGAGGTGTCCCGCTTGCCGCTCGCCCCTTTCACAAGGACGGCTGCGTGACGCAAGGCTCCATCGTCGAAAACAAGCTCCTAAGCGGCGCGCTCACCGAAATCCGCAAACGCCAGCAGCAAAAGGAGCAAGAGCTCGTCCGCTCCGCCAAGACCAAGCGCGAAAAGCGCATCGTCGCCGACCGTTTCGCAAACAAGCTGCCGCCTCCAGGACCCTGAGCCGACCGCCCCGCTCGACGCGTACCGACGCCCTCTCAAGCCGTCCGCCCTCTTGCCCCAAAGCGACGTTCCCCCAGACGGACCGAGTCGTCCGCCTCGCAGAAACCGCCGTCAAACGCAGCTCCCAGCCGGCCCGCACCCACCCTTTACCCGACATTTCAAACTTGGAGAGCGACCCGACGCGTCAGTTTGGTTTTGACATGCGGCACAGGTCCGATGACTCAGTCCCCGTTGGGCTGCCCCATGCGCAACGGGCCGCCCCGCGCGCTGGGCCAAGGCAGGCACGCATCGCCCGAACCAGGAACGGTGAAGACGTCCATTCCGTGGTCGAAGGTCTGGACGAAGATCTCGAGCTCGCCGTCGCCATCGAGGTCCCCCACGCTGGGCGCTGCGGGGGCTCCGTTTCCGTTTCCGTTGTTCCCCGGGTTCGGCAATGCGACGTCGTGCAACGGGGTCCCGTCGGCAGCGAGAATCAGGAGGCGTCCGGAGTCGGTGACTTCGGGCTCGCCATAGGTGCTGAAGACCACCTCTGGTGATCCATCCTGGTTCAGGTCTGCGACCACTGGCTCCGACGCGTACATCAGCCGGTGACCGTGCAGGTAGTTGAACCGCCACAGCAGCTCGGCGTCCGCGTTGAAGGCATAGAGGAATCCGTCATTGAGCGAGGCGATGATCTCCGGTCGCTCGTCACCCTGAAGGTTCACGGTGACGGCCGCAGGAATGCCGACCGGCGGATACCAACCGTCGACCGAGATCGGGCGTCCGCCGCGCGGCAGATCTTCCCATCCCGAAAGGCGCATCGCGGACCGCGAACCGTCTCCGTACGCTCCTTCGAGCACCATCAGCGCGTAAGCCTGCGTTTCGTAGGGCTCGTGCATCTCGACGTTCGGGATCCCGAGCACCTCGTTGTCGCCGTCACCATCGAGGTCGACGATGTTCGGCGGAGAGGCCGTCCATTGCAGCCATTCCGCCCAGCTCGGGTGCGGCCACTCGCCGCTGTGTTCGTGGTAGTGAGCCGCTTCGACCTCCGGATCCGCCCAGCGGATGAACTGCCCCCAGGTCAGCCGCTCGCCCGAGAAGTCCGAGGCGCGATTGGTGAACCACGGTGCGCTGTCGATCGCGACGCCATCGTGGTTGAACGCTTGGATGTGGTGGTTGTCGTAGGTGGCGATGATCTCGAGCTCGGGGTCGTCGTCGATGTCCCCAATCGCAACGTTGAGACCGTAACAGCCATAGCCGCTGTGTCCCTGGCCGTTTCGGTCCGCGTCATTGCCTTCACCCGAGCGGTTGTTGTACCGCGGCCAGGCGGGTTGATGGCCACTCGCAGGTTGGTAGGCGCGGCCGTCGACGTCGAAGACGAACACCTGCGCGCCGCCGTCTTCGGTGCTGGCCGTCTGCGTCGTCGTTGCGACCAACTCGATGAGCCCGTCGCCGTCGAGATCCGCGGCGGCAAGACCCCGCACTTCCGGTTGATTGTTCGCGCTGGTCGTGTCGGCCACCCAGCGCCGATCGAGCGCGGACGAGATCCCCGACCAAGAATAGGCCACCACCTGGTGCCCGCGACCCACGATGATCTCTCGTGAGCCGTCCCCCTCTAGATCGACGACGACGTGCGGCGCATAGACGCGTCCATCGTCGCCATCCTCGGAATTAGCCAGCAGCACCCCCTCGCTGTCGAACACGTAGACCGAGTAATACGCTGCGATTAGCTCGTTGCTGCCGTCCCCATCGAGGTCGGCGACCAGAGGCGAAGCGTACCAGCTGAGTTTGGCCGCGGAGGTTCGCCACGAACTGGGGCTCCTGCACCTCGCCGGGAGACTCCCCGCCGCGCAGATTGCATTGCGTCGCCCTCCCGTGCTGCTGCCCCCGGACGCGTACCGTCGCCGTCGACGCCGCTACTGCAGGCCATCGTCCCAACGAACGACACTGCAAGCGCGACCCCACGCAAGCGTTCGCCCATGTTCATCCATCCCCCAACTACGGAGCGCTGCGGTACGCTCCGTCGTCATTCTAGCGCTCGCGACAGGCACCCCCAAACCGGGTCATCCTGGCGAGCCGCGCCTCGCGCTCTGACGATCCCTGCCCCTCGCCCGCACTTGGTTTGAGCTCGAGGCGCCGGTTTACAGGGGGCGCCCCACAGTGCGACTATCCGCCCAGCTCGGGGTGTCTGGGTGAAGGAGGACGCATGTCGCTAGGAAACAAGGTTGCCGCTGAGTTTGTGGGCACGTTCTGGCTGGTGTTCGGGGGCTGTGGGAGCGCGGTACTCGCCGCGGGCTTCCCCGAGCTTGGGATCGGATTTCTCGGCGTCGCCCTCGCGTTCGGACTGACGGTGCTCACGATGGCCTACGCCATCGGGCACATCTCTGGCTGTCATCTCAACCCAGCCGTCTCGGTGGGCCTTCTTCTCGGCAAACGATTCCCGGCCTCGGAGCTGCTTCCGTATGTCATGGCCCAGGTGCTCGGCGGCATTGCCGGCGCTGCGATCCTCTACTTCATCGCTTCGGGCCAGGACGGGTTCCAGGCTGGCGGCTTTGCGTCGAACGGTTTCGGCGAGCACTCACCGGGCGGCTTCTCGATGGCCGCCGCGCTCACGGCGGAGATCGTTCTCACGTTCGCCTTTCTCTTCGTCATCCTGGGCGCAACCGACAAGCGCGCGCCGGCAGCGCTCGCTCCCGTGGCGATCGGCCTTTGCCTCACGTTGATCCACTTGATCGGCATTCCGGTGGACAACCTCTCGGTCAACCCCGCACGAAGTACCGCAACCGCCATCTTCGCCGAGCCCTGGGCGCTTGCAGCAATTGTGGTTGTTCTGGGTGGCGCCGATCGTCGGTGGCGCGATCGGCGGTGTGGTGTATCCACTCGTGGCGGGCAACGGCGACTGACAGCGTCAGCGCCGCGACGGAAGCGAAAGCGAGGGGCGTGCCGCGTCGCGCCTAGTTGATGCGGAGACAGAGGAAGCGGCCACCGTTCGAGATCGCTCCACCGACGGTGCCTGCGGCAGCGGGGGTGGCCGAAAACCCGGAGCCTCCTTCGGCTCTCGCGATTTCATGGCCGTCCGAGAGCGAAAGCGCGAGGAGCGAGCCCTGGGTTTCGCCGTAGATGACCGTACCCGTCTCGGTCACGACCGGCGGTGTGGGCGCTCCTCGCTCGGGTGCTTTCTCCCATTGAACTTCACGGGTTCTCAAGTCGAGGAGCGAGACGCCCCGCCGCGCGGAGGTGATCACCAACATGCGCCCGACGGTCGCGAGGCCGGTCACTCCCTTGAACTCGGCGTCGCGCCACTCGACGGTACCGCTGGAGGAATTGAGCGCATAGAGGCCCGCCGTGAACGAGGCCACGTAAAGGGTCCCTTGGCGCATGACTGGGGTCGTGTCCACATCGAGGAATTGCGGGACGTTACCAGGTCGAAGCTCGACATCAATGGAGGTTTCCAGCTCCCAGAATAGGCTTCCGTCGGCTGGGTTGAGCGCGACCACCGCGCCATCGGTGAACGCGGCATACAAGCGGCCCCCTGCGAGCAGCATGCCGGCATGTCCCGCGATGGTGATCTCCTCGACGGGCTCCTTGTCGTAGGTCCAGAGGATGCGGCCGTCGTCCCGTGCCAGCGCCGTGACGGTGTCATTGTCGGTTACGACGTAGAGTGCGCCCGCCGCCGCCATGGGCTGTGCTCGAACGGAGCCGATCAGCTTGGTCTTCCACCTGAGCTCACCGTGCACCGTGAGGGCGTGCAAGGTGCCGTCGACCGTCCCGAAGTACACCTCGCCCGTGTCTTCGTGCACCGCAGCCTTCGACTCGATCTGAGCCCCGGCATCGTAGAAGAACACGCGCCTCCCATTCATTTCGAAGGCGAAGAAGTTCCCTTCCGAGGTGCCTATGTAAACGCGCTCACGCTTCACATCGAACGCCGCCGAGCTGAGCTCGACCGGGAGAAATCGTGCCTCCCAGCGATCGGTGAGCTGCTTGGACCAGCGGACATTGAAGCCGCCCTCGCCGGGAGCGGCGTAGGCATTGCCCTGCGACACCCAGCCGAAGTTGTCGGCATTGCTCATCGGTGTCCCAGCGGCGCCGCAACCGGCGATCGTCATGAGCGCAATTGCGGCAATGGGTATGGAGGTGGCGGCCCGAGCAGAGGCAAAGCGGATGCGCAT
The DNA here is from genome assembly GCA_963786865.1 of uncultured delta proteobacterium. Lineage (GTDB taxonomy): Bacteria > Myxococcota_A > Polyangia > Polyangiales > Houyiibacteriaceae > SG8-38. Next base: position 123,099 of record CAWBAV010000022.1, on the reverse strand, counting down.
CGGTCGCGTGCTCACTCCTGCGGTGGCTGCCGTTGGAGCATTTGGTTCATCTGCCGAATGAACTCGTCCGCTTTGCGGGGATCGATTCCTCCGGCCGGTGAGACGCTTGGGTCGATGAGGGCCAGGCGCGCTTCAGTTTGCTCTTGCGTGTACGGCAGTAGCGGCGCGTCCGCTTCCTTCAGCTCGTTGAGCACGCGTTCGAACTTCGACTTCGCCTCGTCGAGCTTGCCCTGCTTCGCGAGAATTCGCCCCTGATGGTAGCCGCGATCGGGGCGACGCTGCGGTCGAGCTCGCGAAGTGCCTCGAGCTTCTCGATCGCCTGCTCGTAGGATGCCTCGGCCTCGAACGCGTACGCGATACCTTCGAGCGCAGTCCAGCGAACGGTTTCGTCATCGCTCATGTCGAGCGCAGCCTGGTAGGCCGAGCGTGCGCTTTCCCAGTTGCCGTTCGCGTAGAGCGCCCTTCCCTCGCCGATGCGCGCCCATGCGGCCGCAGGAGTCTTGGAATGCGCGTCTGCCACTGCGGCGTAGGCAGTCGCTAGCGCCGCGTTGTCGTCGGCGCGGCCATCGAGAACGGCGGCAAGCTCCTCGCCCGCGGTCCTTTGCTGGCCACGGTTGAACGTGGACCAGCCGATGCCGATGGCTGCCACCAAGAGGACGCCGCCTGCGAGTAGCCCGAGAGGCTTCAAGTTCTCCTGAAGCCAATCCTTCGCGACCGCGGCCTGCGCCAGCGCCTTCTCCTCAACGAGCTCCGCGTCGCGTCCTTTCTGCGCCGCCTTGCGCGCCGCCTTGGCCGCTTGCTGTGCAGCGAGTCGTTGGCCCGCGGTGAGCGTTCCTTGTTTTTCGTTTTCGGCAGAGTCGTTGGACAAGGCTTCCTCCAAAACGCCGGGAAAACCCGGCAAATAGCGTCAGCACTATACACGGGGCCCCTGCCCAGTCAACGCAGCCCCACGTCCGCGCGGAGCGCCGTGCAACTGGATGGCTTGCGGATCCGAAAGGACCGCGTGAGTCGCTGCGACTCAGCGCTCCGCCCGTTCTCGGGGTTCGGCTACATCATCAGCGCACGCTGCTCGATTGGGACGGACGTGCGCGGTTTCTGGGTCGCGACCAACGCCCAGAGTCCGCTCGATGCATTCGTGCTGGCGGCTGCGGCGCATGTCGGGGTTCGTTTTGATCTCCACTGACTTGCCGCTCCCCGGAACATGGTGAGGCCGGAACCAGACGGGCAGAGGTCGGAACGATGCGATGGCGCTGCCAGCGAGCACGAGCACGACGCTCGCGGCGGCTCGGATGGATGATACGGGCTGTCCACGGTTCACCGCCTGCCATCGGCCGGCGCGCGCAGTCGTTGCGGCGCGGCGTCAGCTTCTCGGATCGCCGAGCCCGAAACCGTCGTGGAGCACGGCAACCGCGCGGTCCGCGTGCGCGGACTCGATCAGGCAGGAGGTCTTGATCTCACTCGTGCTGATCGCTTGAATGTTGATGCCGTTGTCGGCGAGGATCCGAAACATGCGCGCAGCGATGCCAGCGTGGTTGCGCATCCCGACGCCGACAATCGAGACCTTCGCCACGGCGTCGTCGCGAACCACGGCCTCGGCGCCGAGGCGGGCGACGATATCTTTCGCGATGGCCTCGGCCCGGTCGGCATCCTCGTGGCTCACCGTGAACGTCAGATCCGTGTACCCCGCTTTCGACACGTTCTGGATGATCATGTCCACGGAGATGTTGGCATCTGCGAGCGGCTCGAAGACGCTCGCGACCACCCCGGGATGATCTTCCAAGGCGTGGACCGTCAGTTTTGCGGTCTTCTTGTCCGCCGCAACCCCGGCCACGATCACTTTTTCGAGCAGGTGTTCTTCGTCGGTCACGATCGTTCCCTCTTCTTTGGAAAAACTCGAGCGCACGTGCAGTGGCATCCGGTGCTTCATCGCGAGCTCCACCGAACGTATCTGAAGGACTTTGGCCCCTTGTGAGGAAAGCTCGAGCATCTCCTCATAGCTGATCCGCTGGAGCTTGCGGGCGTTCGGGCAGATGCCCGGGTCAGTCGTGTAGACGCCGTCCACGTCCGTGCATATCTCGCAGATGTCTGCGTTGACCGCGGCCGCAATGGCAACGGCCGATGTATCGGAGCCGCCGCGCCCCAGCGTGGTGATGTTTCCGTACGCGTCGGTGCCCTGAAAGCCTGCGACGACGAGGACGTTCCCCGTTTCGAGAGAGGAACGAAGCCCCGTCCCGTCGATGGTGCGAATTCGGGCTTTGCGATGCACGTTGTCGGTTACGATCCGCGCCTGATGACCGAGTAGCGAGCGCGCCGGCACGCCGATCTCGTTGAGTTGAATCGACAGCAAGGCGGCGCTCACTTGCTCTCCGCTCGCAACGAGCACGTCCATTTCGCGCTCCGTGGGGCGCGCCGAAAGCTCCCAACCCAGGTTGAGCAAGCGATCGGTTTCGCCTGCCATCGCGCTCACCACCACGATGACCTGGTGACCTTCCCGATACGTGTCGGCGACGCGCTCCGCGACCAAACGGATGCGATCGAGCGATCCGACGCTCGTCCCACCGTACTTCTGTACCACCAGGCTCATTGGCGCCGAAGGATAGCCGCGAGTTTCCCGCGGGCAACTGCCACCTACGGAGCTCGCGTTCCTTTGTCTTTCCGGGGACACGCCGGCACGGGGCCCGTGACGGCGCCACCCGAGCTCCCCGGGGGCCCCAGCGCACCGCGCGCTGAACCTCGCAGATGTAGGGGTCGGTGCATCTATGTAAGACGGCTCACAATCCGTGCAGGTCCCCAAAAAACGTAGATTGACGCCGGCGGAGCTGTGTTACCGTCGGCGCCCCCCCGTAGGAGATCCGATGCCCACTTGTATCCGGACGCGCTGGCTCGTTGGCTGGCTTTTTGGCGCCCTCGCCTTTGCAGGCTGCGCCTCCGACACGAGCACCACTGGTGACCTTCAGCTCGAGCTCGAGCTGACTGACGGAACCGAGATCGACGAGGTGACCTACTCGATCACGGGCAACGGGATGGAGCCGATGGTAGGCACCATCAATACCAGCGCTCCAGGATCGACCGCCTCGGTCGAGGTGTACGGCATTCCTGCGGGCGAGAACTACGAGGTCGCGATGACCGCCACTTCCATCGACGGGGAAACGTCCTGCTCGGGCTCTGCGGACTTCGATGTGGCCATTGGCGAGCGTCACGCAGGTCATGGTGGTACTCAACTGCAAACCCAACGAGCAATACGGTGGCGTGCGCGTCAACGGCAAGTTCAACTTCTGTGCGGACCTGATGAAGGTGGTCGTGTCACCGCTACAGACGTCGGTCGGCAATCAGATCGACGTCTTGGCCCAAGCGGTCGACCTCGAAGGCGACCCGATCGAATACCTCTGGACGGGAACTGGCGGCTCGTTCGCCGACCCGAGCGCTCCCGAAACGACCTACACATGTGAGGAGGTCGGCGATCAGACGATCACGATCACGGTTTCCGACGATGGCTTCAAGTATTGCGATTGTAGCTGGACGGTGGACGTGCGTTGCGTGGACGGTACGGGCGCCGGCGGCACCGGCGGCATGGGCGCCGCTGGCGGCGCAGGTGGTGCCGGCGGCAGTGGCGGCACCGCTGGCGCGGGTGGCGTTGGCGGCACCGGCGGCACGGCTGGTGTAGGCGGCAGCGGCGGCGAAGGCGGCGGGACCGCGGCGTCGGCGGTGGAGGCGGCACCGGCGGCACCGGTGGTGCGGGTGGCAGCGGCGGCACCGGTGGTACCGGCGGCACGGCGGCGCGGGTGGTTCGGGCGGCAGTGGCGGCACTGGTGGTTCGGGCGGCTGCGTTCCGAACGAGGGTGCACAGTCGCCGGTATGGCGAACCGAGACTGCACTGGCACCATCCCTGCGGGGAGCTCGAGGTCTGTGTCGACGGAACCTGTGAAGAGGCGGCCCTGGTCTTCGTGAGCAGCCGTTTGTCGAATGCCGCCCTGATGGGGCCACGCGGCGCGGACATGATCTGCGCGGAGCTGGCGGCGACGCCGGTCTGGGCGGGTACTGGATGTCCTGGACTTCCGACGAGTGCACGTCGCCGGCCAAGCGGTTCGATAAGTCGACCATGCCGTATCGAGATCATCGGAACGGAGATTTCGTCGAGCTGGGACAGGAACTATGGACCGACCCTCCGAATGGGCGAGATCAATCGGCCGATCGAATACGACGAGAACGGGAATCCCGGCCACACCTCAACAGTGCGAGGTTCCGGGACCGGAACAGGTCTGTTTCGTCTGGACCAACACGAACGTCGAGGGCGCGTTGCGGCGATTCACATCAACGACGGCTGCCTCGGTCTCACCTCGGACAACGGCGCGATTGCGCCATCTCGCTGCCGGCAGATCACGACTGTGAGTCGTGGCTGGACCGACGGAGCCTACCGGACCTGTGGCATCGACAACCTTCGACTCTACTGCTTCGAGCAGCCTCGCTTCCCATCCCCTAGCCGATGGTCCTTCCGTCGAAGCCTCGGGACGAAAGATCAAGCTTCCCATTCTGAACGGCCCTAGTTCTCGGCTTCGGTCGGCGGTGTTTCGGCGGGCTCCTTCGGTGGCGTTGCCGGAGGAGGAGGCGGAGGCTCGCCGTACTCGTCGAGCAACTTCCTCTTGAGCTTGTCGAGCAACATGCGCTCGATGTAGCTCGGCATCGCCGGGATCTGGATCACCACTCGAATCGGCCCGCCTCCCTGGTCTTCGATTCGGACGAGCTCGACACTGCCAGGGTACAAGCGCCCGTCGTCGCGATAGTCGAAGAGGAAGTAGCCGACGGTCTCATCCCGGTCCTTGATGGGATAGCCCTGGTCGACGCGAATCAGGCGAACCGCAGCGCCCCAGACCTGATCGTAGCTATGGCGGAAGTCCTCGGTCTTCTTGGCCTGGCCCGTAGCCGGAAAGAAGAGCGCAACGGTCAATACAGTCGCGGCCCAGAGCTTCATCGCGTCCCTACGCTACCGAAGCGTTCGGGACAGTCCAGAAAAGCGCAGGGGGCGGCGCGATCCCGACGGGTGCCGTTCCTATTCGCTGGGCTTTGCGGCAAGCTCCTCGACGAGGGGCATCAGTTTGTCCCGTGTGTTCAGCGACGGGTCCTCGATCACTCGGTCGAGGAGCGCCCGGAGGATCTCGCCGACGCGTGGCCCGGCACCCCCTTCTAGGTGTTCGATGACGTCTTTGCCGCCCACCGCGAGGTCCTGGATGCTGAGGGCATTGCCTGCTTCGATCGATTGCTCGATTCGAGCGCGGAGCTCCTCGAGTGCCGCGAGCTCTTCATCCACATGGCGCCCTTTTCCGAGCGCATCTGCTTCCCCGAGGCGGAGAAGCGGCTCGACCCGTTCCGCACCGACCCTCTTGATGAATCGCCGGACCGCAGCATCGGTCCATTCGCTGCTGTAGCAAATCAGATGATTTCGAATGAGGCTCACGATGAGCTCGCGCTCCTGATTCGAGAAGCGGTAGTCGCGTAGCCAGCGCTCCGCCATGTCCGCGCCGACCTTCTCATGGTGATAGAAGGTCCAGTCGCCGGTCTTGTCGGACATGGCCCGCGTGCGGGGCTTCGCCACGTCGTGAAGCAGTGCGGCGATGCGTTCGACCGGGTCTGGCGCCGACTCGTCGAGGACCCGCATGGTATGGCCCCAGACATCGTACGCGTGCCACTGGTTCTGTTCGCAGCCAACCTGTTCGAGCAGATCTGGATACGTGACTTCCAAGATGCCGGTGCGTCGCATGACCTCGAACGCGCGAGAAGGTGCCCGAGCTGTCATGGTCTTCAGCCACTCCTCACGGACTCGTTCGGGACTCACCTTTCGAAACGTGTCGAGTGCTCCGCGGAACGCCGACTCGGTGGCCTCGTCGAGCTCGAACTCGAGCGTGGCGACGAAGCGTGCACCCCGAAGAATGCGAAGACCGTCTTCTTGGAAGCGCTCACTCGGCTCCCCGACCGCCCGCAAGACCTTGCGCCGCATGTCGTCCACGCCATTGAACGGATCGGCCAGATGGCCATCGACTGGATCGTAGGCGATGGCGTTCACGGTGAAATCCCGACGTGCGAGGTCTCGGTCGATGTCCTCGACGAAAACGACGTTGTCGGGTCGTCGGCCGTCGGTGTAAGCGCCCTCTCCGCGCAGGGTCGTGACCTCGTAGGCCGCACCTTTCCAGAGCACGGTCACCGTCCCGTGATCGATTCCAGTTGGAATCACCCTGCGGAAGGTTTTCTGGACCTTTTCGGGTAGCGCCGTGGTCGCCACGTCCCAGTCGTTGACCGTCTGCCCGCGCAAGGTGTCCCGGACACAGCCACCCACGACCCATGCGCGCTCCCCCGCTTTGCGGAGCTCCTTACAAATTTCGAGCACCGGCACGGCGATCTGCTGGCGAAGTATTCGGTGTGGCACCTTGCCTCGATAACCTTAGGCACAAACCAACGCAATTGGCCTGGGAGTCCAACGAGGCTACACTCGGAGTTCCGCCCTCTCCCCCCCGACAATCGAATGACAAGAATCTGGAAGCCCTTACTTGGTTTGCTGGTCGTCCTAGCGGCCTTCACCGTTTCCTTTGGCTGGCCCGTCGAAAACGGCCTGCAAATCGACATCGACACCTCACCGAGGGCGCTGGCGGCTAGGGAAAAGACCCCCTGGGACCTGAAGAAGCTCCAGGTCATGAATCGCGTCATTCATCAGGTGAACGAGGATTACGTCGATCCAGAGCGCGTCGACCACCAGAAAATGATGCTGGCGGGCCTGGATGCCATTCAAAGGGACGTGGCTCCGGTCCTGGTGCACTACGAGGACGGGGCGGACACTCTCAAGGTCCAGGTCAACAGCGCGCAAAGCAAATTTTCGGTCAAAGACGTGACGAGCCCTTGGGAGCTTTCTGGACGATTCCGGGAAGTGTTCTCCTTTCTTCAGGAAGAGCTGAAGAACGAAGACGACATCGAGCTCAACGAGGTGGAGTACACGGCCGTCAACGGAATGCTCAGGACGCTCGATCCGCACACGGTTCTGCTGCCTCCCGAACACTTCAAAGAGATGCAGACCAGCACGCGCGGCGAGTTCGGCGGATTGGGAATCGTGATCTCGATCCGGGATGGGCACCTCACGGTGATCAGGCCCATCGAGAACACGCCCGCGGCGAGGGCCGGATTGCAACGCAACGACCGGATCGTCAAAATCGAGGACGAGTCCACGCTCAACATGCCGCTTCAGGAAGCCGTCGATCGTTTGCGTGGCAAGCCGGGCTCCAAAGTCACAATCTTCATTCGACGCCAGAACAAGGCGGGCGACTGGGCTCCTCCCCGACGCGTTCCACTCACGCGCGAGATCATCCCGGTGCCCTCGATCGAGCACAGGATGCTTCGAGATGGCGTCGGCTACATTCGAATCAAGAACTTCCAGGGCAACACGACGGACGATCTCCACAGCGCGCTCGCCTCCCTCGACAAGAAACGCATGGTCGGGCTCGTCCTCGATCTGAGGGACAATCCGGGCGGTCTCCTCGACCAGGCCGTGCATGTGGCGGATACGTTTCTCGAGGAAGGACCGATCGTCACCACGTCTTCCCAGGACCCGCGCGAGCGTACCGAAGAGTACGCCGAACGAGCAGGGACCGAGCCTGATTATCCGATCGTGATGCTGATCAACAGTCAGAGCGCATCGGCCAGTGAAATCGTCGCCGGGGCGCTCAAGAACCACGATCGGGCTCTGATCATCGGCGAGACGAGCTTCGGAAAGGGCTCGGTTCAGGTGCTCTATCCGCTTCAAGACAACTCGGCGCTCAAGCTCACCGTCGCTCAGTACCTCACTCCCGGAGACGTCTCGATTCAGGGCGTCGGAATCGTTCCCGACATCGCGATCAGCCCGATGACGGTCGATCAAGAGGTCATGGACCTCAAAGTCGACGCCCTGTACCGTCGGGAGGCGGACCTCGAGGCGCACCTCACGCACGCCAGCGCAACCGACTCGCAGAAGCCCGCAGTGGTGATGGGCTACTACCTCAACGCCGAGCTCCGTAAGCGTTTGATGGAGGCCGAGCCCGGCGAAGAGGAGAACGAAGACCAAGAGGCTTTCCTGATTCGGTTTTCACGAAGCCTCGTGCTGAACGCGAAGTCCTCGAAGCGGCCGCAGCTACTGCGCAGCGCTCAGCCGATCATCGAACGTGTTCAGCAACAGGAAACCGAGAAGGTTGCACGCGATCTTAAGAAGCTCGGCATAGACTGGGCCGTCGGCCCCGATAAGGGACCGAGCAAGGTCCGTGTCAAGGCGACGACTAGCTCCGGCGATCAGCCCACGCGCGCCGGCGATCCGCTCTCGCTGAGCGTCGAGGTCACCAACGAGGGGGCAGAAACTCTGTATCAGCTCGCCGCCGCCACGCGAAGCGACAACCCTTGGTTCGATCGGCGAGAGCTCGTTTTTGGAAAGCTCGCACCCGGTGAGACGCGGTCCTGGACGACGACCCTTGGGAGCTGCACGAACGAGGACGAGAAGCGGGTGTGTCGAGTCCCGCGCAGCATGATGGATCGCGCTGACGCGATCGTCGTGGAGTTCGATGAGGCACACGGTCACGCGCCCGAGCCGGCCGAAGTCCGGACCCTGATCCGCGCCCTCCCCGAGCCGCGTTTCGCATACGGCCTGCAAATCGCAGACAACATCAACGGGAACGGCGATGGCCGCGTGCAGCCAGGTGAGGAGGTCACCCTCTACTTCACGGTGAAGAACGTGAGCGAGGTCGACAGTTTCGAGGTGCAGGCCAACATCCAGAACAAGAGCGGCGCTGGTGTCCTGCTGCATGACGGGCGGTTCCAGAGAGACTCGATTCCGGCCGGCGCGGCCTGGGTCGTGCCCTTCACTTTCCAGGTTCTTCCTGAATTCAAACAAACGGAGGCGGCGCTCGCCTTGAGCGTCATCGACACCGAGATCGGCACGGGCACGGGTCAGAACATCAAGGTTCCGATCTATCGCGAGAAGCTTCCGGTGCAGACCCTAGCGACCAAATCGGTCGTGAGCTTGGAAGCAGGAACCGAAATTCATGAGTGGCCCGGTAGCAACGCGCCGGTCGTGGCCATCGTGGAAAAGCCGATCCGCCTGCTGCACACGGCCAGCGCTGCATCGTTCGAGCGTCTGAACTTGGGCGCGGGACGACCAGGTTGGGTGGCCCCTGAGGCGATCGCGCCTGCTGAGGGCCAAGTCGCGCAAGAACCTGCGCTCCTCGATTGGGTGACCGTGAATGCCTCGCCTGAAATCGACCTTGCGCCGCTCGATACGTTCGTCACGAGCGACGATTCGATCAGGATTCTGGGCAAGGCTACGGACGCACAGCGGGTGCGCGACCTCTATATCTCGACGAGCCGGCACAAGGTCTACTACGAGTCGAACCAGGGCAGCGCCAACCCGAGGGAGCTCGACTTCGATGCCGAAGTTCCGCTCCACCCCGGCATGAATTCGATCATGGTCGTCGCCCGCGAGGACAACAATTCGGTCTCCCGACACTACTTCATGGTCCGACGCGATGCCCCCGACGGCTCGCTGATGGAGACGACTCAGTTCGAAGGCGCTCTCCTGAGCAACGGCAACGGCCATCACTGAGCGCCGGGACGCTGACCTAAGCCGCTGAGAAGAACCCCGCAAAGCGCTCGATGCCCTCGGGGAGCTCGCCGCCCGTCCGGATGTGCCGCCAGAGGAGCGGGAGCAAACGGTCGACCGCCGTGGCCACGGGTACCGCGGGGCCGTCAAATTTCGAGCTCATTCGAGATTCAATCTCGATAGCGCTGATCTGTGAGCGCTTCCACGTAATCCGGAGCGACTCGGAGCCAAGCCCCGGCACCCGCTGAATCAGTCGCGAATCACCCTCGGCCTCCGTGCCTTCGAGGAGGGCAGACCTGTCGATTCGTGCGTGCTTTTGGATGTAGCCCGCGATCCGTCGCTGCAACACCGGCTCCTCCTCGACCGCGAAGAGCGCCAGAAGGGCCTGGGCCGGGTCGTTGGCGTCTTGGAGGACCGCTTGGACGAGCGCCCCACGCGCGCCTTCTGGCAGCTCGCCATACGCGAACGCCAGGCCGTCCAGGGCGCTCTCGTCATGAGGAATCTGCCTGAGCAAGCTCGCGAAGGGTCCCGAACGCGGGCGATTCGCGCTTGCGATGCCTGGGCGGGACTCGGTCACAGCGCCGCTATACCCCGCGGTCCCCGATTCCACCAGGGGCTTCGTGTGTGGTTAGAAAACCTTCATTTGACTACATTGACCCTTTCGGCTAAAGAAAGTCCGTTCAGGAGGTGCCATGCAGGGATCCGAGCTCATCGCAGCGCACGAAAAGATGGTTCACGGCCTCGCCCACCGCCTCCGGCGCGAGCTCTCGCTCAGGGGCGATCTCGACGATCCGATCGCCTTCGGTTTCGGCGGTCTGCTCGAAGCCCATCATCGATTCGATCCGGACCGCGGCGTGCAGTTCCAGACTTTCGCGTACCACCGGGTGCGAGGCGCCATGTTGGACGGGGTGAGAAAGATGGCCCAGCTGCCGCGCCGGGCCCACGAGCGCCTCCAGGCTTCCTCCCGGAGCACCCCCACAGCCGCACCAGGAGCGTTGGACAAGGTGTTCATTCGAATGAGCGCTGGCCTCACGACCGGAACGGTGCTCCAGGGCCGCTTCGCCGAAGAGAGCCCGGAAGCGGTACTCCTCAAGAACGAGAGCATCTCGCGCCTCCTCGCGGCGCTGCCGAGGCTATCCCCGCGTCAGAGAGTCCTGGTCCGGGGGTTCTATTTCGACGGTCGCTCGCTCGACTCGATGGCGCGCGAGCTAGGGATTTCCAAGTCCTGGGCCAGCAGACTGCACACCAGCGCGCTTCGCTCTCTTCGAGAGGCCATCGAATCGAGCGGGGGGGTCAAAGCCGGGCGGCCAGCCGAAATCTAGGTGTTCCCGGTGAGTTACGTGCGCAGCGGGCTGCGCGCCTCCACCCTCAATTGCGAAACCGATTGCGCAGTTTTGAGGGGGTGTGAGGATTTTGGGCTCAGCTGTGGCAAAAGCGGCGCGGCCTTGTAAAATGCCGTGTAAAGCAGGCGTCGAAACGCTGCATTTTGCGGTTTTCTTCGGATGGCACGTAAACTGCATTATCCCAGCGACATGGGGGCTAGCAGAACATTGGAGCCGAAGGCACCAGCGGTCGACAACCGCGGGGTCCGGATTATCGCGAAGTCGGTGTACCGAGAGCTTCGGAACAGCGGTCACAGCCGCTCCGACATCGTTGCGTTCACCAATGCCGTCCTCGAGCTCGTGACGACAGAGCTTCGTGACGCGCAAGAAGCAGCGGAGTAACAAGCCTGTAAGCTTCTTGTCTGCGCTCAAAAGCGCAAACTATTCGCGCCTTTGGCTCCTTGACCGGGACTTCGCTCGCGCTACGGTCTGCCCTCGCTGACGGCCCACTTGGATGGTGTCGCGGCAGAGAGGGAGTCGAACAAATGGCCACGAAAGTCGGAATCAATGGCTTCGGACGAATTGGGCGCTGCGTAGCGCGCATCGCTGCTGAGCGCGGCAAGGACTTCGAGATCGTCGGAATCAATGATCTCACGAGCGCGGACATGCTCGCTCATCTCCTCGAGTGGGACTCAGTGCACGGACACTTTTCCCATCCGGTCAAGGCCGAAGCGGATGCGATCTGGATCGGAGACCGACGGATTCCAGTCTCCGCGGAGCGGGACCCGGCGAAGCTCAAATGGAAGGAGCTCGGGGCCGAGGTCGTTCTCGAATGCACGGGCTTGTTTCGCTCGAGGGAGAAGGCCGCGGTACATCTTGCGGCGGGTGCGGAGCGTGTGATCATCAGCGCGCCCGGCAAGGGTGAGATCGACGGCACCTTCGTCGTCGGGATCAACAGCGATCGGTTCGACCCCGCCAAGGACCGCGTCATCAGCTGCGCGTCGTGTACCACCAACTGCTTGGCGCCGCTCGTGAAGGTCCTCAACGACAGCTTTGGCATCGTGAAGGGGCACATGGTTACGGTGCACTCCTACACGAACGACCAGGGTCTTCTCGACCAGCCGCATTCCGACAAGCGTCGTGCGCGGGCCGGCGCCGTGTCGATGATTCCAACTTCGACTGGTGCTGCGACGGCCATCGGTCTCGTCCTACCCGAGCTCAAAGGCAAGCTCGACGGCACGGCGATTCGTGTGCCCACGCCAAACGTCTCGATCACCTGCCTCACGGCGCAGGTCGGTCGCAAGACCGATCGCGAAGAGGTCAACCGTGCCCTGAAGGCCGCGGCCGAGGGTCCGCTCAAAGGCATTCTCTATTTCGAAGAGAGGCCCCTAGTTTCGCAAGATTTCATGGGCAACCCGCACTCGTCGATCTGCGACGCAGCACAGACCCAGGTCGTTGGCGGCGACCTCGTCGAAGTGCAGAGTTGGTACGACAACGAATGGGGCTTCTCGAACCGCATGCTCGATTTGGTGCGGATCGTCTCGAGCGCGGGTTGAGCTCGTGTCTGAGCCCATCCGATCGATCGAGGACCTGAGCCTCGAAAGTCAGACGACCTTCATTCGCGTCGATTTCAACGTTCCGCTCAGAGACGGAGAGATCGGTGACGACACGCGGATTCGCGCAGCGCTCCCGACGATTCGGTACGCACTCGAGCAGGGTGCGCGCGTCGTATTGGCGTCGCACCTCGGCCGGCCCAAGGGGCAGGTCGTCCCAGGGCTTTCGCTCGAGCCCGTGGCCGCGCGTCTTGCAGAGCTGCTCGACGACGGCGAAGTGCGCCTCACCGACGACTGCATTGGAGACGGCGCGCGCAAGGTCGTGCAAGATCTACGCGACGGACAGGTGGCGCTGCTCGAAAACCTGCGGTTTCATACCGAAGAAACGAGCGATGACGTGGACTTCGCGCGGGAGCTCGGCGCCGGCTGCACGGCTTACGTGAATGACGCCTTTGGCGCTGCGCACAGAGCCCACGCTTCGGTGAGCGCCCTTCCCGGTCTGATCAAAGAGCGCGCGGCGGGTTTTCTGATGCAGAGCGAGCTCAAAGCGCTCGACCGGCTCCGAACGGACGCGCCTCGTCCGTACATCGCGATTCTCGGCGGCGCGAAGGTCAGTGACAAGATCGGAGTCATGGAGGCCTTGCTCACGAAAGTCGATGCGCTCCTCATCGGCGGTGCCATGGCCAACACGTTCCTCGCTGCGCGCGGATTTGGTGTCGGCAAGAGCCTTTGCGAGCGCGACAAGCTCGCCCTCGCCCGGAGCCTCATGTCGGCAGCCGAGGAGAAACGTGTCGAGATTCTGCTTCCGATCGACGTGCGCGTAGCTGGGTCCGCGGAAGCGACTGTGGCGCAAGTGACGGGCGTCGATGCGATCCCCGCAGACGCGATGGCGCTGGACATCGGTCCGGCAACCGAGAAGCTCTACCGAGAGCGACTTCGCAGAGCGCTTTCGGTCTTCTGGAACGGACCGATGGGCCTCTTCGAGAACGCGGCATTCGCCGGGGGCACTCTTGCTGTGGCCCGCGCTGCAGCGGATTGTCCCGGGTTCAGCGTAGTGGGTGGTGGAGATAGCGTGGCTGCGGTGAAACAGGCCGACCTCGCAAATCGGTTCGACCACGTGTCCACTGGCGGCGGCGCATCGCTGGAGTATCTAGAGGGCCGGTCGCTTCCAGGTGTGGAGGCGCTAAGGCCATGACGAAACGCAGACCGCTCATCGCAGGCAACTGGAAGCTGCACAACACCATTGCCGAATCGCAGGCCCTAGCCGGAGCGATCGCGGCGCACGTCGGCACTGGCTTGGCCTGCGACGTGGTCGTCGCACCCGTAGCCACCTCGATATCGGCGGTGCGCGAGTCGGTCTTCGGTTCGGCGGTCGGGATTTCCGCGCAGAATACGCACTGGGAGGATTCCGGTGCTTGGACCGGCGAGCTCAGCCCGGCTCTCTTGCTCGACGCGGGCTGCGGTTACTGCATCATCGGGCACTCGGAGCGGCGTCAGTTCTTTGGCGAGACCGACGCGGGTGTACGCAAGAAGGTCTCCGCACTGCTCGTGCACAAAGTCGTGCCGATTCTCTGCGTCGGGGAGAGCCTCGAACAGCGTGAGGCCGGCCAGACACTCAAGGTCGTCTTGGGCCAGGTCGAGGCCGCGACCGACGGGCTGGACGCCGTCGCTCTCGCGCCGCTGGTGGTTGCCTATGAGCCGATCTGGGCGATCGGGACCGGCCGCACCGCGAAGGCGGAAGATGCACAAGAGGTCCACCTTGCGATTCGCGGTCACCTGTCATCGCTCAAAGGTGGATCCTGGGCGGATTCCGTTCGGATTCTGTATGGTGGGAGCGTGAAACCCAGCAACGCACACGAGCTGCTCTCGCAGCCGGACGTCGATGGGGCGCTGGTAGGCGGCGCATCGTTGTCCACCGACAACTTCATTCCAATCATCGATGCCGGCGTTGGCCGGGCGGAGAGCTGAGCTCATGTATACCTTCATTTCGATCGTTTATGTCTTCGTGTGCCTCTTCCTCATCCTGGTCGTGCTCTTGCAGTCCGGCAAAGGAGGCGGTCTCGGATCGGCTTTTGGCGGCGGGACGGGTCAGCAAATCTTCGGCGGCGCCGGCGCGGGCAACCTGCTCACCCGCTTGACCGCCGGGTTCGCGTTCACGTTCATGGCTCTTTCAGTCTGGCTCGCGTTCCTCTCGTCTTCCGGTGAGCAGGCGCTCGACCGCGCGGTCCGCGAGCAAGCCGCCGCAAAGGAGGTCGCAGCGGAGGTCGAAGAAGAGGAGCTCGAAGCTGAGGTCGTCGAAGCTGAGGTCGAAGCTGAAGAAGCCGCCGAAGCTGCCGAAGCTGCCGAGACATCGGACGGCGAGTAGCGTCTCAGCGGCAGAACGTCGCTGCTCGCTCGAGCCAGTCGCGACTCTCATCATTTCGTCTTGCCTGCGCCAGCAGCTCTCCTCGGAGCGCGCAGAACAGTGCTGCCTGCTGATCCCGACCCAGGCTGTCCGCGAGGTCGAGGGCGCGGGCCATTCGATGGATGCCTCGTTCCCCGACCTGCGCCTGCACCGAGAGCCTCCCGATGCGCTCGTAGAGAGCCAGGGTCGTCTCTACCTCTTTCGAGTCACCGGGGGAAATGGAGTCGAGCGCGAGCTCTAGGCGATCGAGCGCTTCGAACAGAGCACCGCGCATCTGGAGCGCGGTCGATGTGCGCATGAGGTATTCGGCGAAGGAACGCTCGCTTCGCACGGCCGCGAGCCTGGGTCGGGCATTCGCCAAGACCGCGATGTCGCGCTGCGTGACCGGACCATCCGCGCCTCGCAGGACGCAGCTCAAATCCTCACCGAGCTCCTCGGCCGTCGGTCGTTGCTCCGGGTATGCGCTGAGCGTGCGCCCAAGCAGCCTGAGGAGTGGCTCGGGCACCTCCGTCGAGCGCAAGCAGTCGTGCAGGATGGAACCGAGTGCGAAGACATCCGCGCGACCGTCAACGGGCTCGCCCCGAAGCTCCTCCGGTGCGCGATACGCAGTCGAGGTCGTCCAGGCGCTGCAGGTCCCGAAGCCGGTGACTTTGACGTCACCCTGCTCGCCGAGCACGATGCGAGCTGGCGAGAGCCTTCGGTGCACGAGACCGAGAAGCTTGCCATCCGCCCTTCGTTTGCGGTGCGCGTAACTCAGGGCCGCTGCGACTTCGCAGGCGACCCGTGCCGCGATGGACCAGGGCAGCCTCCCCGACTGGAGAAGGACCTTCGCGAGCGTGCGGCCTGGGACGTACTCGGTCGCGAGAACGCAGCTCCCATCGATGAGGTCGAGATCGAGCACCTGAGCGATGTTTGCGTGCGATAGAGAGGCTGCCAGCTTGGCTTCCATCGTCACGGCGCCGATGAGTGTCGCAGCGTGCTCCGGGGCCGCTCGAAACATCCAGAGCACGACTCTTTTTCGAACCCTTCGATCCCGATCATCGTCGCAAGATACGCCTCGCCTGCCTCGGCTATGTCGAGACGGCGGACGAGCTGGTACTTGCCAAGTCGAGCCCCGGTTTCGGACATCTGCGAATCCTCCGACAGAAGTCCCGAGGCGTCGCATTTTTGCCGAGAAATTCATGTGCGCCAGTGTGCGAGCTGTGTGAGCATCCACACCGGAATAGGTCACGGGGCCGAGGTCGCTGCGCGGGATGAAGTCCCGTCTTGAAGTGAACCGCGCCCCGAGTATGATGGCCCGATGGATCTCTTAACCCCCGATTCGGGGAGGTCGTAATGAAATATCTTCTCGCCTACCCGCTCACGCCCGTAGCGGCTCTTCTTTCTTTGTTTCTCTTCGGATGCGGCGGCAGCGGCGGCGGTGACGGCGGCGCCGGCACAGGCGGCAGCGATCTCGACGCCATTCTGCGAAGTCGATGCTGATTGTCCCCCGTCGGTCAACGAATGCGTACGTGGCCAGCTGTGACCTGATCGACGGTCTCTGCGTCAGCACTTCCCTCCCCGAAGGGTCGCCTTGCGACGACAACAACGGAGTGTGCCGCGACGGCTTCTGCGCAGCCACGGAGCTCAAGGCGTACATCAAATCTCCTGACCCCGAGCCCAATGCTCTCTTCGGTACGGCTGTGTCGCTTCTGGGCGACCGGCTGATCGTCGGCGCACCTTCGAGTGGCCCACCGTTTGGCCGGGTTGCCGTATTCGAACGGACGGACGGCCAATGGGCGGTCGTTCAGCAAATCGACACGCCACGTTTAGAGGGCGGTGGCACCGACGGTCTTTTTGCCTGGAGCGTCGCAAGCGCGACCAATTTCTTCGCGGTGAGCTCGGTTGGCTTCAGCCTCGGTGGCAGCGGCTCCGTCCGCATTTTCCGCAACAACACGGGCAGCTGGTTGTTCGACTCCGCCTTCGGCTACATCCGACCCGAATTGGGGCCAAGTCATCCGATGGATCTATTCGGTGCGAGCCTGGCCTTGACCCCCGGCCCCCCTAGTGGCGAAACCATGGTCGTGGGCGCGCCCGGCTACTCGACGGGCGAGCTTCCGATCTCGTTTTTCGATCGTGACTACAGCGGTGCCGCGTACATTTTCCAGAACACCAACAGCCTTTGGACCGAAGCCGCATTACTCAGGGCCTCCAACGCGGGCGGCTCTTACGAGTGCCAGGAGTGCGAGCTGTTCGCATGCCCGACTACCGGTGAGGGCGATGGCTTCGGCGCGTCGGTCGCGATTTGGGGCGAGACCGTCGTCGTCGGTGCGCCGGGCGAAGCCAGCGCAGCCACCGGCGTCAACGGCAACGAAAGCGACGACAGCGCACCGGCGGCGGGCGCAGCGTACGTGTTCGAGCGCATCGATGGGACCTGGGAACAGACCGCGTACCTCAAAGCGTCCAACACCGATGCGGGCGATCGCTTCGGGTTCGCGGTCGCCATTCGCGGCGACACGATCGTGATCGGAGCCGAGCGCGAAGACAGCGGCGACGCGGCGAACCAGGGCGACGACAGCGCGATCGATGCGGGCGCCGCGTACGTCTTCGAACGGATGGGCGGAACCTGGGAGCAGACCCAGTACCTCAAGGCGTCGAACGTCCAAGAGGGCTACTTCTTTGGCGCGACACTTGCGATGACGGATACCACGCTGGTCGTGGGTTCGCCCGGAGAAAGCTCGGTCGGCGGCCAAGACAGCGGCGCCGCCTATGTGTTCACGATCGTCGATAGCGCCTGGACGCAGACCAACTTCTACAAAGCCTTCAACGCGGATGCGGGCTCTGCCTTCGCGGGGCCGCCCGGTTCGGTTGCTTACGGTCAGCCGAGCACTCTCATCAAGTGCGAGTCCCAGGCGACGACCAAGGGTTCGAGCCTCAGCCTCGACGGCGACACTTTGGTCGTCGGCACCCCTTACGAAGACAGTGCCGCGATCGGCGTGAACGGCGTGCCGACGAGCAATCGGATCCCCGATAGCGGCGCGGTGTACGTCTTCGACAACTCCGAAGGCCAGTAGCCGAGGGCACTAGCGCACGGAGCCCGAGCGGGTTCCGTGAACCGGATGGATGCGCAGGTACCGGCCGAGGTACGTGGCGCCCAGGTAGAATGGAACCGTATCGAGCAGCGCCACGGTCAGTTTGAAAGTGTAGCCCGCGGCGATGAACGTGAAGAGCTGCGGCCAGAGCGGTTCGGCATCGTCTATCGGAATCCCCTTGGCGAGAAAGTGCGTGATGAGAATCACGGCGACGGTATCGACCAGCTGACTGACCAAGGTCGAGCCGTTGTTGCGGAGCCAAAGATGGCGTCCATCGGTGAAGTCCTTCCAGAAGTGAAAAATCTGAACGTCGATGAACTGAGCCGCGAGGTAGGCGATCATCGACGCGGTCACAGCGCTGAATGCGAGGCGTCGTAGCTCGAAGAAGACACCGGTTTCCGGATGGCCGACAGGTTCGAAACCCGGCAGCGCGCCCCCAATCCATAGGATGAACATCACCCAGAGGTTGAGCGCGAGACCGGTCCAAACGACCTGGTTTGCGCGATGTCGCCCGAAGAGCTCCGAAATGAAATCGGTACAGAGGAACGTGATCGGATAGGGCAAGATGCCGACGGCAAGGGGCATCGGAACGGTGACTTGGGTTCCCGGAATCTGAAAGCTGAGGTCGATGAATCGTGTGACACCGAGGATGTTCAGCATCGCAAGCGTTCCGAGGAACAGTCCCGACAAGATAAGAAAGACGAGCTGACGTCGCTCTTGAATCGTGGCTTCGTCGAGTCGTGGAAGACCTTCGAACTCGTATTGCTCGGACGGTAGAACTGCGAGCTGACGCTCGCTCACGCTTGCGCCTTCCGACGCAGCGCCTTGCCCTCGATGGTGCGCCACGCCTGGTGCGCCTGCCCGGCCCGCTTCGAGTCGCCAAGCTCTTCGTAAAGAGCAGGGAGTGAAATCGACAAGGGTCGGGTTCCAGTGGCGGTCTCCCAGGCCGAGCGAAGCTCCGAAAGGTCTTGCGCCCGTGGGACTATCAGCTTTCCGCGAACCAGCGCCTGAGCGGCCGATCCGGGCGCCGCCGCTACGTCGCCGTCCCCGTGCTCGTGCGGCTCTCCGGCCTCGCAAGCAGTGCAATGGTGCTCCACGCGCTCCTTCTGAACGAACAGGCGAGCTCCTTCGGGGAGATCGGCCTCGAGACTCCGCACGCTGCCTGGCTCCCGCTCGAGGGCGATGAAAGGCCAGCGGCGCTCGTCGCCGCGGCGCAGAATCTCCAGGAGCGGGAAGACAGGAACCGTTTCCTCGTCCAAAGTCTTGTGTGCGGCTACGGGCGCCCCGTCCCAGAGCACCAGGTCCCCGTAGTCGATTGGCGCGTCGCGGAACGTGGGCGACTGCACTACGCCATGACAAGGGCTGAGAGGGGCGACCCAGACTAGCTCGAAGCCGACCGCCTTCTCGGGTAGCTGGGAGGTGCCGTCAGTCGCGGGCGTCCGAGACAGGACGCGGAGGAGCATGGGGGGAAGACCTGCTACGTACGGCATGCCGCGAGAGCGATCGATGCGTGCGGGCACGCCAAGCTCGTCCCAAATCTCCACGGCTTCCTCGGCCTTGCCGAGCGCCGTCGCGCAGATTGCTAGATTCCACAGAACGGGCCGTTCGGCGCCCATTCGCATGCGCGCTTGTTCGTTGGCCGCGTACCCATCGTCGAATCGGCCGCGCCACTTGTCGAGCAGCCCTGCGTCGTACCACCACTCGCCCCTCTCGGGGTCGAGCTCGATCGCGCGCGTGAACGCTTCCTGTGCTTCCGAGTCGCGATTCGGTCCGCTCAGGCGCAACGCGTTTCCCAGTGTGGCGTACAAGCTCCCGGCGATGTCGGCGTTCGCGCGCTCGCTTTCATCGAGCGCAGTCAAGCTCGATTGCAAGGCTGCCGCCGCCCAGGCGGCCGGCCCGTCGTCGGCGAGTGGCGGTTCGTCCATCCCTCGCCGGCCCGCCTGTTCGATCAACAAGGAGGCAGCGGCCAGTGTGAGCTGCCAGTCAGAAGCCCAGGCCTCGGCGAGCCGACGCAAGAGCGCACGATGGGTCGGTCCATTGCCCAGCTCCCGGATCAGGCCGAGCGCGAGCTCCGCGAGGGTTCGGTCGGAGGCCAATTGGCTCTGCCTCTCGAGAATTGCCTCCCACGCTGATTGTAGGTCTTGGGCCGCTTCGCGGTGCATCATCTGGCCGGAGCTTAGCAGTCGCCCCTCCCTTGTCAGCGTCGTCGAAGCGGATGGGGCGCAAATTCCGACCTCTTCTTGGTGGAGCGGAGCCTTTTTCGCTAACCTAGGAGGGCGAGCGCCGTTCGGCGGCCGCCACTGCTGAACGAGGATGACTTGCAATACCACAGTGTCGGACTGACCGACGTCGGACAGAGGCGAAAGCTGAACGAGGATGCGTTTCTCGTCGACGACAACCTAGGACTATACGTCGTTGCGGACGGGATGGGCGGGCACGCGGCTGGCGAGATCGCAAGCCAGGAAGCCGTGGACACCGTGCATGGCATGGTCAGTCGCGGTCACGAAGCCCTCGACCGGGTCGCCCAGGGCGATACCAGTGAGGAGTCGCTGCGAAGGGCGATCCGGACGGTGGAGAGCGCGGTGCAGGCAGCGACCTACATGGTTTTCGGTTTGGCGCAGCACGCCCCCGAGCAGCAGGGCATGGGCACGACGGTGTCGGTGCTTGCGATGTGCGGAGACTACGGCATCACCGCGCAGGTGGGAGACAGCCGAATCTATTTGGTACGCGGTCGCGCCGCAGCGCCGCTTACAGAGGATCACACCCTCGTCGCCTGGCAGCTCAAGCAGGGGATCATTACCGAGGCCGAAGCAGCTCGGTCGCCTCACCGCAACGTGATCACGCGTGCCGTCGGAAGCCGCGAGTACGTTCAGGTCGACACCGGCTTTTTCGAGGTTCAGCCGTCGGATGCGTTTCTACTCTGCTCGGACGGACTTCACGGCTATTTGCAGGCACATGAGATTCCCGACGTGATCGACATGGGACCGAATGGCGCCGCGCAGCGCTTCATTCAGATGGCGAATTCCCGAGGCGGCCGCGACAACATCACTGCGGTCGTCGTGACCGTGCGCTGACGACGCGGCCCCGCGTCGTGTTCGCCCGTGCTCCGTTGGTTCGGCGCCAGCGCTTAACGACTTCGAGCCCGGGACCCTTGGGTGCCCGAGCTCGAGTGCGTGCTGGATGGACTCGTGAGGTGGCTCAGTCGCTGGTTTCGTCGTCGTCCGAAGCGTCCTCTTCCGTCTCCTCGGGGCTCGGCGTCACCGCGAAAGCGCCGAGCTTGTCCTTGAGTGCGTCGCCGAGCGTCGCCTGAGCGCCGCCGAGGCTCGGGCCGATTTTGCGCGGTGCGACCCGCTTCTGCGCAGACTCGGGGCGTGCAACTTGGTTGACGTCCTGGCCTTCGGCCGCGCGGAGGGAGAGCGTGATCGTGCGGTCGTCGTCGTCGAGACGGATGACCTGGGCCTTCACGATGTCGCCTGTCTTGACGATTTCGGTGGGCTCCTGGCTGAGGTCCGCGCTGATCTCGCCGCGGGGAATCAGGCCCTCGACGCCGCGCTCGAGCTCTACGTGCACACCGTACTCATCCGCACCGGTGGCGCGAACCTCGATCACGGTGCCCTCGGGGTATCGCTCCGGCACGAAGCTCCAGGGGTCTTCGTAGAGCTGCTTGATGCCCAGGCTGACCTTGCGGTCGTCGTGGTTGATCGAAAGGATGATCGCCTCGACCTCGTCGCCCTTGCGGTACAGATCCGCGGGGTTGTTGATGCGCTGGGTCCAGCTGAGATCCGACTTGTGAACCATGCCGTCGACGCCGTCCTCGATGCCGACGAAGACCCCGTAATCCGTGATGGAACGAACGCGGCCCTGAATGATGTCGCCCGGGTTGTACTTCTGCGTGAAGACCGTCCAGGGATCCGGCTCGAGCTGCTTGAGGCCCAGGCTGATGCGCTTGTTCTGCGCGTCGAGATCGAGAACGACACACTCGACCTCCTGGCCGACTTCGAGCACCTTCGACGGATGCTTGGGCTTGGTCCAGGTCATCTCGCTGACGTGAATGAGGCCCTCGACGCCCTGCTCGAGCTCGATGAAGGCGCCGTAGTCGGTGAGCGAGACGACCTTGCCCTTGACCTTCTTGCCGGCGACGTAGTGATCGGTCGCCACGTTCCACGGGTCTTCCATGGTCTGCTTCAGGCCGAGAGACACGCGCTCGGTGTCGGCGTTGTACTTGAGGACCTTCACGGTCACCTCGTCGCCGACCTCGAAGACCTCGGACGGATGATTGACCCGGCCCCAGCTCATGTCGGTGATGTGAAGCAAGCCGTCGATGCCGCCGAGATCGACGAATGCACCGTACTCGGTGATGTTCTTGATCGTGCCGGTGACGATCTGATCCTCTTGAAGGTTCTCGAGGGTGGCTTCCTTGAGGCGGTCGCGCTCCTTCTCGAGAAGGACGCGTCGCGAGAGCACGATGTTGCCGCGCTTCTTGTTGAACTTGATGACCTTGAACTGGAAGGTCTGGCCGAGAAGGCGGTCTAGGTTGCGGACCGGCCGGAGGTCCACCTGCGAGCCCGGAAGGAAAGCCTTCACGCCACCGCGGATGGTCACGGCGAGGCCGCCCTTCACGCGCTGGGTGATCGTTCCCTCGATGAGCTCGTCACGTTCGCATGCAGCGCTGATCTCGTCCCAGACCTTGAGCTTGTCGGCCTTCTCCTTGGAGAGCATGACGAGGCCGTCCTCGTTCTCCTTGGATTCGATCAGAACGTCGACGGCATCGCCGGCGGTTGCAGAGATGTTGCCTTCCGCGTTGATGAACTCGTGAAGCGAGATGACGCCTTCGGATTTGTATCCGATGTCGACGACGACCGAGTCTTTGCCGACTTTCAGGATCGTCCCGGCGACGATGTCGCCTTCGCGGAGTTGGTCTGTGCGGGTGGCCGAGGCTTCGAACAGAGCGGCGAAGCTCTCGGGGTTGGGGTTTGGGTTTTGAATTTGTGTGGTTTCGGTCATGTATAAATCACTGCTTCCGGAGCATTCGAGGGCGCCCGGCACACCTGGCCGTACTTCCGAAGACCCCCGGAAACGCAGGGGAGTGCGTGGGTAGCAGGGGACTTAACCGGTGTCAATTGCAGGACCGAACCAGCTCGAGCACATGACTCACCACCGATTCGAGGTCCAGGCTCGTGCTATCGAGCATCACCGCGTCCTCCGCGGGGCGCAAGGGGGCGATGGCCCGGGTCGAATCCGCCTCGTCGCGAGAGCGAATTTGGGCCAGTAGCTCCGCGTAATCCGCCGCCATTCCGCGATTTTGAAGGTCACCAACACGGCGACGGGCCCGCTCCTCGGCCGACGCGGTGAGGAAGAGCTTCACCTCGGCGTCTGGAAACACGACCGTGCCGATATCGCGCCCCTCGAGCACGACGCCCCCGTCGCGGCCCAGATCGCGCTGAATGCCGAGGAGTGCACGGCGCACACCGGGATACGCGCTCACCCGGCTGGCGCCTGCGGCGATCTCCGGGGTTCGAATCTCGTCTGCGCGATCCTGACCGTCGATCAAAAGTCTCGGAGTTCCGTCGTCTTGGGAGACAAAAGCAAGCTCAATTCGAGTCGCCAAGGCGGTGACGGCGGCTTCGTCCTCCCAGGGGATCGCATGGTCGCGGGCGGCCAGGGCCACACCTCGATAGAGCGCGCCCGTGTCGACGAGCGTGTAGCCCAGGCGCTCAGCCAGCACTCGTGCCGTCGTGCTCTTGCCCACCCCCGCCGGACCGTCGATGGCGATGACGGGATGCGCTCTGCTCATAGGGTCTCCTCCACGATCTCGGCGCCGAGGGAGCGCATGAGGGCCACGAAGCCGGGGAAGCTCGTATCCACGGCTTCGGCTCCGTCGATTTGAGATTCGCCCTCGGCAAGGAGGCCGAGCAAGGCGGCAGCCATCGCGATACGGTGGTCGCCACGGCTGTCGATTCGGGCGCCCTGCAGCGCTGCGCCGCCCGTGACGATCAGTCCGTCGGGGAGCTCTTCGCAGGGGACGCCAAAAGCTCCGAGGACCTCGGCCATGGTGGCGATCCGATCGCTCTCTTTGACCCGGAGCTCTTCGGCGTCGCGGATCTCGGTGGTGCCTTTGGAGACCGCCGCGAGCGCGCAGACGGCGGGGATCTCGTCGATCATCCGCACGATGAGCTCGCCGCCAGCAACCGAGCCCCGAATGCTTCGATGCGTCACGCCGATCTCGGCCATGGGCTCGTCGCCCGCCCCATGGCCGCTCGCCCGGTGAGAGATGTTCGCGCCGAGCAGACGAAGCCAATCGAAGAGGCCGGTGCGAGTGGGGTTCACGCACACGTCCTCAACACGGACCTCGCTCCCTGGAACCATCGCCGCGGCCAGCAAGGGGAACGCCGCGCTCGAAGGGTCGCCCGGGACGTGCCATTCGAACGGTTCCCAGCCTCCTGCCCAGTCTAGGTTTGGATCGAGCACGACCGATGCACCGGCTGTTTGTAGCGGAACGCCAAGCGCGAGCATCATCCGCTCGGTATGATCGCGCGAGAGCACGGGCTCCTCGATTGCGGTCGGGCCTGCGGCATACAGGCCGCTCAAGAGAAGCGCGCTCTTCACTTGTGCGCTCGCGACGGGCATCGTGTACTCGATTCCGGTCAGCGCTTCACCTTCGACTAGGGGCGCGATCGAAATTGGCGGGTAGAGCTCCTCTGGCTTTGCACCCGCCGTGCCCGCAATGTGGGCGCCACGCGCGCGAAGCGGGTGGATCACGCGGCCCATGGGACGCCGAGTCAGAGAAGCATCGCCGACCATGCGTGTGCCAAATCGCTGACCGCTCAAGAGTCCCGCGAGCAGGCGCATCGTGGTACCCGAGTTTCCGCAATCGACGACGTTCCTCGGCATCTGGAGGCCATGAAGCCCGACGCCGCGCACCGTCGTGGCGGTGTCTGCGATCTCGATCGCCACCCCCATCGAGCGGAAGGCCTCGCGGGTAGCTGCATTGTCCAAGCCTTCGGACAGCCCCGTGATGTGCGAAACCCCGCGAGCGAGCGCACCGAAGATCAAGCTCCGATGTCCGATCGACTTGTCTCCTGGAACTCGAACGCTCCCGCGGAGCGGTCCGGATCGACGCACGCGGTATCGCTTCTTGGCAGCGTTAGACACGCGAATCCCTTAGCACGCCTTCGAGAGACTGTAGAAAGCGTTCGTTCTCCTCGGGCCTGCCAACGGTGACGCGAATGAACGATCCGAGCGGCTCAGGCATCGCGCGCACTATGATTCCCTCTCGGAGCAGCGCTTCGTAGAGCGCCCTGCCCGGCTTTTGAACGTCCACGAGCAAGAAGTTCGCCTGGCTTGGCGCGACATCGAGCCCCAAAGCGCGCAAGGACTCACCGAGCCTCGTCCGCTCGCGAATTGTGGCCTCGACGCTCGATCGCAGGTGCGCACGATCGGCCAGTGCGACCTTTGCCGCAACCTGTCCTGCGGTATTGACGTTGAAAGGCGCGCGCAATCGGTTCAGGTCAGCAACGAGCTCCTCCGTGCCAAGCAGGTAGCCGACGCGAAGCGCGGCCAGCCCGTACGCCTTGGAGAAGGTTCGCAGAATTGCGAGTCGCTCGCGCGTGCCGCGGAGAGCGGTTGCGGGCCCGAAGTCCGAGGCATCCGCGTACTCGAAATAGGCTTCGTCGACGACCGCTAGCACCTGTTCGGGGAGCGAGCCCAAGAGGCGAGCCAATTCGTCGTTTGCGATGTAGCTGCCCGTCGGATTGTTCGGATTCGACACGAAGAGCAGCTTGGTCTCGGGTCTGACGGCATCCAGCAAGTCGTCGACGTTCCAATGCAGGTTCTCCCGAAGCGCGACCGCCGTGTACCGCAGCTCCTGGGCGAGCGCGCCGATGCGGTAGCAGGGAAAGGAAGGATGGCCGAAGACCGCGTGCTCTCCCCGGCTCGCAAACACGCGACAGATCATGTCGATCAACTCGTTGGATCCGTTGCCGAGGCAAACCTGATCCCGCGGAACGGCGTGATGGGCGGCCAGGGCCTCGCGGAGCTCGTATCCTCTCGGATCGGGGTAGCGATGCAGTTGGAGCGCCGCACCGGACACGGCCGCGATCGCTTTCGGCGAAGGCCCGTAAGGGTTTTCGTTCGACGCGAGCTTCACGACGCTCTCGATGCCGAGCTCCCGCTTCAGCTCGTCTTCGGGTTTGCCAGGCTCGTACGCCGTCAGCGCGAGGATATGGGGTGCCGCGAGGTCGCTCATAGGGCTCGATCAGCTCAGCCGGGGATAGCTTCCGAGGACTTTGGCATAGCGTGCGATGCGACGCAGCTCCTCCACCCCGGTGAGAATGGCGCGGTCGGTGATGTGCCCATCCAATTCGAGAAAAAAGAGGTGCTGCCACTCAGTCCCGGTCGACGGCCGCGATTCGATTCGAGTGAGATTGATGTTCCGGTCCGCCAGGGGCTGAAGGGCTCGGTGGAGCGCGCCGGGATCGTCGCCCGGGGCCATGGCGAGGACGGTGCGGTCCTTTCCCGTCCGCGATGGAAGGCGGTTTCCGACGATTCCAAAGCGAGTCACTACGGCGGAGTCGTCCTCGAGTCGGTCCTCGACGAGCTCCAGACCGTGAAGCTCCCTCAAGAGCGCAGAGCCGAGCGCAGCCGACTGGTCGTCGCCGCTTGCGAACAGCGCTGCGGCCTCTCCGGACTGCACATCCACGAGAATGGCGTCCGGGTAACGCGAGCGGAGCTGTCGTTCGCAGGCAGCGATGGCCGCGGCCGCTCCATAGATCTTGATCACCTGAGCGCGATCTCCTGATTGAGAGAGGAGCTGGTAGCGCAGCGGCGCGACACGCTCGGCGCAGAGCTTCGCATCGGTCGCCACGAGGCCTTTCAGCGTGGCCGTGACCGCGCCGTCGGTGGATGTTTCGAGTGGCACGACGCCAAAGGTCGCATGGCCATGCAGCACGGCTTCGAGCACGGCAGACACCGATTCGTTCGGGCGGAAGCTTGGGGCGTGACCGAAGTAGTCGCGGGCAGCCGCATGTGCGAGGTCGCCGGGGGCACCAAAGTAGGCGACCACGTCCGGGGTGATCAGCTCGGTGCAGGCCGATAGGATTTCTCGAAACACCGGCTCGATGCTGGCGGCCGGAAACTCGGCCGAGAGTGCCCGCGCCCCTTCGACGATCGTCGCCTTCTTGGGCAGACGGAGCGGCTCGTCGCCCGCCTCCTGGCGGAGAGCATTGTAGGCATGGATGGCGCGCGCTCTCGCGTTGAGTGCCATGACGATTTGCCGGTCTGCTTCTTCGAGCGCTGAGGTGATCCGGCCAAGTCGATCATCCATGCTGCCGATGGTAACAGCCCTCTTCTCGAAGGTATACAGTCGACGATGCATCGCTACTCGCCGTGCTCGCGCGCGAGGTCCCGGAGGCGTGCAAGGGTGACCAAGGCATCGACCGGCGTCATGCGTTCGACCTCGAGGGCTCTCAAGGTGGCCTCCAGCCGGGAAACGCTCGGCGCAGCCGATTCGAACAAGGGCAGCTGTGGCGCTAGCGCCGGCTCTGAACGAGCCTCTAGCTCTTCCAGCCTCGCCTTGGCCCGCGCCAAGACCAGCGGGGGCACACCTGCAAGCCGAGCAACAGCTAGGCCGTAGCTTCGGTTGGAACCGCCCGGTACGAGCTGATGGAGCAAGATCATCGTGTCGTCGTGCTCTTTGGCGGCCACGTTGTAGTTGGCCGCGTTTGGCAGGCGTTCCGCGAGCTCGCAGAGCTCGTGATAGTGCGTGGCGAAGATCGTTCGGCAACGCGTAGCGTCGTGAAGGTGCTCGGCTACGGCCCAGGCGATCGCGAGCCCATCGTACGTGCTCGTGCCGCGGCCGATCTCGTCGAGTATCACGAACGAGCGCTCGGTCGCGCCTCGCAGGATCGCCGCCGCTTCGGTCATCTCGACCATGAAGGTGCTCTGTCCGCGGGCGAGCTGGTCGCTTGCTCCAACCCGGGTGTATACGCGATCGACGATGCCGATCCTCGCGCTCCGGGCCGGCACGAATCCTCCAGCCTGCGCCATGATCACCGCAAGCGCGGCTTGCCGCATCGCGGTCGACTTTCCCGACATGTTGGGTCCCGTGAGCAGGATGAAACGCGTACCATCGGGGTCCAACTCGATCGTATTGGGCACGAAGCCGTCTTTGGCGGCGTAACACTCCACGGTCGGGTGGCGGCTGTCTTCGAGCATGAGAGCCCGGCTGCTGTCCACGATCGGGCGAACATAGCCGCGCTGCTGCGCGACCTCGGCCAGAGCAGCACTGGTATCGATCGCAGCGATCACCCTCGCGAGGCGGTGAAGGCGGGGCGCCTCGGCGCCGATCGCGCTTCGGAGCTCGGTGAATGCTTTCGATTCGAGAGCGCGCGCTCGTTCGTCCGCGTGAAGTATTCGATCTTGGAGCTCCGCGAGCTCGGCCGTGATGAAGCGCTCGCCGTTTGTGATCGTCTGCTTGCGAACGTACTCGTTCGGGACGGCGTCCAACTTGGAATTCTTGATCTCGATATAGTACCCGAAGACGCGCGTGAACTTGATCTTGAGCGAGCCGATGCCGGTGCGTTCTCGTTCGCGGCGCTCGAGGTCCAGTACCACGTCTTTGGCGGTCGTCGAAAGCTTGCGCAGCTCGTCGAGATCCACCCGATGGCCATCGCGAAAGATCCCTCCCTGCCGATCGATGGTCGGCGGCTCTTCCACCAGAGCGCCTCGGAGTAGCTCCAAAACATCCGGACAGAGGTCGGCTCCGGGCAGTGATGCCATCGAGTCGTCGATGTCGTTGCCGGGAAGGTCCGAGAGTTGCCGATGAAGCGCCTTCGCGCTGAGGAGACTGTTCCGTATCACACCGAGATCGCGCGGACTGGCCAGCCCTGCCGCCGCGCGAATCGCGAGGCGCTCGAGGTCGCCGATCTCCCTCAACCGCGCTCTGGCTTCGTCGCGGCAGCGGGCGTCATAGACGAAAAACTCCACCGCGTCGTGCCGTCTTCGAATTCGTTCGATGTCGGTGAGCGGTTCGAGCAGTTGAGAGCGCAAAGCCCTGGCGCCCATGGGAGTCCTCGTCTCGTCGAGGAGATCGAGGAGCGATCCGCGGCGTTCTCCGTCGAGCGTGCGGACCAACTCCAGGTTGCGAACCGCAGCATCGTCCAGGACGAGGCGATCGCCGGCCGTGTAGAGCCGCGCCTCATGGATCTGCGACTCGGACTGGTGAGCACTGGCGTAATCGAGGACCAACGAAGCCGCCCTGGCTGCGGGCTCTTCGCTCGAAAGCTCGGCTGCCTGTTCGGGGCTCAGCCGATCCCGTAGATTCATGGGCTCCGCCCGCGGCTCGACCACGCGGACCGCCGCATGAGGGAGGGTTTGCTTGCTGAGCGCTTCGAGATCTCCGCCACCCGCCTCGACCAGGATTTCCGAAGGGTCCAGGCGCACGAGCTCGCCTATCCAGGAGGGTCCGATCTCGACCACGCAGGCCCGCAGTGTCCCAGTAGACAACTCGAGCGCGGCGATGCCGCCATCGAGGGTCGCGGCGACCAGGAAATTCTCCGAACGAGCGTCGAGCGCGTCCGGTTCGAGACAGAGCCCAGGGGTGACCACGCGCACGACCTCGCGTGGCACCACCCCGCGAACACTCGATGGCTCGGCCATTTGCTCGCAGATCGCGACTTTCTCGCCATGGCGAAGAAGTGTTGCGAGGTATCCGGCTGCGGCGTGGTGCGGCACACCCGCCATGGGGATCTTGCTCCCATCGGGGGCGGTCCCCCTCGAGGTCAGCGCGATGTCGAGGATCTTGGCCGCCCGGATGGCATCCTCGTAAAACATCTCGTAGAAGTCCCCGAGTCGGAAGAACACGATGGCGTCGGGGTGCTTTCCTTTTGCGCGCAGGAACTGGCGCATGACAGGGCTGTGGTCCTTCTTCTGAGCCGTCCCGCGTGCACCCATGAGCCGGGTCTAATCAAAAGTCTGGACGATGGAAAGCGGCTCGAAGATGATGCGTCGCACGCCGTCTCGCAGGTCGACGAAGAACAGCTGGTCCTGGAGCGGGGAAAACAACATCGAGGACGGAAGGGAGCCAAGCGAGGTGCTCGTATCGAGCACGAGCGGCGTGAACTGATTCGAGATGTTGAAGTTCAAAAGAACGACGCTGGTGTTCGTGGGGTTCGTATCGGGCGGAAAGGCCCCGATCTGGAAGCTGACGAAGGGATTGATGAATTGCGTAGCCGGAAAGGCGCGAGCGGTGAGCAAAGTATCTACATCGGGTCCCGGCGGACGATTCGGATCGAAGATACATTCGTCATTGGGCCCAGGAATGACGTTGTGAATGAACCCGTTCACGGATCCGGTGACGGTGTAGACCGCCTGCGTGTGGATCTGGTACTGGGTGTACTGATTGAAGCAGAATCGAATGTCCTCCAGCGTGTAGCGATCGGGATTGGGCGAAGGGCCAATTTCGAGCTCATCGTTGAAGGCGCGAACGATCGGGAACCAGACTTGGAACTGGTCGATGTCGTCTTCGAGGTCGACGAAGCTCGCGCACCGAGGGCTCTCGCGCGTGCTCGGCGGCAGCTCGCCGACGATGAGGAGCCGGTCTCCAACGTACGTGCTCAGCGCGTCGATGCTGAGACCGCTGTCGATCTCAGGGCCCGATTGCCGGCCAAGAACACCCACCTCGCAAAAAGGCACGTCCCCCGCGAGAAACCAATTGCCCGGCTCGCCGTCGAACGAGGCGTCCGAGAAGAGGCCCAATCCGCCCTCCGAACCCGGGATCAGACCGGCCCATCGCGCCTCCCAGGCCTGTGTGAGGTCGCTCCAAATCTGGGACGATGCGCAGATCAGGCCGACCCCGCCCGGTCGGCTGCCGAAGACCGCGACGCCTGCGGCATTGACCTGTGAATCCGATGGGTTGAGCATCGAAGGCGGACAAGTGATCAAATCGAGGCCCGGGCCGTCGGAGTTCGTCGCTACCCCCGTGACCGGATCCAACTGGCCAGGCGCCGAATCGAACTGCAAGGTGGGGGTGCCTTCGATCTGGATGAACGTGGTCGGGGTGAACGCGATTCGCGGACGGTTTCGGCGGATGCTCGCGTATTGGTCGGCACTGGTCTCCGCCAAGGTGCACGCGGTCACTCCGGCGCCGCCGCGGCACGGCGCGTTGAGATCGTAGATGTCTAGATAGGTCATCGTGCCGTTCGAAAGGCTGATCGCCAGGAACACGCCGCGCATGTTCCGGGCGTTCTGGGCGGCGGTGAAGGCGTCCCCGTCGTTCGACGTGCAAATCTCGGCTTCGGGCACCCTCACTCCGTTGGGAGCGTTGTCCGGATCCGCTTCGAGCTCGTAGAACGGGGAGACGACTTCGATGGCGCGAACGTTCGAGAAGCCAAAGCGGACGCGATTCCTCGATTCGACGTCCTCCTCGTTGGCTCGCGCCGTCTGACCTGCGCGCACGGGTATGACTGCTCCAAACGTATCGGAACCCGGGGTGTAGTCCACCGCCAAGACGCTGCTATCGGTCCCGCTGACGGCGTAGAGGTAGCGCTCGGTCGCGGCTACGTCGTCCGGATCGGAGGATGCCGGCACATAGGGCGTCACCGCGATGTCCGTGGTCGGAGTCCCGGTGATGATGGGAGGAAGAGGCGTCGCGCCGGTCGAGCGCAACTCGAAGCGGTGGATGACCGGCTGATTGGCGTCGGCGACCAGGAGAACATCATCGAGGTTGGCCACTCCAACCTCGCGGAGACCAAGGTCGAGCGTGAGGGCAACCGGGCTCGGGCCGATGCCAGGTCCGTCCGCGCAGGTAACGGTGGTCTCGACGGTCTTGACATAGCGCCCCAGGCGATCTTCGAAATCCATCGGGCAGATGCGGTTGTAGTCCTCGGGGGTCGAGGCCGGCGGTGTGACCTGTGCGACCGAACTGCAGTCATACGTAGGCAGGGGCAGCTCGATGACGGACTCCGGGATCGGGAGCCCGGTGTCTGGGTCGACCTCGATCTGCGCGATCACTCCGAGATCCGGGATCGCGGCGTACAGGAACCGGTACGTGACCTCGGTCGTCGCGCCTGTGACTCCGTCTCCGTCGTCTTCAATCGACGTGATCTCGCGCCTGCTCGTGCAGGATGAGATCGGTCGGTCCCGCGTCGAAGCGGACCGGATCGCCCGTCGGTTCTTCCGATTGGCCCTCGACGAGCGCCTGGGTCCGTATCGCCTGCACGCTCTTCGGGCTGAAGCTGCTGACGTATGTGTACGTCGGGTCGACGTCTGAGATTTGAATGCCGGTGGGCTGCTCCCCAACCCGGAGCGCGGTCACGCCCGGCACAGTCCGGTTGGTATCGATGATCGCCGAAGTGGTGAAGCTGACGACTGCAACCTCGCCCGTCTGTATTTGCGTCACCGCGCCGAGAAACTGCGCCTCGACCTCGGGTGCGAACACCGTGTCGCTCGTGCAGAGCTCGGTGGGGAAGAGCTGCACCAGGTCGTAGAGGTTGCCGCTGACGAGCTCGAGATCGGCACACAGAAACTGAAGCTCTGCCGGACGGTTCAAGGACGCCAGGACGATGTTGTTCGAATTGTTGTTGCAAGCGGCGAGGAGCAACGCTGCAAGGGTGAACGCGAGGATGCGGCTCATCGTGGGAGCTCCGAGACCGGCTGCGGCAGCCCTACGAGACCAATCAGTTGAGGTGAGCACTCATCGACAGGCATCGTGCTGCTGGCTTCGAGGCACGCAACCAAAGGCCGGAGGTCCGCCACGCGAATCACCGAGGTGCTGAAGTCCGCGACGTACATGAGAAGCCGCGCGCGGTCGATCACGAACTCGAAAGCGCCGCTGATGTTGGTGAGGAGCGTGATGCCCTGGAATCGGTCGGTATCCAGGACCTGGACGCTGCGCGCGAGGAAGCAAGTGACGAACGCGAGGAGCGCGGTGCCACCGCGGGCTGGAATCTCGGCGACCTGCACTCGGGAGGGGTCGCGGCATGTCGAAATTTGCCCCAGCATGACGAGATTCTGGCCGGCGACGTTGGTGCGTGCGACGACCAGTGCTTCAGGCAAGCGCGAGACGATGTAAGCGAGATCTCGGTCCGGCCGCGGGTCGAATTGAATGTCGCGATTGCTCGTCCCGTTGTCGAGGCCAGTCACGAAGAGGGTTCCCGCGTTGAAAAGGTAGCTTTGCGCGGGGTCGCCGTCGATGCCGATGCCAAGGCGAACGATGGCGGCGGCCACAGCGCTCGGAATCCAAGCTCGTTTGGTGCCGGGTTCATAGGTGATCGTCACTTGCTCGGGCGCAAGCCCATCGACCGTCGCCGCGAGTCTGGGGCGCTTTTTCGGCTCCGGTCCATCGGCGCGGAACTGGTCGAAGAAGAGGCTGGCTTCGCCCTCGCGGTGCGCCATCAGGATGTAGTCCCCGCGAAAGGCAGGGTCGTCTGGGTCGCTGGTCGATCCGAAGTCCGCGGCCAGATCGCCTACGTACACGTCGACGGGGTCCGGCGGAAGGAAGATATCTTCTGACGGGTTCACGAGCTCTGTGCTTCCCGAGCGGTACGCCTCGGTGCAGGTCTGCCTCTCGCCGAATGGAGCGCCGCAGCTGAGCTCCCCCTCCTCGTTGACGTCGATGAAGGTGAGATTCCCGTCGCTTCGCACCGGAACGTAGATTCGGCGGCCATCGGTGCTGAGGCCCAGCCCGTCCGAAAACGAACCGATCTCGACCTCACCCCGCAGCAAGCCTTCCACGGGAATGAGCCTCAGCGCGTCTCCCGGATCTCCGGACTGCAGTCCGAACGGAACCACCGTGCAACGGTCGAACGGGACGAGGATGCATTCGTCGACGTTCGGATCTTGTTCTGACGGCGCCAGCGGGTCGCAAACGCAGGCAGGGTCGCTCGTATCGCCTTCAAAGCTCGGATCGAGGCAGCTTTGCAGTATGCCCTGGGGGACCGGCTCGCAGTTGACGTCGGTATCCGGATCGCAAATGCATTCTGGAGCATTGACGTCGCCGGGGTACCCGTCGAGGAGGCATTCCGGTTTGCGCCAGCCGCTGATGCAACCGGTGTTGATCGCCGCGATCATCTTGGCGAGATCGTACGATTGAACGTTGCCGGAGTTGTATTGAAGCGCGAAGTTCGAGCTAGTGACGTAGACGTACTTCGGTTTGCCCTCGGCGTCTTCGTCCACCGAAAGCTCGATCGCGATCGGAAACGACATCAGGCCTGGGGGCAGCGGATCGCCGTCTTTGTTGATGCAGGCGGTCCCAATCGCCCCGGAAATAAGCAAGAACCCCAGAGCGAAACGGATGGGCGCGCTCTGCGGGTCGAATCGCGACCCCATGGGGCGTCACCCTAGCCGTTCACCCTAGACGGGGCAACTGGCAACGGAGGCGCTACTTCCAGGGATCCAGGATGGCCTGGTCGTGCTGTGAAGGCGCTTTGGACGCCTGCCGCACCTTGCGCCGCGCCCGCTTCGGGGATGGCGTTTGGACTTCAGCTTTCGGAGCATCGATTGCGGAGGCGATCGTCGGATCTTCGGTCGATCCAGTCACCCTCGCTTCCGAGGGTTCGGAAGGGGGGACTGGCTGAACCGTTTGGCCAACTTGAGGGCGCTCGTTTGCGGCGTTGACGACCAGGGTTCCGACCAGCGCGAGAAAGGCCAATCCAAGCCCTCCGAAATAAAGCGGTGAGATACGGGTACGGCCGGAGCTCGGGGGCCGGGTGGGCGTCAAAGTCACCGTGTCCGGACCGACGGGCATTTGCCCTTCACGCAGGCGTCGGAGGTCTTCCTCGATCTCGTGCATGGTCTGATAGCGTTGATCGGGCTTCTTTTCGAGGCAGCGCATGATCAGTTGCTCGAGCTGCTCGGAGATCTGAGGTACGCGCACCTTCGGCGGAATCGGGTCCTCGTACATCTGCTTGGTGAGAATGCCCATCATCGTGTCGGCATCGTGTGGCACGTGACCGGTCACCATCTCGTACATCAGCACGCCCAGCGCATAGATGTCCGTCCGATGGTCGACGTTGTCCCCTTCACACTGCTCGGGCGACATGTAGTGAGGCGTGCCGAGGACCTCACCGGCGCGCGTGAGGCGCTTGGGCCCGTTCGCGACCTTGGCGATGCCGAAGTCGAGGATCTTCACGAAGTCTTCGGACTCTTTGCGTCGGGTCAAGAACACGTTTTCGGGCTTGAGGTCACGGTGAACGATTCCCGCGTCGTGCGCCGCACCGAGCGCACGGCAGACCTGTATGGCAATTCGAATCGCGCGCTCTTCGGGCATGCGCTGCGCCACGTCGATCGCGTCGATTAGGTCGATGCCCTCGAGACACTCCATCACGAAGAACGTCGAACCGTCGTCGAGCACGCCGAAGTCGCTGATATCGACGATGTGCTCGTTGCCGATCGCCGAGGCGCTTTCGGCCTCCCGTCGAAATCGCGCCAGGACCTCGGGGTCCCGCGTGTTCTCGCGCCGGAGCACCTTGATCGCGAGAGGCTTGTTGAGATGCGTATGCGTGACGCGATAGACGAGCCCCATCCCGCCCTCGCCAAGCAAGGACTCGACTCGATAGCGCCGATCGATCGTGCGACCGAGCAGCCCCTGCGGTTGCATGGACACCTCCGAATCGGACGTCTTCAGCTCCGAATCGTCAATCCCAGGCGCGCCGTCGAGCATACAGTCTCACCACAATCTTCCAGGATCTACATTCCAACACGCCCCGGCTCGGCCAGCAACCCCTTTTATCGGAGGCGCGCTTGGGCGGCGGCCAGGCGGGCGCCCGGGATCTGCGAGAGCGGGGCGGACACGAAGTCCAGCCCCAGACGCTCGCAAACGGCGATCGTCGCCGGGCTGCCTCCCTGGTCGCCGCAGAGCCCTGTAATCAGGCTCGGATTGCGGCGCTTGGCTCGTTCGAGGGCAATTTGCATGAGCTCGATGACGCCGGTGTCGAGGGAGTTGAAGGGGTCGTTCTCCATCATGCCGAGCTCGTTCAGGTAGCTCGGAAGAAAGCGGCCGGCGTCTTCGCGGCTGATCCCGAGGGTCGTCTGAGTGAGATCGTTGCCCCCGAAGGAGAAAAACTGCGTGAGCTCGGCGAGCTCGGCGGCGATCAGACAGGCGCGCGGGAGCTCGATCATGACGCCGACCCGGTAGTTGAAGAGGCTCTTGGCATCGACGAAGACCTGATCGCGCACGCGCGCCAATGCCGCGCAGACGGCCTCGACCTCCGAGCTGTGGGAGACCATGGGAATCAGAACTTCGAGCTCGACGGGGACGCCCGCATCCGTGCACGCACGTGCGGCCATGAGCATCGCGCGAAGCTGCATGTCGTAAAGGCCTGGTATCGTGAGGCCTGCGCGCACGCCCCGATGACCGAATGCCGGGTTTGATTCACGATGCCGGGCGGCCGCCATTGCGACCTCTTCGAGCTCCAGATCGAGCGCGTCTGCCACCGCTTGCAACGCCGCTTCATCGTCCGGCAGGAACTCCCCGAGCGCACGGTCGAGCAAACGAATCGTGACGGGCCTTCCGTCCATCGCCTCGAAGATCTCGACGAAGTCCTCTTGCTGCGCGCGTCCGAGCTCGGACAGCCAGTCGTTTCGTTCTTCATCCTCGACGGAGAGCAATGCGCAGCGCATGGCAAACAGCCGGTCCTGAGCAAAGAACATGCGCTCGGTCCGGCAGAGCCCTACCCCCTGGGCCCCATAGCTCAGCGCGGCGCGCGCCGTCTGCGGCGTGTCGGCTTCAGCGTAGACGTGCAAACGGCGAACCTCGTCCGCCCACGACATGAGCTCCCGAAGCTCGTCGACGGTCGTCGACGCGACCAGATCCAGCGCGCCCGAGTAGACCTTGCCCGTGGTGCCGTCGAGGGTCAGCAAGTCGCCTTCCCGCATCGGCTCCGACGGGGATCCGCCGGCGAGCCGCACCGTGCGGTTTTCGAGATCGATTTCGAGGTCGGCACAGCCCACCACGCAGCACTTGCCGAGCCCGCGGGCTACGACCGCAGCGTGCGACGTCATTCCGCCGGCAGCGGTCAGGACTCCCCTCGCGGCCTTCATCCCGTGTATGTCATCGGCGCGGGTCTCTTGGCGAATCAGGATTACGTCTTGGCCCTCTGCAGCCCAGCGAACGGCTTCATCGGGTCCGAACACGATACGCCCCGAAGCCGCCCCAGGGCCGGCAGGGAGGCCCACCGCGAGGGCTTCGATTCCCTGCGCACTCAGCTCGGCTTCGCTCGGCAGCCGCGCCCGGAGCAGCTGTTCGAGCGAACGAGCTTCGACTCGGAGCAACGCATCCTTCTTGCTGAGGATCCCCTCTTTGACCATGTCGACCGCCACACGGACCGCGGCCTGGGCGGCTCGCTTCGCCGTCCGCGTCTGCAACAGGTACGGGCGCCCTTCCTCGATGGTGAACTCGATGTCCTGCATGTCACCGAAGTGACGTTCGAGAGCAGTGCAGTAGGACGAGATCGCTTCGAACGCTTCTGGGAGCGATGCTTCCAGACTGGATGCTTCCTTTCCCGGGGGGGCCGCGCTCTGGGTAAGCGCGACGGGAGTCCGCATTCCCGCGACTACGTCTTCGCCCTGCGCGTTTGGAAGGAACTCGCCATACAGTTGCTTGTCTCCGCTGGACGGGTTGCGGGTGAAGGCGACGCCGGACCCGCTTCGTGCGCCCGCGTTGCCAAAAACCATGGCTTGCACGATGCATGCGGTTCCCGTGGCTCCGTCGATGCGCTGCATGCGACGGTATCGAGTCGCCCGAAGATTGTCCCAAGACGCGAAAACCGCGCCAATGGCGTCCCAGAGCTGCGTGTCGACGTCCTGCGGAAAAGGCGAACCAGACGCCTCGTCGATCAACGAAAGGTACGCTGTGACCAGCTCCTCGAGCGCAGCGACGGGAAGCTCAGAGTCGAGCATTCGCGGATGTCCGAGCTTGGTCTTGATGTCACTCAGCAAGCGCTGAAACCGGTCCGCTCCGATCCCGCGCACGATCGCGCCGTACATTTGGAGTAGGCGTCGGTACGAATCGAGAGCGAAACGCTCGCCGCCCTGCTGCGCCGCAAGCCCGCCGAGCGTCCGCTCGCTGAGGCCGATGTTCAAGAGGGTGTCCATCATTCCTGGCATGGAAACCGGCGCCCCGGATCGGACGGACAGAAGCAATGGTTGGTCCGTGGCTCCGAAGCCTCTGCCCATCTGCGCCTCGACCGATCGCAGTGCGAGCTCGATCGCGGCCTCGAGACCCTCTGGCCATGTCGCAGTCTTGCGGAACTGGTTGCCGACCTCGGTCGTGATGGTGAATCCAGGGGGTACCGGAATTCCGAGGGCGCTCATCTCCTGCAGGCCAGCCGCTTTCTTCCCGAGGAGCCGCAGACGGACCTCCGAGTCCAACTCTGCGTCAAGCGGATAGAGAAGCGTCACGGTGCTGCAACTTTGTCCCAAGCTGGTGGAAGTGCGCAATCCCGTTGACCGTATCCGCAATTTCGCCGAGCAATCGCAATCGATTGTCACGAACCTGGACGTCGTCGACCATCACGAACACCTCTTCGAAGAATCGATCGATTGGCGCGCCGAGCTCCTTGGCGACGAGCGTCAATGCGTCGCCGTAGCGGCGCTCGCCGGTCGCTTCTCGGATTTGATCGCGAACGGTTCGGAATCGCTCGGCCAGCGCTCGTTCGGGTCCGTCTTCGAGAAGGGAATCGTCGACCGGGCCCCGCGCGCATTCCTTGGTGATGTTGAAGGCGCGTTTGAATGCGACTGCAAGGGCTTCGAATTCGGGGGTCGCGCCGAGCTCCGAGACCGCTTCAATCCGGCTCCGCAGATCGCGCAGCGACGTGCTATCCCAGGCACCAAGGCACGCGTCGACCAGGTCGCCACCGTGCGCATCCTTGAGGACACCGCGGATTCGGCCGCGGAAGAAATCATCCAGCGATGCGCGAAGCTCGTCTGCGGCGATGAGAGTGGCGTCTCCTTCGTATGCCCTGCGCGCTTGCGCGATGAGCTCATCGAGGTCGATGTCGATGGGTCCTTCGAGCGCGATGCGAATGATCCCGAGTGCCGCACGTCGAAGCGCGAACGGATCGGCGGATCCCGTGGGCACGAGGCCAATGCCGAAGCATCCCACCAAGGTGTCGATACGGTCTGCCACGGCGACTACGGCGCCCACCACTTGGTCGGGCACGACGTCGTCCGCGCCCTGAGGCCGGTAGTGATCCCGAATCGCGTCGGCGATCGAGGGGTCGATGCCTTCGTGTAGCGCGTACCAACGACCCATCTCGCCTTGAAGCTCGGGAAACTCGTATACGATGAGCGTCTCGAGGTCCGCCTTGCAGAGCCGAGCTGCCGCGACACAAGCATCCACGTCGGCGCCGGATCGTTTGGCGAGCGCACGGGCATTCGCTTGGAGTCGTCGGACCTTGGCGCCCATGGAACCGAGCTTCGTCTGGAACACGACCGATTCGAGCTTCTCGAGCCTGCTCGCGAGCGGATCCTTGCGATCCTCTTCGACGAAGAACCGCGCATCGGCGAGGCGAGCGCGAAGGACCCGGTCGTTGCCTTTCTTGATGGTTTCCGGGTCTTCTGCCGTGTTGACCACGTTCAGATACGCAGGGAGCAAGGCACCGCCCTCGGATCCTCGAACGGCGAAGTATCGCTGATGATCGCGCATGACCGAGATGACGACCCGGTCGGGGAGATCGAGAAACGACTCGTCGAAGCTTCCGGGCACGATGAAGGGCTCTTCGACGAGCGATACGCACTCATCGGCTAGGAACGCGTCGGGCTCGAGGACCCCACCGAGCGACTTCGCCGATGCGAGAAGAGCTTCCATCATGCGAGCCTTGCGCCGCTCCAAGTCGACCAGAACGTGCGCATCTTCGAGAGCGCTCTCGTACCGATCCGCACTCTCTAGCTCGAAGCTTGCGGGTGCGAGAAATCGATGTCCTCGGCTGGCGCGGCCGGCGCGCACGCCGGCGAACTCGAAATCGACGACGTCGGACTCGAGCAGTGAGACGATCCAGTGAATCGGCCTTCCGAACGCGGTCTCACCAGCGCCCCAGCGCATCGACTTTGGAAAGGTGATTCGCTGGCAGAGGAGCGGAAGGATTTCCTTCAGCACCTCGTGAGTGCCCTTCCCGGCCTCATGGACGCGCACGCTCACGTAGTCGCCCTTGTCGGTCGTTTGCTTTCGAAGGTCCTCCACTGCGACGCCGAGCTTCTTGGCGAAACCGACGGCGGCCTTCTTGGGTGAGTCATTCTCTTCGAATGCCGCGCTCCAAGGCGGCCCCATCACGGTTTCGTCTCGATCGGGCTGCTGTGACGCAAGTCCTCGAACGCGGATCGAAAGCCTCCGAGGCGTGCCCAAGGTCTCCACCTCGAATGCGTCCGTGCCGAGCCGGGCTTGGCCCATCAGCTCGACGGAGCTCGTCTTCATCGAGCGCAAGGCATGGGTCACGAACGACGCCGGCAGCTCCTCGGTCCCAATCTCGAGCAAAAACTCCAATGACATGGAGTGGCGTTGCTACCAGACCGGATCCAGGGGCGCAACGGGGCGCGCTCGAAAACGGGTCATTGAGCGGCTGCGACCGTATCCAGCAGTGGGAAGCCTAGGGCCTCGCGCTGCGCATACCAGGACTCGGCAACCGCTCTTGCGAGGATCCTCACACGGCCGATGTACCGCTGCCGCTCGGTCACGCTGATCGCGCCCCGGGCGTCGAGGACGTTGAAGTAATGACTGCACTTGATGACGGCATCGTACGCTGGGAGCGCCAATCGTTCGAGCGGCTCGCGGTCGAATTGAAGTGCGCCGCCTTTCGCTTTCGTGTCGCTCAAGCCGAGCAGGATCGCGACCTGCTTCTCGTATTGCTGGAAGAGGTTCTTCTGTAGCTCGGTGTCCGCCTGCTCGAAGTTGTAGGTGCTCCACTCCCACTCCGCGCGCTTGTAGAGGTCGCCGTAGCGGATGCCGGGCGCCCATTGCAGATCGTACACATCGTCGACGTCTTGAAGGTACATGGCGATGCGCTCGAGCCCGTAGGTCAGCTCTCCGCTGATCGGTTTGCAGTCGATGCCGCCGCATTGCTGGAAGTAGGTGAACTGGCTGATCTCGAGCCCGTCGAGCCAGACCTGCCAGCCAAGACCCCATGCGCCCAAGGTCGGCGACTCCCAGTCGTCCTCGATGAAGCGGATGTCGTGCCGGCTTGGGTCCGTGCCCAGCGCCCGAAGCGACTCGAGATAGAGCTCCTGGATCTCGAGCGGCGAGGGCTTGAGGATGACCTGATATTGGTGGAACTGCTGAAGCCGGTTCGGGTTCTCTCCATAGCGGCCGTCGGTCGGTCGGCGGCTGGGCTCGACATAGGCGACGTTCCACGGCTCGGGCCCGATCGCCCTCAAGAAGGTGTGCGGATTGAACGTGCCGGCGCCCACCTCGGAGTTGTAGGGCTGGACGATGAGGCAGCCTCGCTCGGCCCAGAACCGCTCG
Source organism: uncultured delta proteobacterium (assembly GCA_963786865.1). GTDB lineage: Bacteria > Myxococcota_A > Polyangia > Polyangiales > Houyiibacteriaceae > SG8-38. The sequence goes on along the minus strand of CAWBAV010000022.1, from coordinate 81,699 downwards.
AGCGCGAGAATCAGATCTTGGAAAGTCATTCGTCGTCCTCGTCGTCCTCGTCGTCGTCGTCCTCGTCGTCTCGTCGTCGTCGTCCTCGTCGTCGTCCTCGTCGTCGTCGTGCTCAGCGGTCCTCGCGGCTTCCGCGGCAGCGAGGGCGGCTTCCTCTTCGGCCAGGAGCTCTTCTTCGGCCTGCTCCAGGGCCTCAGCGGCGGCGAGCTCGGCGGCGGCGATGTCGATCGACTCTCCGGTCTTCTCTTCGAACAGCGCCCTGTGTTCCTCCGTGAGATCGCTGAACTCCTGGAGTGTCGGAAGGTCTTTCAGAGCGCTGAGGCCGAAGAATTCGAGGAACTGCGGCGTTGTCCCGTAGACCAAGGGCCTGCCCGGCTCGTCCTTGCGTCCGAGGATCTTCACCAGGCCGCGGTCAGCAAGCATCTTGAGTGACGAGCCCGAGTCGACGCCACGTATGTCATCGACTTCGGGTCGCGTGAGAGGCTGACGGTACGCCACGATGGCCAGCGTTTCGAGCTGCGCCCGCGTGAGTCGAATGGGCTTTGGCGCGACCAGCGTCTTGACGAAGTCGGCGCTTTCGCGGGCCGAGCGGAACTGATAACCGCCGGCGACGAAATAAAGATGCACACCTCGGTGCTGGTAGTCTGCGACCAGCTCGTCGAGCAAGGGCTGAACCTCCGCGATCGTTGCCCGCGCCGCCCGGGCGAGCTTCTTCGAGCTCACTGGGGAGTCCGACACGAAAATCAGGCTCTCGAGGACGTTCTTCAGCGAATCCGCGCTAGGCGCGAGCGTTGCTTCGAGCCCGTCGTCGGCGCTGCCATTGTCCGTTTGAACGTTGGTTTGGGTCATCTCTCCGGCTCGTCCTCGTTCCATCCATACCCGCCCGAAGTGCCAGCCGGCACCACCACGGATTCTCTTCGGTCCCGGCCCGTTTCGACGCGCTCAGCGAATCCGACGTCAGCGTCCGCTCGATCACTCGTTGGCCGCTGCACGTCCGCGGGCACCATGGGCTCGCCGGAGGCGTCGAGCAGTGTGTATTCCAAGTAGATCGGCTCCTCGTGGTCGGTCTGGTAGATGCTCGCTAGCCGCATCTTCGCCATCTCGAGCAACGCCAGGAACGTGACGACGAGCTCGTACGATGTGCTCACGCCTTCGAAGAGCTCATCGAATCGGCACCTGCGACGCTCCCGAAGCAAGTCCACCAAATCGCCGATTCGGTCTTGAATAGACATCCGCTCCGCATCGACCTCGAGCGAAATCGACGCATTGATGCGTTGCGCGATCTTCTTGAGCGCGTCGAGCAGCTTGAAGACACTCACCTCCGCGAGCGGTGCCAGCCCATTGGCGGTCGGCGGCGGGCTGCCGCGGAAAAAGACGTCCCTCCCCGCAATCGCGCGTTCGCTGAGGTCTTCGGCGACCAGCTTGTACTTCTGGTATTCGAGCAGGCGGCGGATTAGCTCGGCGCGAGGATCGAGTGGGTCGATCTCGTCGTCGTCCTGATCCACTGGAGGCCGTGGGAGCAACATCTTGCTCTTGATGTGCGCCAGCGTCGCCGCCATCACCAGATACTCCGAGGCGACGTCGAGGTTGAGCTCGCTCATCAAACCCAGGTATTCCAGGTACTTATCGGTGATGAAGGAGATCGGCAGGTCGAGGATGTCGAGCTCGTGTTTGCGGATCAAGTGCAAGAGCAGGTCTAGCGGCCCTTCGAAGTTGGGCAGCTCGATCCGGAAGTTAGGGTCCAGAGCCTCCGGGGCCTCGGGCACCGGCATGGGGCTGGGCTCGCTCATCGCTGTGGAACCATGCGCTGTGACGCTCCCCAGTGTCAATTGCTACGGGCTTCATCGAGAGCGTCGAGCACCGCATCGACGTGCCCCTTCACGTTGACTTTCGGGAAGTGCTTGATGACCTTGCCATCCGGTCCGATGAGCACCGTCGAACGGATGATTCCCATCGACTTCTTGCCGTACATGTTCTTTTCGCCCCAGGCACCGTACTTCTCGAGCATCTTCCCGTCCGGGTCGCTGAGCAGTGCGAACCTCAATTTGTATTTGTCAGCGAACTTACAATGCGACTCGATCGAGTCCTTGCTGACTCCAACGACCACCGCGTCGCGAGCCTTGATTTTGCTAAGGGCCTTGTTGAAGTCATTCGCTTCCGTGGTGCAGCCGGGCGTGTTGTCGCGTGGGTAGAAGTAGAGGATGACGTACTTGCCGGCGAGGTCTTTCAGGGCCAGCTTGCCACCGGTGGATGCGGGTAGATTGAACGCGGGTGCCTTGCGGCCTTCTTTGAGCATGGAGACGCCTCTAGTGCGGGTTTGCGCCTCCTGTCAACGCTCCGCGGGCCGCACGAACTTGGAATCTTCCAAACACGCGCACAAGATCGGGATATGAGCCCCCAGACCCTGATCGTGGGAGATGTCCATGGCTGCCGCGAGGAGCTCGAGGACCTTCTGGAGGCCTCGGGTTGGGACCCTGACGATCAGTTGGTTCTAGTCGGAGATTTGGTCGCCAAAGGTCCGGATTCACGAGGGGTTGTTCGGCTCCTGCGGAAGCTGGGCGCCAGGGCCGTTCGAGGGAATCACGACGAGCACTGTTTGAAATGGTGGTACGCCGAGCGCGCCGGCGAGCCAGCCCCGGCTCTGAGGCCCGCCCACCAGCAGGTTGCCGACACACTCGAAGAAGAGGATTGGGAATGGCTTTCGGACTTGCCTCTGTGGATCGAGCTGCCGGAACACGAAGCGCTCGTCGTCCACGCTGGGCTCGTTCCTGCGCTTCCACTCGAAGAGCAAGCCCCCCATGATCTGATGAACATGCGCAGCATCCTCGCCGATGGAAGTGCATCGCGGAGCTACGAAGAGGGGACACCCTGGGCCGAGCTCTGGCCTGGGCCGCGCCTCGTGGTATTTGGGCATGACGCCGTCCGCGGGCTTCAAAAGAGACCGCACGCGCTCGGGATCGATACAGGCTGCGTGTATGGGGGTTGGTTGACGGGCCTCTGGCTACCGGCGCGCGATCTAGTGTCCGTGCCGGCGCGCGATACCTATACCCTACCAGGAACGGATTGAGCCTCTTGGAGCTCTGGGTCTGCCACGAAGATGACCTTCATCCGGGCCAGGTCCGAACGAAGCCGCTCGGTCACGATGCCACGGGGCTTCCGATTTTGGCCCTGCTCGTTCGCGATGAACGCGGCGCCATCGTGGCATACCGAAATCTCTGCCGGCACCTGCCGGTCCCTCTCGATGGGGGCACGGGTGAGTTCCTGAGCGAAGACGGTGCGTATCTGGTCTGCGGGACGCACGGAGCTACCTATCGCTTACGGGATGGCCATTGCATCGAAGGGCCCTGCAAAGGACTCGCGCTCGAGAGATTGAAGGTCCGAAGCGTCGACGGGGATCTCTATGTCTGTTCCGCCGAGTCAGACTGAGGCGGCGATGCTCAGCCCGTCTTTTCGCGTCGGGCGTTCCAAGCCGCTGGCGACGAGAGCGGGCCGACGTCCGCCCAGGGCTTGTCTTCACTGTTCTGGACGATCGCCCTACGCGCAGTCAGCACTTCGACCCCATCGCGGGTCACGAGTACCGTGTGCTCGAATTGAGCGGACAAGGATCGGTCCAAGGTGAGCACCGTCCAGTCGTCGTCCATCACCTCGGTCTGATACCCGCCGATGTTGATCATCGGTTCGATCGTGAACACCATCCCCGCCTTCAAGCGCTTGTCTTTCCCGCGCTTGCCGAAGTGCGGAATCTGCGGAGGCATGTGGAACTCTCGTCCGACCCCGTGCCCGACGTAGTCGCGAACGACCGAGCAGCCTTTGCTTTCCGCGTATTCCTGAATGGCAGCACCGATGTCCCCGATGCGATTGCCGTGCTTGACTTCGGCGATCCCTAGCTCGAGACAGCGACGAGCCGTCTCCACGACCAGGATCGCTTCTTCGCTCGGCTCCCCAACGTAAAAAGTCACGCTCGTGTCCCCATGATAGCCGTGCTCCGTGGGCAGATACGTGGTCACGTCGACGTTCACGATGTCCCCATCTCGGAGGCGCTGCTCCCCGGGAATGCCGTGACAGACACAGTCGTTGACGCTGGTGCAGACGCTCTTCGGAAAGCCTTTGTACTCGAGCGGTGAGGGGTACGCATTTCGCGAGACGATGTAATCGTGGACGAACCGGTCGATGTCGTTCGTCACGATGCCCGGACGGATCATCTCCCCGACCGCGGTAAGGCAGTCGGCGGCCAACTGGCACGATCGCCGCATGTCCTGGAGCATGCGAGGTGTCATGAGCTCGATAGCAGACAAAGGATTCCTCAAGGTCCGGTGCTGGCTCTTCTAGGACGGGGCCGCGAATTGTCGAGCGAAACGGCCATTCACGGCAGGTTTGACCCGCTCGCGGGATGGCACTAAGTAGCCGCCCTGAGAGGAATTCCAAGGCTTTTCAATGTCAGACACGTACAACAACGTTCCGATGAGCGACTCGATGGCCGCGCGCACCGCGAAGGAAGACGCGTTTTGGACTGGGCCGAGGCTCATCCTCCTCAGCTTCGCGACTCTGGCCGCGGCCTTCATCCTGCTCTGGTCCATGGCCCAGGGCATCATAGGGCCCACGCAGCACGATGCTGAATACGGCCACGAGACGCACATGCTTCAGCCGGGCGGCGGTCCGCTCGACTGAGCGCACGTTCGGAGCGATCGCAGCCTCAGAAGTCGAAATCGAGCTCTTGACGCTCGTCGCTCATGAGCGAGTCGTCCTCGCCGGGTTCGAAGGTGGCTTCGGAGTAGAGATCGTCGAGAGACCAGCCGGCCTTGTGGTGCCGGCGCAATTCCTCGCGCTCGAACTCGGCCAGCGTGTGATAGTTCTTCGGTCCGCTAGGGCGCATGTCCCCTCCCTTTTGCCATCTCCAATACCCACATTCGGTATGGCGAGTGACTACTTTGTCCTACACTGCAGCACACCCTACCCAGGCGGATCGAGATGGCAAAAAAACAGACGAGATTGAAACCACGGACCGGCACTGGTAGACGCAGTCCATGAGTCGGGTGGTGGCGATCGCCAACCAAAAGGGCGGCGTTGGGAAGACGACCACGGCGGTCAACCTGGGCGCCAGTCTTGCCGTGGCGGAGCAGCGCGTTTTGTTGGTCGATCTCGATCCGCAGGGCAACGCGTCGACCGGCGTTGGGATCAGCCCCGGCGAAGAAGATCTCGAGGGCTCATACGAGCTCCTCTTGGGCGAAGTCGAAACCGCCGACGTGATTTACGAAACGGACATGCCGTACATGCATGTGATCGCGGCGACGCAGGACCTGGTGGGCGCCGAGCGCGACTTGTTGCGAGCCGACGACAGCGCGACGCGATTGCGGGATGCACTGGCGGCCGTACGCGACGACTACGACTTCATCGTCGTGGACTGCCCGCCTTCACTCGGGATGCTCACGATCAATGCTCTCACCGCGGCGGACATGGTGATCGTCCCGTTGCAGTGCGAGTACTATGCGCTCGAGGGCTTGTCCCAGCTGGTGGGGACGATCGAGCGTGTTCGGGCCTCGGTCAACGAGCATCTCGAGATTCACGGCGTGCTTCTCACGATGTTCGATTCGCGCAACAACCTGGCCAACGAAGTGGCAGACGAGGTCCGTCGTCATTTCCACGTCTACGAGACGATCATCCCGAGAAACGTTCGACTCGCGGAGGCACCCTCACACGGGAAGCCCGTGATTCTTTACGACGCGTCCTCGCGAGGTTCATACACGTATTTGAACTTGGCGCGCGAGTTGCTCGATGACCTGGAGGTAGCGGCATAGTGGCTCGCAGACGTTTGGGGCGTGGCCTAGACGGATTGCTTCCTGCGGCGCCTCCCGCCGCGGAGCGCTCCGCGAAGAACACCGCGGCCATCGAAGACCTGCACCCGGGGCGTATGCAGCCACGCGGAAGGATCGACGCGGAGGGCTTGGCCGAGCTCGCGGCGTCGATTCGCGAGCACGGCGTACTCGAGCCGATCCTGGTGCGCAGGGTGCCGTCGGGCGGATTGGAGATCATTGCAGGCGAACGCCGCTGGCGAGCGGCGCAGCAGGCAGGTCTCAAAGAAGTTCCGATCTTCGTTCACCAACTCGGCGACGAGGCAGCGTTCGAGGCCGCGCTCGTGGAGAACCTTCAGCGCGAGGACTTGAACCCGATGGAAACCGCGCGTGCGTTTCAGCGATTGATCGACGACTACGGACATACGCAAGACGTGATCGCGAGCAAGGTAGGCAAGGAGCGCTCGACCGTTGCCAATGCTCTGCGATTGCTGAAGCTCCCAAGCGACGTGATCGAGCTCATCGAAGCAGGCGAGCTCAGTGAAGGTCACGGTCGCGCGTTGCTGTCCGCGCCCAGCGTGTCGAGCATGAAGAAGCTCGCACGGAACGCGATCTCGAAGGGCTGGAGCGTTCGGGAAGCCGAGCGGCAGGCGCGCCGGCTGGCACGAGGCGACGGCGGCACTGAGGCGCCCAAGAAAACGGGCAAGAGCACCAACGTTCGCGACTTGGAGAAGCGTCTTTCGCGCGCGCTCGGGTCGACCACCTCGATCCACGAGTCCGGCAAGGAACGAGGCCAAATCCGCATCAGTTATGCGAGCTTCGACGAGCTCGACCGGCTGATCGCGAAGCTGACGTAGCGGGCTCGGCGTCGGTGTCGGCGACGGTGTTGCATGACCGTGCCAGCGGCGGACGGCTCGCGGCGGGCGCGCGTGCCCTCAGAGGATCCGGGCTTCGGCTGCGTCCACGGTGTTGCTGAGGAGCATGGCGATGGTCATGGGGCCGACTCCGCCTGGGACCGGTGTGATGTATGACGCACGCTTCTCGGCGCCTTCGAACTCGACGTCGCCGGTGAGTGTGCCATCGTCCAGTCGATTGATGCCGACGTCGATCACGACGGCACCCTCCTTGATCCAATCGCCTTGGACCAGGTTGGGCCGGCCCACTGCGGCAACGACGATGTCGGACTCGCGCACGCGGTCTGCGAGATCCTTGGTGCGCGAATGGGCGATGGTCACCGTGGCGTGCTTCTCGAGAAGCATGAGCGCAATCGGTTTACCGACCAAAGTGCTTCGCCCTAGCACCAGGGCGCGCTTGCCCTTCGGATCGCAGCCAACCCGTTCCAGCATTCGCATGCAGCCGCTCGGCGTGCAGGGACGGAGGCCCTTGCGACCGACCATCAGCAGACCCGAGTTGAACGGATGTAGACCGTCCACGTCTTTGGCGGGATCGATCGCGTCGATGATCGTTTGATCGTGTAGGTGATCGGGGAGCGGTAGCTGAACGAGGATGCCGTCGATCTCGTCGGCGCCGTTGAGCTCGAAGATCAGCGCGAGGAGATCGGCCTCGGACGTCTCCGCAGGCAGCCGATGGACGCGCCCTTCGATTCCGGCCTTGGCAGCAGCGAGCTCCTTGTTGCGGACGTACACCTGCGACGCAGGGTCGTCCCCGACCAGCACGACGTCCAAACCCGGCGCGCGGTTGTGCGTCGCTTTGAAGGCCTCTGCTCGTGCCTTCACCTCCGCCCTCACCTCTCTTGCGAGCGCTTTCCCATCGATCAGTTCCGCCATGGGCTGGGTCTATCAGGAGGTTCGCCAGTTCTCAAACCAGCGGGACCGGTGGAAATCACGGCATCTCGTGGTATGCCGCGTGGCCATGTTCGACCCCGTCTCCCCGCAGGTTTCCTTCCCAGAGCTCGATGCGACCCAACTCGAGTTTTGGGAAAGCGCCCGGATTTTCGAAAAGGCCTCGGAGGGCGGAAACGACAAGCAGCCCTTCATCTTCTACGAAGGGCCGCCCACCGCCAACGGAATGCCGCACCCGGGGCACGTGCTCACGCGGGTCATGAAGGACGTGTTTCTCCGCTACAGGACGATGTGCGGCTATGAGGTTCCGCGCCGCGCTGGCTGGGACACGCACGGTCTGCCTGTGGAGGTCGAGGTCGAGAAAGAGCTCGGCATCAGCGGCCGCGAGGCGATCGAAGCGTACGGCGTCGAAGCGTTCAGCCGCAAGTGCATCGACTCGGTGTTCAAGTACATCGGCGAGTGGCAAAAGATGACGCAGCGGATCGGTTTCTGGGTCGATTTCGACTCCGCGTACGTGACCTTCCACAAGTCCTATGTCGAGAGCGTTTGGTGGGCACTTTCGGAGATGTTCAACAAAGGCCTGCTCTACCAGGGCTACAAAGTCGTGTGGTGGTGGCCGCAGGGAGGCACCGCGCTCTCGGCTGGTGAAGTCGGCCAAGGCTATCAAACGATCGATGATCCATCGGTGATGATCCGTTTTCCCGTGCTGGGCGAAACGAGAACTTCGTTTCTTGCTTGGACGACCACACCATGGACGCTTCCATCCAACATTGCGCTCGCTGTCGACGCAAAGACGGACTATGCGACCGTCGAGCTGGAAGACGGCGAGCGCTTGGTTCTCGCCGAGGCCCTGGTCCGCAAGGTGCTCGGAGACGACGGCAGAATCGTTGCTACGCGTAAAGGATCCGATCTGGTCGGAATGCGTTACGAGCCGCCGTTCCGATATGCCGATCCCGAAGGCGGCCCTGCTTGGCAGGTCGTCGACGCGGATTTCGTCTCACTCGATAGCGGCACCGGCTTGGTGCACCTGGCGCCGGCGTTCGGCGAGGACGATTTCCGCGTCTGCAAAGAAAAGGGGATGGGCTTCCTTCAGCTCTTGAAGCCCGATGGCACGTTTCCCGAGGAAGTGACCGATTTTGCCGGCCGATTCTGTAAAGAAGCGGATCGCGACATCATTCGCAATCTTCGCGCCCGTGATGTGCTCTTCAAAGAAGAGGTCTACCGTCACGACTATCCGTTCTGCTGGCGGGCGATGCACGACCCACTGATCCAGTACGCGCGCCGTTCCTGGTTCATCCGCACCACGCAAGAAATCGGGCGCGTCAAGGAGAACAATCAGCGCGTTCACTGGGAGCCCGAGCACATCCAGAACGGTCGCATGGGTCAATTTCTCGAGGGGAACGTCGACTGGGCACTATCGCGCGAGCGATTCTGGGGGACACCACTTCCCATTTGGAAGAACGACGAGACGGGCGCGGTGGAATCGATCGGCTCGGTGGCCGAGATTCTCGAGCGCAATCCCGACGCGTTCGCGCACTTCGACGTGGCCAAGGCGGCGGACCCGATGTTGCAAGACCACCTGATGGTCCACAAGCCGTGGATCGACGAGGTCACTTGGGTCCGCGACGGCGAGCCGGGCGTGTATCGACGCGTGCCGGAGGTCATCGACTGCTGGTTCGATTCGGGCTGCATGCCGTTCGCGCAATGGGGCTTTCCACACCAAAACTCCGAGGGTTTCGAGCGAAGCTTCCCCGCCGACTTCATCACCGAAGCCGTCGATCAAACGCGGGGTTGGTTCTATTCCTTGATGACGATCAGCTCGCTCATGTTTCCCGAGCGAGCACTCCCTCACCCTTTCAAGAACTGCGTCGTGCTCGGGCTGATGACCGACGAGAAAGGGAAGAAGCTCAGCAAGCGCGACAAGAACTACACGGACCCGCTGGTGCTCATGGATCGCGTGGGTGCCGATGCCGTGCGCTGGGCGCTCTACTCGGGCACCGTTCCCGGGCAGAACACGCGTTTTTCCGATGATGCGGCGACGGATGCGGTGCGCGAGTTCCTCTTGAAGATTTGGAACGTCTATAGCTTCTTCGTCACGTACGCCAACATCGACGGCTGGAGCCCCGATGACGACCGACCCTCGATTGCCGAGCGGCCCGACATGGACCGATGGGTGCTCGCCGAGCTCGATGCGACCGTTCGCGCCGTTCGCCACGAGCTCGACGAATACAAGAGCCATATGGCAGTTCGGCACCTCCTGGACCTCGTTGATGGAGTTTCGAACTGGTACGTGCGCCGAAGCCGCGCGCGATTCTGGGCGTCCGACAATTCGTTCGACAAGCGCGCAGCGTTCGGCACGCTCTATGAGGTGCTGGTCGATCTGACCAAGCTCGCTGCGCCGTTCATTCCGTTCATGACCGAAACGCTGTTCCAGAACCTGGTTCGCCGAGGCGATGCGACGGCGGCCGAGTCGGTTCACTTGGCGGCGTTCCCCGAGCCGCAAGAGACGCGCGTCGATGACGATCTCCGCCAGACGATGCGGCGGGTTCGCAATTTGGTCACACTGGGGCAGCGTGTGCGAAACGAAAACAAGCTCAAGGTCCGTCAACCGCTTGCCGAGGCCATTGCGGTCGTGGCCGACGATGCCGAGCGACTGGCGATCGACCGCTTCTCGAGCGCGATCCGAGAGGAGCTCAACGTGCGGGAGCTTGGTTTCACGCAGGAGCCGCACAAGTACGTGGAGTTCGAGCTCGTGCCGAACTTCCGGGTGCTTGGGCCAAAGCTCGGCAAGCAGGTTCCGGCGTGCAAGAAGGCGCTCTCCGAGGCGGATGGCTCCGCCCTCTACGTCGAAATGGAGCGGAACTCGAAGATCGTCATCGAGCTTCCGGACGGCCCCATCGAGCTCACCCCGGACGAGGTCGAAGTTCGCCTGAGCGCGCGTGAGGACTTTGCGGCGGCCTCGGGCGCAGGCCAGGTCGTCGTGATCGACACCCGCGTAGACGAAAGCCTGCGCCGCGAAGGTCTGGCCCGCGAAGTGATCAATCGGATTCAACGCGCGCGCAAGGCCATGGATCTGGCCTACGAAGCTCGAATCGAAGTCAGCTGGAACGCCGAAGGCGAGCTTGCCGCTGCCATCGAAGAATACGCGTCCCGGATCGCTGCGGAGACTCTCGCGACGGCTTTTGGGCGAACGGAAACACCCGAGGAGAGCGAACACGATACCGAAGTCGAAGGCGCCTCGCTGAGCCTCGGGATCCGACCGGCTTGAGCTTGGAATGGGTCAGGTTTCGTTCGCCAGGGCCGCGGCGTTTCCGGCACGCTCCTGCTTTTCACGGCGTCCATCGACGAATCCTTCGATCAAAATCAGCACGACTCCGATGGTGATCCATGCGTCAGCGACGTTGAACGTGGGATAGGCCCAGCGATCGTGGATGTGGAAGCGTACGAAGTCGACCACGTAGCCAAGGCGAACCCGATCGACGAAATTTCCGATTGCCCCTGCCACGATGAGCGGAACGCTGATCGCAAAGAGCGCACCACCGCGACCCGTCACGAACATCCAGAGAAGTAGGATGATCGCGCCAGCAGCCGCGACGTAGAAGACGCCCTTGCGGACCAGGCTGGGCATGTCCCGCATGAAGCCGAAAGCTGCACCGCAGTTCTCGGCATATCGAAATTCGAGGAATCCATCGATGAGCACGACGGGCGAGCGCTGGGTCCGCTGAGGCTCGGTTCGGCCGTGCTCGTTGGGCTCACAGACCGGTTCCGCACCTTGCGACGAAGGCTGGGAGAGCCGATCGAGGGCCCAGTGCTTGCTGCCGAGGTCCAGGGCTGCGAGGAGCGCCGCGGCGACCAGGCAGAGAACAAATGCCTTTGGGGAGCGGTGCTTTCGAGTCACGGCCTGCGACTGTAACAGTTGAATTTGCTGGGTCAAATCGGGATTCGAGGGTGGCGTGACACAAAGGCTCTTGCGCCTGTGTCACAAAGTGTTACAGGTAGGGCATGAGCGACGACGACGAGAGCGAGGGCCGCGGGCGGGCAAAAAAGGAACGGGTGCTCCACACCCGCGTGCCGGCCGTCCTTGAGCAAGAGCTCAAGAGGGTGGCCAATGCTTGGCGCGTCCCAGTGTCGAATGTCGTTCGCGCGCTGCTCGAGGACGCATTGGACACGCTCGACGTCGTGGGAGCGAAAGCCGAGGGTGAGCTCCGTGAAGTGGTCGAGTTGCTCGCTTCGGAACGCCACCGATTCCGAAAAAAGTCCGCTGAGCAGCTGAGCAAGATCCCGGGAGCCTCCGATCGAGCGGAACCACCGAAGGGCGCGTCTGGTGCACCAGGACAACGCCGGGCCGATCCGCTCGAAGGTGCGATCGGCGTGACGCCGATCATCTTGGTCCATGACGCGCTTTGCGGCGTGACTGGAGCAACGCTGGTCGCCGGCTCGGAGGCCTACATGGTCCTCTTCGACGATCCTGGCCGAAAGCTGATTACGGGCAGGGACGCCCTGCCCCAGGCACCGACATCCAACGAGGAGAAAGCCGATGACTGAAGAACAAAAGATCCAATCCACTGTCGAAGAAAACGTCAACGCGGCCGTCGGGCAAGTCACCAAGACCGCCGAGAACGCGCTGAGCATGGGACGCAAGGTCACCGCGCTTTGGCTCGGGGTCACGCGAACCGCAATCGAAGCAGCGGCCAAGACGCTGTCCGCCACCGCGGAGGTGATCAGCACCCTTGCGGAGTCGATGGGCGAGCTTTCGAAGCGAGTCGAAGGCGCCGTGAAGAAGGCCTGATACCGGGCCGGCGGGTCTGAGGAGAGCGGCTTACCACCACCACCGCCTCTCCGGCCCGCCGGCTATCCTCTGCTCTTCAGTCGGGGTTTCGATGTGCGGTCCAACGGCCCATGTGGGAGGTGTCGCACTTCCCGTAGGTGACGAACGGCGTTGATCCCCCAGCGCGTGAGGAAATACGAAGGAAGCGCGATCGCCAATCCGCACAGAAGCCCGCCGATCCAGAGCTCAGCGCCCGTGGTCGCGAGCATGCGTCCCGCGTCGGTCCAGAACTCGGAATCCAGCAACCGATGGATTCCGCCATCCTTCAGCGCACGTCCCATGTTGCCGAGCCAGACCTTGATCGTGGCTCGTGTGACTTCTTGCTCCGGCCGTAGCACGGCCGCTCCGACCGACCAGGTTGCGTAGTATAGCGGGACGGCCGTAAACGGATTGCTGATGAACAGGATCGGAATCCCCGAAACCTTGTTCGCGCGAAGCAAGGCAGCGAGAAGCAGGTAGAGGACGATCTGCAAGCCGAGGGTCGGCGTGAAAGCGACGATCGCGCCGATGAAGACACCCCATGCGATGCGATGCGGCGTATCATCGAGGTGCAGGATGTTGTGAACGACAATCTGCTGAAGGCGTCGCCAGAGGTCTTTGGGGCTCATTCGGAGTCGCCCCACGCACCGCCGCCGGGCGTTTCAACACGCAGGACGTCGCCCGGCGACACCTGGACGGTGACGCGGTGAGCGATTTGTTTCCCGTTGAGTAGATTCATGCCCGTTGCCCCTGAACCGCCGCCGCGCATACCATAGGGTGCGACGAGGCGCCGCTCGGAGATCACCGAAACGCGCATTGGAGCGAGGAACTCGAGCTCCCGAATCAATCCATCACCGCCTCGAAGCCGGCCTTTGCCGCCCGAGCCGCGCCGGAGTGAGAAGCGCCGAATCCGAACGGGAAAGCGCGTCTCGAGGATCTCTGGGTCGGTGCACTTGGAGTTGGTCATATGGGTATGAACGCCATCTGCCCCCGGCTTCCGAGCGGTGGCACCCGCGCCCCCTCCGAGGGTTTCGTAATACGCGATGCGATCGTCGCCAAAGGTGATGTTGTTCATGGTTCCCTGGCTGGCAGCAGCCAGACCGAGCGCTCCGAACAGGACATCTACCACACGCTGCGACGTTTCTACGTTTCCGGCGGCGACCGCGTGACCTGGTTCAGGAGACAGCAGGGAGCCTTCGGGGATCCGAACGGAGACCGGTCTCATGCAGCCGCTGTTCAGCGGGATCGGTTTGCCCACCAGCACCCGAAGCACGTAGAGCACTGCCGCCATCGTGACGGCCCTCGGTGCGTTGAGGTTGTTGTCGAGCGCCCTCTCGGTCCCTTCGAAATCGATCGACATCTCGCCGCCGTCGACGGTCACGCTAACCAGTATTCGCGCCCCATCATCCAGTTGATCCTCGAATCGGTACTCGCCATCCGGTAGATCGCCGATTGCGCGGCTCGTGAGCGCCGCCGCGTTGTCCTGTATGTGTTGCATGTACGCGGTCACGACTTCTACGCCGTAGCGCGCCAAGAGATCGTCGAGCAGTTGGAGGCCTTTTTCGTTGGCCGCAATCTCAGCTTGTATGTCAGCCACGTTCTCGTCGGGGTTGCGCGCCGGGTACGGGCCTTGGGCGAGAGCGTCGCGCAGAAGATCCTCGCGAAACGCACCGTTTTCGACGATGCGGAGAGCGCTCAGGACGACGCCCTCTTGGTCCAGTCGGGTCGACGCGGGAGGCATCGACCCGGGCGTCAGTCCTCCCACGTCCGCGTGATGCCCGCGAGAGGCGACGAGGAATCGTAGGGTCCCATGCGCATCGTGCTGAGGAGTGACCACGGTGATGTCGGGAAGGTGGGAGCCACCTGCGAAGGGATCGTTGGTGACGAAGACGTCGCCGGGTTTCATGTCGGGACTTGCATCGAGGATCGCCCGTACCGATTCGCTCATGGCGCCCAGGTGAACGGGGATGTGGGGTGCGTTCGCAACCAGGCCCCCCGTCGCGTCGAACACCGCGCACGAGAAGTCGAGTCGATCTCGGATGTTGGTGCTCATCGCCGTCCGTTGAAGCACTGCGCCCATCTGCTCCGCGATCGATCGGAACTGGTTGTTGAAGACCTCGAGCAGTACCGGGTCCACTCGAGTATCAGCCACCTCTCGCTCGACCCGGCTTTCGCCGTCTCGAAGCGTCAAGTAGTCGCGCTCGTCTCGAATGGCCACGAAACCTGCATCGACGACAACAGTGCCGGTGGCATCGAGGATCATCGCAGGACCCCGCACCTCGGTTTGAAGCGGGAAATCTTCCCGGAGGTAAACGGGAGCTTCCACCAGTGCGCCGTCCGACCAGAGCACCGTGGTGCGGAGCGGAGCGCCCGATCCTGCCTCGACCGGTGGAAGATCCGGCTTGGGGCTGCTCAGCTCGACCTGGACCCGAAGGGTGGCCGCCTGGACCGCATGCCGCAGGCGAACGTAGCCGAACTCACGGCGATGTAAGACTTCGAAATCGGAGCGCATCTTGCGTGCGTCCGCCAAGTCCACAGTGAGTGTCGTTTCGGTCCCGAGGTACTGCAGCGCCACCATTCGACGAACGTTCCAGCGCGCCTCGGCGCCAGCATCTCGAGCCAGGGCGGCGCGGCCGGAGGCCTCCAAGTCGTCGAACGCTGCGTGCCACTCCGGCGGCAAGGGCTCGGAAAGGCGGGCGCGCCCTGCGTCACGCTCGCCGTGCCATTCGAAATTGGCGACTCCCATGCCAAATGCCGAAAGCGCTCCCGCGTACGGATGAAAAATCAGGTTCCGGATGCCGAGGCGACGCGCGATCATGCACGCGTATTGTCCGCCCGCGCCGCCGAAGACGACCATGGCGTGATCGCGCACGTCGTGTCCGCGCGACACGGAGACCTTCTGGATGGCGGTTGCCATGTTCTCCACGGCCACGCGCAGAAAGCCTTGTGCGACCTCAGCGGGGCTTCGTTCGACGCCCGCCGCGCGAAGTGAGTCGGCAACGGCAGCGAGTTTCTTGCTGGCCCTGTCGACGTCGAGTGGAAACGGAAACCGGTCGGCGCTCATGCGGCCGAGGCAAAGGGAGACGTCGGTCAGTGTGAGCTCCTCGGCCCTGGAATTGCCATAGCAGAGTGGTCCCGGGTCCGAGCCTGCGCTTTGGGGCCCCACGACCATGCGCTCGCCTTCGAGCTTGCAGATAGAGCCCCCTCCCGCGGCCACCGTGTGGAGCTCCATCATGGGCGCACGGATTCGGATCCCTCCGATCTGGCTCTCGAATACGCGCGACACCTGCCCGGCGAACCGGGATACGTCCGTTGATGTGCCCCCCATGTCGAAGCCAATGACCTCCGAGAGACCGAGCTCTTCGGCGATCGCCCCGGTCGCCACGACTCCAGCGGCAGGGCCTGAGAGAACCGCGTTGCGACCGATGAACGCGGATGCGTCGACGAGCCCGCCGTTGCTCTGCATCATCCGCAAGCTTCGCGACCCGAGCTCCTCTTCGAGCGCGCTCATGTACTGCGTCAGCAGGGGGGTGAGGTATGCGTTTGCGGTCGTGGTGTCGGCGCGAGCCAGGAGTCCGATCTCGTTCGATACCTCGTTCGAGGTGGAGACGTGGGCGAACCCGAGCTCTGTCGCTATCGCGCCCACCCGACGTTCGAGCGTTCCGTCGCGGTACGCGTGCATCAAGGCGATCGCCACCGATTCGGCGCCGCTAGTTCGCGCTTCCTCGAGCGCGTTTCGGACCTGCGGCTCATCGAGCTCGCGAGAAAGAGAACCGTCTCGATTCATCCGAGCGCCAATCTCGATGACCCACTGGGGTAGCGGCTCGGGTTTCTCAATCTCGAGAGCGAACAGCTCGGGTCGGGTCTGATCGCCGATCAGAATCAGGTCGCCTAGCCCTTCGTCGGTGATCAAGGCGGTCGGCCGGCCGCCGCGCTCGAGAAGCGCATTGGTCGCCAACGTCGTCCCCATGCGTACCTCGCTCCTGGGTATGGCATCGGTGGGCTGAAGGCCGAGCAATGCTCGGATCCCTTCGAGCGGCGCCTGATCCGAGGAGAGAACCTTCGTGACCCGCAGCGCGCCGCTCTCGAGATCGCGATGAATGCAGTCGGTGAAGGTGCCGCCGCGGTCGATCCAGAACTGGTGCCGGGGGGTCGCCTCTACCATCAAGCTCTGCATCGAAGCACGGCCGCAGAGCCGGTCAAGAGTTCCCTAGCGATCTCATTGGGAGGGTGCAGAAATCGCCCAGATAGCTTACAAGGAGGTCACAAATGCACCCAGCCAAAGCCAACCTGGCGCAATTTTCTGGTTTTCAAATGAGTTTCCTGGACTTATACAGGCCAGCAAGTCAAGGAACCTAAGGACGATGGACACGGAAAAATTCACTGTCTCGTCCGTGATACCCGCGAGCCCTAACCGTATATATTCCGCGTGGATGGACGAGCGCCATCACTCCGCGTTTACGGGTGCGCGGGCCACGGTGGACCCCTGGGTCGGCGGTCGAGTCGTTGCAGACGATGGTTTCATCGACGCTACGCACGTCTATCTCGATACCGGCAGTCGTATTGCCATGACCTGGCGGACTCGCGATTTCCCCAAGGGGTCGAACGACTCTCAGGTCGATATCACCTTCGAGCCCGTTGCCGGCGGAACCAAGGTGGAAGTGACCCACTCCAAGATCCCCGCGGGACTCGGAAAAGCCTGCGAGGAGCTCTGGAATAAGCACTATCTCAAGCCCATGGCGAAGTACTTCGGCGAGCCGGACGCGATGCGAGCCGCGTACGCCGCCGCGAAAAAGGCTGGCCATCTGCCGCTTTCCGGGATCAAAGCGAGCCGGCCAGCGCCTCGGCGTCCCTTCATTCCCACGCCACCCCCACCCATCGAAGATTCTGAGGAAGAAGAGGAAGAGGAGAAGCCCAAGAAGACGCGCGCCCGTTTCGAGTCGAAGACGATCGATCTCAGAGAGCTTGCCCTTGCCCAGGCGGAGGCCCGGAAGGAAGCGGCTCGCAAGAAGGCTGAAACGAAGCGAAAGGCGGAGGAGGCTCGCCGGCAGGCCGAAGCCGCTCTGAAGAAGGCCGAAGCGAGGAAGAAAGCCGAGCTGATGAGAATCAAGAAGGCCGAGGCCAAGCAGAAGGCGGCCGAGAAGAAGAAGGTCGAGCTCGAGCGAAAGAGAGCAGCGGCCCTGAAGAAGGCCGAAGCCGCGCTGAAGAAGGCCGAAGCGAAGAAGAAGGCCGAGGAGCTCAAGCGGAAGAAGGCGGCCGAGAAGAAGAAGGCCGAGGAGCTCAAGCGGAAGAAGGCGACGGCGAAGAAGAAAGCGGAGGAGCTCAAGCGGAAGAAGGCGGCTGCGAAGAAGAAAGCCGAGGAGCTCAAGCGGAAGAAAGCGGCCGCGAAGAAGAAAGTAGCCGCCAAGAAGAAGGCTGCCGCCAAGCGGAGCGCGACGCCGAAGAAACGGAAAGTGACAAAGCAGAAGCGCGGCACGGCCAAGAAGAAAGTCTCGAAGAAGAACCGCAGCGGGGCGAAGAAACGGAGCGCGGGCGCCAAGAAGAAGGTCTCGCCGAAGAAGCGCAGCGCGCCCAAGAAACGAACCGTAGCCAAGAAGAAGCGCAGTACGGCGGCAAAGCGCAGAGCCGCGCCAGCCAAGCGCAGGCCTACGAAGAAACGCGGCAAGACGCCGGCCAAGAAAGCCAAGCGCCGGTCCTCTCGCCGTTAGTCGAGTGGCGACTCGGCCTGTCGCCGTAGGCCATCGAGCAGGGAATCGAGCGAGCGGTGTGCTGCCGGCTCCTCGATGACGCTCAGCTCTTCGAGCTCGAGGGCGGCATCGCTACAATCCAGCCAGATCTGCATAGCTTCGAGCGCGGTGAAAAGGCCGATGCTCCGCCCGGGCAATGCGAGGGCTGCGGTCGATACCTTGGCCTCGGTCAATGCATCTCCGATCAGGAGACAGGCGTTCTCGGCGATTCGGGTGCTGAAGCCGCTGCTCTCGCCCAGCCCGACGAGCAGCAGGCCGTCCGCTTGAAGCTTCGGAGGCGTCGTCAGGAGGGCCTTCTCGCCGAAGCTTCCTTTGATGTACCCCGACATCAGCTTGCGGGAGAGCGCTCCGCAGAGGCGCCAATCGACGAGCCCCGTGGCGCCACGGAGCGGACGCTCATCCGAGAAGAACGGGAGCACGATGAGTTGGGTTTGCAGCTCGTCGAGGCCTCGCGTTGAAGCCGCCGTGAAGTCGTAAGCGATCACGGCTTTCCCAGCTCGGTGGCGATTCGATCGAGCACACCATTGACGAACGAGCCGCTTCCCTCGGATCCAAAACGCTTGGCGAGCTCCACCGCTTCGTTCAGCGTGACGCGCTTGGGAATCTCGTTCGATTCACGCAGCTCGACGATGGCCACCCGCAGCACGTTGCGGTCGACGATTGGCATTCGTTCGAGGCGCCAGTGATGACTCGCGGTGCGGATGAGCTCGTTGATCTCGTCCTGTTGCTCGTCGTAGGCGCGAACGAGCTGGTTCGCGAACTCGACATCCTCGGTCCGCTCCTCGTCGGCGGCGAGATGTCCCCAGTACGACTTGATCGCCTGCGTTCCGCTCACGCCCGACACATCCATGAAGTACAGGATGCGCAGCGCGGCTTCACGCCCTTTTCGTCGTGATCCCATCGCTCGCAAGCTTCCGGTCGAACGTTGCCATCTCGATCGCGGTCAAGGCCGCATCGCGACCCTTGTTGCCGTGCGCGCCGCCCGCGCGCTCGAACGCCTGGGTCTCGTCGTCCGTCGTCAATACGCCGAAGACTACCGGGACACCCGTGTCCAAGGCGACGCGCCCAATGCCGAGGGCGGTGCCTTGGGAGACGTAGTCGAAATGCGGCGTTCCTCCGCGTATGATGGCACCGAGCACGACCACCGCATCGAAGCGGCCGCTCTCGGCCAGCTTCTGAGCGGCGTGAGGGAGCTCCCACGCGCCTGGCACTTCGACGACGTAGATCGAGGAGTCCGAGAGGCCGTGCTCCGAGAAACAGGCCTTGGCGCCATCGAGAAGCTTGCTGACTACCTGCTGATTGAAGCGCGACCAGGCGATTGCGAATCGCGCATCGGCAGGAGCCTTGACCTCGCTGAGAGGCTGGTTGCGATCTTCGCTCACGATTCGTCTCGCCTCAGTTCCGACTCCGAGCTCAGCTCACCGCCTGGCGCGACCATGAGCTGATCGACGACCGTGAGGCCGTAGGCGTCGAGGCTCGGAATTCGTCGAGGTCGGTTTGTGAGCAGGAGGAGCCGTTCAAGCCCGAGGTCGGAGAGCACCTGCGCGCCAAATCCGTACTCGCGGAGCACGACGCCAGGTTCTTCGGGCGGACGCGCGATGGGCTCGTCGAGATAGAATGCGAGATCGGTTTCGGGGTCGGGGTGACCGGGTAGGAACAGGATTACGCCGTTGCCCTTTCGTTCGATCGCCGCGACGCAGTCCGCGATGTGCACCCGCGCGCCCATACGGACCTGAAATGCATCACCAAGAACGCTGCCGCGGTGCACACGAACGAGCGTCGGCTCCGCGCTCAGCTCTCCGAGGCTCAGGGCCATGAACTGCTCCTGGCTGCCCACTTGGACCTGATAGACGGACGCCGTCCAGGTGCGCCCGGTCGGCATTTCGACCCGTGTCTGCCGAATTCTCGTGACCAGGCGCTCGCGTGCGAGCCGGTATTGAATGAGGTCGGCGATTGTGAGTAGTCGCAACTGGTGGGCTTCGGCGAAGGCGACCAGGTCCGGGTAGCGTGCCATCGATCCGTCGTCCTTCATGATCTCGCAGATCACGCTCGCTGGCTTCAAACCCGCCAGTCGCGAGAGGTCGACCGAACCCTCGGTGTGACCCGTTCGCTGAAGCACACCTCCGGGCACGGCCTTGAGCGGAAAGACGTGGCCCGGGCTCACCAAGTCCATCGCGCCGGCGTCGTCCGCGACCGCGGTGAGAATGGTATGGGCGCGATCGCCCGCGCTGATGCCCGTAGTGACGCCTCTGCGCGCCTCGATCGAAATGGTGAACGCCGTCGAGCGCGACGAGCGGTTGTCGTCGACCATCATCGGAAGATCCAGTTGACGGATCCGGTCTTCCGTGAGGCTGAGGCAGATCAGCCCGCGCGCATGCCGCGCCATGAAATTGATCGCCTCAGGGCTTGCCATTTCGGCGGCCATGCACACGTCGCCCTCGTTTTCGCGGTCTTCGTCGTCGACCAGGACGACCATCTTGCCTTTGCGGATGTCATCGAGTGCCGCGACGACTCGCTCGATTGCGCTCGTCATATGGGCGCCACCATGACGCGAAAGCTTCCGGCATACCAGCGGAACACTGCAAATCCTCAGCCATCGATGGCGTCTACGCCGGGCTTCCCCATCAGGCTCGCGACGTACTTGGCCAGGATGTCGACCTCGAGGTTGACCATGGTGCCAATGGGCATCCGCCCAAAGGTCGTTTCGTCGAGGGTGTACGGGACCAGCATGACGTCGAAGCGCGAGCCCGCCACGGTGTTGACGGTGAGGCTGACGCCGTCGACCGTGATCGACCCCTTGGGCGCCAGAAACGGAGCCAAGCGACGGGGGACCTCGAAGCTCGCGCGGAGGTAGTCACCGTCCGGAGTTTTGGCAGCCAGCGTGCCCACTCCATCGACGTGGCCAGTGACCAGATGCCCACCCAAGCGTTCGCCGAGCGCTAGCGCCCGTTCGAGATGGACCTTGTCGCCGAGGCTCAGGCGTCCGAGGTTCGTCTTGTCGAGCGTCTCGCGAGACGCGTCGGCCTCGAAGTGTCGCTCGGAAAACGCTTTCACCGTGAGGCATGTTCCATTGACCGCGATCGATTCCCCGAGCTCAAACGGATGAAGCGCACAGCCAATGCGAATGCTGAGCCCGTCTTCGCGCTGGTCGAGATTTTCGATTGTGCCTAGCTGTTCGATCAGTCCGGTAAACATTCAATGCGTCCTCTCGAAATCTCCCGAAATCAACCAATCCGATCCGAAAGCCTGGATCTCGGTCCGAACCAACCTGGAAGCGCGATCGATCCTGTCCACTCCCTCTCCCGCCGCAAATGAAGGGGCGGTGGCATCGCCGACGATTCGGGGTGCGATGAAGATGGCAGCGCGGTCGGCGAGCCCGAGATCGACGAATGTGCCATGCACGCGTGCGCCGCCCTCCACCAAGAGCCGCACGAAACCGCGTTCACCCAATAGCCGCAAGACCTCGGCGACGTCGACACCACGCGCGTGGCGTGTCACGGGAATCAGCTCGATGCCAGGGCCTCGCAAGGACTCGCGCCGTTCCGGGTCGGCGTCGCGGGCGTGGAAAACCAAGACCTCGGCTTGCGCGCCACCTTCTTGGTTCAGTGCCGCAGCGGTGCCGGGGGTGCGAAGGTCGGCATCGAGCAAAACGCGAACGGGGTTTCGTCCTTCGACGTGACGGACTGTGAGCTTCGGATCGTCGGCGAGCACCGTGCCCACACCGACCATGATCGCGTCGCTCTCGTCGCGCATCCGGTGAGCTTCCGCCCTCGCCTCCTCGCCCGTAATCCACTTCGAGTCGCCGCTGCGGGTGGCGATCTTTCCGTCCAAGGTCACCGCCGCCTTCAGGGTCACGAACGGAAGTCCGGTTCGGATGTGCTTCGTGAAATCCGCGATCAGCGCCGTGCACTCGTGCTCCATCAAGCCGAGCTCGATTTGCAAGCCGGCGCTCTTCAAGCGATCGAGAGCCCCGGCCACGTGCGGTGCTGGATCACGGCAGCCGACCACGACCTTCGCGATCCCCGCATTCAGAATCGCCTCGGTACAAGGTCCAGTTCGCCCGTGGTGGTTGCACGGCTCCAAGGTCACGTAGAGCGCCGCGCCCGCGACGGAGCCCGCGGCGTTTCGAATTGCATCGACCTCGGCGTGGGCCTCGCCCGCTTTCGCGTGATGGCCCATCGAAATGACCTTCCCGTCTCTGACGATCGCAGCGCCGACGCGTGGATTTGGGCTCGGCCGCCCGCGCTTGGCCTCGGCGATCGCTCGGGTCATCACGTCCCGTTCGAAGTTCGACCACATCTCAATCCTTGAGCTTGGCGAGCTCGTCGAGGAACTCGCCGACGTTCTGAAAATCTCGATAGACGCTCGCAAAGCGGACATACGCGACTGGATCCAGGTCGCGCAGCTCGTGCAAGACGTGCTCTCCTAGGCGTGCGGAGGTGACTTCCTGCTCGCCGGTGTCCACAAGCCATCGCTCCACCTGATGGAGGAAGCGTTCGAGGGCCTCTGCCGAAACCGGGCGTTTCACGCAGGCCCGACGGAGGCCGGCCAGGAGCTTGTCACGATCGTAGGGCTGCCGACGACCATCCGTCTTGATGATGAGCGGAAGCGTCTGCTCCACCCGCTCGTACGTGGTGTAGCGTCGCCCGCAATGCTCGCACTCGCGCCGCCGCCGCGTGACCTCTCCGGCTTGCGATAGGCGCGAGTCGATCACCCGATTTTCGAGCGTTCCGCAGTAAGGGCAGCGCATGTCCGCGCACAAGCTAGCTCTAGCGCGGAGAGCCGGCAACGCAGCGCTTCCGCTCAATCGCGCACGAGTAGAACCAGTGACTCCAGATGTGCGGTCTGCGGAAACATGTCGAAGCCGATGGCTCGCTCGATGCGATAACCTTTCGTCGTGGCGATCCGGAGATCGCGCGCGAGGGTCGCGGTGTCGCACGAGACGTAGACGATTCGCTTGGGCCCAGGCAACAGGTCTCCGCGCTCGAACAAGGCCTTGGCGCCTTGCCGAGGAGGATCGAGAACCAGGACTTCGTACTTGCCAGCGGGCGGTTGATTTGCGTCGCCCACGGTGACACGAGCTTGGAGACCGTGGCGCTGCAAGTTTGCTTGGCAGGCTTGGGCGGCTTGCGGGTCTTGCTCGACCGCCACCAGAGTCTTGGCAAGCTGAGCGAGGCCCAAGGTGAAATTTCCAATCCCGGAGTGGAGCTCTAGAACACGCCGACCTTCAGGCTCGGCGAGCTCGATCACGGCTTCGACGAGCTTCGAGTTCACTGCGTCGTTTGCTTGTGAAAACGCCCCAGGCGGGCCTTCCAGGGCTCCGCCCCCCTCGCGCGGGAGCAGGACCTGGGTGTCTCCCCAACTCGCAGCATGTCCAGTCTCGCCCGTTCGGAGTGACACTCCGGCGATGCCCGGCGACCTGCTCAGGGCTTCGCAGGCTTCAAACAGGTCGGGCAACGGGTCGTGCTCGGCTCGAAGATCGACCCGCACGCGATCGGCGCCGGTGAGCTGAAGCTGAATCTCGCCTTCCCCTCGGAGTGACGGGGCGAGACGAGCGCGCAGTCGAGTCCAAGCTTCGCGTAAGGGTTTCGCCAAGACGATGCATTCGGCAATGTCGTTGATTCGATTCGAATGAAGTTGACGATAGCCGATGCTGCGACCGTGCCAGGCCAGCCTCGCGCGGCGGCGGTATCCGAGCTCATCAGGAGCGGAGACCCAGTCGATCTCCGTCGTATCGGAGCCGGGCAGCCCACGGCAGGCGTCACGGAGGAAGCCGAGCTTGATCTCTCGTTGGATCTCTGCGTCGGCGATCATGAGCGGGCATCCGCCACACCTCGGGGCGTCTGCGCACGCGGGCTCCCGTCGCCCTGGAGCAGCTCGCAGAATGCGCTTGAGAACGCCCCGAGCGGCGCCCCGCTTCGAGGAGCTCAGCGCAATCTCCACACGTTCTGTCGGCAATGCGCCTGGAACCAATACGATCCCGTTCGGGGTTTCGACCACGGCATCGCCTCCGCGCCCCACCGCTCGAACCTCGCCTAGCTCCAGGCGGCTAGCGGGCATCGAATCCGCAAACGCGCGTGCAGAGTCTATGCGATGAAGCCGCCACCGATCACCTCGTCTCCCCTGTACACCACTGCGGCCTGGCCCGGAGTAATCGCGCGCTGAGGCTCGTCGAAGCGCACTTCGAAACCGCCACCGGTGGGTATGACGTCGGCTCGGGCGCCTCGGTGGCGGTAGCGAATGCGGACCTCGCCTTGAAAAGGCTCGGCCGGGCGTCCCGCGACCCAGTGGGCATCGGTGGCGCTGAGCGCGTCGCCATAGAGCTGCGACTCGTCGCCCACTACCACTTCCGCCTTGTCGGGCACGATCCGAAGAACGTACCGTGCGCCGCCGCCGCCGAGGCCAAGGCCGCGCCGCTGTCCACGCGTGAAGTTCGCGACGCCCTGGTGACCTCCGAGCACTCCGCCCTCCACGTCGACGATCGCGCCAGACGGGGATGGACTTCCATGCCGATTGATGAAGTCGCCGACGCGGCCATCCGGCACGAAGCACAGCTCCTGCGACTCGGGTTTGTCAGCATTTGGAACGCCCAGACGCCTTCCTGCTTCTCGCACTTCGGACTTACAGAGGTCGCCGAGTGGAAAGAGAAGGCGCTCCAAGGTGGATTGGGCCAAGCCGAAGAGAAAGTAGCTCTGGTCCTTGTCGCCATCGCGGCCGCGAAGGAGTCGAAGTCGTCCGTCGCCCCCGCGTTCGAGACGGGCATAGTGCCCGGTAGCGATGTGAGTCGCGTCGAAGCGGCGAGCGACCTCGGCCAGGTAACTGAGCTTCACGGTGCGGTTGCAGCTCACGCAGGGAATCGGCGTTCGGCCCGCCTGGTACTCGCTGATGAACGGGTCCACCACGTGCTTGCGAAACGCGGCGCGCTCGTCGAGGACGTAGTGGGGAATGCCGAGGTGCTCGCAGGTTCGACGTGCGTCGTCCCGGTCCTCTGGTGCGCAGCAGCGGCCCACCTGGGTTTCGCCGGCCGCATCCCAGAGATGGAGGGTGACGCCCACCAACTCGTGCCCTGCTTCATGCAAGAGCGCAGCGGCCACCGAGGAGTCGACCCCGCCGCTCATGGCCACCAGCACTCGTTTCAATTCAGCCATCGAAGTTCCACACTGAACAGATCAACCGTGGTTTGTTACACTTAATGGAAACGGGGCACATCCAAAAACCAAATTCAAAAACATCTGTAATGACAGAATGTTAAAAGACAAAATCAGAAAACAACTAAGGTAAGGCTCGGGAGAGTTAAAATTTCCTTGAGGTTCTAGATGAGCTTTCGACCCAGGACTCGCCGAAAAGCCCGCAATGTCATCTCGATGTCTCGGTCGCTCGTCTCGATACCTAGACTGATTCGAACCGCGGAGCCAGCGCGCCACTGTTCATCCGGATACATGGAGCGAATTACGGCCGACGGCTCCTGCAGCCCCGATGAGCAGGCCGCTCCGGTCGATACGCAAATCCCTTCGAGGTCGAGCGCTGCGACCAGCAGCGGGCCGTCCCAGCTGCGGAAGCTGAGGTTCGAAACGGTCCCGGTCCTCGGGCCGCGTCCATTGAGGACGCCGCCGAGCCCGAGGAGCGCGGCTTCGAGGCGGTCCCGCAGGGCGCGGAGGCGTGCTTGGTCTCCCAGGCGTTCCTCCGTCAGCCGGCAGGCAGCCCCGAAACCAACCATGCCGAGCGTGTCGGGTGTTCCGGGCCACCGCCCGCGTTCCTGAGAGCCTCCTACGAGCACCGGACAGACGTCTAGGCCCCGGCGTATCCAACAAGCGCCTGCACCCGACGGTCCTCCAATCTTCTGAGCGCCAAACGCCACGGCGTCCGCGCCGAGGGTGCCGAGATCGATGGGCAGCTTGCCCAGGGCCTGGCTTGCGTCGACGAAGAGCAGCGCCTGCCGCTCCCGGCAGATCTGCGCATACTCGTGAACCGGGAAGATGGTCCCGGTCTCGTGATTCACCCATTGGACGGCCACCAAGGTTCGCGGACCGAGGTGGCCCGCAAGCTCTTTGCCGCTCGGCGGCTGCCCGTCGCGCACCGCCATCGCGATTCGTTCGCATCCCTCTGCGGCGAGCCTCCGCACCGATTCGGAGACGGCCGGGTGCTCGACCTCGGTGGTCAGCACTCGGTCGCAGTCGGCGACGATGCCCCGGATACCGAGATTACAGGCTGCAGTCCCTCCACTGGTGAGCACCAGGTCTGCAGGAGCGGCGCCCACCGCCCTCGCGATGTCCTCGCGTGCGGCTTCGAGAAGTCGGCGTGCAGCGCGACCCGCGGCATGCGTGCTCGAAGGATTGGCCCATGCGACGGACGCGGCATCCTCCATGGCGCGCCGGACCGCCGCGGGTGTGGGCGCTGCCGCGTGGTGGTCGAGATATATCACTGCGGAGCAATCTCTGGCCGTTCGGGGATGCGGCCCACGCGGAGCTCCACCAGAGTCCCGGAAAGCTGTCGCTCCGCGACTTCGCCCGCCGGCGGGCTCGAGATCTCGATGCCGCCCCCGAGCGCTTCGGTCACGCGCCTCGCGAATGCCAGGCCAAGGCCGACGCCCCCGTGATCTCGGGTCACCGATCCGTCGACTTGATAAAAGGGTTCCATGATTCGGGCGATGTGCTCCGGTCGGACCCCCGGGCCGCTGTCTGCGGCCGCAAACAACAAGTGGTCTTTCCCTTCGGGGCGGACCTCCACGGCGACTTCGCCTCCGGTTGGCGTGAACTTCGACGCGTTGTCGAGCACATGGACCATGGCTCGCAAGAGCTTATCCGGGTCGCCTTGCGCCGGCATGGGTTCGTCGGGAATTCGCTCGGTCAGCGTGACATCGCGCTCGAGGAGCTTCGGGCGAATCTGATCGATCGCCTTCATCGAGACTTCACGGAAGTCGTAGGGACGTGTGTAGTAGTGCATCCGTCCCGTTTCGAGCGAGCTCACGTCGAGCAAGGTGTCGACGACCGTTCGAAGACGCTGGGTGGATGACTCGATCGCGCCCAGGCATTTCCGTTGCAAGTCGCTCAGCGGGCCGAGCTCCTCGTTGAGCAGTAGGCGCAGGTAGCCGACCACCGGCGTCATCGGAGTCGCAAGCTCGTGACTCACGTTCTGCAGGAACTCCCGGCGCAGCCGCGCGATGTCTTCGAGCCGCCGATTGGTTTCGGAGAGCTCTACTATCTTCTTTTCGAGTCGCTCTACGATCTTCTGGGTGCGCGCCCTTAGAAGACGGTCGCTCGCGTCATCGGCGGACTCGCGGTGCCCTCGGAGGAACTCGGCGATGGTTTCGGCGAAGTGCGCCGCGTCGATCGGCTTGGCGATGAATCCGTCACAACCGACGGCAAGGGTCGAGTCTCGGTCGCCCTCGGCTGTGATCGCCACGATCGGCACGTCTTGGAGCGCCGGCGTTCCGCGAAGGCGTAGAGTGACCTCGTAACCGTCGAGATCGGGGATATTGATGTCCACCAGTACCAAATCGGGCAGGATCTCGCGCGCAAGCTGGATTCCTTCGACCCCGCCCTCCGCCTCGATGACCTCGTGGCCGGCCGCTCCGAGCAGCTTCTGCACGAGGCGCCGATTGTTGGGATCGTCCTCGATGTGCAGGATCCGAGCCATTCGAGCGGATGCTATCAGTCTGTCGGGCTTGCCGCACGCAGAGACCCTGGCTAGGGATCGGTCATGGCAATGCGATTGGTCGAACAACTCGTGAGCGCCGGGCTCGTCACGGAGGCCCAGGCCAGCGCAAGCCATGCTGGTGATCCACTGATGCCGTTGGGACGCGTGCTGCGAAATTTGGTGAGCGCCGGCCTCGACGAGCGCGTCTTGGCGGGTTTCTTCATTTCTCGTGGCTTCGGCCCGATGCTGCAGGAAAAGGATCTTCGTCGGGCCGACCGGGAGCTCGTTTACCGATTGCCCGCAGCTGATGCACACGACCTTTGTGCGATGCCGCTACGCCCGAGCCCGGCCGGTGCAATTGTCGCAATGGCGGATCCCAGCGACGAGCACGCGGTCGCGCGGCTCAGCGAAGCGCTCGGTGGGAGGATCTTGCCGACAGTCGCAAAGCTCTCGGATCTTCTCGCTTCAATCGATCAGGCGTACCCTCCCGACCGCCCAACCTTGGTCAGTGATCCACTGGCGCTCGCTCGCTCGCGAATGCCGAGCGATGCCTTCCCGCTGATTCGAGAGAAATCCGAGATCCGCAGCGAAGAAACGCTCTCGGAGCTTAATCCTGCATTCTCCGGGCTCGCTTCGACGGCCAGTCCCGTATGGGACCGCGCCTGGCACCACTCGACGACCGAGCGCGAGGTCCCCGTCCCTTCGTTCGCTCACTCGCCGCTGGATTGGCATTCCGAGGGGCATGCAGGCGCGCGGCCTTCGCCGGTGCGATTCACCAGCGCTGATCCTGTTTCGGAGTCTGACTCGGACCTCGAGTCGCTTCTGCATGAGCTCGAGCGCGCGCCGTCACGCGATGAGGCGGCACGGATAGCGTGTGAGGCCTGCTTGACTGCGGCCGGGGGCGCCGCGTTCCTCGCCCTCAGGAAAGGCGTGTTCCGGGGTTGGGCCGGGGCCGGCGATGAGGTCACCAGCGCGGGCATTCGAAGCCTCTGGGTTCCGGCGAGCAATCCGTCCGTGCTCAATGAGGTCCTGCACACCGGGCGCACCTTTCGGGGCGCCTACGGCCAGACCGCCGCCGATCATCTCTTTCGAGCGGCCCTGGGCGGCCAGGGGCGCGACGTGGTCATCGTTCCCGTTCTGGTCGGGACCCGCATGGTGGGTGTTCTTTGCGCGAATGATCCAGCTCCGGATGCCTCCTCCGTCGAGCGGGTCGCCGAAGCCATGGGCCACACCTTCGAGCGGCTCATCGTGTCCCACAAATCGGGGAATTAGTTGGGAAAGACGGCCTTTAGGCCCGGGTCGGCGTCTTTTGCCAGGCGAAGCAGGCGCCGCCGCTCCCGAAGGACCGAGGCCGCATAGCCATTTTGCTTGTCACAGCGCCCTGAATTGTACCAGGCGAGGCCCCTGGCCACGTCTCCGCCGCAGCGGGAGACCGCCCATTCGTAAAGGCCGAGCCCGGCCTCGAGGACCTCGCGCTGACAAGCGCCTGGGCGAAGGCTGCATTTCTGTCGGTATCGCTCGTTGTAGACGAAAGGCACGGTCTTGCCTCGGTACTTTGGATTCAACTGCACGACGCCGCGTGCACCGACCGGGCTCACCGCCAGTGGATTGAGGCCGGACTCACGCACGGCGATGGCCGCGGTGAGGAACGGGTCGACACCGGCGCGGTTGCTCGCCTCGGTGATCAGGCGGGACAGCGTCGCGATGCGCGCACGGCATCCGCCACGACTCTCCCGGCAGTGCTGCACGTGAATGGGATCGCCATCCCGGCTTTCGCGAACGGTTAGCCGTGCATCGATGGCGCGTGCAAGCGAAAGCGAGGTAGGATGATCGCCAACCGCCGCGCGATAGTCGATCACGTCGCTCGCGGATGCGAACGCAACTTCACTGAACAAGGGACCCGCTTCGCTCCGCGAGTGCCACGCGCTTAGGAACACAACACCAATGACTAATAATACGATTCGCATGCCGTACTCCTGATAACCATCAAGAGGCCCAGACGGTAGGGCATGCGCTTACCTTGCGCCACCCGCAGATGGCGCAAGTGTGTCTATTTGGCCACAGCTCTCAAATCTCGAGATCAGGCGTCGACGGTGGCTCTGCGACGAATTTCTCTTTATCTTCAGCTGGTTCAGGGCTGGACTCAGAAATGGCTTCCACCTCGGGCGGCTCGCTCTCGAGCGGGTCGGAGCGGTCTCCGGTGTCGCTTTCCTGGGGGTAGTCGTTCCGACGCGCCTCATCGCCGGCCTCGTCCCGACCGCCGCGTCGCCGGCCTCGCCGACGGCCTCGCCGACGCTTGCTGCCCTCCGAATCCATGTTCTCGTCGGTGCTGTTGGGCGCGTTCCTGGGCACGGAGCTACGCGCGGCGCCTCCTGCGAGTGCGTCGAGTAGCTCGAGGTCGAGCACAGCGAGTGGAAGTGAGGCGCGCTGGATGCCCACCCCGACTTCTTCCATCGAGATGGCTAGCGCGTCTCCGTCGAATACGGCGCACGGCGCGGCCCCCTCGGCATGTGCTTCACCAAGGGTGCCATCGCGCACTTGTCCAAGGGTGATCACCCAGCCGACTCGTGCATGGTCGAAGTGGTGCAGTCCGCCACGAAGCGCCACGATCGCTTCGCTGCCGATGGGCTGATTTCCCCGATAGATGCTGATCGCAAGCGGCGTTTCCTCTGGGCCGCGGCGAAGGGTGCCGGCGAGGTTGAAGTCGCCTGCATCGGCGCGGACGGCGTGCAGCGAGTGGACGCCAGCGGCATTGAGCCAGGTGGCGAGCAGCTCCAGCAAGGCGCCGTCGGGCAGGTCACGCAATCGCCTGTTGAAGGCGCGGCGAACGCTTTGCCGCTGTCGGTCAGCCGCACGCACCGCGTCCCGCTCGGCATTGACCACATCGCCAGGAAGGTCCCATTCGAGAAGCGCAACGAGTCCGTTGACCTCCCGGAATCTCGATCGGCCACCCGATGCGCGCCGCTTGGCGTTGTCGCCTCGAATCGCGGCCCCCAGCGTCGGGGCCAGAAGCTGAGGCGTTCCGGCCAAGCGACCGGTGTCGATCAGGGCTTCGGCTACTTGGACCAAAGTCCTCGATTGCCGGCCAGCTCCGCGCAGGGCGGTTTCGATTGCGTCGGAAAGGTCCCTACCAACCGGCTCACCGGGTTCGGCCGCACGCGTGGCAGGGGCGACGGGCTCACGCTGTGGTCGGCCACGGAGGTCCGGAGGACGGCGATCTGGGCGGGCGTCTCTTGATTCCCGCGAATCTCGGGAGTCCCGCGAGTCACGTCCTTCTCTCGATTCCCGCGAGTCCCGGGAGTCGCGGGAGTCGCGCGAGGGTCGCGAGTCGGCGCTCAAGCCATTGTCCGAATCCCTGTCTCGCCGGCGGCGCGGGCGACGCTTACGAGGCTTGCGAGGGTCCTTGGAGTCCTCATCGAGGTTGGCGAGAATGAGATCATCATCATCGTCCTCTTCTGGGAAAACGTCCGAGCCCGGGAGATCTTGCACGACGATGCCCGACTCTTCCTCGGCCTCGGAGGTCTCCTCGAAGGAGCTGGGCTCTTCGTCCAAGTCCTCGCGCTCGAACGCTTCCGGGCCATCGCTGTCGGCGGGAACGTCCTCCGCGTCTTCGACGAGATCCGCCGGGAACTCCCTGAGCGCGAAGACGCCCGGCTTCACCTTGAGGATTGGAGCGTCGCCACGGTCCTTCTTGACCATGGTGGCGAGCCTCGAGCTCATGGTGGTTTCTGGGGTTTTACCGACGTGCGACAGGAGATTACGCTCGATCGCGATTTCGGTGATTTTCTTGTAGTGGAGCGGTTTTCCGACGGAGCGGAGAACCTCCACGGCTGCTTCCGTGAATGTCATTGTTGTATTCGTTCCTGTCACTCCGGTGGGCGATATGAGCGGTTCCGACGGGGAGCGTTG
Source organism: uncultured delta proteobacterium (assembly GCA_963786865.1). GTDB lineage: Bacteria > Myxococcota_A > Polyangia > Polyangiales > Houyiibacteriaceae > SG8-38. Next base: position 50,009 of record CAWBAV010000022.1, on the reverse strand, counting down.
ATTCGCTCCACCCGCGCATTGCCGTGCTGCCCTGGGGGCTATCAGCCACGCTCGCTCGCACTCCGACCGGACAAAAAGCGGTTGTTGAATATGGGTTAGCGGGTCGAATGACCCTTTCGTCCTTCCTCGGTACCATTCAGCTGGGGCCGAAGCAACGAAACGACCCCTCGAAAGGTCACAAATCGACCCTCGGCAATCCTCATCGCCGAGCCGACCTTCCACAAGAGGGCCTTAATCCCAGTGGATTTGACTTTGAATGGGCCGAGGACCATACGGCGGGCCTGCCGGTAATTGGCTCTGGCCGATCGCCGCTGTTACAGCCGAAAGGGCATGGGCATGTGTGTCACGGGAGCGTCGCGGCTGTGGCACGCCAGACACGAGCCTGGAACCGCCGGCCGCGTAATTTGGGGTGCTGCGGGCTTGGCCCGCTCTTCGCATGGGTAGCGCGTCGAGGAGATTCAAATGAAGGACAAAGAGATCGGGATCCTGCTTGGGGGCGTCAGCGCAGAACGAGACATCTCTCTGAAGACCGGCGAAGCGATGTTCGAGGCGCTCAAAGCGCGCGGCTACAAGGTCCAAAAGGTCTTCGTCGACGCAGACATCGACCGGGTGCTTCGTCAGACCTCGATCGAGGTGGCGGTCATAGCCCTTCACGGCACCTACGGCGAAGACGGATGCATCCAAGGCATGCTGGAAACGATGGGGATTCCGTACACGGGCTCCGGTGTGCTCTCGAGCGCCCTCGCGATGGACAAGCTCAAGAGCAAGGAGCTCTTTCGCCTCTACAACGTCCCCACGCCGCCCTACTACGTAGTGCGCGCAGATGACCTGCATCGTCTAGAACAGATCCATAGCTCCTTCGGCTTCCCAAGCTTCGTCAAACCTCGGAGCGGCGGATCGAGCGTAGGAGCGGGTGCGGCGAGGAGCCTCGCAGAGCTCAGGGAACGGGCTGACGATGCCGCGCGCTTCGACCGATGGGTTCTCGTGGAGCGCTTGATCAGAGGGCGCGAGGTCGCCGTGGGGTTGCTCGATGGCAACGCGCTAGGGGCCATCGAAATCGAGCCAAAGGGCGGTTTCTACGACTACAAGTCGAAGTACCAAAAGGGACAGAGCGAATATCACTTCCCTGCCCGCCTATCGCCGACGCGCTACCAAGGAGTCCTCAATCTCGCCGAACGCGCGGTGCAAGCCGTAGGCGCCACCGGAGCGACGCGTGTCGACCTGCTCGTGACCTCCGACGAGAACGAGTACGTTCTCGAGGTAAACACCTTGCCCGGCATGACTCCGACCTCCTTGCTCCCGAAAATCGCCGCTGGCGCCGGATACGACTTCGGGGCCCTTTGCGAGGCCATTCTCGAGCGCGCCAGCCTCCAAAATGGGGAGGGGCTGCCAAGCGTCTCCGACTCCGAGCGCGCCGCATTTGGCGCTTCCGCCCTACCCATCACGCCCGCAGAATAGTCATTGTTGACAATTCCGATGTGGGAAATCATAGATCCCACTCGGTGAAGCTCTCGAACAAAGGCCGATATGGCGTGCGCGCCATTTTCGACATCGCGTTTCACAGCGGTGGAAAGGCGACGCAGATCAAAGACATCTCGCGCCGGCAAGCCATTCCTCCGCGTTTCCTCGAGCAGATCTTCCAGGATCTCAAGAGGGCCGGTCTGGTTACCTCCAAACGAGGCCCGCGGGGCGGCTACGCGCTCGCGATCGACGCCGACGACATTCGATTGGGAGACATCGTGCGCGCTCTCGAAGGGCCGATCGTCCTGGCGGACAGTGACCCGAGCGGTGATGCTGACGAGACCAGCCGCATCGTGACCGAAAACGTGTTCTCCGAGCTTTCCGAAAACATCGAGGCGTGCTTCGACGCCGTCACGATCCAAAATCTCTGTGATCGAGGCGACGCCCACGGAGTCCGCCGCGCCCCACCTCGACGTTACGTGTATTCAATCTGATGTCCGCAGCCGTTGTCGATAGCGTCCTCGATCTGATCGGCGAAACGCCGTTGGTGCGCCTGCGATCGCTATCGCCCGAAGGCGGCGCGACGATTTGGGGCAAGTGCGAGCACCTCAATCCCGGGGGCTCGGTCAAGGACCGCATCTGCCTCGCGATGATCGAGGCTGCCGAATCCGAGGGCCGCCTGAAGTCGGGCGATACGATCGTAGAGCCGACGAGCGGCAACACCGGGATTGGCCTGGCACTGGTCTGCGCGCGGAAAGGTTACAAGCTCGTGCTCACGATGCCGGCGAGCATGTCGCTCGAACGCCGGGCGCTGCTCGAGGCGTACGGTGTCGAGATCGTCCTGACCGCTCCAGACCGAGTGATGGAAGGCGCGATGGAAGCCGCTCGCCGCATCGTCGAAGAGCGCGGCGCGTTCATGCCCGAGCAGTTTTCGAATCCCGCCAATCCAGGGATTCACAAGAGGACCACCGCGACGGAAATCCTACGTGCGTTCGAAGGTCAAAGCATCGATGCCTTCGTGGCAGCGGTTGGAACGGGTGGAACGGTAAGCGGTGTGGGTGAAGCGCTGAAGCGGATCAATCCGGCGACGCGCGTGCTCGCGGTGGAGCCTTCAGCGAGCCCGGTTCTGGCGGGTGGACCGCCGGGACCGACCAAGATTCAAGGACTCAACGCGGGATTCATTCCCGAGAACTATCGTGGCGAGATCGTCGACGAGGTGATCGGCGTGAGCGACCGCGATGCCTGGGACACGAAGCTCGCTCTCGCCAAGCGGGAGGGCCTGCTCCTCGGCATCAGCGCGGGTGCAAACGTCTGGGCCGCCATCGAGGTCGCAAGACGACTCGAACCCGGTCGGATCGTGGTGACCATCCTCTGCGATACTGGCGAGCGGTACTTCAGCTTGGGGGAGTACTTCCAATGAGTGGCTCTCGGTCGGTTCTGGTGATCGGCGCCGGCGGACTCGGCTCGCCGGTGTTGCGCCTGCTCGCCCGAGCGGGCCTTGCCGAGATCACGGTCATCGACGACGACACGGTCGACGAAAGCAACCTGCACCGTCAGATCTTGTACACCCGCGACGACGTCGGCGCCTCCAAGATCGAGCGAGCCACTCGCATCCTGAGAGACCTGTCGCCGGGGCTCCGCGTGCGCGGCATCGAAGGCAGATTCGTCCCCGGCACGGCGATGGACCTTCTGGCGAGGCACGATCTGATCGTCGAAGGCGCCGACAACCTCGCCACGAAGTTCCTCGTGGCCGATGCTGCCCGTCTTGCCGGCGTCCCGGCAGTTCAGGCAGGCGCGGTCCGATGGGCCGGATGGGCTTTCTGCGCCCTGCCCGACTCCGCATGCCTTCGCTGCCTCTTCGAAGACATCCCCGGCGACCGTGTCGAGACCTGCGCGCAGGCCGGAGTGGTCGGGCCCGTCGTCGGTGTGATCGGGGGACTGCAAGCCGCTCTGGCGATCCGCCATCTCCAAGGGGAGCGAACGGGCGGAGAGCTCTGGCACTACGATGCGCTTAGGGGCTCGCTTCGGAAGACGTTCGTACGACGCCGAAGCGATTGTCTGCTCTGTGCGGGAGAGATTCAGGATCTACGGATGGAGAGGTACACGGCGGCTTGCGCCGCCTGATCCAAGCTTTCATTTGGTGGAACTCAGAAAGGAACGAACATGGCTGTTACGGTACGCATTCCAACCCCACTTCGAACTCTGACCGGTGGTGCCGACGAAGTCTCCGTCGCCGGCGGCACGGTGGCCGAGGTGATCGAACATCTCGAATCCAATCACCCGGGCATGAAAGATCGTCTCTGCGACGAAAAGGGTGTGCGCCGCTTCGTGAACATCTACGCGAACGACGAGGACATCCGCTTTCTCGACAATCTCGAGACCACACTGAAGGAGGGCGATACACTGAGCATCGTTCCTGCCATCGCCGGCGGAGCCCAGCTTTGAGCCTCGACACCACGGCACGGCGTCGATATGCGCGTCAGCTCCTGCTCGCCGAAATCGGCGAAGTCGGCCAGGAGCGACTGATCGCTTCGGGGTTTCGCGGCACGGTTGACTGCGACGCGGACGCGTACGCGGTGGCGGCGGACTATCTCGAACGAGCGGGATGTTTTGGGGATGACGAAGGCACGGAGATGCGTGTTCCTCGGGCGAGCGAGGTGATGCGCTTCGCTGGCAATGCTGCGCTCAGGGAGCCGGCGGCCCTGGTGCTCGGCGCTTACTCTGCCGTCGAGCATCTCAAGCGCGTTCTCGGGATCGCGCCCGCGCACGAGGTGCCGACCGATTTGACCTTGAGCTGAGAGATCGGATGCGTTTTCGCAAGATGGAATCGATCGTCGAGGCCGTGGGCAATACGCCGCTCGTGCGGCTTCGAACGCTCGAGAAGGATGCGCCTGGAACCAAGATCTACTTGAAGCTCGAATACGCCAACCCTGGAGGCTCGGTCAAAGACCGGCCAGCACGTCAAATGATGCTCGACGCGATCGAAGATGGCCGGCTCACGACGGACAAGATCTTGATCGACGCGACGAGTGGGAACACCGGAGTCGCGTACAGTCTGTTTGGTGCGGCGATGGGCTATCGCATCCAGCTCGTCATGCCGTCGAACGTCTCGCAAGCCCGCAAGGACATCGCGCGAGCGTTTGGAACGGAAATCGTCTTCAGCGATCCGATGGAAGGCTCTGACGGCGCCATCCGAGTGGTGCGAGAGCTGGTTGCCGGCGACCCGGACCGTTATTTCTATCCGGATCAGTATTCCAATCCGTCGAACCCCCGCGCCCACTACTTGGGTACGGGGCGTGAGATTCTCGAGCAGGTCGGCGACGAGATCACGCACTTCGTGGCAGGGCTCGGAACGAGCGGGACTTGCATGGGAACGACGCGCCGTTTGCGCGAGCACTCGCGCAAAATCGAGTGTGTGGCAGTGGAGCCGGCCGAGGCCCTCCATGGGCTGGAAGGACTCAAGCACATGGCGAGCTCGCTCGTTCCGGAGATTTACGACCCGAAGCTGCCGGACGAGATCCTTGCCGTGACTACGGACGCGGGCTGGGACATGTCCGATCGATTGGCAGCCCAGGAGGGGTTGCATGTGGGTCACTCGACGGGCGCAAACGTGGCAGGCGCGCTCGAAGTTGCCAAGCGCGACGAAGCGACTTGCGTCGTCGCCATCGCCTGCGACCGGGGCGACCGGTACTTCGCTCCGATGAAATGGGAGAAGCACTATGAGTGGTGAGCCCTTGCCCTGGGTTTCGGGAGACCTCGAGATCGACAAGTCGGTCATGGACGAGATCGAGCTGCACGCGCTCGAGTGTTATCCGAGTGAGAGTTGCGGTTTCGTCTTCGGCCCGGCCGACCAGCCGGCGGTTCTCGATTCGCTGCAGCGCGAGGAAAACGAGGCGGACAAGTACCATGCACTCGACCCGGTCACCTTCCCGCGTACCTCGAACACGTATTTCAAGATCAACGAGCTGCGCGCAGCACGGATCTTCGACCAGGGACAGGAGAACGGGCGGCCGGTGAAGGTCATCTACCATTCGCACTGCGATGCGGGCGCATACTTCTCGGCCGAGGACGCGGCGACCTTTGCCAATGGCGGCCAGCTCATGTGGCCCTGCGCCTATATCGTGGTGAGCGTCATCGATGGCCAGGTCGCCGAAAGACGCCTATGGGTTCACGAGCCCGGAACGAATGCGTTCCGTGAGTCGACGCTCACGATTCGAGAGGCTTGAAACGTCAGTCGTTGGTCTGGCGCTGGCGCTCTCGGAGACGAGCTTTCTTGCCGCGCAGATCACGAAGGTAGAAGAGGCGTGACCGGCGGACGTGGCCGCGTGCGGTCACCTCGATCTTCTCGATTCGAGGCGAGTGGATCGGAAAATTCGTTCGACCCCGACGCCGCCCGAGACCTTGCGGACGGTGAAGGTCGCCCCAGCGCCTCCACCGGACTTGCGGATCACCACGCCCTTGAAGACCTGGATGCGCTCCTTTTCGCCCTCCCGAATGCGGAAGTGCACGTTGATCGTGTCTCCCACGCGGAACGGGGGCGATTCACGCATTTGCGACTTCTCAATCGCTTGGATTTCGGGAACGTTTCCACTCATCACTAAGCCTCTTCCGAAACGGAGCCCGGAGTTAGCACGTGGCCAAAAGGGGGTCAAATCGGGTCGTTCGCCAATGATTTTCTGGCGAAAAGCCGATCGAGCGTGACGGCGACGGCGGCCCGAACCGAAAGATGGTTGAACTCGCTCGGTCCCTCGATCGGATCCAGAAAGACGTCGGCGCGCCGCAAAACACCGTCGCTGAGGCCGTGCCCGGTGCCGAACAAGAGCAGCGTGGGCCGGTCCTCGGTCCTGAGGCGAGCGGCCTCCTCGGCGTAACTGCTGCGACCCGGTCCGGGTTTCGCCGAGGTTGCGACCAGGCGCGGCGGATGGCCCTCTTCGGCCTGGATTCTGGCGATCGCCTCGTCGATCGACTCGCAAAGTCGGACCAGCGCAATCGCCTCTCCCCGCTCGGGAAAGCGGGCTTTACCGGCCCCGGAGCACCAATGATCGACGATTCGCTGCACCACCAAGTGCTGCGCCTCGATCGGGCTCACCACGAAGTAACCCTGTAAGCCATACGTCCGTGCGCTCCGTGCGATGTCATGCACGTCGATATTCGTCACCGAAGTGGTGACTTCATCGCCTTGCCGGTCGACGACCGGGTGATGCACGAGCGCGCAGTAGACCGAACCCACGATGGCGACTTACCACACGGTCGGGCGCGACGGAATCCCGCGTCGCGTTCCGTCGCGAGCCGCCCTCCGGTCTCCGCGGCGTCAGCGCCAGCGGCAGTGCCAGCGGCAGTGGTCGCGCTTTGACGTGTACACAGGAGGGCGGATCGGGATGGGCAGCGCAGCGATTGGGTCGAGCCTAGCCGTGGGTGGTCTTAAGGAATGGGCGAGTGGGTCCCGATCGCGAGCACGCCCGTCGCGAGCCGCCCTCCGGTCTTCACGGTGTCAGCGTCAGTGCCGGTGCCGGTGTCAGTGTCCGTTCAGATCCCCCTGCGGATCTCGTCGAGAAGCTTGAGGTCCTGGTCCGTCAATCAGCGGACTCGATCAACTCGGGTCGGCGTTCCAATGTTCGGCGGAGCGACTCCTTGCGTCGCCAGCGCGCAATGGCTGCGTGGTTTCCGGAGCGCAGAACGTCGGGCACTTTCTCGCCGCGAAAATCCTCGGGCCTCGTGTACTGCGGGTACTCGAGCAGGCCGTCGGCATGGGATTCATCTTCGGTCGACGCCTGGTTTCCCAGCACCCCGGGAACGAGGCGCGCGCTGGCTTCGATGATGGCGAGCGCAGCGGCTTCGCCTCCGAGCAGCACGAAATCGCCGAGGGAGACCTCCTCGTCGACGAGGCCGCGAATTCGCTCGTCAAAGCCTTCGTATCGCCCGCAAACCAAGGTCAGACACTCGAGGGTGGAAAACCGGCGCGCGTGGGCCTGCGAGAAGCGCCCCCCTTGCGGCGTGAGCAATACGCGATGCGTCGGCTTGCCCATGCGGGCCTCGTCGAGATGATCGAGAGCATCCGCGATCGGGCCGGGCATCAGCACCATTCCGCTGCCACCGCCGTAGGGGGAGTCGTCCACCGTTCGGTGTCGATCCGTGGTGAATTCGCGCGGCGTAATCGCGTGCACCTCGATCGTGCCCGCATCGAGCGCCTTGCCCAGCAGTCCCGCGCTCAGCGCATCGAAGAGCTCGGGGAAGATCGTGACGATCTCAAAACGCATCAGCGCTGCTTCTGAAGGGGGATGTCATCCAGGTCTTTCAGGAGCACTTCGCCCGCGTCGAGATCGACGCGTTCGAGCCAACGCGGAAGCATCGGCACTTCGAGAAAACCATCGGGGCGCTCGATCTTGAGGCATTCGGCGCTCGGATAATCGAGGACATCGACGACCTCGCCGAGCAACTCCGTACCTTCGAACGCTTGAAGCCCGATCAGGTCGGCGTGATAGTATTCGCCCTCGTCGAGCTCCGGCAATGCGGCGCGCGGAACGCAGAGCACGCAGCCTCTGAGCGCTTCGACGTCTTCATACGAGTTGACGCCCGCCAGTCGCATGAGCAAGGACTTGGGGCCGCGCCGTGTGGACGTCACTTCGACCAACGAAGGCTCCTCATCCCCCTCCGCGATCAGAAAAACCTCGCTCAGCTCTTCGAGCAGAGTCGAGTCGGGGTTGAACACGTGGACGCGGATCTCCCCGTTCACGCCGTGAGGTCGTGCGACGACCCCGAGCTCGATCCAGGAAACGGGTGCTTCGCGGTTCTCGTTCACAGCGGCTTTTCATACCAAATCGGGGACGTCCATGCGCGCTCCTGGATCACGTCGAACCGCGGGCTGCCCGTGAAGCTGCCGGGCTCGCCCTCGATGTCGCAGCACCCCTCCCAGCCTGCCCAGATCGACGCCGGGGAATCGGCCGAGAAGGTACCGCTCGCGGGGTCGAGTTGCGCACAGTCGACGGTCCTTTCGACGCATTGCCGGGTGTTCCAGCGGCAGCTCGGCTGTTCGAGGACGCGGACGTAGTAATAGGCATCGTTGGCGGCGCTGAACTCGGGATCGGTCCAGATCGCGCAGAGTTGCTCAGGTCGTCCCGCGGTCGGAATCGAGCAGTCTGCTCCGGGTGCAGGGCCGTCGGATGTCCCGGCGACGTCGAACACCCTGGTCTCGGCGACACCGGCGTCGTTCACCCAACCCTTGATGATCTGAAGGCGTTCGAGCGGCGCACCAGGCACGAGCCCGCCGGCATCTTGCAATGCCCAGATCGCGAAGCTCGGGGCCATGGATCGCGAGTCGCTCGGGAGCACCGCACCCATTTGGACGGCGCTCACCTCCCCGTCTTCCACGGGAGTTTCCCCTGCTTCGAGACGCTCACAGAAGTCAGCGGGAAACGCTTCCCAGCTCCCGTAGCTGCGCACTTCGATTCGAGGTCCGCTGGTTGCGTATGCGCGCCGCGCCCGGAGCGCGGCGAAGATCGACTCACGCGTATTCTGCTCGGCCCAAACCGCCGTGACACCGCCAGGGTTGTTTGAGAACGCGACCGTGCGCTCGAAGACTCGCGGAGCGCAGTCGGGATCATCGATCTCGCAGGTCCAGCGGCCGTGACGGACGGCAGGGTCTGCGTCGATTACACCGCCGTGACCGTTGAACCTCCATTCTTCGACCGCGCCCGGAATCCCGTTGTGCGTGTCCGTGGAGCCGACGAAACCGAGCTGGTACGCGTTCGTTCCGAGTGACTCGCGCGCGCGGACGCCTTCGCCGAGCGCGCCTCGTGCGAAGTCGAGAGGCGATGAGCAGTCCGAAGGCTCTGCGCGTTCGGAAGGATCACCGGTCACGGTCGCGCAGAGGGACTCCTCGACGGGCTTGCAGCGTGGATCGTCTTCAGGCGACCCCGTGCATACGGGCTTGTTCTGCTCGAAGTAGCAGGCGGCGTCTAACTCGTCCGAGCCGAGCCCGTCGAATCCGAAGCCGGCCATGCACTCCGCCTGTCCTTTGAGTTGCGTGATTTCCATCATCCGGTCGGACTTGGCGCGCAGCTCTGCATCCGCCCTGGTGAGTGGCTCGTTGTTACGACCTGCGGCGGCGAATGGCGTTCCGATGGGAAGGAACATGCGACCATCCGAGAGGTTGGAGTTGTGGGGAATCGTGAGGTACTCGCAGTCGTCGACGTTCCCGCAGCTCGCTTCGAGTGAGTCGAAGAGGTCCCACTCGCTCTGCGTGTCGAAGAGTGACACGGGATGATTGGGAACGTTCTTACCGAGGAAAAACACGTTGCGGTGCATGCTGGATCCATTGACCAGAGGGCTGAACTCGTATGCATGCAGCGTGGTGAACGAGCAGGGGTCGTCCTCGGCGTTCGTGATGGCCTGGACACTCGTCCAAACCGAATCGGGGTCGGGAAGGTCCGCGAACAAGCGTTCGACCAGCTCGGCGTCGATCGGATTGTCTCCTTGAATGAAGGCCTCGACGGAATCGCGGATCAGCGTGCCCACCGGGCCGCAGGCGGGGTCCGGGTCGTCCCCGCCGCAGGCAGTCGAAAACGCGCCCAGGAACTCGGCGTGCTCCGTGACCGCCGTGAAGTCGAGCGGCCGATCGAGCGTGAGCGTGGCGCAGGCTTCGTCGGGGTCATCGCATACGAGCTCCGGCAGGCTCGCCTTTTGCAAAGCGATAGGCCTCCTCGGGGCCATTGACGGAGTTGAGGAAAAACGCGTCGAACGAATTGCGGGTGTGTACGTGAAGATCGCCCCAGAAGAGCCGGAGCCCCGAGTCGAAATCCTCGCACCGCGTCGAGTCGGGGGGGCAGCTCGTCCCGGTGCATTCCCCGCTCGGGTTCGATGAGCTCGAGCATCCAGCACCGAGCCCGAGCAAACCGATCAAAAGAGCTCGCTTCGTCATCAAGCCATCCACGCGCGTTGTAGGGACCAAAACACCGATGCGGCACCGATAGCATAAATGGCGGCTCGCTCTAAGGTGACGAAGTGTTCGTCACCAACCGGAGTCGTGCCTGCCGGAGCACCCAGCCGAGGACGGCGAGCGCGGCGAGAAAGGACAGCTGCCCGGCCTCGACCCCAGATTGAAGGAGAAAAGCGCCCAGCCGATCGATTCGCGAGGGATGCCGATCTCCCGAAGTGCGCCCGCGAACCCAAATCCGTGGAGCAATCCAAACGCAAACGCGACGGCCCAGGGGTACCTCGCGGTGAGCGTGTCGGCCGGGGCGGGACGAGTGAGCTCCACGGCGAGCAGGAGCACGCTCAGCGGGATCACGATCTCCACGGGCGCGCTGGGCACGTGCACCAACTCGAGCACCGACGCAGCGAGGGTGATGCTGTGGGCGACCGTGAACGCGGTGATGGTCCAGGCCATCGTCGCGAAGAGCGCGCGGCGCTGGCGCCCTCGGTTTGCGCGCGCGATGAGAAGCAGAAGCGCGAAGACGAAGAGTAGATGGTCTGGTCCGGAAAGGATGTGCGAGACTCCCAGAGCAAAGAAGCGCGCGGCCGACGCTCGTTCGACGCGCGCCTGCGGGTCGTCGCTCGGTGGCAGTCGTATTTCGGGCGTGCCGCGTCGAACGACGCCCGTCCAGGCTTCCCGCTCGCCGCGCTCGAGAAGGACGAAGAGCTCGCCGACGATCGGAGTGAGTCCACGCGCGGAGAGAGTGCCGCCGTGCAACGCTTCGTCGGTGCACCGGGCCTGCCACGTTTCGATGAAAGCATCTTGCGTCTGGCGCCGTTGACGGCTGGTCTCTTCCCGGCATCCTTCGGGCAGAACGACCGTCAAGGCGGTCGGCCCGTTCTCCTTTCGCGGCACTTTCAGCAGCAGCAGCGCCGTGCCGTCCTCGAGAATCTCGATTCTGAGGATCGCTGCGCTCATCGAATGCGCGCCGACCGGCGATGCACCCAAGCTGAGCCACACGAAAAGAGCAAACGAGATGGCGCGTTTCACTGGCGCCTTTCTTTGTCGTAGCGCCGGATGATCGCTTCGATGGCATCGCGGTTGAGGCGTTTGCGCTGCTCGTAGATCCAGTCGGTTCGCGCGCGTTCCCGCACCGCCTCGAACGATGGCGGCAACGCCGGAACACGAGCCGTCACCTTGACCAGATGGAGCCCGTAGGAGGACTCGATGGGCCCCCGCCATTGCCCCGGGGAAAGCTCTTCGAGGTGCTCCGAAAAAGCAAAGCCGAACGCTTTGGTGATCGCATCTTTGGTGTAGCGCTCGAAGTGATCGCCACGTGGAAACGGATCGCTCTCGATGGCGGCCTCGGGGTTCGCGTTCAGAGCCATCGCTGCGAGCTCGGCATCCGCGGCCAAATGCTCGCCCCGTTTGGCGCGGCTGAAGAACCGCTGATCGAAAGAAGTTCGAGGCGCTTCTCGATATCGCTCGGGGCGTGCGTCGACCCAGGCACGAAGCTGCAGCTCGTCGGGCTCGGGCACCGGCGTCGTATCTTCGATCAGGAAGCGCATGCGCTGAACCAGCCGCCTGCGGATCACCGTGTCATCCCGGTCGAGGCCGAGCTCGAGAGCGCGACGGACGAGCACCTCCTCTTCGAGCCATTGCTCTTTGAGCCGCTGCTCCTCGATTTCAGTCGGCGCGACCCCAGTGCGTTCCAGCCAGTCGCTTCGAAGCCGCGCGATCGGGGCCTCGGATGGAGTGAGGCGAGCTCCGGGCTTGGTATCTCGAAGCAGCGCATAGGCGACGAAAACAGCCGTGCCCAGGGCTATGAAGTGAACCAGCGGCTCGCGGAGCCAGCGGGTCACTCGAGGATGTCGAGAACAGCCCGCTTGCGAAGCCGGGCCGAGGTGGCCGCCAAGAGCGTCCGCATCGCGCGAGCGGTACGGCCTTCCTTACCGATCACCTTGCCCAGGTCGTCGGGCGCCACGCTGAGCTCGAGCACGATGGCTCGGTCTTCTTCGATGACGTTCACCTCGACCGCGTCGGGGTCGTCGACGAGTGAGCTCGCGATGTAGGCGATCAGGTCCTGAAGCTTGTCTCCGGCCACGTCAGTGCTCGCTCAGGAAGCCGCGGCTTCGCCCGACGTCGCCTTCTTGTGCTCGTTGACCAGGTCGCGGACGCGATCGCTCACCTTGGCTCCGACGCCGAGCCAGTAGTCGAGACGGAGGTGGTCGACGCTGGCCTCGCCGATGGGGCGGCTGGGATCGTAGGTGCCGATCTGCTCGATAAAGCGCCCGTCGCGGGGCTTTTCCTTATCGGTTACGACGATGTGATAGTAGGGGCGCTTCTTGGCGCCAGCGCGTGACAGTCGAACCTTGACCATGGATTCCTCGTAAGCGGCGGGCCGGACCCACCCGAAAGACGCCGGAAGCTAGTCAGAGCATGCCCCCCCGTCAAGCCGCCGCCCTGACAGGGCTTTTTGCGGAAGGGCGTTCGGTTGCTAGAAAGAGGGGAATGCGATGCTTGCTTGCAGTCTCGGCCTTGAGCCTAGTCCTGGGCTGTTGCCGGGGCGAGCCGGATAAGGGCTCGGCGCTCGAGACTCCGAGCCTGCGCCTCGCGCTGGTGACCGATCTGAAGGGGTATTTGGAGCCCTGTGGTTGCACGAGCGATCCGCTGGGGGGGATCGACCGGCTCGCCGCTCAAATTCGGGCGCTTCGCAGCGGCAAGTCGCCCGTCCTGCTCTTGTTCGCCGGGGATCTGTTCTTCGATACGGCTGAGCTCGACCCCAGGCGCGTCGACCAGGCTACGCGCAACGCCCAGACGCTCGTTCGGATTCTCAATCGTTTGCAGGTCCTCGCGGTGCTTCCCGGGCCGGCCGATCGAGCCGCAGTCCAAGGAGACACTGGCGGCCCTTCGAGAGGCCTCCGATTTCCGATGGCTGGCGGTGGATGAGGAGGTCGAAGTTCTGCGGACCGAGGCCGGCGCGCTGCGTGTGGCCGTCGTCGGCGCGCGACCGGGATCCAAAGGCGACGCCGTCATGGATGCGGTCTGCAGCGCTGCGATCGGAGACCGACCTGACAATCGCGCTGGTCGACGGCTCACGACGCGAGGCGAACCGGATCGGCGCGCTCGATGGGGTCGACTTCGTGATTCAGGGCGGCCTCGACCAAGACGAGCCCATGCCGCCTCGGAGCGCGGGCAACGCCTGGGTCCTTCACGCGAGCCGCCAGGGCCAGGGTCTCACCGTCGTAGACGTCATCCTCAAGACGCCCGACGAGCCGTTCGTGGACCGCAGCGAATGGTCGCGTTCGGCGCAAGCCAAGCAACTCGATCAGCAGATCGAGGACCTTGCGACGAAGATCGCGAGCTGGGAGAAATCAGGCGAGGTGCAAGCTGCCGATTTGACCTCACAGCACGAACGATTGGACGCGCTCCGCAAGGCGCGGACGTCGCTCGATGCACCCGAGCTGGGCGCACGTGAAAACACGCTGCTCGCGACGTGGATTGCGCTTTCCAAGAATGCGCCCAGGGATCCGCAGGTCGAAAAGCTGATGCGCGAACACGACAAAGTCGTGAACGAAGCGAATCGCCGCGCGTTTGCGAACCTCGAGCCGACGGCTCTCGGACCCGACGACATCGCCTACGTGGGCTCGCCGGTTTGCAGCGCTTGTCACCGCGAAGCCTACGCATGGTGGCGGGGTCATGGTCATGGGAACGCGTATCTCACGCTTCAGGAAGGCAACAAAGAGTTCAACTTGGACTGCGTCGGTTGCCACGTCACTGGCTATCAGGAGCCAGGCGGCTCGACCGTGACCCACAACTTGAATGGGGCTCTCGTCAACGTCGGCTGCGAGAGCTGCCACGGCCCCGGTGCGGCGCACGCGAAGGATCCTGAGAAGTTCGGCATCCTCCGCGACACGCCCGAGTCGACCTGCGTACGGTGCCACAACACTCAGCACAGTGACCTTTTCGACTACGAAGGCTACAAGAAGACCTTGGTGGTTCCCGGGCACGGCCTACCCGCGGCGGTTCGCTGACCCGAGCTCACGCGTCGAGGGATCTCGGCTTCACGTTGCCGTGAATCCAGGCGACGATCTCTTCGAGAGGAGCGCCGGGCGTGAAGATGGCGCCTACCCCTTTGGCGAGCAGCGTTTCGGCGTCCGCCTCGGGGACGATGCCGCCGCCAAAGACGAGGATGTCGTCGGCGCCGCGTGCCGAGAGCGCATCGAGGACCGCGGGGAACAAGGTGTTGTGCGCGCCCGACATGATGGAGAGACCCACGGCGTCGACGTCTTCTTGCACCGCAGCCACCGCGATCATCTCAGGCGTCTGATGTAGCCCCGTGTACACGACTTCGAAACCCGCATCGCGCAGCGCACGAGCCACGACCTTGGCACCGCGGTCGTGGCCATCGAGACCTGGCTTCGCGACTAGGATTCGAATCTTGGGCTCCGGCATCGGCGAAGGTTTAGTCCAGGGGCACTGGCGGTGCCAGTACCAGTGGTATGCTCGCCGAGTGCTTTGGCCTCGAACCTTTGGTGACAGTACTCGCGCTGACTTTCGCGACGTGCGACCCGATGTCCAGGACTGGTGCATGCGCGAAGGGATTGCTCGGCCGTCGGATGCATTGATCGCGGATTTCTACGTCCCGATGACCCACTGGCTAGCGGATCACGTCGAGGAACGGATGCTGGTGTTCGGGCTCAATGGCGCGCAAGGCACGGGGAAGTCGACACTCGCCCGACTGCTTCAGCGCCTCTTGGAGCGTCTCCACGGATTGCGCGCAGCGATCTTGTCACTGGACGACATCTACCTCACGGGAGCCGAGCGTCTTCAGCGCGCGAAGACCGTTCATCCCCTGCTGGTCACCCGCGGGGTGCCCGGCACACACGACGTCGACCTTGGACTGAAGGTGCTCCGCTGCTTGCGCGAGGGCAGACCGATCGCTCTACCGCGCTTCGACAAGGCCAAAGACGCGCGCGTCCCGGTGTCCGATTGGGTGCCCTGGGAGGGTCGCTGCGACGTGGTGATCTTCGAGGGCTGGTGCATGGGCGCCCGGCCGCAAAGGGCCGAGGAGCTCGACAGTCCCGTCAACGATCTCGAGCGCATCGAGGACCCGACCGGGGACTGGCGCTGGTACGTGAATCGCGAGCTCGGCGGTCGGTACCAGACGCTCTTCTCCCAACTCGACGTTCTCGTGATGCTGAGACCCCCTGATTTCGACCACGTCTATTCTTGGCGCGAAGAGCAGGAAGCCCGCTTACGTGCCGCAGGAGCCGGCCCCGAGGTGATGTCGCCGGATCAAGTGCGGCGCTTCGTGATGCACTTCGAGCGCCTGACTCGTTTCATGTGGGAGGA
Organism: uncultured delta proteobacterium; assembly: GCA_963786865.1. Lineage (GTDB taxonomy): Bacteria > Myxococcota_A > Polyangia > Polyangiales > Houyiibacteriaceae > SG8-38. Next base: position 34,282 of record CAWBAV010000022.1, on the reverse strand, counting down.
GATGCCCGATCGAGCGGATGCGGTCGTGCTCCTCGGAGAAGACCATTTGCCGGAGCGGGTCAGGCTGGGAGATTAGAGGGGGAGCCGCTAGAGTGGCTGGTTTCGTGTTTCTTCGTCGACCTCGCGGTCGAAATCACCCCTAGGCGCGTCGTACACCGTGCCGGAGTAGTGCTTCGTGTACGCAGCCATGATCTTCTCGATCGGTACGTCGTCGTACTCTTCGTGGAATCGGAGGTATTCCATGTGCCGCCTGCCTTCGAGATCGAACGGATGGTAGATTGAATCCTCGAACCCATCGAACTCGAGGGGCTTGATTCGGAACTTCTCACAGAGCTCGACGTTGAAAGCGGGTGTGGCCTTCACCCATTTTCCGCCGAGTTGGATCGCCGTGTATCCGTGCCAGTAGAACACGTCGCTCTTCATGGTGTCGCGCAGCCGCTGGTGGAGAGGTGGTTCTTCACGTCGGCGAATCCGATGCGCGCGGGAATTCCGAGTGCTCTGCAGCCGGCGGCGAGAAGAACTGCTTTGGGCACGCACCAGGCGCGCCCTGCTTCGATCGTGGTGCTGGCCTTGAGCCCGTCGACGGTGAGGAGCACCGAGTATGGGTCGTAACGGATGCCATCGCGCACGGCGTAGTAGAGGTTCACCGCGCGTTCCCGGGCGTCACGCGCTCCTCTGGAGCTCTCCTTTGCGAAGCTGAGGACGGCCGCGTGGTCGGAGTCGACGGTCGCGGTGGGCGTCAAAGCGTCAGGCATGCGGCAGATTCTGATGTATCCTACGCGAATGAGCACGTCCGCTTGGCTTCAATTGGTTCATTGCGTCGTCACACTCGTTCTGATGACCGGCTGCTCCGACCCGATCCCTCTCGGGGGCGGAGGAGATGGCGGTCCTGGCGGAAGCGCCGGTTTTGGCGGGTCTGCGGGCTCCGGCGGCATCGGTCAAGACGGCGGACTCGGCGGGACGAACGGAAGTGATGCAGGCATGAACTGCAACGAGGTCGGCTGTGATGACGGAAACGCGTGCACGGTGGATGGTGTATGCAACACGGTCATGGGTGTCTGCCTCGGCGGTGGGACCGACGTTCCCGCGGGGACACCTTGCGCGCAGGATGGGGGCTTCTTCTGTGATGGCGAAGGCAACTGCGTCGTGTGCAATGAGGATGCCGAGTGCGCCCGCTTCTTTCCGCCTCAAGACTGTCGCGAAGCGGCCACGTGCACCGACAACGCTTGCCCAATTCCCGCGATTCTCCCGAACGGAACGCCCTGCAGCGAGGGCCTGTGTTACCAGGGTAGCTGCGTCGCGGTCCTGCCTCAGACCAAGCCCGTTCCCATGGTTTGCGACAATACGGTTTCGGTCTTCTATTGGGAGATACCCATGGACATGACCGTCGCGCCCAGCGCGATCGAAGCCACTCGGGAGTTCACCGCCGACATTCGCGCAACGCTTTCGGTCCCGCGTGACTTCTTGCAAGGGGGTTGATCGCCGTGTTCCCGACCGAGCTCACGAGCTTGGATGTCGTTTCGGCCGGTGCGGAGATCGTCACCGACGGAGTGCTTTCCGGATCCCCCGTGAGCTCCACCCTGCGCCCCGTACCGGTCACCTTGCCGATTCCTCAGATTCCGAATCCCGGCGATCCGGGCGGAAGCGCATGTGTCGTCGATGCGGACTGCCCGTTGGCCGCATTCTCCCAGAACTGCAACGCGGGCGGGCAATGCGACTGCGCATGTCGATTGGGATGCGCACCGGCAGAGTGCGCAAATCTGGTAACCGATGATGTGTTCGTTCCGGTCAATCCCATCTTCCGCGCGACGTACCGAGCCGGTCTAGATGGAGACGTTTGCTTTGACGTAGGTGGCGAAGACCCACCGTCTTCGATTGGTGCCCCGCCCGTTCGCACGGGCATTCGCGCGGTCGCGTCGAACGGTGCATTCGTTCGCTTCGAGTGCGTGGGCGGCACCGTGAACGACAACGGCACGCCCGGTGATCCATCGGATGATTTCGTCAACCCGAATCCCCCGGCCAGTCAGATCTGCTTTCCCATCGACACCCCGGACATCGATCTGTGCGCAGGCCCACCTGCCGTCGATTGCGCAAGCGACAATCAGTGCGCCGTCGAGGACGTTTGCGATCCGTTCAACGGCGCTTGCGTGGGTGGCAGCAACGAGCCTCGCGGAACCACTTGTGACCAAGATGGCGGCACGGTCTGCGACGGCCAGGGCAGTTGCGTGGAATGCGTCCAACACGCTGGATGCGCAGACGACGGCAATCAATGCACGAGCCCTCCCCTCTGCGTGAACGACCAATGCGAGCCTCAGGGCAATCAACCTCCGGGAGCGCTCTGCAATCAGGACGGTGGCAACCGCTGTGACGGCAACGGCAACTGCATCGACCTCGGCGACGACCTCATTCCCGAGACCAAGAACATCACCTTGGGTTGCACTGACAACCTCGGCTCGAACACGTCCATCTTACCCTTCGAGCTGACGGTCGCACCTCAGAATCCGGTGAGCGGGCAGCCCTTTGGCGCAGATCTTTCGGGTGTCGGGCTTCTGTCCGAGTCACTTCTCGACTCGATTCAGTGGGTGATCCCGGGAGGTGCGGCGAGGGTCGATCTGATCGGCATGAAGGCGACCGTTCGGATTCGTTCGGGAGCAAACGGTGAGGATGTCGAGCTAGGTCCCGAACCGATGCCGTACGAGTGCGCCGTCGGCGATGGAACTGCCTGCGATCCCGCCAACGACCTCCCCGGCGTCCCGGGAAGGCGAGGCAACACCGACTGCGTTCCGACGGGACCGACGAACCCTTGTGGCCGATTCGTGGACATTCCCATCAGCCACGATTGTGCCCCAGGGGGTGTCTGCACCGGACTGGATGGTGGCGCGGGCACGAAGCTCAGTCAGTGCAGAGCAAACGGTTTCTGCGTGATGGGAGGCCTGCAAATACCCCTCGCGCCGAGCGTCGGCAGCTATACCGCGGCCGTATCAGGGAGCGTGCTCTTCGGCTGGGATGCGAGCAGTACCGGCGCCACGCTCAATGCCAATGGGACCTGGGACTTGCCGCCCGCCGTGTTCGACGATCCAATCGGGCCGAATGGAATCCGCGCGAACATCGGCGGGCTGTCGGTGGCCCTCGAGTGTACGATGGGCGTCGACAGTGATGGCATCTACGGCGTGGGGGTTCCAAACGAATCGAGCCCGACGCCGAATGCCTTGCTGATCTCGTTTCCGATCCAGTCTCCGTGACATCGCCTGGCGGGGGGCGACGCCTCCCAACGCCACAGAGCCTTGGTCGTTCTTGCCGCTCAGGCCGTGGCGCCGGTGCAGCTCGAGCCAGCGCCTGCGGTACATCCGAAGCAATGCGGGCCGGTCTGAATCGCGCGCGCATCGAGCGCGGACAGGTCGAAATCCCGAATGTGCCTCGGCGAATCCTCGGACACGGGGATTTCCAGCATCTGGTTGAAGTCGCAATCGTGGAGGCGACCATCCCAGCCAACGGAGACGGTGCTGCGACACATGAGCCCGTGGGCGGCCTGCGGATTGAACGCGTCGACCAAGGTTCGCATGTAATCCTCGAGGTTTCCCGTTTCGAGAAGCCATTCGAGGTATCGGCTGATCGGCATGTTCGTGATCGTGTAGAGCGCGTCGAACGTGATGCCGTGAAGGCGCTTCAGCTCGCGCTTCCATTCCAACTCGAGGCAGGCCTGTGCAGCCGGAAGAAAAGCGCCGACGGGGTTGGTCACGAGCACTAGGCGAAGCTTTGAATCCCCGGTTCCGTAGCCCAAGTCATTGAGCCGCCGCAGCGCGCGAATGCTCTTCTCGAAGACGCCATCACCGCGCTGTACGTCAGTGCAGGTCGATTGATAGTGCGGTAACGAGCATATGAGCTCGACGCTGTGCTCCGCGAAGAACTTCGGCAAGTCGCGATACGGGCCGCTCTCCAGAATCGTGAGGTTGCAGCGGTCGATCACGTGCCGTCCGAGCGACGCGCACTGTTCGACCAGCCAGCGAAAGCTGGGATTCAGCTCGGGCGCTCCTCCGGTAATGTCGACGCTTGGGATGGCGTAGCTTCGGAGAGCCTCGACGCACAGCATTGCGGTCTCGCGCGACATGATCTCGGAGCGGTCGGGGCCGGCGTCGACGTGACAATGGCGGCAGGACTGGTTGCATAGCTTCCCGACGTTGATCTGCAGAACCTCGATCGAAGTGGGACGCAAGGGCCAGAGTCCTTGGCTTGCGAGGGTTTCGCCAAAATCTTTTCCAAAGGCGAGCTTGCCGAGCTCCAGGCGTTGTCGGCCGGCTTCGGCTAGCGGAAGGCGCCGAGCCTGCAGGGAGCGGATCGGAGTACGGGTCTTGGGTTGGCTCGATGACATCGGTTCCTGCGGACATTGGACGAGCGGGCGTACGGCGGGCTCAGACGGACGTTAGCACCCCGAACGAGAAGCCACAGTAGAGCTAGAGGCGTGTGTACGTGCCGTCTCGTGTCCCAATCGCAAACGGTGTGAGGCACAAGGTGGTCCCGTGGTCGGTGAGGCGCCCAGCCAGCCAGGACGGCTCGGCACCTTGCGCGAGCAGGTCGTAGAACGCGAGGACGGCGCCGCGCCGCTCGGATCGGTTCAGGAGGAGCTGATGGCCCGCGGCGTCGAACGCCCTGAAGACCCCGTTTCGTTCGATCCGATAGGGCGCGATCAGTGCGAACGGTTCGGACAGTGATGGGTGTGCATGCAGGGATCTTCTGTACGATTCGGTCACTTCTGCGAAGCTTCGGCTCGCAACCTGCTGCAAGCGCATCCAGCTTGCCGCCGGAACCTCCGGTTGGACTTCGTACTGGAGAATGCGAATTCGCTCTGGGCTGGCGCCGGTCTCCACCTCTGCGAGCCCGACTTGGAGCTGTCTCGGGCACGGCCCGAGCGAAGCCAGAGCCTGTCGAGGACGGTCTTCCCGATAGATCTGACCCGATTCGATGTCGACGACGTAACGGCGTTCGATCGACGCGCGGTCCGTCCCGGACATCCATTCGCGGCCGACTTCGATCATCGTGCGGTCGTAGAGCAGCTGCGCGCTCGAAATCGACCCAGATCGTGCGCCGAGCCATGCCGCCAGCCTTTGTTGGGAATCGCTCGTCGGCGTCGCCATTCGAAGTGTTTCGACGAGCTGCGATGCGCCTTCGAGCATGCGCGCGGCGCGCCGAGCCTCCCCGAGTCGAATGTCCTGTTGTAGTCGGCCGATGAATCGACCGAGGCCCGCGGGTGTCGGCTGGGGAGCGACCGCCACGACACGTTCGAGGGCCGCGTCGACCGAAGGCGCGTATTGCGCCTTCTCGACACCGACGCGCGCCACTGCAGTGACGAGATCCTCGAGAGCCTCCGCCAGCTCGCTGGACCAGTCAGCCTCCATCGAAAGACCGGCGATCGAATCGACGGGGCTCGGTGGCGTCGGCTCCTCGCGGAGCTCCATGCCTGCAATGAATTGGAGCGCAGCCAGGACATGCGGCCCATCGTTTTGGGCATCGCTAGACACACACTGTAGCAGCTCGTCCCGAATGCTGAGCGTGACCATCTCCACGCGGCCGTCGACTTCCACATCCATCGTGAGACGGCGGATCGCACCGTCTCCGCCTTGCCTGCCGAGCGTTCGCAAGCGCCGAACGGCCGCGTCACGCAGCGGAGTGGACATCGTCCGTCCCCTCTCGTCGGAGCACGTCGTGCTTGCGTTTGAGCTCGAACCGGACCGTGCCTGGCGCGCGCCTGAGATCCAAGGTCAGAACCTCACCCACCAAACCTCGGGCCACGTCCTCGCGCCCTTCACGCTCGACTTGCTCGGCGCGGTGCAAGAAGGACTTGGCCATGGCTCGAACCAGTATTGGGTTGCGTTCGATTTGCGTCCGATCGATTTCGATCGCGCGGCGGAAGGCCGGCAGCGCCAGCGCGTACTGCTCACTGTGCGCGAAGGTCATGCCGATTCCGATCAGCGGAGCCGCCCAGTCGTGCCGGCGAGCGGCCGCGGATTCGAATCGCGCAATCGCCCAAGTCATGCGGCCGAGCAGAAGCCAGATCCGACCCATGACGTAGTCGCGCCATCCGACGACGACCGTCGGCAAGCTGTCCCGAGAGCCCCGACGCGGCGCAGGCTTGTTACCCACCTCCGACCAGTCGATCGTCACCGCTTCCTCGCCCCGTAGCTCCATGCGAGCGGCGATCGCCGAAAGTGCGTCTTCGATCGCCGCACGCAAGGCCGGAACGGACGAAGTGTTGTGCTTCTCCGTGAGGACACCGAGGGCGCGCCCGTCCCCGATGCGAGCGGTGGTTCGCAGGGCCTGGGTGGCGATGCTCACGTCGGCGTGATCGATGAACTGGGTCACCAGGTCCGTATTCTCGGAAGATCCCAGACTCTCCATGGCTTCCAGTGCTTGGAGCAGGATCTGCGGCTGCCCTTCTTCCAGACAGCTTCGTACCTCCGCCAGTCCTCGGCAGTCGCCATGCATCCCGAGCGCGCCAGCGAGGGCGATTCGTTCCTCGGTCACGAAGCTGCGTTCGAAGCGTTCCGCAAGGGCAGGATGGACTCGCGCGTCGTCGATGCCTCCGAGTACGCGTGCAGCTCTCGCCACCACGGCGCCGCGCTCGGATTCGATGACGGAGATCAGCGCGGGGACCAAACGAACGTCGGTTGCAAAGCGCAGCGATGAGAGGAGCCCGATGCGGGACTCCAAGGGGACGCCGCCGTCGTTGCCCTCGATGATCGCGTTGATGTGCTGTACGGCCAGACCCGGGAGCTCGGCGATGTGCATGAGCAGGAGCGCGCGCTGATCGCCGGGCATGATGTGGATCGGCTCGACGCTGGACAGCCCGTCCCAGAACGCACGGATCGAGGACTCGACTCTTTGCGCAAGGCGCTTCCACTCCTCATGTTCTTGACGGGCCTGGCGGCCAGGCGTTCCCGGGAGCTCCGCGCGAAGGAGCGCAAGCTCGCGGCCGAGCTCGACATCGCGAAGCTCGTTGATCGTCTCAATCGCCGTTCGAGCCGCGTCGGTGTGGAGCAATCGTCGGTCGCGAAGACGTTCTGCAAGACGTTCCAGCGCCGCTCGCCGCTGCCGCCGGGAACCAGCGCGGAGCACCGCGAGGATTGTTGGCAGGTCGTCGATGCGCTCGACGGAGAGCTCGGAGGACCCGCTGGTGCTCAGGCGCCCCAAGAAAGAGGGGTCAGCCGCAATATCGGTTGGCGGGCGCACCGAAGGATGGCGTGCCGCCTCCGGATGGATGCTTTCCGTTCCGATCCGCACCAAGTCGCTGCTCGCGATGATTTGGACGAGCCGTCGCGCGATTTCAGTGTCGTCCGCGTCTTCCGCACATCCGAGCGACGCTCGCGGGTCTGCGTGCTCATTGCCTGCGATGCCTTCGCGCAAGAAGAGTCCGAGCGTGTCCAAATCAACTTTCGTGTCGTACGCCAAGTTACGGCTTTCAGGATAGACTGCCGAGGGGGGTACCCCCCAAAGAGCCTTCGCATTCGGTCGTAATTTCGCGAGGCTGACCCGCCTCGGGGTTTTCGGTGGCGCAGGCCAATCCGACCGCCCACATTGGACTCGGATGGAGATTTGGAGAGAGTTCCGGTTCGAAGCCGCGCATTTGCTTCCGAACCTCCCGGACGGGCACAAATGCAAGCGTCTGCATGGGCATTCCTACCGAGTGCGGGTTTTCGTCGCGGGCGAACCTGATCCCGAGCTTGGCTGGGTGGTCGATTTCGCCGAGATCTCGGAAGCCTGCGAGCCGATCCGCCGTCGGCTGGATCACTACTACTTGAACGAGATCGAAGGGCTCGAGAATCCCACCAGTGAGGCACTGGCGCGTTGGATCTGGCGAAGCCTGCAACCGACGCTGCCCATCCTCAGCAAGGTGGAGGTCTCGGAAACATGCACCTCTGGCTGTGCCTACACGGGCGACTGAGCGAGGGCTTGCAGCAAAGCCATGAATCACCAGAGAATGACGCGCATGACGAGAGAGAGGGTCGGCATCTTCTCCTTCGCAGCTCTTGGGCTGTTTTTCGGAGTCGCACTTGCGCCCGACGCGAACCAGGCTGGAGCGCGCAGCTGCTACCAGATTTGGGCCCAGGCCGACGCCGAAGGCTCGAAGTTCAGGCATACCGTCTATGTCGAAAACGACTGCGAGTACTGGCTGGAATGCACCCTCTGGACGGACGTCGATCCCCGGCCTCCGCACGTGGTCACCGTAGGTCCGGGCATGACCGAGCACGCAGAGACCAATTCCCGCTCACAGTACGACGACCCGAAGGGCTACGGCGGCTGCCGTAGGAAGTAGACAAGCTCGGGTCGCGTCGGTTCCGCAAGTTGCGTTCCTGGGGCGCAGGTTTAGCGTGGCAGCGGAGTCGTCAGCGGTTCCGCTTGGGCAGACCGCGATTGAGGACGCCCAGAACCGCTTGCAGATCTTCCCAGACGGGCTTCTTGAACTGCGGGCTGCGGAGCAAGAATGCCGGGTGATAGGTCGGCATCACCGGAATGCCCCGCCACTCGCCCCAGATGCCTCTCCACTTTCCCGCGGGCGGTACGCAGCGCAAATTCTCCGCGGCGCAGCGACCGAGCGCAACGATGGCCTTGGGCTGCACGAGCTCGAGCTGTGGGACCAAGAAGTGTGCGCATGCCGCAGCCTCGGTTGGAAGCGGTGTGCGGTTGTCCGGCGGACGGCATTTCACGACGTTGCAGATGTAGACGCCATCACGCTCGTAACCCATCGCGGCGATCATGCGGTCGAGCAGTTGGCCGGCCGGACCCACGAAAGGCAGACCCTGCTGGTCTTCGTGAAAGCCAGGGCCTTCGCCGACGAATACCAGATCGGTGTCTGGGGTCCCGCGCGCAAAGACGCTCTTGGTCCGCTCGCGGTGGAGCTCGCAGCGCCTGCATCCGGCGGCTTCCTCCGCGAGGAGCTCAAGCCGTGCACGCGAGTCCGGAAGGCGGGGCTGGATCGGGGAATCCGCGAGCGAGTTCCCAGCTGCCGTCACATCGGGCCGCGCCGGAAACCCCAGGCCGCCGAGCGCTTCCTCCCAGAGCAGGAGCTCCTGAGCGCATGCGACGAGATCGGCAAGCTCGTTTTCGGGGTCGGCGGACACGCTCTGTCGAGTATAGGCCGGTTTCGTTGACTTGGCCGTCCTTGGCTCGCTAATCTCGTATTCCAAGGGGGATTCGAGGGAGAGATGTCGAGGGCTCGGGTTTTGGCCATTGGGGACACCCACGTGGGGATGAAGCGTACCCACAACGAGGACAGCTTCATGCTGGCCGAAGAGGACAACCTCTACGTGGTGGCCGACGGCATGGGCGGGCATGCGTCGGGTGAGGTTGCCAGCGGCATGGCGATCGATACGCTGCGCGACTTCTTTCGCGCGACGAGCTCCGACCCCGAAGCAACCTGGCCCTACAAGATGGACAAGGCGCGGGGCTATGAGGAGAACCGTCTCATCACGGGGATCAAGCTCGCAAATCTTCGCATCTACGAAGCCGCGCAGAAGCACCCGCAAATGCACAGCATGGGGACGACCGTCGTCGGCATTCTGGTCGTGGAGGACGGGGTCCTGATCGCGCACGTCGGGGACAGCCGCGTGTACCGCATTCGCGAGGGCAAGATGGAGCAGCTCACGGCGGATCACTCGCTCCTCAATGACTACATCAAAATGAAGCGACTCTCGGACGACGAGATTGAGAACTTTCCGCTCAAGAACGTGATTGTGCGAGCGCTCGGAATGAAGTCGACCGTCAAGGTCGACACCGTCCTCGACCGTCCGGAAATCGGCGACATCTACGTGCTCTGCAGCGATGGTCTCTGCGGTCCGGTCAGCGACCCCGAGATTCAGCGCATCGTGACGACACAGCCCGACCTCCAGACGGCAGCCAACAAGCTGATCGACAGCGCCAACGAAGCGGGCGGCCCCGACAACATCACCGTGGTGCTCGCCAAGGTGATGGGGCTCAGCTGAGCGAGATTCGGTGCTCGGGAGTGATGACGGCGTTGGTAGCGGAGCGCCGTACGTTCGAGTGTGGCCAGACGACGCAACGGTCGAGTGTGATGCCCTTCGCGAGTTGCACGTCGTGCCCGATCACGCATTGCCGGACGTTCTCGGGGGGGTCGAACCCGTCCGGCAGGATGCAACCGGCGCGCGGATGCAGGCCGGGCCAGGCAAACGAACCTGCGGCGAGCTCTAGGTTCAGTCTGTGATACTCCGAAACCGTTCCGAGATCCGCCCAGGGAGATTCGTCGACGATGCCTAGCACTGGCGCGCCACCGTCCACCCAGCGGCGATATGCAGTACGGATGACACAGCCCGACTCCGGCATCTCGGCCCAGGCCTCGGGCGCCAAGATGTGAACCCCGGTGAACATCAGCGCTCGATGGCCCGGCTGCGCGCGGGGTACGCCTAGCAGAGCTCGAACCCAGCCCTCCGCGTCGATTCCGATCGCCCCGAAGCGTTCTGGGTCGCTCGTGGGGCGAAGTATCATCGTTGCAACAGCACCTCTCGCCTCATGCTCCAGGACGGCCTTGGCAAGATCGGGTGCAAAGAGCGTATCTCCGTTCATGACGATGACCGGGCCCCCGGGGTCATCAAACAAGGGGCGCGCCCTTCTGAGGCCGCCGCCGGTGCCGAGAAGGCTGGCTTCCCGGGAAAACCTCAAGCTCAGATCGTGCGGACAGGCGGCTTTCAACACCGACTCAACGAGCTCGGCTTGCGTGTGGGTGTTGGCTACGATGTGTTCCACGCCACAAGATGCCAGATGTTCCATGCCGAAGCCTGCGAGCGGGCGATTCGCGACGGGAACGATGGGCTTGGGCCTGAGGTCGGTGAGGGGCCGGAGGCGCGTTCCGAGCCCGGCTGCTAAGAGCATGGCCTGCACGGGGAGCATGGTATTCCCCCGCAGCAATCGAACCAAGCAATCTGGGGCGGTAAGGGCCTATACTGACTGGGCACGAGGGGCGATGAAGAAGATCCTGCTGACTGGGGCTGCCGGCTTCATTGGGAGCAACACCGCATCCGCGCTGCTTCGGCGCGGTGACACGGTCGTCGGAGTCGACAACCTCAACGACTACTACGACCCCGCCCGCAAGGAAGCCAACCTCGAGGAGATTCGTGCTTCCGCTCCGGACCCCGAAAAGTTCATATTCCACCGAGCCGACATTCGAGACGAGGGCGCGATGGATTCGCTCTTTGCCGAGCACGGCTTCGATGCGGTCATCCACCTCGCCGCGTTGGCGGGCGTGCGTGCTTCGATCGAGGATCCCAAGCTCTACCTCGACGTCAACCTGGGAGGCACCCTGAGCCTTCTGGAGGCCGCAAACCGGCATGGCCAGCCCTTGTTCGTCTTCGCATCGACCTCCTCGGTGTACGGTCAGACGAAAGTCATTCCGTTCGTCGAAACCGATCCAGCTGATCGGCCGCTCGCTCCGTATCCGGCCAGCAAACGAGCCGCGGAGCTCCTGGGTCATTCGTACTTTCATCTGTTCGGCCAGAACTTCACCGCGCTTCGGTTCTTCACGGTGTATGGCCGACGCGGCAGGCCCGACATGATGGCGTACAAGGTCTTGGACAACATTTTTCAGGGAGCCGAGGTGCCTTTGTACAACAACGGCCAGATGTACAGGGACTGGACGTACGTGGACGACATCGTGGACGGGGTGATCGCTGCGGCGGACCGGCCCCTGGGTTACGAGATCATCAACCTCGGCCGGGGGCAGCCGACGCTTCTGGCGGATTTCGTCGGCCTCATCGAAGAAATGGCGGGCAAGCGCTCGAGCTTGGCCAACAGGCCGATGCCGGCGGCGGACATCGAATACACCTATGCCGACATCGATCGCGCCAAGGAGTTGCTCGGCTACGCGCCCAAGGTGACGGTCGAGCAGGGCGTGCAGGGGTTTTGGGACTGGTACCGCGAGGCCGTCATGCAGGGCGAGGTGCCATGAGCAGGCTGAAAACCCGTACCTCGCAGTTCTTGATCGACATCGGTGTGCTGATGTTCGCGTTCCTGCTGGCCACGCTCGTCCGGTTCGATTGGAACGTGCCGTGGGCGATGTTCAAGCAGTTGATCATCGTGCTCCCCTACGTGGTGCTCCTGCAGTACGCTTTTCTATCCGCATTCGGAACGACGCGCTTTTCGTGGCGCTACATCGGTCTGCGGGACGCGGTTCGGATTTTCGCGGCCATCGCGTCTGCTGCCGCTCTCCTCGTGGCGCTTCGACTGCTGAGCCCAGTGCTGGTCGACCGTTTTCCAATCGCGCGCTACGGCATCGTTCCTCTCGGAGTCTTGCTCGGCGATTTCGTCCTGGCCTTCATCGGCCTGATGGGAGTCCGCGCGCTCCGACGGATGCTTGGCGAGCTAGTGGCGTCGAAGCAGCATCGGGGCCTCGAAGAGCCGCGGGAGCCGACTCTGCTCGTCGGGGCTGGCCAAGGCGGTGTTCTAGTCGCGCAGGAGATCGCGCGCCGTCCCGACCTCGGCATCTTGCCAGTCGCGTTCGTCGACGACGACCCAGTCAAACAAGGCGCCGTCATTCATGGCATCAAGGTCATGGGCAAGACCGAAGACCTGCGCCGCCTGGCTGAACGCCATTCTGCCAAACAGGCACTCATCACGATATCCAACGCACCGGGCACGTCGATCCGGCGAATCACCGAGAGCTGCAAGCAGGCCGGGCTCACCGTGAAAATCGTCCCGGGCACATACGAGATCGTGGGCGGTCGCGTGAACCTGTCGCGCATTCGCGAAGTCGCGATCGAGGACTTGTTGCGTCGCGAGCCCGTGAGGCTGAACACCGAAGCGGTTTCCGGAGTCGTTCGGGGACAACCGGTCATGGTGACGGGTGCAGGTGGAAGCATCGGCTCGGAGCTCTGCCGACAGGTCGCTGCGTATCGCCCTTCCCGTCTCGTCCTGGTCGAGCGCTCCGAGAACAACCTCTTCGAGATTCACTGCGAGCTCCAGAACCGCTTCTCCGAGGTCGAGGTAATTCCCTGCGTGGCCGACATCACCGACCTGCCGCGCATCACGCAGGTGTTCCGCGAGCACCGTCCAATGGTCGTCTTCCATGCTGCGGCGCACAAGCACGTGCCGATGATGGAGTGGAACCCAGCCGAAGCGGTGAAGAACAACGTGCTCGGTACTCAAGTGGTCGCAGACCTCGCCGACCGCCTGGCCGTCGAGCGCTTCGTCATGATCTCGACCGACAAGGCGGTAAACCCAAGCTCGGTGATGGGCGCGACCAAACGTGCGGCGGAGCTCTATATCCAGGCGCTTTCGCTCAACAGTGCCACGCACTTCGCGACGGTCCGCTTCGGGAACGTGCTCGGCTCGGCCGGGAGCGTAATCCCCATCTTCCGCAAACAGATTGAAGATGGCGGCCCCATTACGGTCACCCACCCGGACATGACCCGCTACTTCATGACCATTCCGGAGGCCGTGCAGTTGGTGGTCCAGGCGGCAGCGCTGAGTCGCGGAGGCGAGACGTTCATCCTGGACATGGGGCAACCGGTTCGCATCCTCGACCTCGCCCACGACTTGATTCGACTGAGCGGCCTGGAGCCCGACAAGGATATCGAGGTTCGGTTCACGGGCGTTCGCCCCGGTGAAAAACTCTTCGAGGAGCTCTCGAATACGGCCGAGGGCATTCAGAGAACCAGCCATCCGAAGATTTTCACCGGAACCTACGACTCGCCGCACCTTCCCGGATTGCGCGCCCAATTCGACACGCTCAGCGCGCTTTGCAAGACTGCCGATCCAAACGCCATTCGGGAGGCGCTCGGACAACTCGTCCCGGAGTACGCAAACGGGAACGCAGACAGCGAGCGGCCTCCGCGATCGAGCACGGTGATGCGAGAATCGAAAGCGATGGAGACTCTGTGAAGATATTAGTGACCGGGGGTGCGGGTTTCATCGGAAGCCACGTGGCAGAGGCCGCCGTCGAGGCTGGCCACGAAGTTCTCGTCGTCGACGACCTCAGCAATGGACGCACCGAAAATCTTCCGCCGAACGTGGATTTTCATCCCGTCGACATCCGAAATCGCGACGTGTTTCGGGAGATCGCTCTGCAATTTCGACCGGACGCGATCAGTCATCATGCCGCTCAAGCCAGCGTGACGGTGAGCGTACGCGATCCGATTCTCGATGCAGACGTGAACGTCATGGGTTCACTCAACGTCGCCGACGTAGCGCTCGAGTGCGGGAGCCGACTGGTTTTTGCGAGCACGGGGGGCGCCCTCTACGGAGAAGTCCCCGAGGGCCAGTCCGCCGGCGAAGAATGGACCGCGAACCCCTTGAGCCCGTACGCCTGCAGCAAGGCTAGCTTCGAGCTCTATCTCCGCGCCTATGGACAGGTGTCTGGCTTGCGGTACACGATTCTTCGCTATGGCAATGTCTACGGCCCGCGACAGGATCCCCACGGGGAGGCCGGCGTCGTGTCGATATTCCTGCAGAGGCTCCTGCGCGGAGAGCCGATTCAGGTCAACGCGCGAGCCAAGAAAGGAGATGGGGGCTGTGTCCGCGATTACGTTTACGTCCGCGATTCCGTTCGCGCGAATCTCGCTGCATTCGAAGGCGCCCTCGACGGCCGCACGATCAACATCGCAACGGGCCAAGCAACGAGCACCCAGACGCTTGCGCAAATGCTGGTCGAGCTCGTCGATCGGCCGGCGATCGTGAACGACGGGCCATATCGCGCCGGCGATCTAGAGCGTTCCGTCCTCGACCCGACGGTGATGGTTTCGATTCTCGGGGAGCCCACGCCACTGAAACGAGGGTTGACTGCCACGACCGAATGGTTTCGAGATCGGGTGGACTCGAGATGAGCGAACGAATTGCCGTGGTGGGGCTCGGGTACGTGGGGCTTCCCGTGGCCTTGGCGTTTGCCAGGAAGTTCCAGGATACGGTGGGATTCGACATCTCAGAGGCTCGAGTCGACGCCCTGAAGGCGAACGAGGACTGGACCGGCGAGGTGAGCGAGGCGGAGCTCAAAGCGAGCCGCTTGAAGCTCAGCACCGACCCGGCAGACCTTCGGGGCTGTACGTTCTTCGTCGTCGCGGTGCCCACACCGATCGACTCGGATCGACGTCCTGACCTCGGGCCGCTCTTCTCTGCAACACGGATCGTCGGAACCGCGCTTGCTCCAGGTGCCGTCGTCGTCTACGAGTCGACGGTCTACCCAGGAGTGACCGAGGAACGCTGCGGCCCCCTTCTGGCGGAGGCATCCGGTCTTCGACAATCACGCGATTTCAAGCTGGGATACTCGCCAGAACGCATCAACCCGGGCGACAAGCTGCACACCTTCGAAAAAATCGTCAAAGTCGTTTCGGGCGAAGACGAAGAATCGCTCGAACGCATCGCTCGCGCTTATGAGAGCGTAGTCGATGCTGGCGTGCATCGCGCTTCGTCCATCAAAGTCGCGGAGGCGGCCAAGGTCATCGAGAACACGCAGCGCGACGTGAACATCGCCTTGATGAACGAGCTCGCGTTGATCTTCGATCGCCTCGGAATCCCGACTCGTGACGTGTTGGCGGCGGCGGGAACCAAGTGGAACTTTCTCCCGTTCACGCCTGGCCTGGTTGGAGGTCATTGCATCGGCGTCGATCCGTACTACCTGACCGCGAAGGCAGAGGCCGTCGGTTATCATCCGGAGGTGATCCTCGCTGGGCGCCGCATCAACGACGACATGGGTAACTTCATTGCCCGGCGAATGGTGAAGTTGCTCCGTAGGCAGGACCATGCCCTCAAGGGTGCTCGCATTGGCGTGCTCGGCCTCACTTTCAAAGAGAACGTTCCCGATCTTCGCAATAGCCGCGTGCCCGACATCATCCGGGAGCTTCGTGATTACGGGATTGATCCGATCATCCACGATCCGATGGCGTCTCCGGAGGAAGCGTTGCGTGAGTACGGCATCGAGCTGCGTCCCTTCGACGCACTCACCGATCTTCACGGCGTCATCCTCGCCGTACCCCATCGTCAGTACGCCGAGCAGATCGATCGCATCATCGACAGTGTCTGCGAAGGTGGACTGCTCATCGATGTGAAGTCGATGCTCGATCCGCTCGTGCTGAGAAGCGACATCGTTTACTGGAGCCTCTAGCTTTAGAATAGACGCTCGGGGACGAAAATGATGTCTCCGGCGGCGACCTCTATGTCTTTTGCCTGGCCTTTGGTGACGCGCGCGACCGGAACGCGATAGCGAACGAGCTCCCCGCCCACGTGACGAGTCAGCACAGTCGCATCACGGTCTGCGAGCGACGAGAAGCCCCCGGCCATGCTGATCGCCTGGACGACGGTCATGCCTGGCTGAAGCGAAAAGGTTCCGGGATTGGCGACGGCTCCGACGACGCTCACGCGCTTGGACGCGTACTGTTCCACGTACACCGAGACGTGAGGATTCCGCAACAGGTCGCGATTCGCCAGCTCGGCCTGGATCTCGGTGGCCACCTCGGTCGGCTCGAGCCCATTGACCTGTACAGCTCCGAGCAATGGGAAGTTGATCGTGCCATCTGGCGCAACCTGGTGGGTTCCAGTGAGCGCCTCTTCTCCGTAGACGCGCACCGAGAACGTGTCGCCCGGGCCGAGGGTCGTGTCGTCCGTTGCGGGCGGGGGTACTTCGGTGGCTTGGACGCCGCGCTTCGCGCAGGCGAGTGAGCCAATTGTGACGGGAACCAGTACTGCGATCAGTAGAAGACGCGAATGCCGAGCCATGCTTCGAACCTCTGATAGCGGGCGGCCGGAGCTAGAAGCGCGCCGGTTCCCGTGTATTCGAACTCGGTGAAATCCGCCAAGTAACCGAAATCGCCAAACAGCGCCAACCACGGCCTGAAGCGATACTCGCCGAAGATGCTCGCATTCAGGCGAATGTCTTTTCGGTAGGGCTGGTTTCCGAGGAGCGAGCCGTCTGGATTCAGAGCAAGACCCGATTTGTCGAAGGATACCCAAGTGGTCGTCCCGAATTGGAAGGCGCCGCGAATGATGAAGCGTGAATCCAGATGGAGGCGGTTGATGAGTACGTAGTTGCCGATGAACGAGGGTTGAAGGATGCGGTTGTACCCGGAAGTGACCGTGATGTTGGGCCGCGCCCGCCAGCGTGCGTCGACGCGCGCGATCACGTCATCGAAGCCTTCGCCAATTGGGACATCGGTTACGCTTGTGTAGAAGCCGGCCGCATACCCGATCATCGCCGTGAGCGACCAGCGCTCCGTGATGGCACCGTTGTAGCCGATCAGGTTCGAGACGCGATTGTTGTCGGAGAGGAAGGTGGGCGAGGCTGCGACGTCGCTCGGGTTCGAATACTGCTGATGAGCGTAAACGATGTCATAAACGAGGGCCGACGTCGGAAAGAACTTCCAGCTCAGTGACGCCGGGACGCTGTGGGTCAGGTTTTTTCCGTACGCGTAGATCTCGGCGTCGAAAGCTTCGAACGAGTTGGTGTAGCCCAAGCGCCCCTCGAGCACGTCGCTCTTGCTGCGGCCCACTAGCTCCAAGGTCGCCCGGTTGAGATTTCGGCCGTAGCTCATGGTAGGGCCCGACGCGGTGTTCGGATTGGAGAACGGTCGGACGGTGCGCATGAAAACGTTCCCGATCACCAGCGAGAACACTTTCGAGGGATTGTACGAGAAGTCGACATGCGCATCGCCGCCGACGGCCCCCGGGATTCGTTCCTCGAAAAAGTGGTAGTAATGCGCACCGAGCCCGCCGCGGAACTCTACCTTCTGCGGCTCCGGCGCGTTGGCCTCTCCCTCGCTTTGGCGCACGGCTCCCTCGGTCGCCACGTCGAGATAGCCCGATAAGCGCAGAATGAAGGAGGATTCTTCGTCGTTGGATTGAAGAAAGACGTTCGAATCGTAGCCGCCCGTGACGGCCAGGCCCGGGTGTAGGACCAGGCGTCCGACTTTGAATCCGGGTCCTTCCATGCCCGCGCGATCGGCATAGAAGCCCTGTGCTTCAGCCCCTGCGAGTGGCATTGCAGCGCTCAAGACCGCCGCAAGAGCCAGAGCGTGCTCTAACTTCGAGCGCTGGCCCATGATCCCCATTTTCCCCCATGCATGCCGACACCGTTCCGCGATTTAGCTGACTCCGCTCACTGGAGGGGGGATGAATGGGATTGGCCAGTCGGGCACCTCGGTGAGCACCGCTGGGTTTTCGTCAGGGGCGAAGAGGTCCACTTGCTCCCGCACCTCTGTGTCACCGGCATCGAACAGGTCCTGGCCCACGCATTGGTTTGCGGCCTGCTCGAGCATCTTGAACTTTTGCGAGAGCACGCCGATGACCGTCGACTCGTGATTCGCGGCACCGCTGTCTCCCTTTGCGATGGCTTCGTCGAGGGAGGCTTGCCTGCGCTTGATGTTCTGCAGATTGGCGGAGCACTGGCTGAGCTTGTCGTCCAAGCAGGTCGCCAGAATGATGTCCTTCTCGCGCTTCGCATTCTGAAGCGCCTCTGCCTGAGCTTCACAGCTGGCTGCGGCGTCCACGACCGCGGACTTTGCAGCCTTGGCCTGCGCGCCCGGCGACAGTGGCGCGGGCTCGCCCGCAGCCCCCATTGGCTCCACCTTGACCACGTCGACCGTGGCCTCGCTCGAGTCCTGAGCGACGGCGTACCCCAGGCCCCCTCCGATCATGAAAATCATCAGAAGAACCCGTCCTACGGTCCCCATCCGTTTAAACATCAACGATCCCCTAAACTTGCAGCGATTATACGCTGCCGTGCATCCATGTCAACGGATGCTCCATACAGTTAAGCAGCAAAACTATGGTCCAGTCGAAGCTAATTTTGGGGCTGGAAAACAAAGGGATAACGGAAGGTGACGCTGCCGCCATCGGGACCCGGGTTGAACCGGAAGCCGCTGATCGTCCGTGTCACGCAGCTCGCGACGGCCGCGCTGCCCGTCGTGTTTTCGGTGGCCGCGGCGTTCGTTACGTTGCCCCGCTCCTGGATGGTGAAGGTTACGGTGACCTTCCCGGCGAGGCTGGGGTTCTTCCGGAGCTCGGACTCGTAGCAGCGAGTGATGGCTTTCAAGCGCTGCTTGATTTGCTGCTGGACCAGCGCCGCGTCGAACTCGCCACTGCCCCCGACGTCGCCGCCCTGATTGAGGTTCACGTTGCCGCGTAGCTCGCGCTCCTTGACCACCTCGCCTTCCTTGGCTGCTTCCCCGACGCCCTTCCCCTTCTTGAGCGAGCCCAGGCCAGCCTGCTGACCGCTCCCCCCGCCAGTGCGAGTTCGCAAGGCCCCGGCATCGCCCTTGGTGGCGACCCCAACCCCCGAAGCTTGTGCGAGCACGTCGGCTGCGTTTCCGGTCACGGCGCCCCCCGCCAGCACGTCGCCGAGCGCGCCACCCTCCCCGCCGAGCGCCCCGAGCAGCATCGCTTCGGCCTGGGCCGCGGCTTCCTGCACGATGCGCGCGCGACCCTCGACACTGGCGCCCGCATCCTCCGCCACGGCGCGCTCCCTGGCCTCGGCCTTGGATGGTGCCTTCTCGGTGGTCTTGGCTTCCGTCTTCTCGTCCTCGCCCTCGCCTTCTTCGATTTCCTCTTCCACCGTCGGAGGCTCCATCGGCGCCTCGAAGACCAAGCGTGCGAGGCTTTCAGGCACCTCCTGCGCGCCCTTGTCCACCTCCCAATCCGCGTTTTCCATGTAGATGATGAATCCGAAGAACAGCATGTACGAGAAGATGACCCAGGTGGTGAAGGTCCAATCGATGTTCTTCACGAAGCCACGCTGAACGGCCGCCGGAAGCTGCGGCTTGGGCGTGATTGGGGGCGCCGATACGAACTCGAAGAAGACCGTGAAGTCCCCCATCCGTATGTTGCCGCGTGAGCTGTCCGCGAGCTTGATCTGACAATGCGTACCCGCGTCTCGCGCCGCCCCAGTTTCGCGTAGGTGCTCGAGCTTTTGGACGCCTCCGGGTAGTGCGACCTTGCCCGACATTTCAGGGGTGAAGTTGAGTATGTAGTCGTCGCCAACGAGCTGGAAGAGCTCGAACCGAGACTCGAGCTTCGCCGGCAAGGTGCCGGTCTTGATGATCAGGTGATTCTTGGCGGAGGTTCCGATCGAGACCGTCTCCCGCCGCCGCACGATTCGCTCTTCGACGATCTTCTTGTCGCGAAACAGTCCCACCCGTAGGACTTTGGGTCCCGAATGCTTCGTAGGAACCGATTGCATCGCCATGGTCATGGCGCCGGGTCGCGGTCCTGGCTTCGGTGTCTGCGCCTGCACCATCAGAACGGTTCCTTCTGTACGCTGCGAACCACCTTGCGGACGAAGCTCGTTCGAAGCTCGAGAACTTCGTAACCCAGGTTGGATCGGTTGAGGATGTAGAACGCGTTCGGCTTCTGCACCCGGCCTTCGATGATGATCTCTTCGAGCTGGATCACCCGCGGTTGGCGTTTCTTGGCGTCTTGCGCAAACGCCGCAGTGCTCGATAGTCCAACGAACACGAGCGCGAGCAGCGCGACCGAGACGATCCGATTCACGAGGCACCCCCCTTTTCGCGTTCGAGCTGTCGGCGGACTCGCTTTATCATCCGATCCAAGTCACGCAGATATTCCTCCGACTGATCGTCTTTGGCCAGCCGCGACCCCATCTCACCTCGGTAGGTCTTGAGCTCGGAAACTGCCTTCTCGTATGCGCTCAGCTCGTCTAGGCCGGGGAAATCACCGGCGGCGGTCAGGAACAGAAGACCCAGCCCAAAGTGGGCCTCGGGCAGCTTCGATTGTAGCGATAGGGCGCGCTCGTAGGCCCGCTTTGCTTCCGTCCAACGCCTGTCCGCCCGGTATGCATCCCCCAAGTTGACGTGTACCGCGGGAAGCGTCGGGACCAAGCGCTCCGCAGCCTGGAAATGCGCCAGCGCGCCATCGTAGTTGCCACCGGCGAGGAGCTGAATACCCAAGGCCATGCGAGCTTCGGCGTAGTCGGGACGCAGTTGGAGCGCGCGTTCGAAGGCTGCCATCGCTTCGCGCAGGCCGCCGGGCTCGGCCTGGAGCGTCTCACCGCGCATGAAATGAAGCTCCGCGACCTGAGAATCGACCTCCATGGCCTGTTCCAAAATCGAATCCGCGAGCTCGTCACGACCCTGCGCGCGGCTTGCCTTCACCAACGCGATCAGCGCGGGGACGAAGCGCTCATTGCACTTCAGCGCTCGTCTTGCCGCCATCCAGGCCTCGTCGAGGCGTCTCGCTTCGACCAGGAGCTCCGCGTACAGGGCTTGCATTTCGAGGTTGGCGCGGTACTCGTTGGCGAGTGGCTCCACCGTCGCGACCGCTTCTTGCACCTGGCCGCGCCGAAGGTGAATCGTCGTGATGCCTCGCGCGGCGGGCTCGAAGTCCGGAACGACTCCGAGAGCCCGTCGGTAGTAGTTGATCGCATCGCCTTCACGTCCCGCGCGGTCGGCCAGCACGCCCAGATTGTAGAGGGCCTGGTAGGCCTTGGGGTCCTTGCTCAGCGCCGATTGAAAGCTCGTTTCTGCGGCCGCGGGATCTTTGGCGGCGACGCTGACGCCCTGCTCGAAGGCTCGTCTGGCCTTCGACGACATGGCGGGCTGCGACGGGCGCCGACACTGCTCCGCATGGGTTGCACCCCAGGGGCTTACTTGCCCCGCATCGACATCGGCGCCAGCGCGCGCCCCTGACGAGCCACTGGGTGATTCTCCCCCGGCCGTAGCCTCGGCGTCGCCCCCATCCGATGGGGACTGTCCCTTGCAACCGTAGGCGCTCAGGAGCATCGCTCCGATCAAGACAGTCGTGGGTACCCGCAGAATCATCACTCGACCCCCTTGTTGATAGCAGGTGGTGCGATTCCAGGTCGAATCTCCATCGGCTTGCCCCTCGGCGAACGCACGAACTCTCCTGGCACGTAGCCTTGGAAAGTCGCGTCACGGCCCTGGGCCTCCGCGATGCATTCCGCGATCCGCTCGTCACCGTAGGCCTGAAGACGGTCAATGGCGATTCGCGTGAACTCGTCATCGAAGCTACCGGCCCTGCCCGCCCTCGCCGCAAGGGCGTATCGCGCGACCGCGAAGCACTCGACCGGGCGCACCTGAGTGTCGAGCACCTGGCGAACTTTGTCGTCGAAATCGAGCTCGTACTCCTGGCGCTCATCGGGGCCGGCCCTGCGAAGCGCGTTTTGCAGATCGAGAGGAATCACCACGGGCGTATTTAGAATCGACCTTGCGAGAATTTCATAAGCACGACCTTGGCGGACGTACGATGCGATCGTCCAGCTTGGACGGCGGTATGGAAACACCGGCTCGTAGCCTTCGACGATCGACTGTGCCTGCTTGGCGCCGCTCTCGATCTGAGTCTCGACGGTTTTGATGTACGCCTCGACGGTCTTGGGCTTGCCCGGCTTGATTTCGAAGCGCTCGAAGCTCGCGAGCTTCCCATCCACGAGAATGAAACGCGCCTCTGCCGCGTAGCCCGCCGCAATCGATCCCGGGGGCTGGCCGCTGCGGTCGAAGGCCGTCGTCACGTTCACGAGCGCGTTTCGATAGTCCGCCGCGCGACCGCGGGCTTTCCAGGATTCGGCGATCCGCCAGTAGGCTTGAACGACGAGGTCGCCGGCCTCCCCGTCGTCGGCGTACACGCCGATGAACTCGCGCATACCCGCGATGGCCTGGGGGTAGCGCTGCTGCCGATACGCCATTTCTGCGATTCGGTACAGCGCGTTTCGCTTGGTCGCCGGGTCCTCGACCGACTTGTAAACACGACGATAGTACTCCGTTGCTTCAGGGTACCGCTGCAGCCGTTCGAGCAGGATCGCCGAGTTCACCATTCCGTCAGCGCGTTTGCTCTGAACCGCGGGATCGGTCGACCGGGCGAAACGCTGCGAATCAGCCAAGACGCGGTAGTTCTCGACCGAGCGGTCGAAATCGAAGTTGCGACTTGCCGTGTACGCAAGCTTGAAGTGTGCATTGGCGAGGATTGCGTCGAGGCTCTTCTGTTCTTCCTCGTCTTCGGCCTTGCGCGGCCCAGCCTCGTCGATGATGCGCTGATAGAGCTGCGCCGCGGAGTCGAAACGGTTGGTGGCTTCGAGGGCGAGCGCGGCATACTCGAGCGCAACCGGCGCCTGCCGGTCGTTGGGGTTGCTGTTGACTGCGGCGACCAACATCGTGGCGGACTGCTCGTAGAGCACCCGCTGTTCAGTTCCGCTCGCCTGGCCCGCCCGCTTGTAGACGTCGAGCGCGTCCTGGTAGACGAGCGCGTTCAAGTCGGCTCCAGCGCGGCAAATGGGCTTGTCCCGATTCGCCGCCACGCTGCAATCGATTCTCTCCGCCGTTGCGGTGAAGGTGCACCCACGATCCTGAATATCGGTCGCCAGCCGGCGAATCTCATCCGAGTCGTCTTCCGCGACCGCCATCGCCCGAAGATTCTCCCAGGCGATTTGCCCCGTCGCATCGGCCTGCGGACCCGAACAGCGCTCCTCGTAGATGCGGCCGAAGCGTGCCTTCGCCTGGGGCCAGTATCCATACCAGTACAAGAGCAAGGCGTTGTTGTAGTCGTAGGCTGCGCGCACGCCTTCGGTGTCGCGCTGAGGTGGTACGCGCGTGAGGTAGATTTCCCTGGCGCGCGCCAGCCGTTGTACGGTCTCTGGCATCGCCACTGGCCGGACCGCAGTAGGTGCCCCGCTCGGAAGCGGCGCCTCATCGCGAATGACCAAGCGGCCTTCCTCGACGTCGCGGTTCGCGATTCGCTTGAGTGACTCCACGACTCGTCGTGCGGACTCCGCGAGGTAACTGTCATCCACGTTCGAATCTCGAACCTCGGCGTACTCGGTTGCAGCCTGCTCATAGCTTTTCGACCAGTACAGGGCGTCGGCGAGGTTGTAATGCAGCTCGTAGCCCTGTACTGGTCGAAAAGCTATGAGCAGGCTGCAACCGAGTACGCCGAGGTTCGAGATTCGAACGTGGATGACAGTTACCTCGCGGAGTCCGCACGACGAGTCGTGGAGTCACTCAAGCGAATCGCGAACCGCGACGAGGAAGGCCGCTTGGTCATTCGCGATGAGGCGCCGCTTCGAGCGGCGCGTCCGGCCAGTGGCGATAAAGAGTAGTTCAACGGCTGGCGCGCGCCAGGGAAATCTACCTCAGCGCGCCCTACCACCTCAGCGCAACACCCGAAGCCGTGCGCGCAGCCTACGACTACAACAACGCCTTGCTCTTGTACTGGTATGGATACTGGCCCCAGGCGAAGAGCACGCTTCGGCCACATCTACGAGGAGCAGCTGTTGGGTCCGCAGGCCGATGCGACGGGGCAAATCGCCTGGGAGAATCTTCGGGCGATGGCGGTCGCGGAAGACGACTCGGATGAGATTCGCGGCTGGCGACCTGGGATCGTGGGTGCACCTCACCGCCGCAACGGCGGAGAGAGAATCGATTGCAGCGTGGCGGCGAATCGGGACAAGCCCATTTGCCGCGCTGGAGCCGACTTGAACGCGCTCGTCTACCAGGACGCGCTCGACGTCTACAAGCGGGCGGGCCAGGCGAGCGGAACAGCGGGTGCTACTCAGCATGCCGCCACGATGTTGGTCGCCGCAGTCAACGGCGACCGCGCGTTGCGCTCGAGTATGCCGCGCTCGCCCTCGAAGCCACCAACCGTTTCGACTCCGCGGCGCAGCTCTATCAGCGCATCATCGACGAGGCTGGGCCGCGCAAGGCCGAAGACGAGGAAGAACAGGAAGAAGCTCTCGACGCAATCTACGCCAATGCACACTTCAAGCTTGCGTACACGGCAAGTCGCAACTTCGATTTCGACCGCTCGGTCGAGAACTACCGCGTCTTGGCTGATTCGCAGCGTTTCCGCCCGGTCGACCAATCCCGCGGTTCAGAGCAAACGCGCTGACGGAATGGTGAACTCGGCAATCCTGCTCGAACGGCTGCAGCGGTACCCTGAAGCAACGGAGTATTATCGTCGTGTTTACAAGTCGGTGCAATACTTGGCGACCAAGCGAAACGCGCTGTACCGAATCGCAGAAATGGGCGTCGGCAGCAGCGCTACCCCAGGCCATCGCGGGTATGCGCGTATCCGCGTCTAACGGGGAGGCCGGCGACCTCGTGGTTCAAGCCTACTGGCGGATCGCCAATCCTGGAAAGCCCGCGGTCGCGCGGCGGACTATCGAAACGCGCTGGTGAACGTGACGACGGGGCTTCGACCGCAGCGGCCAGCCCGGGATCGATTGCGGCGGGCTACGCGGCAGAGGCTCATTCTCGTGGATGGGAAGCTCGCGAGCTTCGAGCGCTTCGAAATCAAGCCGGGCAAGCCCAAGACCGTCGAGGCGTACATCAAAACCGTCGATCGAAGCGGCGCCAAGCAGGCACAGTCAATCGTCGAAGGC
The DNA here is from genome assembly GCA_963786865.1 of uncultured delta proteobacterium. Taxonomy (GTDB): domain Bacteria; phylum Myxococcota_A; class Polyangia; order Polyangiales; family Houyiibacteriaceae; genus SG8-38. The sequence goes on along the minus strand of CAWBAV010000022.1, from coordinate 8,955 downwards.
TACGAGCCGTGTTTGCCGCCGTCCAAGCTGGACAATCGCATGTACCAGTCCGCCAAGGTCGTGCTTGTGAAATTCTCGCAAGGTCGATTCTAGATACGCCGGTGGTCATTCCTCTCAATGTGCAAAACGCGCTTCCGCAGGGCCGCCCCGAAGCGCCAGGAGTACGAGCTCGATTTCGACGACAAAGTTCGCCAGGTGCTCGACGCTCGGTGCGCCCGGTCGAGTGCTTCGCGGTCGCGCGATACGCCCTTCGGCGAGGGCCGGCAGGGCCGGTAGCTCGATGACGAGTTAGCGCGAATGGCCATTGACCGTCTTCAGGCCTACGGTGACGAGCGGATCGCGGAATGCATCGCGACCCGGCCGTGACGCGACGTTCCAAGGCTACGTGCCAGGAGGTTCCGGTGCCTCGCCGAGGGGCAAGCCGATGGAGATTCGACCTGGAATCGCACCACCTCCTATGCCGACAAGGGGGTGCGAGGTCATGATTCTGCGGGTCTCTGCTACATCGGAGCGATGCTCCTGAGCGCCTACGGGTTGCAAGGGACAGTCCCCATGGGATGGGGGCGACGCCGAGGCTACGGCCGGGGAGAATCACCCAGTGGCTCGTCAGGGGCGCGCGCTGGCGCCGATGTCGATGCGGGGCAGAGTGAGCCCTGGGTGCAAATTCCATGCGGAGCAGTGTCGGCGCAGCCCGCCATGTCGTCGAAGGCCAGACGAGCCTTCGAGCAGGGCGTCAGCGTCGCCGCCAAAGATCCCGCGGCCGCGGAGGGGGCTCGAGCTTTCGATCGGCACTGAGCAAGGACCCCAAGGCCTACCAGGCCCTCTACAATCTGGGCGTGCTCACCGCGCGGGACGTGAAGGCGATGCAATCAACTACTACCGACGGGCTCTCGGAGTCGTTCCGGACTTTCAGACCGCCGCGCGAGCCGCACGACGATTCCACCTTCGGCGCGGCCAGGTGCAAGAAGCGGTCGCGACGGTGGAGCCACTCGCCAACGAGTACCGCGCGACCTCGAAATGCAAGCCCTGTACGCGGAGCTCCTGGTGCGAACGAGACGCCTCGACGAGGCCTGGATGGCGGCAGGACAAGCGCTGAAGTGCAATGAGCGCTTCGTCCGCGCTGATCGCGTTGGTGAAGGCAAGCCGCGCGCAGGGTCGTGACGAGCTCGCGGATTCGATTTTGGAACAGGCCATGGAGGTCGATCTCCAGGTCGCGGAGCTTCCGTTTCATACGCGGTGAGACACTCCAGGCCGACCCGGCGGCCTGCGCGAAGCGATGGCAGCGCGCACTCCGACTGCGTCCCCGAGCTCACGCCGAAGCTCGCATGGCCTTGGGTATTCAGCTCCTCGCCGGTGGCAACTACGATGGCGCGCTGGCGCCGCTGCGCAGGAGCGCTTGGTCCCCGTTCCGCGGTACACGTCAACTTGGGGATGCGTACCGGGCGGACAGGCGTTGGACCAGAAGCAAAGCGGCCTACGAGCGCGCCCCTATGGCTACAATCGAAGCTGCCCAACCTGGCTGGGTCTTCTCCTGACCGCCGCCGGTGATTTCCCGGCCTCAGACGAGCTGACGCATACGAGAAGGCGGTTTTTCCGAGCTCAAGACCTACCGAGGTGAGATGGGGTCGCGGCTCGCCAAGGAGCATCGTCAGAAATATGCTCCGTGACTTGAATCGGATGATAAAGCGAATTGCACCAACTCGAACGCGAAAACGCGAAACGGATCGTCTCGGTCGCGCTGCTCGCGCTCGTGTTCGTTGGACTATCGAGCACTGCGGCGTTCGCGCAAGACGCCAAGAAACGCCAACCGCGGGTAATCCAGCTCGAAGGGGATCCATCATCGAAAGCCGGGTGCGAAGCCGAAAATTCGTTTCTGCATCCTAGATCAATCCAACCTGGGTTACGAAGTTCTCGAGCTTCGAACGAGCTTCGTCCGCAAGGTGGTTCGCAGCGTACAGAAGGAACCGTTCTGATGGTGCAGGCGCAGACACCGAAGCCAGACCGCGACCCGCCCCATGACCATGGCGATGCAATCGGTTCCTACGAAGCATTGGGACCCGCTGCCTACGGGTGGGACTGTTTCCGCGACAAGAAAATCGTCGAAGAGCAAATAGCTGCAGCGGCGGAAGCAGTTGCTCAATCGGAACCTCCACCAAGAATCGCCTGATCATCAAGACCGGCACCTTGCCGGCGAAGCTCGAGTCTCGGTTCGAGCTCTTCCAGCTCGTTGGCGACGACTACATACTCGACTTCACCCCTGAAACTCTCGGGCAAGAGCAGGTCGCACTACCCGGAGGTGTCCAAAAGCTCGAGCACCTACGCGAAACTGGGGCGGCGCGAGACGCGGGTACGCATTGTCAGATCAAGCTCGCGGACAGCTCCACGCGGCAACATACGGATGGGGGACTTCACGGTCTTCTTCGAGTTGGTATCAGCACCCCAATCACGCCCAAGCCGCAGCTTCCGGCACGCTCAGCGTGGCTTCGTGAAGAACATCGATTGGACCTTCACCACCTCGGTCATCTTCTCGTACATGCTGTTCTTCGGATTCATCATCTACGAAACGCGGATTGGGAGGTGGACAAGGGCACACAGGAGGTGCCTGAAAAGCCTCGCACGCTTGCCTTCGAGGCGCCGATGGAGCCTCCGACGGTGGAAGAGGAAATCGAAGAAGGCGAGGGCGAGGACGAGAAGACGGAAGCCAAGACCACCGAGAAGGCACCATCCGAGGCCGACAGCCAGGGAGCGCGCCGTGGCGGAGGATGCGGGCGCCAGTGTCGAGGGTCGCGCGCGCATCGTGCAGGAAGCCGCCGCCCAGGCCGAAAGCGTGCTCGGGCGCTCGGCGGGTGGCGCGCTCGGCGACGTGCTGGCGGGGGGCGCCGTGACCGGAAAGCGCAGCCGAGCGCGTGCTCCGCGCGAGAGCTTCGGGGGTTGGGGTCGCCACCAAGGGCGATGCCGGGGCCTTGCGAACTCGCACTGGCGGGGGGAGCGGTCGGCACTAGGCCTGGGCTCGCTCAAGAAGGGGAAGGGGAAGCAGCCAAGGAAGGCGGGGTCGTAGAAGGAGCGCGAGCTACGCGGCAACGTGAAGCTGGATGCGGGCGGCGACGTGCGGGGGCAGTCGCGGACGCGGCGCTGGTCCAGCAGCAAATCAAGCAGCGCTTGAAAGCCATCACTCGCTGCTTACGAGTCCGAGCTCCGGAAGACCCAGCTGGCCCGGGAAGGTCACCGTAACCTTCACCATGCAGGAGCGGGGCGACGTGACGAACGCCGCGGCCACCGAACAGCGGCCGTCGCGAGCTGCGTGACACGGACGATCAGCGGCTTCCGGTTCAACCCCGCTCGATGGCGGCAGCGTCACCTTCGTTTATCCCTTTGTTTTCCAGCCCGAGAAACTAGCTTCGACTGGACCATAGTTTTGCTGCTTAACTGTATGGAGCATCCGTTTGACATGGATGCACGGCGGCTCCTAATCGCTGCAAGTTTAGGGGATGGCTTAAATGTTAAACGGATCGGGCTCGTAGGACGGGTTCTTCTGATGATTTTAGTGATCGGAGGGGGGCCTGGGGTACGCCGTCACTTACGGACTCGAGCGAGGCCACCGGTCGACGTGGTCAAGGTGGAGCCAATGGGGGCTGCGGGCGAGCCCGCGCCACTGTCGCCCGGCGCGCAGGCCAAGGCTGCAAAGTCCGCGGTCGTGGACGCCGCAGCCAGCTGTGAAGCTCAGGCAGAGGCGCTTCAGAATGCGAAGCGCGAGAAGGACATCATTCTGGCGACCTGCTTGGACGACAAGCTCAGCCAGTGCTCCGCCAATCTGCAGAACATCAAGCGCAGGCAAGCCTCCCTCGACGAAGCCATCGCCAAGGGAGACAGCGGTGCCGCGACATCACGAGTCGACGGTCATCGGCGTGCTCTCGCAAAAGTTCAGTGCTCGAGCAGGCCGCGAACACGAATGCGTGGGCCAGGACCTGTTCGATGCCGGTGGCGCGAGCTGCGGGAGCCAGTGGACCTCTTCGCCCCTGACGAAAACCCAGCGGTGCTCACCGAGGTGCCCGACTGGCCAATCCCATTCATCCCCCCTCCAGTGGGCTGAACTCGCGGAAGCGTTGTCGGCATGCATGGGGGAAAATGGAGATCATGGGCCAGCGCTCGAAGTTAGAGCACGCTCTGGCTTCTGCGGCGGTCTTGAGCGCTGATGTCACTCCGCAGGGGCTGAAGCACAGGGCTTCTATGCCAAATAGCGCGGGCATGGAAGGACCCGGATTCAAAGTCGGACGCCTAGTACACCGGCCTGGCCGTCACAGGGCGGGCTCCGATTCGAACGTCTTTCTTCAATCCAACGACGAAGAATCCTCCTTCATTCTGCGCTTATCGGGCTATCTCGACGTGGCGACCGAGGGAGCCGTGCGCCAAAGCGAGGGAGAGGCCAACGCGCCGGAGCCACAGAAGGTAGAGTTCCGCGGCGGGCTCCGTCCGCATTACTACCACTTTGAGGACAAATCCCGGGGGCCGTCGGCGGTCATGCGCGTGTTCAACCGAACTTCTCGTACAATCCCTCGAAAGTGTTCTCGCTGGTAATCGGGAACGTATTCGTGCGCACACATACCGACCGTTCTCCAATCCGAACACCGCGTCGGGCCCTACCATGAGCTACGGCCGAAAATCTCAACCGGGCGACCTTGGAGCCGTCACGGCAACAGCAAGAGCGACGTGCTGGAGGGCGCGCTTGGGCTACACCAACTCGTTCGAACTTTCGACGCCGAGATCTACACGTAACCGCGGACACAACTTCCCGGCGTGACTGAACTGGAAGATCTTTCCGACGTCGGCCCTCGTGCTAGACAGCTTTCCGCTGGCATCCGCCGTATTCGAACCCGGTGACGTCGCCGCCTCGCCCACCTTCCTTCTCCGACAACAAGAATCGCGTCTCGAACCTGCAATCGGCTACAACGGTGCCATCGCGAAGAGCTCGTCGTCGCCGCGACGATCGGGTATGGCGACGGCTTCTACACAAGCGTAACCGTTCGTCCCAATTGGCGAAGGCTTCGATGACGTAATAGCGCACGTCGACGCACGCTGGCGGGCGCGGCCCAAATCACGGTCACTTCCGGTACAACCGCATCCTTCAACCCTCGTTCATCGCAACTACATACTCATCAACCGCCTCCAGTCTTGATTCACGCTTCATCTCGCGACGCCTTCCAAACTCGGGACGACCACTTGGGTATCCTTCAACAAAATCGGGTCTTGCTCTGAATCCAGACGGCTCGCTCCTCGGAAACCAGCCCTACCGAAAAGACATTCGCCTGAATGCGAGCATCTTCGGCGAGATTATCGCTTCAGGCCGTGGTTGGCGCTGTTTGGCGATTTCGGTTACTTGGCGGATTTCACCGAGTTCGAATACACGGGAACCGGTGCGCTTCTAGCCCGGCCGCCCGCTATCAGAGGTTCGAAGCATGGCTCGGCATTCGCGTCTTCTACTAATCGCAGTACTGGTTCCCGTCACAAATGGCTCAGGCTCCGCCTGCGCGAAGCGCGGCGTCCAAGCCACCGAAGTACCCCCGCCCGCAACGGACGAGCGCGACCCTCGGCCCGGGCGACACGTTCTCGGTGCGCGTCTACGGAGAAGAGGCGCTCACTGGAACCCGCCGGTTGCGCCAGATGGCACGATCAACTTGCCATTGCTCGGAGCTGTACAGGTCAATGGGCTCGAGCCGACCGAGGTGGCCACCGAGATCCAGGCCGAGCTGGCGAATCGCGACCTGTTGCGGAATCCTCACGTCTCGGTGTACGTGGAACAGTACGCGTCCAAGCGCGTGAGCGTCGTCGGAGCCGTCGCCAATCCCGGAACCTTTTCGCTTCAGCCAGGCATGACCGTCGTCCAGGCGATCGGCATGGCCGGGGGCTTCTCGTCGCTCGCAGACCGTGATGCGACGGTGCTGACTCGTCACGTGGGCGGGGAGCTCGTTCGCTATCGCGTTCCGGTCGCGCGCGTCACCAAAGGCCAGGCAAAAGACATAGAGGTCGCCGCCGGAGACATCATCTTCGTCCCCGAGCGTCTATTCTAAAGCTAGAGGCTCCAGTAAACGATGTCGCTTCTCAGCACGAGCGGATCGAGCATCGACTTCACATCGATGAGCAGTCCACCTTCGCAGACACCGTCGATGATGCGATCGATCTGCTCGGCGTACTGACGATGGGGTACGGCGAGGATGACGCCGTGAAGATCGGTGAGTGCGTCGAAGGGACGCAGCTCGATGCCGTACTCACGCAGCGCTTCCTCCGGAGACGCCATCGGATCGTGGATGATCGGATCAATCCCGTAATCACGAAGCTCCCGGATGATGTCGGGCACGCGGCTATTGCGAAGATCGGGAACGTTCTCTTTGAAAGTGAGGCCGAGCACGCCAATGCGAGCACCCTTGAGGGCATGGTCCTGCCTACGGAGCAACTTCACCATTCGCCGGGCAATGAAGTTACCCATGTCGTCGTTGATGCGGCGCCCAGCGAGGATCACCTCCGGATGATAACCGACGGCCTCTGCCTTCGCGGTCAGGTAGTACGGATCGACGCCGATGCAATGACCTCCAACCAGGCCAGGCGTGAACGGGAGAAAGTTCCACTTGGTTCCCGCCGCCGCTAACACGTCACGAGTCGGGATTCCGAGGCGATCGAAGATCAACGCGAGCTCGTTCATCAAGGCGATGTTCACGTCGCGCTGCGTGTTCTCGATGACCTTGGCCGCCTCCGCGACTTTGATGGACGAAGCGCGATGAACGCCAGCGTCGACTACGCTCTCATAAGCGCGAGCGATGCGTTCGAGCGATTCTTCGTCTTCGCCCGAAACGACTTTGACGATTTTTCGAAGGTGTGCAGCTTGTCGCCCGGGTTGATGCGTTCTGGCGAGTATCCCAGCTTGAAATCGCGTGATTGTCGAAGACCGGATGCCTCCGCCAGAAGGGGGCCGCAGCGTTCCTCGGTCACTCCTGGGTAGACCGTCGACTCGTAGACGACGACGGCACCTGGAGCAAGCGCGGTTCCGACGATCCGTGTTGCAGAGAAGAGCGGCCCGAGGTCAGGACGTCGATCCGAGTCGATCGGTGTGGGCACCGCGACGACGAAGAACGTACAGCCCCGAAGGTCTGCCGGGTCGGTGCTGAGCTTCAAGCGGCTCGCTTTGAGCTCCGCCTCGCTCACCTCGCCGGTCCAGTCCTCGTTCGCCTTCAGGGCGTCGACTCGAGCCTCTGAGATGTCGAATCCCACCGTATCCTGGAACTTCCTGGCAAACGCCAAGGCCACGGGAAGCCCCACGTACCCGAGCCCCACCACGGCAATTCGTTCGCTCATCTCGAGTCCACCCGATCTCGAAACCATTCGGTCGTGGCAGTCAACCCTCGTTTCAGTGGCGTGGGCTCCCCGAGAATCGAAACCATCACCGTCGGGTCGAGGACGGAACGCTCGAATCGCCGGCGCGATATGGCCCGTCGTTCACGATCGCCGGCCGATCGACGAGCTCGACCAGCATTTGTGCAAGCGTCTGGGTGCTCGTTGCTTGGCCCGTTGCGATGTTGATCGTGCGGCCGTCGAGGGCGCCTTCGAATGCAGCGAGATTCGCGCGAACGGAATCGCGGACGTAAACGTAATCGCGGACACAGCCCCCATCTCCTTTCTTGGCTCGCGCGTTGACCTGAATCGGCTCTCCGCGACAGGAGCCTCTGCAGGAATATCGACACGACGCCGGCCTCCCCGTGGCGATCCTGTCGCGGCCCGTAGACATTGCCATAGCGAAGAATCGTGTACCGCAAGCCGACACCTGTCCATAGGCGCGGAGATAGAGCTCGAAGCCAGCCTTGCTGCAGGCGTACGGGCTCAGGGGTTCGCGGTCCATTCTTCGCCGGCGGACTGGCCCTCGGGGACTTCTCCGTAGAGGGCGCCCGTGCTCGCAAAAACCAGTCGGCTCCCGCACTCGAGCGCTACGTCGGCGACGTTGAGTGAACCCATGACGTTCACGTCTGCATCGAGAATCGGATCGCGTACGTCTCACCGTCACGCTGGCTCGAGCGGCATGATGACTGATCGCGTCCGGTCGAAATTGCAGAGCGATCTCCCGAAACACGTCGCGATTTCGGATGTCGACGGGATGAAAATCCACGTTCGGCGGAAGATCTTCGGTGCGTCCATTGCTGAGGTCGTCGACGACGGAACTTCGTGGCCAGCCTCGACGGCGGCCTCTGCCACGTGGCTTCCGATGAAACCCGCGCCCCGGTCACTAATATCTTCACAGAGTCTCCATCGCTTCGATTCTCGCGTCACCGTCCTCGATCGCGAGAGCCGCTCGCTCTACTACGTTCCGTTTGCGTACTTACCGGGACGGAGTTCTCCAACGCCTGCCGAACAACGTTTGGATCGGCGGTCTTCCAAAGCGCGCTGAGCGTGTCAATTGGGCGCGCAATCCGGGAAGGTGCGGCGAGTCGTAGGTTCCGGTGAAAATCTCGGATGGCTGGTTCTCTGAATGCCCTCGGCCGTATTCGAGAGCTCCTCGAAGAGTTTTTCACCGGGGCGAACGCCCGTGAACCGAACCTCGATATCCTTGTCGGGCTCCAGGCCGCTCAGTCGAATCAAATCGTGGGCGAGGTCGAGGATGCGAACCGGTTGCCCCATGTCCAGGATGAACGTCTCGCCTCCGCGACTCAGCGCTGCCGCCTGGACCACCAACTGCACGGCCTCCGGGATGGTCATGAAGTACCGGGTCATGTCCGGGTGGGTGACCGTAATGGGGCCGCCATCTTCAATCTGTTTGCGGAAGATGGGGATTGCAGCCCCGGCCGAGCCGAGCACGTTCCCAAAGCGGACCGTCGCGAAGTGCGTGGCACTGTTGAGCGAAAGCGCCTGGATATAGAGCTCCGCCGCACGTTTGGTCGCGCCCATCACCGAGCTTGGGTTTACCGCCTTGTCGGT
>CAWBAV010000021.1:0-4677 GCA_963786865.1 uncultured delta proteobacterium | reverse complement strand
CTCGGTCCGCTTCGGATCGAGCGCAATGGCGAAGCAATCGAGCTTCCCCGCTCGAAGAAGACGCGTGCGCTCCGGCCACTCTGGCTGCCACGGGTGGCGAACACCGCCGCGAGCGGCTCGCCCGCCTTTTCTGGGACGTGGCCGACGATCCACGCGGTGGGCTGCGTTGGTGCCTGAGCAAACTTTGCCCTTGGTCGACCATCAGGGTTGAGTCCGCGCCTGCTCGCAGACCGAGATTGCGTTCGACTCCATCTCAGCGACGCTCACGTGGACCTGCATCGCATTCGAGCGGCCAAGAACGGTTTAATGACGCTGGACACCGACACCGTGGGCGAGCTGGCTGCGCTCTTTCGAGGTGAGCTTCTCGAAGGAATAGACCTGCTCGATTTCACGGAATTTCAAGCCTGGTTGACAGCCGCACGCGGGGATTGTCGCCAGCTCCGCATCCAGGTACTCGACGAGTTCGTCGCTCGCTCGATCGACGACCCCGAGAGAGCGCTTCCATTCGCTCGCGATTTGGTTCGTCTGAACTCGTCGAGCGTGCAGCGATGGCTTCATCTCTTGGACCTGACTCGAGCGCACGGGGAGAGGACGCGAAGCGGAGCAGCAGATCGAGGTGGGGCGGCGCGCGCTGGCCGAGCAAGGCATCGACGACGGCGCACTTGTGGACGCAAAACGCGCGATCTTGGGCAATCCGAGAGCTCGACTGAAATCGCCTCGCGCCAAGGAGCTTCGCCAGGAAATCCGCTTCTGCACCTCGTTCGATGGCACCCGAATCGCGTATGCGACCGTTGGCGAGGGCACGCCGATCGTGAAGGCGGCCAACTGGCTGACCCACCTCGAGTTCGATTGGGAGAGCCCCGTATGGCGGCACGTGTTCACCGAGCTGAGCCGCAACAACTTGCTCGTCCGGTACGACGATCGCGCGAATGGGCTTTCGGATTGGGATGTCGAGAACGTCTCTTTCGACGCGTTCTACAGGGATCTCGAAAGTGTCGTCGACGCCCTCAAGCTCGAGCGTTTCGCGCTCTTGGGAATCAGCAAGGGGGCGTCCGTGTCCGCGGCCTATGCGGCGAGGCATCCCGATCGCGTATCCCATCTCGTTCTCCTCGGGGGCTTTGCAACCGGAAGGCTCGTCGAAACCAGCGAGCGAGCTCGGGAGCACGAAATGGCCATGCGAACGCTCATGCGCGCGAGCTGGGGCGCCGACAACCCTGCGTTTCGGCATCTCTTCACCAGCACGTTCATCCCGAACGCTACGCCTGAGCATGTGAAATGGTTCAACGACCTGCAACGAATCAGCGCATCGCCGGACAACGCGCTTCGGCTTCGCATCGCTGCCGCGGACATCGACGTGCGCGACTTGCTTCCCAAGATCCAGGCACCGACCTTGGTCATGCACTCGAGAGGCGACTCGGCGGTCGAGTATCGGCGAGGACTCGCGCTCGCCGGAGCCATCCCGAACGCGCGTTTCATCACGCTCGAGAGCCAGAACCATCTACTCACCGAAGACGAGCCCGCATGGACCAAGTTCGTCCACGAAGTGCGACGATTCCTCGCTGACTGAAAGATCGGAGCCTCCATGCAAGACCTACTCCAAAACGTGCTCACTGTGTTCATTGGCTTTTTGCCATCATGAACCCCATTGCCAACACGCCGGTCTTCCTCGGACACACCGGCATGAGCGTCACTACGCGGCTGATCGGACTGATCCCAGCTGTCATCGGCAAGCAGATGATCATCGCCGGCATCACGCGCGATCGAGCTCGCGGCCTCATAGTGTTCGAACCGAGCTGGACCAACGGGATTCAACGGATCGTTCCATTTTGCGCGCAGTCGATGACGTGCCTGGCGCTGAGCATGCACTTCCTTTCGTGCGTCTCTCAGGCGCCGGCTGCAAAGCGGCTCCGCCACGCCAGCTCCCAGCAATAGCTACAGCTACGAGACCGCGTACGGTCCGGACGAGCTTGCCGAGCCGCCGGTGTACCTGGTTCCCACCGAAACGTACTCCGGACTCGCTTCGACGGACTGCTCGGGCTGGGTGAGCTTCGTCGTCAATACGGTCTCCCCTTTGCACGAAGCCGTGCTCCAATCGCAGCGCCGATTGCGCCCGTGACCCGTTTCGAAGAGCTGCGATCCGGAGACATCGGCGCGTACGCGATGGGACGATCGAGGCGATCTGATCGTCAAGATCTTCGACAACGCCCCGTCCGAGGTGGATGGCTCTTCGTCCTGCACTACGCCGATCGGTCTATCGGGGGCGGGGGGCATTCGCCTCGCCGACGGCCGCCTCCGCTTGAATGGGCGAAGCGACTTTGCTGAGGGATGACGGTGGATTCCGGAGAGTTGATCGCCGACTCGGATGGCGCGCCATGTCCACCGATGCCGGTGCTCTCCCGGTTCGGGCGTGATTCGACTCACCGCCAAACCGATCGAAGGTTGCAACCGGGACGACTGAAGAACCAAGGCCTGCGCTCTCGTGCTAGCTTCCCGCACGATGATGCAGATCTCGACCTCGGCTTCGGTTCTCATCCCCCGCCCGCGCGAGGAAGTGTTTGCACGGGCCACCGACAGCACGAATACGCCCCAAACCCTACGCTCCCGTGGGCCGTTCGCGGGGATCAGCAAAGTCGAGATGCACGAAGGACAAACGCTTGCGAAGGGCTCGAGGCGCCGCGTGTTCATGACCGACGGCACGGTTCTCGAGGAAGTCATCCTCGACTACGACCCTCCGGTCCGTCATCGCTACCGCTGGACGGGCGGCGCCGAGTTTCCGTTCTCGTTGCTCGTACGGAGTGGCACCGGCAACTGGGACTTCATCGAAACGGAAGGCGGCACGCGCATCGTCTGGACCTATACGTTCGGCCTGACGTCCCCTCTCGCCTATCCGATCGCCGTTCCGATCGTCTTGTGCTTCAAACGCTGGCTGCAACAGGGGCTCGATGCCATCCGAACGGAGCTGGTTGCCTAGGTCGGCAGGATCCCAGGACGGGGCTTGAGCGTGCCGTACGTGTCCGCCATCAAGGGCGCGCCCATCGCAGACAAGGCCTCGCGGTGCTGGACAATGGGGGTGCGCATGAGTCTTCTCTTCGAACGGCATGAGCTTCCGAAAGCTTTCGAGCGCGAGCACTCGCTCCGCGAAAGCCGTCGTCCGCGGCCACCGCACCGCATCCAAGGTGTAGCGGGAAAACGCGACATTTCGGAAAAAGGATGCGATCGCGATATCGGCGATCGAGAACTCTCCGAACACGTACCCGCTCGAAGGGAGCTGGGATTCCAGATAATCGAATACGAGCGGCATCTCTTCGAGACGAATCTTCTCCAACTCTCGCGGATCGGCCTTGGTCCCCCAAACATAGGGATTGATCGCGACGGCGTTGAAAGAGGCGCCAGATGATTACGTCCCCCATCCGCGTATCAGCGTATTCCTCGAGCCATCGAGCCTGGGCGCGCTCTGCAAGATCGGTCGGATAGAGCGCTGGAGCGGGGTAACGCTCTTCTAGATACTGGCAGATGACCGAGGAGTCGGCGAGCGTCACGAGATCGTTCATGAGGACGGGCACTCTGCGGACCGGGCTGATCTGCGAGAATCGATCATCACCCATGAAGGGAATGATTGGATCGATCTCGTAGGCGATCCCCTTGAGGTCCAAGACGACCAAGACCTTGCGCACATACGGGGAAAGATAGCTCCCAACGATGCGGACCGGCTCCTGCACCCCCCTTCTCTAGCCCTGAGCGTGGAGGAACGAGCGGTAATCAGAGGCCGTGAGAGTTGCCGCCTTGGGCGATCTTTCCAACGCGGGTCCTTCTGCAGTCCTTGCCACGAAGAGGTCGGGAGCGAGAGGTATTGTAGCCGTCGGCGTGATTGTTAGGCTTGCAATGGTGGACGTTGTGCCGATGTCTGAGCTGAGCATCGTGACCTTCAGGCTGCTCGGTCTGCAGGTATCGGTACCTTCTTCATGCCAGCTCTCTGCGCGAGGTAGACGAGAAGAACGAAGCGAGGCCCTGGAGAAGATGTATGTGTTTGGGTCAGGAACGACTTTGTACTGAAAGTCATATGCGATCCGTATCAGGGGCCAGTGTCGATACTCATGGCTACACGTAATGGCTGGTTTGGAGGTGATGTCTATTATTGAAGCTGCGAGCCAGTAGCTGAAGATGCTCCCTTGTATGATGAGAGGTTATGATCAACATGAGCGATGTATGGATCACAAGACCATGAAGAACTGTTTGTCTCTGATGAGGCAAACTGATGCTCGTGATCCGTACCCGAGAAGATTGATAGAGCCACTTGAAGAACCTTCGTGGAACGGTTCGATCGGGACGCCGGCGCCTCAGGACGTCGTCCTCGAGGTAGAACCAGGGAGCTCTTGAACACGGTGGTGCTTGTGGCTGTAATGATCTACTTAGTTCATGAAGTAGTCGATACTTCTTGCTTGCCTGCGCTGTTCTCTTCGCGCTCGAGAAAGGCGAGGAATGGTGGTGGAAGGTGATGATGATCAGAAAGAAACGGCGGCGACCGGTTTGTTGTGTTGTGGGTCAGCGAGGAGGCGGCCGGGGCCCCGACGATGCCTGGGACGAGGAAGTAGTATCGGCGACGACGAACCGACGGTCCGAGGCTCTAGCGATCTGTGAGTGGCTCCGTCTTAGTGTGGTCAGCTGCTTTTGTTGCGT
>CAWBAV010000020.1:0-22539 GCA_963786865.1 uncultured delta proteobacterium | reverse complement strand
CGCCGTCGGCGTCATCGTGCTGCTCGTGCTCGTCCTAGGTGGCATCAAGGCCTCGCAGATCGGCGCCATGATCGCCGCGGCCGAGCGTCGTGCCGCCGGCGCAGGCCGTCACGACTGCCGAGGTGACCGAGGTGGGCTGGAGGGCCCGAGCTCACCGCAGTGGGTCCGTCGTCGCAGTGCAAGGCGTGACCGTGGCCAGCGAGGTCCCCGGCACGATCACCGAGATCGCCTTCAAGTCCGGCCAGATGGTCAAAACAGGCGACCTTCTGGTGCGTCTCGATACGTCGATCGAGCGAGCGCAGCTGGCCTCCGCAGTGGCGAGCGCCAAGCTGGCCGACATAGACTACCAACGGAAGAAAATCTGCCTCCACCGCTGCCGTCAGCGCGGCCGACGTGGACGCCGCCGCCGCGAAGGCTTCCCAGGCCGCCGCGGACGTCGCCAACTTCAAAGCCGTGATCGCGAGAAAGACGATCCGCGCGCCATTCTCGGTCGCGTTGGATACGTGACGTGGATCTCGGGGAGGTTCTGCAACCGGGGACGCCGATCGTCTCCCTCCAGTCGTCCGATCCCATCTACGTCGATTTCTCGCTGCCGCAGCAAGTGCTGTCGCTGATCGAGCCCGGACACACCGCAACCATCAGCACCGATGGCTTCCCCGACAGGACCTGGGAGGGAACGGTAGAGGTGATCGACACTGAGGTCGACATTGGCACGCGCAACTTCGACGTGCGGGCGATCGTCGCAAATCCCGACGGGAAGCTCCGCACCGGCATGTTCGTCGACGTGACGGTGGTCCAGCCCGAGGCGCGCGAAATTGCTCGCCATTCCTGCGAGCGCCGTCTTGTTCGCGCCCTACGGCGACTCGGTCTACATCATCAAGGAACAGGAAAGCGAGTCTGGCGAGAAACAGCTGATCGCCGAGCAGGTGTTCGTGCGCCTCGGGGAGCGCCGCGGGGACTTGGTCGCCGTCAGCTCCGGTCTCGCTGTAGGGGACGTGGTCGTCTCGACGGGTGCGTTCAAGCTTCAGAGCGGAATGGCAGTCACCATCCGCAACGACCTTGCGCCCGAGATCAACACCGATCCGAATCCGCCCAACGAATAGTCGCGCCCGGGAAGCACCGTGAAGATCACCGACCTGTTCATCCGCCGCCCGGTCATCGCGATAGTCGTCAATCTCGTGATCGTCATCGCCGGTATTCAGGCCATTCGCTCGCTTACGGTCAGGCAGTACCCAAGAAGCGAAAACGCGGCCATCACGATCACCACTGCGTACGTGGGAGCCAACGCCGAGCTCGTGCGCGGCTTCATCACGACCCCAATCGAGCGGGCCATCGCCGCCGCAGATGGCATCGACTACATCTCGTCGGAGAGCCGCCAGGGCGTGTCGATCATTCGCGCGAACCTCGACCTCAACTACGATGCGGTCCGAGCGCTTTCCGAAATCGGAGCCAAGGTCGATCAGGTCAGAGGGGACCTCCCGCCCGAAGCCGAAATTCCCGTGCTCGACGTCGTCTCAGTCGACAGCCAATTCGCTTCCGCGTATCTCAGCTTTTCGTCGGATTTCCTCAAGCAGAACGAGATCACCGACTACCTGGTGCGCGCCATTCAGCCCCGTCTCTCCGCCGTCGATGGTGTGCAACGGGCCGAGATCCTAGGCGCTCGTACGTTCGCCATGCGCGTTTGGCTCAATCCTGAACGGATGGCGGCACACAAGATCGGCCCCGCACAGGTGCGCAACGCGCTCGCGGCCAACAACTACCTCGCTGCTGTCGGTCAGACCAAGGGCGCGCTGATCCAGGTCAATCTCACGACCAACACCGACCTCGAATCTGTGGAAGAGTTCAAGCGTCTCGTGGTTCGCGAGCAAGACGACGCCATCGTTCGATTGGAGGATATCGCCGAGGTCGCCCTTGGAGCCGTGAGCTACGATGACCAGGTCAACTTCACCGGTGCGACGGCAGTTTTCATCGGCGTATGGGTGCTGCCCAACAGCAACGCCCTCGATGTCGTCAAACGAGTCCGCACCGAGCTCGAGGCGATCCGCGAAGAGCTCCCTGAACAGCTTCGCGCCGAGATCGCGTACGACGCCACCAAGTACATCGACAGCGCGATCCGCGAAGTCGTCACGACCTTGAGCGAAACCCTGGCGATCGTCATCGTCGTCATCTTTCTCTTTTTGGGCTCTTTCCGCGCCGTTATCGTGCCGGTGGTCGCAATCCCGATCTCGCTCATCGGCGCCGTGTTCCTGATGCAGCTCTTCGGCTTTACCATCAACTTGCTGACCCTCCTCGCGATCGTCTTGTCGGTCGGTTTGGTCGTCGACGATGCCATCGTGATGGTCGAGAACATCGAGCGGCATCTGCGTGAGGGCATGAGCCGCACGCGAATCCGCGCTGAAGGGAGCGCGCGAGCTCGTCGGCCCGGTCATCGCGATGACGATCACGCTGGCCGCGGTCTACACGCCAATCGCGTTCCAAGGAGGATTGACGGGAGCGCTCTTCCAGGAGTTCGCCCTGACGCTCGCGGGTGCTGTCCTGATCTCCGGAGTCGTCGCCATCACGCTTTCCCCGGTGATGTCTGCGAGCTTCTTGCCCGACGAGAAGAACTTGCGCGGACTCCCCGCGCGCATCGACCGCGACTTCGGTCGCCTGAAGGACGTCTACTTGCGCGTGCTCGACCGGACGCTCAACGCCCGGCCGGCCATCTATCTCGCCTGGGTGGTGCTCAGCGGGCTCGCTGCGGTCTTGTTCGTGATGTCGCCACGCGAGCTCGCCCCCAACGAAGACCAGGGCGTCATCTTCGGCGTCGTCAACACGCCAGCGAACTCGACGCTCGGCCAACTCGCCCCCTCGGTCAAAGCCGTGCACGCGATGGCCATGAGCTACCCAGAAACCGAGTTCACGTTTCAGATCACCACGCCGGGCGGTGGTTTTTGGGGCATGGGTCTCAAGCCCTGGGACGAGCGCACGCGGACTGCGTTCGAGCTGATGCCCTTGGTGGGCGCGGACGTCAACGCGATCCCCGGGATTCAGACCTTTCCGGTCCTGCCGCCCGCGCTCCCAGGCGGCGGAGAGTTCCCGGTGGAGTTCGTCGTCGCCTCGACCGCGGAATCGAGTCGACATTCTGCAAGTTCGTTCAAGAGCTTCAAAAGAAAGCGGCCATGAGCGGGTTGTTCGCCTTCCCGCCGCTGATCGACGTGAAGATCGACCAGCCAGAATCGCAGATCACCTTCGACCGCGACAAGGTAGCCGAGCTCGGCCTGAGCCTGCAGGCGGTGGGCCAAGAGCTCGGCTCGGCGGTGGGCGGCAACTACGTCAACCGCTTCAGCATCTCGGGCCGAAGCTACAAAGTCATCCCGCAGCTCGAGCGCTCCGCGCGCCTCAACGCCGACCAGCTGCAAGACGTCTACGTCACCAAACCCGACGGTGACCTGATCGCGCTCAGCACCTTCGCCACCGTCGAGGATCGCGTCGTTCCGCGCTCGCTCAATCGCTTTCAGCAGCTGAACTCGGTCAAGCTCAGTGGCGTCGCGATTCGCCCGCTCGACGAGGCGCTCTCGTTCTTGGAGACCGAGGCCGAAACTGTGTTCCCGCGCGGGTACAGCGTCGACTACACGGGCGAGTCACGCCAGCTCCGCAAAGAAGGCAACAAGTTCGTCCCGGCGTTTGCGCTCGCGGTGGTCCTGATCTTCTTGGTTCTGGCCGCACAGTTCAACAGCTTCCGCGATCCGCTGGTCATCCTGGGCGGCTCCGTACCGCTCGCCATGTTCGGCGCTTCGATCTTCACGTTCTTGAAGATGCCCGACCCGAACATGCACTATTGGACCGACGGCTGGACTACGACGTTGAACGTGTACTCACAGGTCGGGCTCGTCACTCTGATCGGCCTGGTCTCGAAGAACGGCATTCTCATCGTGGAGTTTGCCAACGAGCTTCAGCGTGAGGGGCAAGCCAAGCTCGAGGCGGTCCGAAACGCTGCCGGCGTTCGTCTCCGTCCGATCCTGATGACCACCACCGCCACCGTTTTCGGTCACTTCCCGCTCACATTGGTCACCGGTCCGGGCGCCGAGGCGCGCAACAGCATCGGTCTCGTGCTCGTGGGCGGCATGGCGATCGGCACGATCTTCACGCTCTTCTTCGTCCCTTCGATCTACATGCTCTTCGCAAAGGACCGCAGCGCGAGTCCCAGCTAGCCGGCTCGAAGGCGCCGCTCGAGCTCTTCGTGCCACCAGCGAATGGGCGCTTCCTCGGTGCCGTAGATGAGGTGCTCGTTGGCGCCGCTCGCCAGGCCCCGTTGGATCTGCTCGCAGATCCAAAGGTCTTCGCCACTGAAGACGCCGTTTTGGATCAGCTCGAAGTTGAGCTCCCAGTGCGCTTTCGCTTTTTCGGTTTGCGGCTCCTCCGGGATGATCAGATCGTGCTCCCAGTAGATTTCGTCGATTGCGGTGGGATACGCGGTCGCGCGGCTCACGAACCCCGGTTGGACGACGAAAATCGTGTTGGGAAAGATCACGTACGTCGGCGTCGCGATGTCTCGAATCTCTTCGATCTGACCCGATTCGACCGCCTCGGAGAAGCCGGTACGCCCGACGATGGATCGCACGTGCGGTCCCGTCCTCTCCGCGTAGCTTCGGTTGTCGAGAAAATAGGGCGCGACCGTCTTCTTGTGCAAGTGTCCCACGTGGTACCCGTCGAGGAATGCCTCCATGACGAGCTTCCAGTTGGTGTGCCGGGTCGCGGTCGCCCGTCGAAACACGACGTGGCTCTCCAGGTTCAAGGACGCCAGGTCGTCCTCGAGCGGATCGAGAAATGAAGCGAAGTCGTACTGCGCGCCGGGCGTCGCGACTACCCAGATCAGGCCGAAACGTTCGTGGACGGGCAAAGCGACCAGTGGCCGCGTCTCCTTGTCGAGCGAAGAGAAGAGCCCTTCGTTTGGCACGTGCACGAGCTTACCGTCCGTGTCGTAGGCCCAGCCGTGATAGTGACAGCGAAAGCCCTTGCGCACCTGGCAGAACCCCTCCTGCTCCAAGAGGCGCGCACCCCGGTGCCGGCAGACGTTGAGCATCGCGCGCAGCTCCCCTTGCCGATTGCGCGTCACGATGAACGGAACGCCCAGCGCATCGTGCACGAGGCATGAGCCGGGCGACGGCAGTTGCGAAACGTGAGCCAACGGGATCGGAAGTCCGCGCAGGAGCTTTCGTTCCGCGTCGAATTTCGACGCATCCGTATAGACCGTGACTGGGATTTCAAAGTCGCCGATCACGGGGACCGACGGCGCCCCGTAGACTTCCGTCAGCTGCCGAACGAGATGCTGATGGATACTTGGATTCCGCGACACTTCGAACCCATCATACACGAGCTCGAGGTGCGCAATTGCGGCGCGGCCCTGCAAGCCCGCCAGGCTTGCACCGTTCCGGTCCGAGGGCAGACGCGCCTCGCCAGAGCTCCAAGCAGCACTACTTGCCCGGCGGAACCGCCGTGCCGCCCTTGGCCTCTGCGCGCTGGTACGCGGGCCGACTCTTCATCCGATCGAGCCAGGCCTGCATATGGGGACGCTCGCCTGCCGCTCGAGACAAACCGGCTTCCACCGGGTAAATCATCTGAATGTCGGCGATCGAGAAAGTCTCTCCGGCGAAGTAGGGCCGTTGCGCGATCGTCTGCTCGACGAATCCGAAGTGAAGGTCGAGAGCGGGTCCCGAATAGCCCTTGTGAATCTGGTCCGCGATGCCGCGCGCGATGGGCTTGATGAAAAAGGGCATGGGCGCGCCCCGCAGCCGCGTCAGGATGAGCTGGACCAGCAACGGCGGCATGAGCGAGCCCTCCGCGTAGTGGAGGAAGAAGGTCTGCTCCAACTTCTCGGCCTCGTCGCTAGGCCGCAACTTGCCTTCGCGATCCGCGAAGTACTCCAGCACCGCGCCCGACTCGGCGAGAACGCGACCGTCGACCTCGACCATCGGAAAGCGTCCAAGCGGATGAACCGCAGCAGCCGACGCCGGAGCCCGGAAGCTCGCGTCGCGCTCCCAGGTTTGAATCGTGTAGTCCAGCCCGAGCTCTTCGAGGAGCCAGAGGACACGCAAGGAGCGGGAGTAGTTGAGATGATGAACCTTGATACTCATCGGGCGACTGTAGCATCGAGCGCCGGAGATCCCGGTGCCTATCGGCGGGATGCGACGAATCGCTCGACTTGGCGACCCCGCGCGCGTCGCCGACTTGTGACGAAGGCTTTGCGCAGACGTCGGCGGGCCTACGTCGAGCCGTCACGTACCGCGTGCACCGTACGCTCTCCCGTGAAGAGAAGCTCGATGGACCGAGCTCCTCCCGGGAGGAAACTCACAAGGAGAAAAGATGAATAAGCAACAAATCGTTCTGACGATTGCGGTCCTCGCCTGCAGCGCATCGGCTCATGCCGATTGGGGGCGGGGTCGCGGTCATGATACACGGGCCGAGGCCCAGGTCGACGCACTGGCGGGCACGGTCGATCCTGCATTCACGATCGGGGAAACCGTTCGGGGCTACACCCCTCCGGGGATCCTGGACGGGACCGCTGTCTGGAGCCGATCCGGCTCGGTCCAAATGCTCGTCAATCACGAGATGGGCAACGACCTCGGCTACCCGTACACGCTCGACAACGGCGTGGCGTTGACCGGCGCCCGGGTGAGCAGCTTCTGGTTCGACCCGAACAAGCGCGGCATCATCGACGCTGGCCTGGCTTACGGCGCGATTTACAACCGTGCTGGTGAGAAGGTCGACGAGCCGTCGGACCTCGAAGGGGACGGTCTCGGCCGCCTCTGTTCGGCACGCGGGGTCGCGCGAGGTGAGCGCGGCTTCATGAACGACATCTTCTTCACCGGTGAGGAGACCGGAAACGGCACAGAGTGGGCGCTCGATGTTCGCAGAGGCGTTCTTTGGGCTGCACCAGCGCTCGGTCGGGCCTCCTGGGAAGCCGTCGCAGCAGTGGAAACCGGTGATCCCAAGACGGTCGGGCTGATCATCGGCGACGACGAGGCTGACGCGCCCCTCTACTATTACGAAGGAGTGAAGAACGCCATTGGCGACCGTAGCTTCCTCGACCGCAACGGCCTCGCGAAAGGACAGCTGTACTGCTGGGCCGCCGACGACAGCAGCCTCCTCACCCCGGCGGACTTCAACGGTACGGGAAGCGTAGCATCCGGCTCCTGGATTCCACTCGAGGTGAGGGACGAGTCGATGGCAGGCCAGCCCGGCTATGATGACCTTGGCTACCTAGATGGCGACACCCTTCGCACGAACGCCGATCTCTCGGGCTGCTTCTCGCTCTCGCGACCGGAGGACGTGCACGAAGACCCGAACGACCCCAGCAAGGTCGTCGTGGCGTCGACCGGCCGCGCCCAACTCTACGGCGGGGCCGATACCTGGGGCACGCTCTACATCATCGACGTCGTCACCGGCGAGCTCTCGATCCTCCTCGATTCGGACGAGCCGCAGTTCCGCGACTTCGGGGTCCGAAGCCCGGACAACCTGGTCTGGTCGGACAACGGCATGATCTATGTTCAGGAGGATCGCTCGACTCTGTTGAGCGTCCCGAAGAGCGAAGAAGGCTGCGAGGCGGACGCTGACCCCGACGCTTGCCGTGACCTCGCCTTTGGCGGCCGTTCCAAAATCGACGCGTCGATCTGGGCGATCGATCCCAGTCGGCCTTTGAAGAGTACGCTCGACCTCCAGAGGATCGCGGTCGTCAATCGGGACGCCGAGCTCCCCGATACACAGACCGATGGCGACCCGCTCGACATCGGAGACTGGGAGACCTCGGGCATCCTCGACGTGACCGACTACTTCCACACCGACAAGGGCGAGACGCTGCTCTTGGGCGTCGTTCAGGCGCACGCTGTCCGCGATGGCTCGATCGGGGGCAGCGCTTCCCTGGTCGAAGGCGGACAGATCTTCTTCCTCGAGCTCGGCGGCAAGCAAGACGCCAAGCACCAGACCAAGAGCTGGTGGGACCGCTGGGACGACTGAGTCCGACGCACGAAGGACTCGTTGAGTCGCTACGGCCGGTCAAACGACCTGCCCAATT
This sequence comes from uncultured delta proteobacterium, assembly GCA_963786865.1. Taxonomy (GTDB): domain Bacteria; phylum Myxococcota_A; class Polyangia; order Polyangiales; family Houyiibacteriaceae; genus SG8-38. The sequence continues at coordinate 14,486 of CAWBAV010000020.1, read as the reverse complement.
GCGAACGTGCCGGGTGCGTATGCACGCCGGCACGTTTGCAGTTCGCAGCGCTTCTCGGTCTTACTGGAAGCTCGAGAGGTCCGGCAGCTCATCGAGGTTTGGTTGAAGCGCGATCTCGATGCGACGGTTGAGCGCGCGGCCCTCTGGCGTATCGTTGTCCGCGACCGGCTGCGTGTCGGCGTAGGCGGCGGCCGAAATACGAGTGCCGGGAACGCCGTACTCGATAAGGAGCTGCGTCACGTCGATCGCGCGCGCACCGGCGAGCTCCCAGTTGGACGGGAAGCGCGCCGTGCGGATCGGCTTGTTGTCGGTGTGGCCGCCCACTTGGAAGTCGCGGCCCTGGATGCTCGCTAGCACTGGACCGAGCTCCGCGAGGACACGGACGCCTTCCGGCTTGAGCTTGGCGCTGCCGCTCGCGAACAGAACCGCCTCGGGCAGCTCGATGACCATCTTGTTCCGCACGATGCGCACCTTGAGCTGGCTGGAGTCGATCATCGACTTCAGTTGCTTGAGGATCGAGTTCCACTCCTCGAGCCGCTTCGCAGCTTGCGCTTCGCGTGCGGCAGCTTCTGCAAGCGCGGCCTCCATGGCGTCGATCTCGCCAGCCTTGCCCTTCAAGAGCTTATTGAGGTTTTCGCGGTCCTTCTTGCACTGATCTAGCGATGTGCCGGTTTGTTGGCCCGCGGCCTCGAGCTCCGCGATGCGGGCGTCCTTCGCCCTCAGCTCATCCTTCTTACAACCAGCTGTCAGCAACAGGCTGACCGCCAACAAAAATACCCAGCTCAGTTTGCGCATATGCCCCTCCAAAAGAATTGTTCTCCAAAAATTGGGTGGCGCACCTTACCAAGCCGCCAAGACAAGGCAACCCGTTGCGGGCGCCCCGCGCCGCCACGGTCGCCGGCTGGAAATAGCCCGCCTCCGTAGACACCCGGCCAGGGGTGCTGGAGACGGCCTCGAAGGTCGCGGGGCCCCGCGAAACGACCGTCCATCGTTTGGCCGACCGATCCAAGCACGACGCTCATTGCGACGCCGCGTTGCGCCATGCCGCAGGGGTGGCCCCCATTTCCCGTTTGAACGCGCGGTTGAAGGCCGACTCGCTCTCATAGCCTACCTCGCTCGCGATCCCGGCGATCGGTTGGTCGGTTTCCGCGAGAAGGTTGGTCGCCAACCGAATCCTCCACTCGGTGAGATACGCGATTGGCGAGGTGTCGAGGAGCTCGGTGAACCGGGCCGAGAATGCCGAGCGCGACGCGCCTGATTTCTTGGCGAGCTCGGCGACCGTCCACGGGTGCGCCGGCGACTGATGGATCAACCGGATCCCGGCGCCAACGATCGGATCCTTGAGCGCGGCGAACCAGCCTCTTTCGCTCGGCGGCAAGGCTCCGAGGTACCCGCGGAGCGTTTCGACGAACAAGATCTCGGTGAGGCGACTCATCACCGTGTCGCTCCCCGGCCGACCGGCCTCCGCCTCGGCGACGACGTGGTCGATGTTGGCCCGCAGCCAAGGTGTCGAGGGACCTCGCCCCTGCGGGATGTGGAGAAACGGCGGGAGCGAGTCGATGATCGGGTTGAAGCCGCGCTCGACGAACTGGAGCATGCCACAGACCAGCCGCATGGTGCGCGGGCCTTCCCCGACTTCGACCGCGGGCGGCGCGGCGCTCGTGAAGCGCTCGATCAAGAGATCGGTGCTTTTGACCTTCGCACGTCCAGGGCAATCGACCATCGAGTGCGTGATGTGATCAAACACCAGAATCAGGTCTCCCGTGGCGAGCTTGCGCGGAGCGCTCCCTTCGAACTCGACGTAGCCTTCCCCGTCGCGGACGATGTGGAACATCGCCAACCGATGCTCGGCAGTCAGCGGCTTGACGGTCGGGTGCGAGAAGGTTGGCGGCGGCATCTCGATCCCGTACTGACCGCCGAGATTTGCGCGCAAAAAGATGACGCCCGAAAGCTTGATGGTGCGCAACACATCGACAATGGGATCCATCGGTGGATTTGGACGATCGGCGAACGTGAATGGACTCCCTGCGATACCGCAATCGTCAGGAGCGCGCCAGAGTGAGAGTGGCAGCAGGGCGCGCCCGAATCGCGCCGCCTCAGAAGGAAAAAGCCATGTACGCCGCAAAATGGATCGAAAAAGCCCGAACGCTCGGACCGGAAATCGCCGAATACGCCACCCGCCACGACGTCGATGGGACGTTCGTTTCGGAGGCGTACGAAGCCCTGAAGGAGGACGGGCTGTTCAAGGCCTTGGTTCCGCTCGAGCTCGGCGGCATGGGGGCCGGGCTCGTGGACGCCTGCGAGTTCATCCGCGAGCTCGCGCAATATTGCGGATCGACGGCCCTCGCCTATTCGATGCACTCGCACCTGGTCGCCGCTACTGTGTGGAAGCATCGCCACGGGCAGCCGGGCGAGGCGCTGCTGCGTAAGATCGCAGAACAGAACCTCGTATTGGTGAGCACGGGCGCAGGTGACTGGCTCGAATCCAATGGTGTGATGGAGAAGGTCGAGGGCGGCTACCGGTACACCTCGAAGAAGCCTTTCGCGAGCGGCTCACCGATGGCCGACGTGATGATCACGAGCGGACGTTACGACGATCCCGAAGAGGGCCCGATGGTGCTTCACTTCCCGCTCTCGCTCCGCGCCGAGGGTGTCGAGGGCGGCGACGACTGGGACACGCACGGGATGCGGGGCACCGGGTCGAATACGGTTCACATCAGTGGCGCATTCATTCCTGAGGAATCGGTCGCGTTGCGCCGTCCGCGAGGACCTTGGCACCCTGCATTCAACGTCATTGCAACGGTAGCGCTGCCGATCTTCATGAGCGCCTACGTCGGCGTGACGGAGCGTGCCGTGCAGCTCGCGGTGAAGTCTGCCACTGCGCGTCGTGACGAACCGAACGTGCAGTACCTCACCGGCGAGCTACTCAACGAGCGCTTGGTCGTGCGCGCGCTCTGGCGACAGCTGGTCGACAACGCTGCCGAGTACGACTTCGCGCCAACCGTCGAACGTGCGTCGATCGCGGTGCAGGCCAAGACGATGCTTGCAGATGCGTGCATCCGAACGGTGAACAAGGCGATGGAGGTCGGTGGGGGGGGTGCCTTCTTCCGCAGGGGAGAGATCGAGCGGCTGCTCCGCGACGTTCGAGCAGCCTCGTATCATCCGCTTCAGCCCAAACAGCAACATGTCTTCTCGGGACGAATCGCGCTTGGCTTGGAGCCGGTCTGAGCGAAGAAGCGCCGGAGCGCCATGGCAAACTGCGCACATTTTGCGCGTGAACGACCGCGATGCGCGACACCCGTCTTTGGAGGGCGAGAGCCGGCACGCGGAATGACGTACTCCGGCGAGGCATGGTAGTTGCATGAGCTGCTCGCGCAGCCCCGGAGTGTAGGCCTGCGTCGCGGAGGTGGAGTCATGAGCATGAGTCGAGCCCTTGGGATGAGCGCCCTAGTCCTGGCGCTGGTTTCCTGCAACGACGATTCGGCCGAGTCTCGAGTCGAGCCTCGATACGAAGCGACCATTCGTTACACGGAGTTCGGCGTCCCGCACATCTTGGCGGGCGACTGGGGAAGCCTCGGCTTCGGGCAGGGGTACAGCGCAACGCAAGACCGCGGCTGCATCGTGGCCGACCAGGTTCTCAAGGTACGCGGCGAACGCGCTAGATTCCTGGGCCGGGCGGAGGACGATGAGCACCTGAACAGCGACTTCGGGTACCGCGCGCTCGCATTGCTCGAGGTAGCGGAACGCGATTTTTCGGAGCTTCCGCAACGCGAACAGGATCTGATCGTCGGCTACGCCGCAGGATACAACCATTTTCTCGCCGAAAGCGGATCGGAGGGCTTCCCCGGGTGGTGCGCCGGCGAGGATTGGGTCCGACCCATCACGGCGATCGACTACTACGCGTATGTTCGCGACGGCGCCATGATGGCCAGTGGCGCTACCCTGGCTCACTTCATCGGCGCTGCACAGCCTCCGGCTCGCGCTGCTTCAGTGACACCGTCGGTCTCGGATTTTCGAGCGGCCCTCACCGAGCTGACGGTGCATGCGAGCAATGGCTGGGCGCTCGGCTCGGACCGCAGCGAGTCGGGAGGCGGCATGGTACTCACCAATCCCCAGTTCGGCTGGCATGGAGCAACGCAGTTCCGAGAGAACCACCTGACGATTCCGGGCGAGATCAACGTCTACGGAGCTTCATTTGGTGGCTTCCCCGGCATCCAAGTCGGCTTCAACGAGAACGTCGCGTGGACCCACACGGTGTCGGAAGGGTTTCGATTCACCGTGTATGAGCTGCAGCTCGTTCCCGGGAAACCCACTCGATACCTCTACGATGGCGAAGAACGGGCGATGACGTCGCGAGACTTCAGAGTCGAGGTGCGCCAGCAGGACGGAAGCCTCGAGGAGATCCAGCGCACGCTGTACTTCACGCACTACGGGCCGATGGTCGTGGTTCCGACGTTCGGCGAGTGGTCGGGGCTCCGCGCGCTGACCTTCCGCGATGCAAACAGCGATAACGACGAGGTCCTCACGCAGTTCCTCTCGATGAATCTGGCGCGCGACATGGACGAATTCCAGGCCGTCTACGAACGGGTCTCGGGCATCCCCTGGGTCAATACGATGGCGGCGAGCTCGGACGGCCGGGCTTGGTATGCGGACGGGTCGGCGACACCGCATCTCTCCGCCGACGCGATCGCAACGTGGGAGCAGGCGCGCGTCGACAACCCCATTACACGGGCATTCGCAGATTTCGGCATCGTGCTGATCGATGGAAGCGATAGCCGTTTCGAGTGGATCGACGAAGAAGGGGCGCGAGACCCGGGCCTCGTGCCGTTTTCGAAACAACCCAAGCTGGAACGGCGGGACGAGGTCTCGAACGCAAACCAGAGTCATTGGATTGCCAACTCGGACCAGCCGCTCGAAGGCTACACGCCTTTGATGGGCAGGGAGCGCCAGGAGCAGCATCTTCGGGCGCGCATGGTCGCGATGCTCGTGGAGGACGAGAGCCCCGAAGGGCCGTCCGGGCCCGACGGTCTGTTTTCGATGGAGGAGCTGCAACGCGTGTACATGGTCAATCGGGGCCTGCTCGGAGAGCTGCTCCGCGACGACGTGGTCGCTCGCTGCGAGGGCGCGGAACCAGTCGAGGTCGGCGACGAGGTCGTTGATGTCACCGCGGCCTGCTCCGTTCTGCGGAATTGGGACCTTCGGTACGACCTCGATAGCGTGGGGGCCGTCCTCTGGCGGCAGCTTTGGAGCCCCACCACAGGCGAAGAATATCAATGGAGCGTGCCGTTCGACCCGGACGACCCGCTCGGCACGCCGCGAGGATTGGCGGATGCCCCCGCGGAAGGTCCTGATCCCGTGCTCCGGAACCTCGCGGCCGCAGTGGCGCTGCTGGAGGGAGCGGGTTTCGAAGTCGATGTGGCTCTCGGGGACATGCAGTTTACGAACAAGGGGGACCTCCGGATTCCCATGCACGGCGGGATCAGCCTGGATGGCGTCGCCAACATCGCGGCACCGGTCATCGACTTCGCGGACTCACTCGAGCCCTTGGAGATGGCGGAGAGCATCGACCCAGGCACGGGCCTGACTTCGGCCGGGTACTACGCGGATCGCGGTCCGGCGATCGTGATGGCGATCGAGCTCACGAGCGACGGGCCCCGTGCAACGTCCATCGCGGCCTACTCGCAGTCGAAAGATCCCGAGTCCCCGCACTTTTCTGACCAGACTCAGCTTTATTCGATGAAGGGCTTCAAGTCGGTCCGCTTCACGGAAGAGGACATCGCAAGTGATCCCGAGCTCGAGGTGCTCGTCGTCCGCAGCCAATGACCGCACCTTCTTCGGCCGAGGCCGCGATGTTGGGAATCAAGCCGGACGTTTCCAGCGCTCTTAGCCCACCGGGCGCATGCGGACCGCCGAATTGAGCGATACTAGCGATTGTGTCGCGGGACTCACGGCGCAGACAGAGTTCTTGAATCCGCTAGGCTACCGGACACGCGCTCACTGCTGAAACGACCGAAAGTCTACTCGACGCCAACCCCGGAGGGTTCGTCGCGGGAGTCGCCATCTCGGCTGGGCGCCTGCTCGTCGTACCGCTCGTAGATCGTCTCACCGTCCTTGATCGTCTCGACGACCAGGATGTCCTTGATCGCCATGGGCTCGACCTTCAGGGGGTTCTTGTCGAGGATCACCATGTCGGCGAGCTTGCCGGGCTCGAGCGATCCCTTGGAACGTTCCTCGCCGTATTGCTCCGCTGCCCAGATGGTCATCGTCTTGAGGCCTTCGAGCGGCTCGATGCGCTGATCGGGACCGATCTCGGCGCCAGCCCGCGAGATCCGGTTCACCGCCGACCAGAGCATCATCATCTGGTCGAGCGGCGCGACGACGAAGTCGGTGTGGTTGGTCGGTCGCAGGCGCGCGTCGATCGCGTCCCGCATCGGGCTGATGTACATCGCTTGCTCGGGGCCACGGTTGGCGATGTGCGCCTCGGCGAAGTAATACGTGTGCAGCGTGTAGAACGACGGCCGGATCTTGTACTTGAAGAGCTTCCGTATCTGGTCTTTGCGTGTGAACTGCGCGTGGATGGCCGTGACGTTCCGATACCGGCGGAGGTCCCCCGCCGCGGCAAGCTCGTGCGCCGCGATCAGCGCATCGATCGCGCCGTCGCCATTGGCGTGAAAAAGGACCGGCACACCGAGCTCGTAGACCTTCTTGAGAGCCTCGTTGATCACGTCCTGCGGGGCCAAGAGCTCCCCGGTCCAGCCCTTCTCGCCGCCCGGCCCCCCCGTGAGGTACGGCGTGGTGAAGTAAGCGGTTCGACCCTGCGGCGAGCCGTCGATGCTGATCTTCACGCCGCCGATCTTGAACCGCTTGTCGTACTTTCCCCAGGTTGCGATCGGGTGCTCCGCAAGAACCTTTTCCACATCCGTGATGAACGGGAAGGCGACGATGTCGATGATGTTCGCGCCGGCGTCCGAGGCCCGCTTGATCGTTTGCAGCTGGGCGAGGTGAGTGGCGCCCTCTTGGGCGGTCGTCACGCCGGCCTCCGCGTATAGCATCTGCCCGGCCCTCGTGCGCTCGATCTCCTGCTCCCGCGTCATCGGCTCTTGCTGCTCCATCACCGGGAGAAATGCCGTCTCCATGATGAGACCGTAAGGCTCGTCGGTGCCTGGCTTGCGCACGATGATGCCGCCCGGCGGCGTTTTCGTCTTGGCGCTGAACCCGTACTTCTTCAGGGCGAGGCTGTTCATGACGGCTCCGTGCATCGACACGTGATCCACCCGAACCGGATTGTGTGGGAACGCAGCGTCGAGATCGTCGCGGTTGAGCCGTCGGCCATCCGGCATGACCGTATCGTCGTAGCCGTATCCCATGATCATCTCGCCTTTGCGGATCTTGTGCTCCGCCGCGAACTCCAGGAGCGCAGCGATGATGCTCGGCACGTCCTTGCCGGGTCCGGACGGAGGCGCATAGAGCTTCGCTTGGTTGGCGACCAGCAGCGAGTTGTAGTAGTGGCTGTGCGAGTCGATGAAGCTCGGCATGAGCGCCTTGCCCTCGAGGTCCACGATCCGTGTGGCCGCGCCTTTGTGCCCTTCTTCGACATCGGCGCGTCTGCCGACCGCGAGGATCGTGCCACCCTTGACGGCTAGGGCTTCGGCGCTCGGCTGTGCATCGTCCATCGTGACGATCTCGCCCCCGACGTAGATCGTGTCGGCCACAGTCGCCGTGGGCCTCGCGGGCACCTCGGGCTCTTTCTTGGAGCAACCGGCGTTCACGCCAACGGCGACTCCGAGCGCTGCGAAGATGAGGATCGGGCTCGTCGTTTTCACTGAGGTGCCTCCAAGGTGGCGCTCAGGCTATGACTCGTCCACACCGCTTGCAAGCCTCGCTCGACCCCTCGCCGTACTCGGCGGCCATCCCATGGGACGAGCCGTTACCCTCCTGCCCGAGCGCGACGATTTGTCCCGTTTTCGCTTTGCTGTGGCTTAGAATGAGAGGGTCGCGGCGCCCTCGGCGATCAGCTTGTGCATGGGGCTTGCGCCGGTGATTACGGTTCCTTCGACGAGATCCTCTTGCTCGTAGCCGCGGCCCTTTACGCAGGGCGTGCAGGCCCAGAGGTTTCCTCCGCGCGAGAGGAAGTCGCGCACGAGGTCGCGCAGAGGCTCGAGCGGGTGCACCTGCGTCGAATCGACCGCGCGCTTGCGGGCGAGGTCGACGCCGGCGATGACGACGCGCGGGGACGCTCATTGGACTCTGATCACGGGGTGCATGTCTCAGCTTCCGAGCTTCGCAAGCCGCGGCTTGCGCTCGAGCCCCTGATGGGGCGGAATGTTCGCGTCGCCATGAACGAGTGGCGAATCGCGGGATCGAGAACGTGACGAGCTGACAGTCGAGCAATCGAAGGAAGGAACGACATGGCGAGGCCAAGCAAGCTCCTCATCGACGGCTCCGTGAGTCGAGGGTTCGAGCCCGTACGTGACGCCTTCATCGCAAACTTCACTCGCCGGAATGAGCTCGGAGGTGCTTGCTGCATCTACCATGACGGCGAGAAGGTCGTCGACCTTTGGGGTGGCATGCGAGACCGCCACAGCGGCGAGCCGTGGTGCGAGGATACGATGGTCTTGGTTCACTCGACCACGAAGGGCATGGCAGCGATGGTCATGGCGCTCGCACACTCGCGCGGCTGGCTCGACTACGATGAGCGGATCTCGACCTATTGGCCGGAGTTCGCGCAGAACGGCAAGGAGCGCATCACCGTTCGCCAGTTGCTCGCCCATCAAGCGGGCCTCTTTGCGTTCGACGAACCGGTGGACCGCGAAGTCGTCGCCGATCTGGATCGGCTCGCGGGGATCATGGCCCGGCAGCGTCCCGCCTGGGAACCGGGCGAGCGACAGGCGTATCATGCGATCAGCCTAGGTTTCTACCAAGGTGAGCTGATCCGACGTGTCGATCCGGCACATCGCACCCTCGGACGAGTTTTCGAAGACGAGATCGCCAGACCGCTCGGCGTCGACTTTTACATCCGAGTGCCAGAGACGGTTCCAAGCTCGCGCCTGGCGCGGCTCGAGGCGCCGCGGCTTTGGAAGCGGTTCTTCGGCATGCCGCCCTCCGTCGTGCTGGCATCGATCACGAAAAGCTCGGTCCTCTATCGATCCCTGATCGCCAATCCCGGAACGGGGTTCTACATGGACCCGGATCGGGTGGTCGTGAGAAATCTCGAAGCTCCGTCTGGTGGCGGGGTCGGCACCGCTCGCGCGATCGCCAGAGCGTATGGTGTGTTTGCCAGCGGGGGTCGCGAGCTGGGGATCCGCCCCGAGACCATCGAGGCCCTGTGCGCACCGGCGACTCCATCGCGCCACGGTTTCTACGACGAGTGCTTCCACGGGGCGGTGAAGTTCTCGCTCGGGTTCATGAAGCCCAGCGAGTCGGTTCCCTTCGGTCATCCGAGCGCGTTTGGATCGCCGGGCGCAGGCGGCTCCATGGGCTACGCGGATCCAGAGGAACGAATCGGCTACGGCTACGTGACCAATCGCATGGACGTCCATTTCGAGGGTGACCCGCGAGACCTCGCGTTGCGCGAGGCAATGGCGACGGTCCTTCAGGCCGCCCACCCAGAACGGCCGCACACCGATGGACGTGCCTCTTAGTCCATCGTGCTCATGTGAAGAGCCGACAGGGCCTTTGTTCTTACTACGCTACGCTCCCCCGGCTACGGACAGTACATCATCAAAGAGCTCGAAGACGCTGGCAGTTTGAAAATCGTGGGCGGAATTTACGACATGGACACCGGACGGGTGGATCTGATCGACTGAGGCACGCTATCGGGTCGCATGGGGAAGCGGCACGGCTAGTCTTCCCCGGGCACCCGGACCCCGGAGTTTTAATGTCCTCGACCTTGGCGACGGTTCTGCTCGTCTCCGAGCTATTTGGTGTGCTGCTGGCGATCGACGCGGTCATGCGGCCACGCTCGCCCCAAGGAGCCATTGCCTGGTCGATCGCGCTCATCTCCATTCCGACGGTCTCGATTCCCCTCTATCTGCTGTTCGGTCGCACACGATTCCGAGGGTACGCCGAGTCCGTGCGCGAGAAGGAACGGCAACTCGATGAACGGATGCCCGATTGGTACCGACGGATGGCGACCTTCGCAGCCGAGCTCGAACCCGGCCTAGAACGATTCGAAGCGGTCGCGCAGCGCCTGACCGACGTGCCCTTCACGGCTGGAAACCAAGTGGATCTGCTCGTCGACGCGGAGGCGACGTACGGAGCCATGCTCGATGCGATCGGAGCGGCGGAGTCCTACGTGTTGGTCCAGTTCTACATCGTGAGGGACGATCGGAGCGGACGGGCGCTTCGCGACGCTCTCATCGAACGGGCGCGGGACGGAGTGCGCGTGTGTTTCCTCTACGACGAAATCGGCTCGATCAAGCTGCCCGCTTCTTATCTCGATGAGATGCGTCGAGCTTCGATCCAGGTCTCTGGCTTTCGGACGACCCAGGGCTTTCGCAATCGCTTTCAGATCAATTCCCGCAACCACCGCAAGCTGCTGGTCGTCGATGGGCGAACGGGGTTCATTGGGGGGTTGAACCTCGGCGACGAATACCTCGGCTTCCGCGACACGCACCTGCGAATCGAGGGGCCTGCGGTGCAGCAGATTCAGCTGACCTTTCGAAAGGACTGGCACTGGGCAACTCGAGAAATCATCGACATTGCCGACGAGCCAATCGTCGCCGCGGAGCCGGGCCAGGCGGTCACCATCGTCAACACGGGTCCCGCCGACCCGGTCCCCAAGTGCAGCATTCTCTTCTCAGAGCTCGTAGCCAGCGCTCGGTCACGCGTCTGGATCGCAAGCCCGTACTTCGTGCCCGACGACGTGATGACGCGCGCCCTCCAATCCGCCGCGAAGCGCGGCGTGGACGTGCGCGTTTTGCTGCCGGACGAGCCCGACCAGCGCTTCGTCGAGCTCGCGTCGCTCACGTACTACACGGAAATGATTGAATGTGGCGTCCGGCTCTTTCGATACAAGGGGCGCTTCATGCACCACAAGGTCGCATTGGTCGACGATGCACTCGCGGCGGTCGGCACCGTCAATTTGGACTACCGCTCTCTCTATCTGAATTTCGAAGAGACCGCTGTCGTTGCCGACGCGCAGTTCGCAAGAAGCGTCGAGGCAATGCTCGAGGACGACCTGATGCAATGTGACGAAGTTCCTTCCGGACACCTCGAGGGGGCGCCACTCCACGTCCGCGTCCAGGCCCGAGTCGCGCGGCTCGCCTCACCGCTCTTGTAGGAAGAGACAGGTGGCCTTGTCGTGGCGGTTCATCGCAAGCCCGCCCGGGCATCGAGCCGCGTATCGATCTCGGCGAGAAGCCGTCGGGTCTCTGCCCCGCCCAGACCACCGTATTCCGACTGGAAGGCGTCCCGCCGGATGCCCTCGGGCAGACCATCGATCTCTGGCATGAAGTCCTCGATGTTCACGTCTTCCGCGATACGCCGCTGGATCTCCCGCGCGGACGCCCCGTTGCGGGTCGCCACTCTCGCGAATCTGATGCCGGCCTTGTTCGCCACCATGTCCACGAACGAGAAGCCTGAGCCGCCGGTCGTCGAGTCCTTGAGCTCTTTGGTGAGCCCTACGGAAAGCGATCGCTCAGCCCCTGCGAGGACGACCAGCGCAGCGCTAACCCAGAAATGCCGCGACAAATCCCCTCGTCCGCGCAACCGAATGCGGCCGCGTAGGACTTGACGAGCTTTTGCGGCGTGGGGGTCGAGCTCGCGCCTGCCAACACTCGCAATGCGCTCCTCGCCGAGGATCACCCCAAGCGCGAGAATCGCGGCCTCGTTCGGCAGCACCGGATCGACGCCATGGGAGTTGTCCTCTGCAAAGAGGAACGCGATCTCAAGCAGCTTCGCGAAACCCTCGTCACCGGCTGGAACATCATCCGCGTGCTCGAGTACATGGAGCCCCGTCAATTTGGCCCCCTCGTACAGATCGTCGGAGACGCCGGTCGCCGTGCCCCACAGAAATAGGCCTCCCGAGACCAGCCCCAGTGCCACCAGAGCGATCCGACTCCTGTGCAACCCGAGACCGAGCAGGCCGCCGCCGACCGCGAACAGCACGATGAAGCGGATCTGTGGGGCTATCGGAAAGTAGCCGTAGTTGGTCCACTTCACGCCAAGAGCGAGGAGCGGCGCCAACGCGAGCACGATTGGGGCGGCGCATCGAAACCGGACGCGCGCAAGCGCAAGCGAAAGCAGGACACCGATGAGACCGAGGCCTGCCGCCCGCAGTACACCGGTCGCGATGGCACGCGCGGTCGGCTCCGATACGTCAGCTAGGGAGCGCACGCTCCGAACGGCCCACTCGGGCGCGCCGAGCGGTCGGGGATCCGGCAGTACGCACAGCCCCACAAGCCACGCGACCAGGACGAAGGCCCAGATCGACGGCGCAAGCGCCCAGTGATCTGCCCCTGGCGGTGTCGAGGCTCCCTCGTTGTTGGCTTGGTCCATTCCGATCAGGCAGGCGACGCTTCCCCGGTGCCCGAACATACCAGAGGTGAGGGTACGGCATCTGATTTACCGCCCGAATGACGCGACGGTACAGTTGTGCGGGTGCACGCGTCCGCCGTCGCTCGCCTGGGGTGAGGCATGCATGGCATCCCTAGCCCGGTGTCTACGGAAGCGGGTCAACTCCAGCACGAAGCCGATGCGCCCCTCGCTCAGTCAAATGCAAAATCTGCGGTCATGCTCACTGTGCTGCCCTCTGAATTGATTGCGAATCCTGCTGGCACACTTGATGCACTTGTGCAGCGCAGGCACCACGGAGGCGGGTCATGCGTTATCTGATTGGGTTCCTGTGTGTGTGTGGATTGGGCTTTCTGCCGTTAGTGGGGTGTAGTGAGACCGACGGCGGCGGCGGCAACGGCGGCACGGCCGGAACCGGTGGCTCCGCCGGAAGCGGCGGCAGTGGTGGCTTGGGCGGAACGGGCGGGATGGACGCTTTCCCTTGCACCGAGCAGGGCATTCGCGACGCCATCGCCGAGGGTGGAGGTCCCCATTTCTTCGCGTGCGACGGTCCGACGACGTTGGTGACCGCGGCGGAGATCGTCATCGACAACGACGTCATTCTCGACGGCGAGGGTAGCGTCACGCTGGATGGCAGCCAAGAGCATCGCGTGTTCGCAGTGGCCGTGGGCACGAGCGCGGAGCTGCGCAGGTTCACACTAACCCGAGGTCTTGGCTACAATGGAGGCGGACTCCTCAACGACGGAACGCTGACGCTCACCGAGAGCACCGTGTCGGGCAATAGCGCGGCGGGTGGCGTCGACTCTAGAGGAGGCGGCATCAGCAACAACGGAACACTGACGCTGACCAACAGCACGGTGTCGGACAACACGTCCAGCACCGCCGGCGGCGGCATCAGCAACAGCGAAACGCTGACGCTGACCAACAGTGCTGTCTCTGAGAATGTTGCGGCCTACGGTGGCGGCATCAGCAACAGCGGCACGCTGACTCTCGCCGACAGCACGGTGTCCGGCAACGACGTGGGCTACGACGGCGGCGGTATCTACAACGAAACCTTCGCAGCGATTACGCTCACCGATAGCACGGTGTCGGGGAACACCGCGATCTGGTACGGGGGTGGCCTCTACAACGGTGGGCTCGGAACGGTCGTGCTCACCAACAGCACCGTGTCTGGGAATAGCGGCGCCTACGGCGGCGGCATCTACGACGTGGGCAGCACGACGATCACGCTGACCAACTGCACCCTGTCGGCGAACACCGGATCTTATGGCAGCGGCATCAACAACCTGGGAACGCTGACGCTTCGCAACACCTTGGTCGACAATGATTGCGCCGATGGAAGCGCCTCCGTGTCCGTGGGCGGCAACATCGAAAGCCCCGGCGACACCTGCGGCTTCGATCAACTGACCGACCAGGTTAACGTCACCGAAGGCCAGCTGAACATCGGACCGCTTTCCGATAATGGCGGTGCAACCATGACACATGCGCTGCTTCCAGGCAGCGTGGCGATCGACGTGATACCCGAAGGCGAGTGCACCGTGGATACGGACCAGCGGGGACAACCGCGCCCCGAGACGAGCGGCACAATGTGCGACGTGGGCGCGTTCGAGGTGCAGCCGTAGGTCGAGTCCTCGTAGATACGTGTGAAACGTTTACAACGAGCCGGGTGCGGAAGAGAGGACTCGGGTGTGACTGGAATACGGCAAAGCCGGAGTGGACGAAGTCCACGGAGCTGCCGAATTCCAGGTGCAATACGCAGGCCCCTGCAAGCGGGCCGAGTACACCGTCGGTCGAGTCCTCGTAGATACGTGTGAAACGTTTGCAACGAGCCGGGTGCGGAAGAGAGTACTCGGGTGCGACTGGAATACGGCAAAGCCGGAGTGGACGCAGTCCACGGAGCTGCCGAATTCCAGGTGCAATACGCAGGCCCCGCAAGGGGCCGAGTACACCGTAGGTCGAGTCCTCGTAGATAC
>CAWBAV010000019.1:0-100739 GCA_963786865.1 uncultured delta proteobacterium | reverse complement strand
AGGAGGGTACATACGCGATTTCTGGTACTTTGCTTGTGTAGAAATTAAGCGTGCTCGCGATCGCGCGAGCCATCATCCGGTATTGAATTCAAAGGACCTCCTCCGCCGTGATATCACCGTACTATTTTTTCCAAAACGTGGCCTTTGACCATGGTCATCGGCGTCTTCGATATCTCCACGAAAATAGAGAATAATAGTGATCCCAGTGACAATATACTATAGATTTGTGTTGATTACATTGCAGTTTAAGTGGATCATTATTATATTCGGATCCGCCTTCAGAAATGACCCAGAAGGAAGAGGCAAAATCATTGTTCAGCAAGCTGCTAGTGTCATTGCACAAACGGGCTTGTCGGTACCACTGGAGGTACAATTCAGATGATGAAACACTTTCATTATTACTAACAATTAGCAGGGAAGAGTATTGGTGTGTAATAATGAAAGTGTTTCATCATCTGAATTGTACCTCCAGTGGTACCGACAAGCCCGTTTGTGCAATGACACTAGCAGCTTGCTGAACAATGATTTTGCCTCTTCCTTCTGGGTCATTTCTGAAGGCGGATCCGAATATAATAATGATCCACTTAAACTGCAATGTAATCAACACAAATCTATAGTATATTGTCACTCGCCCAGGTCTGATGCTCGGGACGAGCTGAATCGAAGGCTCGGGTTGATCCCGGCCGAAGCAGACGGGCGTTGGGGCAAGCTTCGTGCGCCCGTGAATGAGGATGTGGCTGAGCTCGAAACCCAGATCCGGCAACTGGAGGCCCTCGGCTATGCCAGCGGAACCAAGACGGCGCCGGGCCTCTCGGGTGTGACGCGCCATGATGCCGGTCGCGCCAACGACGGGCTCAACTTCTATGTGTCAGGGCACGAGGCTGCGGCCGTGCTGATGCAGATGGATGGTCAGGTCCTGCACCGCTGGGCCCGCGACTTCTGGGATGTCTGGCCGGCGGATCGAGCGGAGCGCAGCAACGAAGGCACGCATCACTGGAGGCACGCTGAGCCTTTCGAGAACGGTGATCTCCTAGCAATCTACGAGGGCCTGGGCCTGGTGAAGCTCGATCGATCTTCGAATGTGATTTGGGCTAGGCGAAATGGCGCGCACCACGAGTTCGAGGTTCTTCCGAACGGGGACATTGCCGTCCTCGTACGCGAAGCGCGTTTGATCGAACGAATCGATGCGGCGCGTCCGACCCTCGAGGACTTCGTGCTCATTCTCGATTCCGAAGGACGCGAGAAGAAGCGGATCTCCGTCCTCGAGGCGTTCGAGCGCTCGCAGGAGCACCGACGCATTTGGGACGATTCCCCGAGACGATGGGGGGACTTGTTTCACACCAACAGCATCGAGGTGCTCGATGGGCGCTTCGCCGGGATCAATCCGGCCTTCGCCAAGGGAAGCTTCCTGCTTTCGAGCCGCCATTTGAACTCGGTATTCGTCGTCTCGCAGGAGACCGGCGAGGTCGTCTGGGCGATGCGCGGCGCGTTCAGAGCACAGCACGATGCGCGCCTGCTCGACGATGGATCCATCATGCTCTTCGACAACTCCGGGCGAGCGGGAGAGTCGGCGGTCGAGGTGTACGACCCCCAGACCCTCGCGATCCGGTGGGAGTACGTGGGTTCCGAAGAGAAGCCGTTCTACACGCAATTCTGCGGCGCCTCGCAGCGCCTCCCCAATGGCAGCACCTTGATCACCGAGTCGGACAACGGACGCGCCTTCGAAGTCACGACGGATGGCGAGATCGTTTGGGAGTTCTACAACCCCCATCGTGCAGGAGAAAATGACGAGTTCATCGCGGCTCTCTTCCAGATGGACCGACTCCCGCGAGATTTCGCGAAGTGGCTACCGAGCGAGTAACGAGATCGCGCGTGCCCCGTTCCTTCGGCGCCGGCGTCACTCTCAGACGTAGTTGCGGACGACGACTTCGCGTACTTTGCCGCGTCCTCTCGCGTCGCAGTTGATCGCGCTCGGCGCCGCCACTGTCTCGACTTCGAACTCGGCGTAGAGCTCTCGGATGAAGGGGACGTCGCTGTTCGAGAGCATGAGCTTACAGCCTCGACGGTCGAGGGCCTTGTAGACGTCACGCAGACGAGTTTGATCTTCCTGGGAAAAACCTTCGCGCGCGTACGACGTGAAGCTCGCCGTCTGGGACACGGGCTCGTAGGGCGGATCGAAGTAGACGAAGTCGCCCGGCTTGGCGTGTTCGAGTAGAGCGTCGAAGGTCGCGCACTCGAGATTCGCATGCTGCAGCACTTGGCTCGCTGCCTTCAGTCCCTCTTCGTTCAGGATGCGTGGGTTCTTGTACGATCCCACCGGCACGTTGAATTCCCCTCTGCGGTTCACACGGTGAAGCCCATTGAAGCAGGTCTTGTTCAAGTAGATGAACATGGCCGCCCGTGTCGCGGTGGAGACGCGCCGCCCCTGGTTGTACCGTTCGCGAACCTGGTAGTAGCATTCTTTGGAATGTCTCTCGGCGAGCCCGCGCAATGCGCTGATCACCCCATTCAGATCGTCGCGAATCGCCGCGTACGTTCCGACGAGCGCCGGATTGATGTCGGTCAAGAGCGCGCGCCCAGGGCGCCGCGAAAAAAAGAGCGCGCCACCGCCGACGAACGGCTCGACGTGGCGCATGTGCTCTACCCCCGAAGGGAGCAGCGGTCGCAGCTGGCTGAGCAATCGGCCCTTGCCCCCTGCCCACTTCACAAAGGGGGCTGCCTCCCGTGGCTGCTGCGCCAACCTGACCGCGACCGCTGCGGATGTCGTCATATGTAGCATGATCGCCTACACAGACGGAGGAGCGGAAAAAAGCGGCGAGCTCAGGGCGAATTCCGGAGGGAGCTCAGCCGCTTAGGGCTGGGGCTAGGAGGCCTCGGCGACCATGGCACCCAGGCGGTCGAGCGCTTCCTCGAGCACCGGCATCGGCGGCCCAAAGGAGAATCGCATGTGCTCGACGAAGCGCGAGGGGCGCCCCGTTCGGCGCTTGCCAGGGTTCACGTCGAAGAAGTGCCCCGGTACGCAGATCACCTGGCGCTCGAGGGCGGCGCGGAAGAAGTCATCGCTATTTCGAATCGAACGGGGCAAGCCGCTCAGGTCGCCCCATGCATAGAAAGTGCCCTGAGGCTCGAGGTCGAACCGCACGCCGATGTCCTTGAGGCCTCGCACGAGGAAGTCCCGCTTCTTCTTGAACTCGGAGTGGACAGCGGCCGCTTCTGCCAGCGTCGGGGCTTCCTGAACAAGGTCGATTGCGGCGCGTTGCATGGGGGCGACAGCGCCTCCGTCGAGGAACGAGCCGGCGCTTGCCGCCGATTCGATGACTCGTTTCGGGCCGACGATCCAACTGACGCGAAAGCCCGGATAGCGCCAGTTCTTCGTGAGCCCATCAAATACCACGATCGGGTCCTCGTCCACGTCTTCCACGTACTGCGCGGCGCTGACGATCGTCGGCTCGGCGGTCCAGACGTAGTGTGAGTAGAACTCGTCCAGCAAGAGCGCGCAGCTCGAATTTCTCGCTGTTTCCACCCAAGCAGCGAGTGCGTCGCCTTGCACGACTTTGCCGGTCGGATTGCAGGGATTGCTCGCCAAGATCGCGCTCAAGCCGCGACCGAGAATCTCCTCTTCCAGTTGTTCGCGCGTGAACTCGTATCCTTGCTTCGGATCGAGGAGAATGGGAATCGGCAAGAACCGCCGGAACACGTCGAGCAGCTCCTCGTAGGCGGTGTAATCGGGAAGGAAGTGTCCGAGGTGAATCGGCGCGATCGCTGCGCAGGCACGCATGACCGCAACGCGCCCTCCACCGGCGATGGCGACGTTCTCGGCCGAGTACTGGGACTTCATTCCTCGGCGAAAGAGCTTGTTGTAGAGTCCCGCCACGTCCTCGCGCAGCTCCCAGATGCCCGGCACCGGCGCATAATCGAGGTCGCCCGGTTCGACATGAATGTTGGTCACTCGTTCCGGTGCACCAGGAAGGGCCGTGGTATCCGGTTGACCTTGGCCCAGGTTGCACCACCCCGGCGCATCGAGGCTGAAGCCCCGCTTCTGGGCTTCGACCGTGACGTAGATCACGCCCGTGCGCGGAACGGGTCGAAATGCAGCCAGTTCCGCGACGTCGTTGGTGGGGATCGAATCAGGCTGGCGCATCGGCAGCGGCACTCTAGCAGAAGTCCCGAAATGCGATAGCCTTGGTCGATGGACGTCTTGCGCATCGAGGAGCTCATGGTCGACTGCGTCGTGGGTGTTTATCCGCACGAGCGCAACGCCTCTCAGCCGCTCCGTGTCGACATCGAAATGCGTCTGCAAACCGAAACGTCCGCGGTCAAGGAGAGCCTACGTTCGACGATCGACTATGCGGCGACCGCCTCACAAGTCGTCTTCTTGTTGCGAAGCTGCCGGTTTCGGCTGCTCGAAACTGCCGCCCACGTGCTTGCACGATACATCCTCGCGCCACCTGCGCCCGATGAACGCCGCGCCCAGGTCGATTCGGTGGTCGTGCGTCTCAGCAAGCCTGGCGCGCTGCGAGGTTTCGCGATTCCTTCGCTCGAGATCGAACGTGTCGCCTCTTGGTGCAGAGTCGAGGTCGAGCACAAGCCTTTTGGGACCGTGGACGTCATCCATGAGACCAACGGCGCAGGCATCTACCGTTTGAACGTCGCGCCCGGCAAGTACATTCCCCTGCATGTGCATCATGAGATGCGAGAGTCGGAAATGGTGCTGAGCGATGGCCTGCTCTGTCAGGGAGAGGCCTGCCCGCCTGGAACGGTTCATCGCTGGCCGCGTGGCGCGGCTCATACCTACATGAATCCGAGCGAGCGTCACCAGACGATCCTCTGCGTCGATTCGCCGAGGTTCATTCCTGAAGACGAAATCGAAGTGGCCGGGCGGCCAGCCGATGTTCCGGCCGAGCCGCCTTGGGGCCCAATCGCTGGGTGGGGCTGAGAGGATGATTTCCGAGGGCACGGTGGTCGTCACCGGAGCGACACGGGGAATCGGCCTTGCCACCGTCGAAGCGATCTTGGCGCGCGGTGGGAAGGTCGTAGCCGTCGCCCGGGATGCGGCGGCCCTGCAAGTGCTCGCCGCGTCATCGGAGGCTCGCATTCGCACCGTGGCGGCCGACCTCGAGGACGTGGCGCGGGTCGAGGACGTCGCGGAACGCGCGCTCGATGCTTTCGGATCGGTCGACGGCTTGGTCAACTGCGCGGGCATCGCCTGCTACGAGCCAGTTGGCGCGATCAGTCTCGCTTCGATTGAGGCGCAACTCCACGTGAACCTCGTTGCGCCTCTTCTCCTCTCACAGGCGCTTGCGGAGCATCTCGGCACGCGGGGCGGGTCCATCGTGAACGTTTCGAGCACCTTGGCCGAGCGCGTCGTTCGCAACACGCTCGTTTATGCGGCGAGCAAAGCAGCGCTCAACGCGATGACCAAGGGCCTTGCCCTCGAGCTCGCGCGATTCGGTGTGCGGGTCAACGCCGTACTTCCCGGTGGTGTCGAAACCGACATGTTGCGCAAGCCACGCTTGCGTCCTGGGGAGTCGCTCGGAGAGGACGAGCTCGAGGCGAGGGTAGCCGCCGATCTCGAGGCGCTCGCCGCATTGCATCCGATGGGCCGGCTCGGTGAGCCGCGGGAGGTGGCGGCGGTCATCGTCGCGGTACTCGACCAGACCTGGCAGACGGGGAGCCTGGTCACGATCGATGGAGGCCTCTCGTTGGCCTAGGCTTGAAGCCTCGCTTGTTTTCACACACACTCCGCCGAACGTGGCTCGAAATCAGAAGGTCGTTCTCGACGCGGACGCTATCCAGCGAAGCATTCGACGTATCGCCGTTGCGATTCTCGAGGCGACGTCGGGCATCGACGATCTGACGCTGGTCGGCATTCGTAGAGGTGGCGTCGCGCTATCGCGGCGCATTGCGGACGAGATCGCCACAGTCGAGGGTAGATCGCCACCTGTCGGGACTGTCGACATCTCTCTTTACCGTGACGATGCCGCCACCGCGCTTCCGAACCCCAAGATAGGGCCGAGTGACATCCCTTTCGACGTGAATGGGCGCCATGTCGTGCTCGTCGACGACGTCCTTCACACGGGGCGCACCGTGCGCGCCGCCATCGAATGCCTCCAAGACCACGGGCGCCCCGCGCGCGTCTGGCTTGCTGCGCTCTGCGATCGCGGCGGCCGCGAGCTACCGATTGCGCCGGATTTCGTGGGACGCAAGATCGCCATGAATCCGGGTGGGCGCCTCGATGTCTGGCTCGATGCCGCGGGTCCCGATCGCGTCGTCCTCTCGGAGGGAGACGGATGAAGCCGTTCGCACACCGAAGTCTCCTCGACATCGACGGCCTGACGCGCGCCGAGGTCGAGCGTATCCTCGATACGGCGGAAGCCTTCCTTCAGGTTTCTCGCCGTCCCGTGCGCAAGGTGCCTACGCTTCGCGGCAAGACGGTCATCAATCTCTTTTACGAAGCCTCTACTCGGACGCGAACCTCCTTCGAGCTCGCGGGGAAACGCTTGAGTGCAGACGTCATCAACATGAGCGTATCGGCCTCGAGCGTGAAGAAGGGCGAAACTCTACAAGACACCTGTCGCACGCTCCAGGCGATGCATCCCGACGTCATCGTCATTCGACACAGCGCTTCCGGAGCCGCGGAATACGTGGCCTCAAAAATCGGCTGCAGCGTCATCAACGCCGGCGATGGAATGCACGCGCATCCGACGCAGGCATTGCTCGATGCGTTCACGATACGCCGTGAGAAAGGAACGCTCGAGAACCTGATCGTGACGATTGTAGGCGACATCGCGCATTCGCGCGTCGCTCGCTCCAATGCCCATCTGTTGAATCTGTTTGGTTGCGAAGTGCGCGTCGTCGGACCGCGCACGCTGCTACCGGCGGCGGTGGACTCGCTCGGCGTGCGCGTTTTCGACGACCCCAGTCATGCGCTCGAAGGAGCCGATGTCGTGATGGTCCTTCGCATCCAGCAAGAGCGTTTGGCTGGCGCGCTTCTGCCGAGTCTTCGAGAGTACGCACGGACGTATGGGGTCGGTCCGCGGGCCGTCGCGCGCGCCAAGCCCGACGCGATCATCATGCACCCCGGTCCGATGAACCGAGGGGTGGAGATCGAAAGCGTCATCGCCGATGGCGAGCGAAGCGTGGTGCTCGAGCAAGTCGAGGCTGGTGTCGCCGTGCGGATGGCGCTTCTCTATCTCTTCGCCGGTGAAACGAGTGAGGCTCCTGCGGTAGGGGAGGGGGATTGACGGCGGTCCGGACAGGCCTCGACCGCATCGCGGATGGTGACTTGGATGCGGTTGGGCTCGTAGCGGGACGAAACGTCGGCTTGCTTGCACATGCGGCCAGCGTGGACAGCCGGTTTCGGTCCGCAGCGTCGGTTCTTCGCGCAGCGGGAGCCAATGTCTTGGCGCTGTTTGGGCCCGAACACGGCTTCGCAGGCGCAGCGCAAGACATGGTCGGCGTAGGGAGCAGCGACCGGAACGAAGTTCCCATCTACTCGCTATACGGAGACGAGCCGGGCGCCCTGAGCCCGAAGCCCGAATGGCTTCGCGGCCTGGACGCGATCGTCATCGATCTCCAAGACGTGGGGTCGAGATACTACACCTACGTGTGGACTGCAGCACTCATGCTGAAAGCGGCCGCGGCGCTTGGAACCGAGGTCGTGCTCCTCGACCGGCCAAACCCTCTTGGCGGCGCGCGCGTCGAAGGCGCTCCGCAACGCGATGGCTATCTGTCATTCGTCGGGCTTTATCCGATCGCCGTCAGGCATGGGCTCACCATCGCCGAATTGATGAATTGGGTCTGCGATCGCGAGAAGATCGATCGCAGCATCCTCAAAGTCGTCGCGATGAAGGGTTGGATGCGCTCGATGGACTGGAGGGCCACTGGTCTGCCCTGGATCATGCCCTCTCCCAACATGCCCACGTCCGACACGGCGCTGGTGTACCCCGGGGGGTGCCTGGTCGAGGGCACCACGCTTTCGGAGGGGCGCGGAACGACCAGGCCCTTCGAGCTCTGGGGCGGGCCAGGTTTGGACGTTAGACCGCTACTCGATCTCGACCTCCACGGCGTTACCCTGCGACCCGTCGAGCTCACGCCGACCTTCCACAAGCATGCCGGGCGAACCTGCGCCGGGGTGCAGGTCCACGTAACCGACCCCTGGGTCTTTCGCCCTTACGAAACCTATCTTCGAATGCTGGCGAGCGTGCTTCCACAGCTGCAACCGGCAGAACGCTGGCGAACCGAGGTTTACGAGTTCGTTTCGGATCGCCCGGCGATCGATCTTCTCACCGGTGGTCCCGAGCTCCGCGCGGCGGTCGACGAAGGGGCATCCCTCGACACGTTGCTCACGAACGAAGCCCGTGGTGCAGCTCGATTCGATGACGAGCGTCGCTCCGCGTGGCTCTACCCGAAGTGACGGAAGCCAGCCTTACCGAGATCGATTTGCGCGCCGGCTTCATTCAGCACGAGGGTTCCCGCGCCTTCGACGACCTTCCCGATCTCGCTTCCAATCTCTTCAGCCTCCGAGCACTCGGGCGCGGTGAAGATCAACTCGTAGTCCTCGCCGCCCGTTAGGGCAAGGCGGGTCGGATCGAGGTCGAGTGCTGCGCATGTCGTCCCATAACCCGTTGCGGTCGGAACCGAGCCCGCGTGCAAAATCGCACCGACTCCCGAGGCAGTACAGAGGTGCCCCAGGTCTTGCAGAGCGCCATCCGATACGTCGACCGCTGCGGTAGCGACTGCGGCCAGCACATCGACTGCGTACGCGTTGATCGGTGGTCGTTTCCATCGCTCGATGAATCGTGGCCCATGCTCGGTCCTAGAAGCACGGGACTCCAAAACTGC
Source organism: uncultured delta proteobacterium (assembly GCA_963786865.1). Taxonomy (GTDB): domain Bacteria; phylum Myxococcota_A; class Polyangia; order Polyangiales; family Houyiibacteriaceae; genus SG8-38. The sequence continues at coordinate 91,895 of CAWBAV010000019.1, read as the reverse complement.
GAGCCCAAGCGCCGAGGTGCCCAGCGTTCCGGTCACGTAGACCCTGTCGCCTGGTCGAGCGCCCGCTCGCGTGAGCGGCTTTTGCCGCGGCGTGCCCAAGGCGGTCGTGGTTACGGTCAGAGACGCGCCCGCGCTCAGATTGCCGCCGATGACCTTGGCTCCCGTGCGGATCGCTGCCTCCGCAATCCCTTCGATGAGCTCACGGAAATCACCATCCGAGACGCTCGGCGGGAGGGTGATCGCGATGAGCGAAGCAACCGGCATCGCCGCCATCGCCCAGACGTCGCTCACCGCCGCAACCAGCGCTCGGTAGCCGAGCTCGCGACAAGAGAGCAGATCGCGGCGGAAGTGCACGTCCTCGACATGTGTGTCGACCGTCACGATGCTCGGGCGACCGCCAAAGTCGATTACCGCGGCGTCATCACCGATGCCCACGAGGACTTCGTTCGAGTAGCCGTCGAGCTCGAAGCGCGCTTTCAGCCATTCGATTTTGGCGAACTCGTCAAGCATCGTCGTTGGCAGCAGGGAGCGTCACGGTGAAGATTGTGCCCTCGCCGATGGCGCTGGTCACCTCGATCTGCCCATCGTGGCCGTCCACGAGCTGTTTGACGATCGACAAGCCGAGCCCGGCGCCGCCATGGGCGCGCGTGGTGCCCGCGTCGATCTGATAGAACGCGTCGAAGATTCGCGCGAGCTTGTCCTGCGGGATCCCCATTCCGGTGTCCCGAACCGTCAAGATCACCGCCGGCTTGCTCGTAGCGAAGAGCGCAGCGCCCAGGCCGGACGACGTTTTGCCGCCAAGCTCACCCGCTTCAGCGCGGAGCTCGACCTCGCCTCCTGCGTCGGTGAACTTCACAGCATTCTCGGCGAGGTTCAGTAGGATCTGCCGTAGTCGCACCGGGTCGCCCCATATCTTCGGTACGTCGCTAGCGACTCGGATCTCGAGTGCCACGTTGCGCCGATTCGCATTCGGCACGATCGTCGATCCGATGTCCGAGAGGAGGGCGCGAGGGTCGACCGCCTCATTGAGGAGCTTCAGGTTATTCGCTTCCAGTCGCCCGAGGTCGAGGAGGCTGCTGATCAGGCCGAGGAGTTGGTCGGCCTTCGCTCGAATCGTCTTGAGGAACTCGGACTGACCGTCGTTGAGCGCACCTGCCGCACCACCTTCGAGCATTTCGGTGTAGCCGATGATCGAAGTCAGCGGGGTCCGGAGCTCGTGGCTCACCGTGGCCAGGAACGTGGACTTGAGCTGATCGAGCTGTTTCAGCTCGTCGTAGGACGTTTTGAGCGCCTCGTTCTTTTCTGCGAGCTCCCGGTAGTTCTCGCGGACGCTAGCGACCTGCATCGTCGAAGCGAGTTGGGCGCGGTGGCCGGAGAAGACGAGCAACTCGAGGACGCCTTTGAGGTGGGCCGCGAGCTCCTCGGCGATGTCTTCGCGTACGCGCGGCATGCGCTCGAAGTGTCCATCTGCGGTACCCACGTCGATGGACGGATCTACAGCGGTGAGGGATGCAGGTGCACGTTTGGTTTCGGCGGGAACGTAGGGGCCGACGATGAAGCGGCCAATGGGACGTCCTTGATAGTGCAGAGGGACGATTCGGTAGGCGGCGCCCGTGAAGCAGGGATGTACGATGGTTTCACCGTCAGGCTCGAGATCGCGAACGACTTCGACGGTATGCGCACATGCGCGCTGACCCCCGGGTGAGGTATTGAGGTAGTTGCAAAGAGGTCGATCGCGATGGACGTCGGCGAGCAAATCCCCTTCGTGGGAAATCACCCGCACGGGAAGTCCAAACAGGGCAAAGAACGATTTCGCCACCGAGGTCACCGAGTCGCGGCTGAGCACGTCTTCCAAGCGGATCACGTCCCCCATCAAGATGTCCGCGGCGTTGGTGTCGTCCTGCATCATCGCTCCTGCTGCTTGGGATCGTGTTTCAGCTTCGATTCGACTTCTTGCATGAATCGACTCGGGCTCACTCCGAACTTCTGCTGAAGCCCGTGATCTTCCTCCAGTTTGCTCCATGTCTCACGAATCAATCCGCGCAGCGTCTGCATGACACCGTAGCCCCGCGTTGCAACGGCCTTGTAGATCGGTTCGCGGCTCTGCATCGCGATTGCTTCGAGCTCCTCGTCCGAGCGAATGTCCTCCATATCCCGCTTGTTGAACTGAATGATGATCGGTATGCGCTCTGGATCGATTCCGTTCTCCGCGAGATTCCGTTTGAGATTGAGAAACGATTCACGATTGGCGTCTGCCTCGCTTCGTCGTGAGTCGGCGATGAAGGCGACGCCATCGGTGCCCTGCAGCACGAGTCGACGCGTTGCATTGTGCATCACCTGCCCCGGCACCGTGAACAGCTTGAGGCGGACGTTGAGGCCGCTGTTCGAGCTGACGGTGATCGGAAGCATGTCGAAAAACAGGGTCCGGTCATTCTGAGTCTCGAGGGTCATCAAGTCGCCACAGGCGCTCGAGGTTCCAAGCCAATGGATGGCTCTCAGATTCGTCGTCTTTCCGCTCAACGCCGGTCCGTAGTAGACCAGCTTCACGGTCAGTTCTCTTGCGGCGAAATCGATTTGCATCCCTTGTCGGAGACCTGTTCCGAACGGGACGACTACCCGCGTAGCAAGAACAAGACTCCGGCCCCCATCAACATCAACATGATAAAGAACGCAGCCCATGTCAGCGTTCTTTTGTGCGCGGCGCCGCTCGGTCCGACTCGGGTGTCCTGCAGTTGCTGGGTCGCCAGCGCGATGAGCTTGTCGATTTGCGCGGATGCGGCCTCTCTGCGGAACGGATCGGTTTCGCGAACCAAACGATAGCGCTTTCCGGCCTCGGGCAATCGATCGAGCGCAACGCAGACAGCGACGAAACGCCGATGTGCCTCTTCGTCCCCCCAGTCCGCCTCAACCCGTGCCCAGGCCTCGTCGATCGGATCCACCGAAAGAGAGAATAGCACGGAGCGGGCATGCCGATTAAGGCGCAAATAGAAGCAATTAACGCCAATATTGCTCCGATTCGCGGTCTCCGGAAGAGCGATCGGGCGGCCGGACGTTTTCAGCAAGGGGAGCGCAGGCTTCCCACTCAGAGACCCTGGTCCCGAGATCGCTGTGCTCGCCTAAAAAGTCTATTGAATTCTATCACTTGGAGAGCAGAAAGAAGTTGACATGGGAGGAGCTTGCGCCGTAGTTTCCAGCCCTAGTGGGAACCAGTGGGATCAAGTGCCAATTAGCAGCCAACTAGGACGAGAGGCTTAGGTTGTTTCGAGGACGCTACGAGCACAGCATCGATGCCAAGGGTCGCACGTCCGTCCCGTCTCGTTTTCGTGAGGTCATGACCTCGCAGGGCGACGCGAAGCTCGTGGTGACGACGGGCTTGGATACCTGTCTCGTTGCCTATCCCATGGCGGAGTGGCTGGCGTTCGAGAAACGCCTTTCTGAGCTTCCGCAGTTCGACGCCGACGTCGTGACGCTCAAGCGCATCTACGTATCGGGTGCTGTCGAGTGCGACGTCGACAGAGTCGGCCGATTGCTGATCCCTTCGGCGCTACGCAAGCACGCGGGCTTGAAGCGAGATGCGCTCTGGGCCGGAATGGGCAGTTACATCGAGCTCTGGGCCAAGGCGAGCTTCGAAGATCTTCGCAAGGACGTTCTCGCCGACGAGGACCGGCGCATGGGAATCTCCAAGCGGCTCGCGGAGCTCGGCCTGTGACGGGGTTCGAGCACACCTCGGTTCTTCTCGCGGAAGTTCTCGAACTACTGGCGCCGGTGTCGGGCGGCACCTATGCGGACGTAACGGTCGGTGGCGGCGGGCACGCGCGTGCGATTCTAGAGCGCAGCGCACCGGATGGGCGGCTGATTGCAACCGACCGTGATCCCAATGCCATCGATGCTGCACGAGCAGCGCTCGGCGAGTTCGGACAGCGCGTCATACTTCGCAAAGCCCGAATTCGGGAGCTGCGCGATGTGCTGACGTCCCTCGACATTCAGCAGGTCGACGGCATCGTCGCCGACTTGGGTGTCAGCTCTGCGCAACTCGATCAGGCGGAGCGAGGATTTTCGATGGCAAAGGACGGGCCCATCGACATGCGAATGGACCCGACGGAGGGTGACAGCGCGCTCGACTTGATCGCCTGCAGCGACGCGGAAGAGCTCGCGAATTTGATCTACCGCTACGGCGAAGAACATCGTTCACGGAAGATCGCACGAGCCATCCGACATGCCTACGAAGAAGGAGAGCTTGAAACGACCGCAGACTTGCGTCGTGCCGTCCATCGCGCGACGGGACCCCGTCGCGGTCGCATCGACCCATCGACCAAGACCTTTCAAGCACTCCGCATCGCAGTCAATGATGAGCTCGGCGAGCTCGAGTCGCTGCTCGAGCAGGTTCCGAGCGTGCTGCGACCCGGCGGCGTAGTCGCTGTCATCAGTTTTCACTCCCTCGAGGATCGAATCGTGAAGCACGGCTTTCGTGAAAGCGAGAATCTGGTGCCGCTGACGAAGCGTCCGATCGTCGCTTCGGAGGCGGAGCGGGAAGCCAACCCTAGGTCACGCAGTGCGAAGCTTCGTGCGGCCCGCCGATTGGAGACTGCAGCATGAAGGGACGCTTCTTGCCGCTCTGGTGCGTGGCAGTGTTCGCTACCGCTGCTGCGTTCGTCGTGCATCTTGCGATTCGTTTCGAAACCGTCCGACTCGGATACGAAGTGAGCGAAGAACGCGGCCGTCAGCGGGAGCTCCTTCAGGACCGCCGTCTCCTTTCGATCGAAGCTGCGACGCTTCGGCAAAGCGGTCGGATCGAGACGATCGCGCGCGGAACACTCGGCATGGAAGTCCCTAAACCGACACGCATCGTGACGATGAAGGAACCAAAAACGCGCTCGGCGGCCGGGAGGGTGCGATGAAGAACCGTCGCCAGCGATGGTTTCGGGCACGGATTACGCTGCTCGGTATCGGCGTGATGGGCGTCGCCGTGATCGTGATAATTCGCGCCTTTCACGTGCAGATCGCGAGTGGCGATCGATTGCGTGGAATGGCCGAGAGCCAACACCTGCGGGAGCTTCGAGTCTCTCCGCGACGTGGCGCCATCTACGACCGGCATGGTGCAGAGCTCGCGGTGAGCGCCGACGTGGACAGCGTTTACGCGAATCCGAAGCGGCTCAAGGCGATGGAGCAAGACCCACGAACCGCGGCTCGGCGAATCGCGAAGATTCTCGGTGTCGATGCCAAAAAGCTCGCGGCGCGCCTGGCGTCGGATCGCTACTTCGTTTGGATCGAACGTCAGGTGACACCACACGAGGCCACGCGTATCCGCGAGCTGGACATCCCGGGCGTCGAGCTGACCACCGAGGCGCGGCGCTACTACCCGAACCGTCACCTCGCAGCTCACCTGATTGGGTTTGCGGACATCGATGGGCGCGGGATCGAAGGCGTCGAGCTCGCCTACGAGGATCGACTTCGGGGTTCAGACCGGCGTGTCGAAGCAATACGAGATCGCCGGGGTCAGGTCGTCTTCGCGGACGAGATGCAGGACGATCGCTCCATGCAGGGACAGAACGTCGTCCTCACCATCGACAAGGCGATCCAACACATCGCGGAGCGGGAGCTGGCATTGGGGGTGCGAACGTTTGAAGCGCGTGGCGGAAGCGTCGTCGTCATGGACCCATCGACCGGGGAGCTTCTGGCAATCGCCAACTATCCTCCCTTCAACCCGAATGAGCCGTCGAAACACCCGACGGCGCATCGACGCAACCGAGCCGTCGTAGACCGCTTCGAGCCTGGATCTACCGTGAAGCCGTTCACGATGGCCACCGCGCTCGCCGCGGGTGCCGTCAAGCCCAACCAATCGATCAACTGTGAGAATGGGGTGACACGCTTGGGCGGGCGCCTGGTTCACGACGCCCATCCGTACGAATGGCTGACCACGACCCAGGTTCTCGCGTACTCGAGCAACATCGGCACCGCCAAGATCGCGCTCGACCTCGGCAAGAAAGAACTGTACCGCGGGTTGCGGCGTTTCGGCTTCGGAGAGCCCACCGGTCTTGGTGTGCCAGGCGAAACTGCGGGCATCCTTCGTCACTACCGGCGCTGGTACGAGATCGACACCGCCACCGTTTCGTTCGGCCAGGGGATGAGTGTGACGAACGTCCAACTCGCCACCGCGATGAGCGCGATCGCCAACGGGGGACAGTTGATGCAACCACTGCTCGTGCGCCAAATGACTGACGGCCACGGCGCGACGATCGAGGAGAACAAGCCGCGTGTTCGTCGGCAGGTCGTGCCGAGGCGGGTGGCTAAGCTCGTCGCACAGATGTTGACCGCAGTGACCGAGCCCGGTGGCACGGCCATCGAGGCGGCGGTGGACGGCTATCTGGTAGCGGGCAAGACGGGAACGGCACAGAAGGCAGACTACGTTCGCGGAGGCTACGCCAAGGACCAATGGCTCGCGTCGTTCGTCGGATTCGCGCCCGCGGAACGGCCTGCGGTCGTGATCTCGGTCGTCATCGACGAACCCGCCATCGCCCATTATGGGGGAACGGTCGCAGGCCCGGTGTTCCGGCGAATCGCCGAAGTGACGCTTCGACACTTGGGGATCGCACCCGAAGGGCGCCAAGCGGTTCTCGCGAAGAAGAAGGAAGAGCGGATTGCGATCTCGGCAGCCGATCCGGTGGCCCTCGACGAACCAGTCGAAAACGGGGAGAGCGCCGTCCCCGATGTGCGCTCGCTCCCTTTGCGGCAAGCGGTGATGGCGTTGCATGCACAGTCTCTGGTGCCCGAGGTCCAAGGCTCCGGCCTCGTGGTCGCCCAGGATCCCGCGCCCGGCAAGGCGGTCGCCCATGGAGCCGTCGTTCGCCTGCGTCTCGACCGTCAGCGCTTCGATACCGACTCCGCGACGTCGGATGAGAGCAAGAACAAGCTCGCCGCGGCACCCCGGAGGCCGCGTGCCCCCTGAATCGAAGACGGGTATGACGCTCGAGCAACTGCAGAGCAGGGGTGTCGTCGGCCGAGTCCGGGGATCTATCACTCAGCTCGTGACTGGCGTGCAGCACGACTCGCGCCGCGTCGAGCCCGGCGACCTCTTCGTCGCAGTGCCGGGCGCCACCCAGGACGGCTCGAGCTTCGTCGGGGATGCCTTGCGCCGGGGCGCCGTTGCGCTGATGGCGGAGCGAGAGCTGGACTCGGAGGTTCCATTGATGATCGTACCCGATGCCCGGCTCGGCCTCGCGCAGGCTGCGGAGCTGGTCTACGGCGAGCCCACCCGCGTGCTCCCCACCGTCGGAATCACCGGGACCAACGGGAAGACGACGACGGCGTACCTTCTCAAGCAGGCGATCGAGGGCGCATCCGGTAAGCCAGCGCTCGTCGGTACGACTGGTCTCATCGCTTCGGGCCGCACACAACCCTCGCTTCACACCACTCCGGAAGGCGATGATATCTCGCGATTCGCCCGTACAGCGCTCGATCGAGGTGCGACGCACTTGATTCTCGAAGTCTCGAGTCACGGACTGGCGATGCGACGAGTGGATGCGCTCGATTTTGCGGTTGCAGCTTTTACCAACCTCTCCCGTGACCACCTGGATTTTCACGGAAGTATGGAGCGGTATGGTGAGACAAAGGCACGGTTCTTCACGGAGCTTGCGCCGAAGCGCGCCGTCATCCACATCGACGATGCTTTCGGCGCCGAGCTCGCGAAACGCGTATCGGTGCCGGTTACGCGATGCTCGCGACGCCCGGACAGCAATGCCGAGATCCTCGCGAGCGAATGGTCCGTCACGCGCGCGGGGATTCGCGCCAAGGTAAAAACACCTGCGGGCTCGATCTCTCTTCGCAGTCCGATGCTCGGCGAGCACAATCTCGAGAATATTCTGGTGGCTTTGGGCTGCGCGCATGCGCTTGGACTGGATTTGAAAGCGGTGGCAGAGGCATGGGAAACCGCCAGCGGAAGTCCCGGGCGGCTCGAACGCATCCCACATCCTCACGACGTCGCCGTGCTCGTCGATTATGCGCATACTCCCGATGCGCTGAAGCGGGTTCTTCAGACCATGCGGTCCGTGACCCCGAAACGATTGATTGTGGTCTTCGGAGCGGGAGGTGATCGCGACAGGGGCAAGCGGCCTCAGATGGGACGCGTTGGAGTGGAGGTTGCCGACCTCTCCGTTTTGACCAGCGACAATCCGAGAAGTGAAGACCCGCGGGCCATCCTCGACGAGCTCGAGGCGGGCGCCAAGCAGGCCGGAGGGCTGAGAATCGATCCGAGCGAGCTCGCCCTCGCGAGCAGCGGGTACTGTACCTTGGTCGACCGAAGAGAAGCGATCCGAACGGCCATCGGCTCAGCCAGATCCGGGGACACCGTGCTCTTGGCAGGCAAAGGGCACGAAACCCATCAGATCATCGGAAGCGACCGTATGCACTTCGACGATCGCGAGGAGGCTCGTGCCGCAATCGCGAACCTGAAAGGGCGAAGCTGATGGCGACCCCGATCCCAATCAATGCAGCGGAGCTCCACCGAAACCAGGTGCTCTCGGCCACCGGGGGCCGCGCGACTGGGCCGTCATGGGAAAGCGTGTCCGGCGTCGTCATCGACTCGAGGGCGGTGCGGCCGGGCAATCTTTTCGTCGCCCTCCGGGGGGAACGCTTCGATGCGCACCAGTTCGCCGCTCAAGCCATCGCAGCAGGTGCGACCGCTGTGCTGGTCGAGCGCGGCGCCTCGATTCCCAGCGGGGTGAGCGCGGTGGCAGTCGACGACACGTTGCGCGCGCTTGGCGATCTCGCCCATGCTCACCGCCTCGCGTGGAAGGGTCAGCTGATCGGGATCACGGGGTCGGTCGGCAAGACCACCACGAAGGATCTCAGCGCGGCCGTTCTGGAGTCGGCTGGGCGCCGAGTTCTCAAGACGGGCGGCAACCTCAACAATCGCATCGGCGTCCCGATGACTCTCTTTCGCTTGGACTCGACCGTGGATACGGCGGTCATCGAAATGGGAACCAGCGAGCCCGGGGAGATCGCGCGCCTCGCCGAAATCGCGTCCCCGGATGTGGGAATCGTGACTCGCGCCAGCCTCGCGCATACGCAAGGCCTCGGTTCGGTCGAGGCGGTGGCGGACGAAAAGGTAGCGCTCCTCGGCGCCCTCAGTCGCGATGGCGTTGCGATCGCATACGGGGACGACGTCCCGGTCAAAAAGCGCGCGTCGGTGGTGTCTGCCAAGCGCAAGCTATTCTATGGGCGCTCGGCCGGGAACGACGTGCGTGTGATCGATTGGGACGTAGACGCCAGAGGTACTCGCGCTCGCTTCCAGGTTCACGGTCGGGACGTCGAGATCGAGATGAGGCTCCTCGGAGAGGGCGCAGTTCTCAATGCCGCAGGCGCTTTGGCGATCGCGGTCGCTCTGCAGCTTCCGCTCGAGGATGCCGCCCGCGGGATTTCTCAGGTCGTCGCGTCGCCAGGCCGAATGGAGCCTCGCGCTGGAGCCGGGCAGCGCCTGGTGATCGATGATACATACAACTCCAATCCGGCGTCGGTCGAGATCGCTGTGGACACCGCGTGCGCGATTGCACGGAAGCGGAACGCCCCCTTGGTAGCGATCCTCGGTGACATGTTGGAGCTCGGTACCCAAAGCGAGGAAGCGCATCGACTCGTCGGTATGCTCGTTTCGAACGCCGATGTGTTCTTGTTCGTCGGTTGCGGCGAGGCCATGCACGTGGCGGTCACGACGGCGAATGCGCGCGGAACCGATACACTCTGGTTCGAGGATGCGTCCGAGTGTCTAGAGCTATCTGATCGACTTCCCCTCAACGCAGTCATTCTGGTGAAGGGCTCGCGGTCGATGCAGATGGAGCGAGTGATCGCGCCGTTGGTAACAGGAGAGCGACGATGATCTACTACTTGCTCTATCCGCTTCATACCTACGAGTCCTTGGGGTTTCTCAACGTGCTGCGGTACGTGCCGTTCCGCTTCTTGATGGCGACGATGACCTCGCTCCTTCTCACGTTCGGGCTCTATCCCTGGTTCATCCGACGCCTGCAGCGGAAGCAAATTGGACAGGTCATCCGTGCTGAGGGTCCCGAAACGCACTTTTCGAAGGCGGGCACGCCGACGATGGGTGGCGCCCTGATGCTCCTCGCTCTGGTTCTGTCCACGGTTCTCTGGGCGGATCCGACGAATGCGATGGTCTGGGTCGTTACTCTGATCACCGTGGCGTACGGCGTCGTCGGGTACATCGACGACACGTCGAAGATCCGGACTCGGTCGACTGGCGGGCTTGCTGGACGGTACAAGCTGCTCTTGCAGTTCTCCATGGCGATCCTCGTCTGCGCTTGGCTCTACTACGGCGAGGCCGGCCTTCCGAGAGACTGGCTCGAGATCCGTCACCGTCTCGCGGCGCCATTCTTTGCGTTCTCGAAGTACCCGATCGAGCTGCCGCCGTGGTTCTACGTCATCTTCTCCGCGTTCGTCATCGTCGGAACCTCCAACGCCGTGAACCTGACCGACGGTCTCGATGGTCTCGCGATCGGCCCGGTCATGATCTCTGCTGGTACCTACGCGATCCTCGCGTACCTGGCCGGACTCACCTTGTTCGGGAACGTGGTCGCGAACTACCTCGACATCCCTCACATCGAGAGCGCCGGTGAGTTGAGCATTTTCGCTGCGTCGGTCGTCGGCGTGGGTTTTGGTTTTCTCTGGTACAACACCTATCCAGCCCAGGTCTTCATGGGCGATGTGGGTTCGCTCGCTCTCGGGGGCGGGCTCGGCGCTCTCGCAGTTCTCACCAAGAACGAGCTCCTTTCGGTGATCCTCGGGGGCATCTTCGTGGTCGAAGCCGTGAGCGTGATCCTGCAGGTTGGCTACTTCCGAATGACCGGACGTCGAATCTTCTTGATGGCGCCGATTCACCATCATTTCGAGAAGAAGGGCTGGCCGGAACCCAGGGTCATCGTTCGCTTCTGGATCATCGCAATCATGTTGGCTGTGTTCAGCCTAGCCACGTTGAAGCTGAGGTGAGGGTGGAGATCTCGGAAAAGAGAGTGATGGTGGTTGGGCTCGGCGAAAGCGGTTTGGCCGTCGTTCGCTTCTTGAGGGCTCGCGGCGCTCACGTGCGAGTCAACGATCGCCGTGATGCCGAGGCGATCGGCGGCGCTGCGATCGAAGCAGAACGGCTTGGCGCAGAGCTCCTGCTCGGTGGCCACCCCGAGGCCGCATTCGAAGCGCTCGACCTCATCGTCGTATCTCCCGGGGTTCCACCGCTTCCGGCGCTAGACCAGGCCGAGCGTCGCGGCATTCCGGTCATCGGCGAGGTCGAGCTTGCGGCCCGGTTCATCGACGCGCCGATCGTCGCCGTCACTGGAACCAACGGAAAGAGCACGGTGACCACGCTGATCGGGGAGATGGCGAGTCGTCTCGGGCGTCCCGTATTCATCGGCGGAAATCTGGGTCGCCCCATGATCGAAGCAGCTGGCACTGACGCCGGATCTGAAGACGGCCTCGTCGTCGTGGAGCTCTCGAGCTTCCAGTTGGAGAGAGTGTCTCAGATGAAGGCGCACCTCGCGGTCTTGCTCAACGTGAGCGATGACCATCTCGACCGGTACCCGTCGTTCGATGACTACGCCGCAGCCAAGGCCCGAATCTTCGAGCGGCAAACGGCGGAAGATTTTGCGCTCCTGCCCGCAGACGCTCCAGAGCTTCGTGAGCTCATCAAAGACGGTGGCACGATCGTCTTGTTCGGAGGGCGCAGTGGCGAGGTGCACGCAGTCGACGGCATCCTCGTCGACACACGAAGCTCGCTTCGCGTGCCTGTCGGCGAGCTCAAGATTCGAGGCTCGCACAACGTGTCGAACGCTTGCGCAGCAGCACTCGCCGCGCGTCTACTCGGCGTGTCCGCCGAGGACATCGATTCGGTGCTTCGCGAGTTCGAAGGTCTTCCCCATCGGATGCAATTCATTCGCTCGATCGAGGGCGTCGAGTACATCGACGATTCCAAAGCCACCAACGTAGGCGCCTCGGTCGCCGCGATTGACGGACTGGAAGGAGTGGCCGGCAAGGTCGTTCTCATCGCAGGGGGCGTCGACAAGGGCGGAAGCTATGAGCCGGTCCGCCGACGGATGGTCGAGCGGGGCAGGGCGCTCGTGCTCCTGGGAGAGGCCGCGCCACTGCTCGAGCGAGCGTTCGCAGGCTCCTCTCTCGGCATTCGCCGTGCAAGCTCGATGGCCGACGCCGTTCGGAAAGCCGCGGCGCTCGCCCAAGCGGGAGACGTCGTGCTTTTGGCACCGGCGTGCTCGAGCTTCGACATGTTCCGTTCCTATGCCGATCGGGGCGACCAGTTTCAACGAGCCGTTCAAACCCTGGGAGAGCAAGCATGACCCGTTCTTCGAATCCCGCGCCATCGGTGGAACCTGGTCCGGCCGATGTCACGCTCGCTGCCACGCTCGTTGGCTTGATCGCATTCGGTGTGGTGATGGTCTACAGCGCGAGCGCCGTCTACGCGAACAACCTGTTCGGGAACGGATACCATTTCCTAATTCGACAAGCGGTCTTCGCTGCCTTTGCGTTCGTCATTCTGATCTTCTTCACGCGGATCAACCTAGGCCTGATTCGGCGATCGACCTATCCGGTCCTCTTGCTTGCGATATTGCTCATGGCCGCGGTCGCTCTCGGTTTCGGACGCAGCGCAGGCGGGGCCACACGCTGGCTCGCTCTCGGGCCGGTCAATGTTCAGCCTGCCGAGCTCGCGAAGCTCGCCATGATCATGTGGCTCGCGCATTCCCTGACCAAGAAATCGAACCGAGTTCGGACGTTCTCGATCGGATTCCTTCCCCACGTCCTCGTTGCGGGCTTGTTGATGCTGCTCTGCCTCGCGCAGCCAGACTTCGGAAGCGCAGTGATGATCGCCCTTCTGACCTTCGTGGTCCTATTCGCGGCAGGGGCCAAGGCGGGTTATCTGCTCGGCTGCGTCCTCCTCGCGCTACCGGTGGGCTACGCTTCAATCGCTTCTTCTCCATACCGGATGCGGCGCATCCAAGCCTTCCTCGAACCCTTCGAGCACAGACAGGGTGCCGGCTACCAGATCACGGAGTCGTTGATGAGCTTCGGTTCCGGAGGATGGACCGGAGTGGGACTCGGCGATGGTCGTCAGAAGCTCCTGTTCTTGCCCGAGGCGCACACGGATTTCATCAGCGCGATCATCGGGGAGGAGCTCGGTTTCATCGGAGTCGCGCTCCTCTGTTCGGCTTTCGCCTGGCTGGTCTTCCGAGGCCTGAGGTCGGCATGGCGCGCCCCGGACGAATATGCGGGCTACCTAGCGGCCGGCATGACCCTCTTCATCGGACTGCAAGCCTTCACCAATTTGGCCGTAGCGATGGGTCTTCTCCCGACCAAGGGGCTCGCGCTTCCTTTCGTCAGCTACGGCGGTTCGTCCCTGATCGTCAACGCCGCTGCAGCCGGCATGATCTTGAACACGTCGCGCTTTGGGCTTTCGCGCCACGAAGAAACCCCAGCGCAAGCGAAGACCAAGCTAGCGCAGCCAGGACTGCGGACTGCCGGTGGAGGTGCAAAGTGATTCAACGCATCATGGTGGCCGGCGGCGGCACGGGGGGTCATCTCTTCCCCGGACTCGCGGTCGTGGACGAGCTGCGTCGCAGGGTTCCGGACCTCACGGTGAAGTTCGTGGGCACCGCCCGCGGGATCGAATCGCGAATCCTCCCGGGGCGCGGCGAAGCGTTGGAGCTGCTCGACGTCACGCCTCTCAAGGGGCAGGGGCTCGGCGCCCGCTTCAGAAGCTTTGCGCGCATTCCGAGCGCGATGAGGAAGGCCTCCGCGCTGATGGACGACTTCGAGCCCGACTTGGTGCTCGGTGTAGGCGGATACGCATCGGGGCCGGTTCTGCTCTCCGCAGCGCTCTCGGGCAGACCCAGCGCGCTGCTCGAACAAAACGCTCATGTGGGGATGACCAATCGGATCCTCGCGCGATTCGTGGACCGCGCCTACATCAGCTTCGAACAAACGGAGAGAGTATTCGGGCGCAGCAAGGCCAGGCTCACCGGGAACCCCGTTCGGCAGGAGTTCGTGGAGCACGCACGACTCGCATTGGCCGATCCCGAAGGCTTCGAGTCGCGAGCACGAACGGTCTTGGTGCTCGGGGGCTCGCAGGGAGCGAGAAAGCTCAATCAAGAGGTGCCGCGCGCCCTTGCGAAAGCGGGCATGGCTGCCCGCAATCTCGAGGTCGTCCACCAGACCGGAGAGGCGATGCGTGATGAGGTCGAAGCGACCTACAAGGAGCTTGGCATCCCGGCCCGGGTCGTGACGTTCATCCACGAAATTGCTCGCGCGTATTCGAACGCTGCGCTCGTGATCGCTCGTGCGGGCGCCACGACTCTCGCAGAGCTTTGCGCGATCGGACGACCGTCGATTTTGATTCCGTTCCCATTCGCGGCCGACGATCACCAAACGAAGAACGCCAAGGCTCTCGAAGAACAGCACGCATCGATTTGCATCGGCGAGTCGGAGCTAGATGTCGACCAGCTGGGCGCGACGATCGCTGACTTGTTGGACGATTCAGCTCGGCGCCAAGCGATGGCGCAGGCGGCACGGGATCACGGACGGCCGGACGCTGCCGCGGCGATCGTGGACGATATGATGGCTTGGGTAGGGGGAGCAGAGCCGCTCGGCGAGACGGGAGCGCGATCCGAAAGCGAGCCTCCGGCGGGCCTGCAATACAGCGGACTGGCCACGACGCCGATGCTCCGGCTCGGCTGCCCTGAAGTCGCGTTGCGACCCGCGAGCCATCGACCCCGCCGCCCGGTTGTCGTGGATGGAGCCCTGTGGGAGTAAGCGTCCATGTTTCGCGGTAGGATTCGATCGATTCATTTCGTGGGTGTTGGCGGAGTCGGGATGAGCGGCATCGCCGAGGTTCTCCTCGACTCGGGGTTCGAGATCACTGGCTCGGACCTCCGCGAGAACGACTACACGCGGCGACTCGCGGAAAAGGGCGCCAAGATCTATCTCGGTCACGAGGCTGAACAGGTGGCGGACGCAGACGTGGTGGTGTTCTCCTCCGCGGTCCCTTCCACAAACCCAGAGCTGCGAGAAGCGCGCCGGGCGGGGGTGCCGGTAATTCCCAGGGCCGAGATGCTCGGAGAGCTCATGCGACTCAAGGATGGCATTGCCATCGCCGGCTCACACGGGAAGACCACCACGACCTCGTTGGTCGCGACCGTCCTCAGAGGAGCGGGACTGGACCCGACCGTAGTCATCGGTGGCAAGCTCAACGCCCTCGGTTCAGGGGCTGCGATGGGCGCCGGAGATCTACTGGTCGCGGAGGCAGACGAGTCCGACGGCTCCTTCCACCATCTCATTCCGTCGATCGCCGTGATCACCAACATCGATCCAGAGCACCTCGACCACTACGGAAGCCTCGACAACGTGAAGGAAGCGTTCGTGGGCTTCGCGAATCGAGTTCCTTTCTATGGACTGGTCGTGGCATGTCTCGATCACCCCAACGTCCAAGACGTGTTGCCACGACTCGACAAGCGGATCGTGACCTACGGGTTCTCGGCCCATGCGGACTACCGCGCACGGAACCCCGTGTTCTCGGGTCTTTCCGTGGGATTCGACGTGGAGCACCATGGCAAAAGCTTGGGTCAGTTCGAGGTTCGAATGCCGGGGATCCACAACGTCCTCAACGCCCTCGCGACGATCGCCGTCGCCGATGAGCTCCGAGTCGACCACGACCAGGTTCGTTCGGCACTTCGGGACTTCGAAGGGGTACAGCGCCGGTTCTCGATCGTCGGCGAAGTGGCTGGGGTCACGGTGATAGATGACTACGGTCACCATCCGGCCGAGGTTGAAGTGACTCTCGAGGCTGCGCAGCAGGCCTACGGCTCTCGACTCGTCGTGGCCTTCCAGCCGCATCGCTATACCCGGACCCGGGACCTGTTCGACGAGCTCACCAGAGCGTTCAACCGAGCCGATGTCCTATTCTTGACGGACGTCTACCCCGCGGGCGAAGAACCCATTGACGGGGCCGACGCGGGTCGACTTTCCAAGGCGATTCGCGCCCATGGGCATCGGGACGTGACCTTGGTGGAAGAGCGAAAGGACTTGGCCGAAGCGATGGCAGCACGAATACGTCCCGGCGACGTCGTGATCACGCTTGGGGCAGGGGACATCACGCGTACCGGCCCGGAGCTCCTCGAGGTACTCCGGCGATGAACCGTCGGCGGTCCCCATCGAGCGTGCGGAAGAAACCAGCGCCCAAGAAGCCAATTGGAGGAAGCCCCGTCGAGTCGAAGACTTCCCCCAGGCGTCCCGTGCGCAAGAACGCGCTGGTGAAAAAGACTTCGTCCAAGGCCACGACCCGTAAGACTGCGGTCAAGACGACGCCCCGCAAACCGATGACTCGAGCGAAGGCATCGCCCGATCGCGGTCAGAATCGGCGCCGACCGGTCGCGAAGAAGCCACGACGGAGCGAGTCGACGAAGAGCTGGCGGCAACGACTCGAAAGCGCTCGGCAGGGCACGCGCGCCTGGGTCATCACCCACGGCCCTCTTTTTCGCCGCACCGGCCAGCTCCTGCTCGCAGGGGCTGGCGCCGTCGCGCTTTTCTGGCTGGCGGACCGAGCTCAGCAGTACGCACACAGCGCCGAAGCGTTCGAGATTCGCGAGATCATCATCGAAGGAAACCATCAGCTCGGCGAGATCGACGTGCGCCGGGCCGCGATGCTGCAGATAGGTTCGAATATTTTCGAAGTTTCAAGCGAAGGAACTCGGAATCACTTGCTTCAGCATCCATGGATTGCAGAAGCGAACGTGGTTCGGAAGCTACCCGGGCGCGTTCGAATCGAGATCGTCGAGCGGAAGCCCGTGGCGCTGGTCGCCTTGGATCAACTCTATCTCGTGAGCGAAGAGGGAGGCGTGTTCAAGCGCCTCGGCGTGGACGACCCGGTCGACTTACCGGTCATCACCGGCATTGCGTCCGAAAGGTTCTACGACGACTTGGACTATCGGACCGCGATCCTACTGCGATCGATGGCCTTGCTTCAGGACTACGAGGGAGCAGGGCTGGCCGAGCGCGAGCCCGTTTCGGAAATTCATTTCGAGGGCGCCCACGGAATCGAGCTCTTCGTCGGAGACGACGGCATGAACATCCGGCTTGGCAACGGCCAGCACCGCCAGAAGCTTCGTCGCCTCCGCCAAGTCCTCGAACGACTTGAGCGAGAGAAAACGAGACCTTCCTACGTATACCTCGACAACGTTCGAAGTCCTGAGCGAGTGACCGTCCGGCTCCCTTAGCGCTCGAGGTTGGGCTCGGCTCGGTACGGCGCTCGAGCGCCCCGAAAGAAAAAGCGCATTTCACCCCATTTTTTTCTGCACAAAAGTTGTCCTGCCAAATCCCGTTTCGGTATGGGTCAGTGAGAGGCAGGGATGGCGCAAAACGAGATCATTGCAGGGTTGGATCTGGGTTCGACGAAGGTCTGCGCAATCGTGGCGGAGGTGTCGGAAGAAGGTCTAGACATCATCGGGATAGGCTCCGTTCCTTCAAAGGGTTTGAAGAAGGGCGTCGTGGTCAACATCGAGTCGACCGTCCAAGCGATTCGTGCGGCGGTCGAGCAGGCCGAAACCATGGCGGGGGTCGAGATCAACGCCGTGTACGCTGGAATCGCCGGGAGTCACGTCCGCGGGATGAACCAGGACGGGGTCGCTGCCATTGCGAACCGCGAGGTTGCCGCCGAGGATGTCATGCGGGTGCTCGAGCAGGCCAAGGCCGTGCCGCTCCCGGGTGATCGTCAAGTCCTCCACGTCCTGCCGCAGGAGTACATCGTCGACGAGCAGGATGGCATCAGGGAGCCCATCGGCATGGCCGGAGTTCGTCTCGAAGCCCGCGTTCACATGGTCACGGCTGCGTCGACCAGCGTCGCCAACGTTACAAAATGCGCCGAGCGTTGCGGTCTCTTCGTCGAAGAAATCGTGCTGCAGCCGCTCGCGAGCGCACACGCCGTCTTGAGCAGTGACGAGCGCGAGATTGGCGGCGTGCTCATCGACATCGGAGGAGGGACCTCCGACATCATCATCTACGTGGACGGCGCCGTCGTGCACACGAGCTCGATCCCGATCGGCGGAATCAATCTAACGAGCGACATCGCGACGGGTCTTCGGACGCCCATGGCCGAGGCCGAGCGCATCAAGATCAAATATGGATGTGCCGCGTCCCGCATGGTCGATGACGAAGAGACCATCGAAGTGCCCTCGGTGGGAGGCAGGGCGCCACGTTCGCTTCCGCGCAGGGTGCTCTGCGACATCATCGAGCCCCGCGTCGAGGAGATCTTTGCAGCGTGTCGTCATGTAATCGCCGAGACCGGCTACATGGACATGTTGGCTTCTGGAGCGATCGTGACCGGCGGAACGACGCTTCTCGATGGTTTGCCGGAGCTTGCCGAGGAAGTGCTCGGCCTTCCGGTGCGACGTGGTGCGCCCACGGGCATCGGTGGATTGATAGACGTCGTGAAGAGTCCGTCCTACGCAACCGGCGTCGGACTGGTGAAGCACGGAGCGGAGAAATTAACGGGACCGTCTGCGCCCGATCGAACAGTGGAAGTGGCCGCGAGTCGTGGACTCGGTCGCAAGATCGGCGCGTGGTTCAAGGAAGTTTTTTAGGAGGATATCGATGGCTATCTCGATCGAGTTCGCGGACGACGCAGAGCTTCAGGCACGCATCAAAGTCGTAGGCGTCGGCGGCAGTGGCGGCAATGCACTCAATACGATGATCCAGCGTGGTCTGGAGGGCGTGGAGTTCATCGCTGCAAACACCGACGCGCAAGCGTTGGATCGCAGCCTCGCTCCAGTGAAGATCCAACTGGGTCCTCAGCTCACGCGCGGCCTGGGTGCGGGTGGCAATCCCGACGTTGGTCGCAAAGCTGCCCTCGAAGACATTCAGCGTCTTTCGGAAGCATTGGAAGGCGCGGACATGGTGTTCGTCACGGCGGGCATGGGGGGCGGCACGGGTACCGGCGCGGCTCCCATCATTTCCCAGGTCGCGCACGACCAGGGCGCTTTGACGGTGGGTGTCGTCACCAAGCCTTTCCTCTTCGAGGGGCGTAAGCGTTCCAAGAACGCCGAACGCGGCGTTCAGGAGCTCATCGACGTCATCGATAGCATCATCACGATTCCCAACCAGCGACTCATGTCGCTCGGAGATGACGACATCACGATGCTCGACGCATTCGCGCGTGCCGACGACGTTCTCCTGCAAGCGGTTCAAGGCATCAGCGACCTGATCATCAACGCTGGCATGATCAACGTCGACTTCGCCGACGTGAAGACCATCATGTCGAACAATGGACGCGCGTTGATGGGCACTGGCATCGCCAGGGGCGATCGCCGCGCGCTCGAGGCCGCCGAAATGGCGGTCAACTCCCCGCTCCTCGACGAGGTTTCGGTGCAAGGCGCCACGGGGATTCTGATCAACTTCACCGCGGGGCCCGACATCAAGCTTCGCGAAATCAACGAAGCTGCAGGCCTCGTCCAGCAGGCCGCGCACGAAGATGCCGAGATCATCTTCGGTGTGGTGACCGACCCCAGCCTCACGGATACGGTCAAGGTCACGGTCATCGCCACGGGCTTCGAGAAGTCGGGCCAAGCTTCGATGCCGATCGGCTTGCATCACGCTCATTCGAGCAATCAGAGCTCCCACAGCTCCTCCGCCAACAGGGTGATTCGCGCCGCGGCAGCCCGAGGAGAGGATCTATCCTCGACGCTCGAGGGCGTGCCGGCGGTCATGCCACAAATGGCTGGCACCCGGGCCTTCGGCGCCAGCGCGCTTCACGACGAGGCGGTTCTCGACATTCCGGCATACCTGCGGAGGGGAAACCGCAGCCTCGAGTGAGTTCGGAGTTAATTCATACACTTAGCTTCAAGCCCGGCATCGACCGGGCTTTTCACTTGCTGCCCGCCGCTTCGTCGAGGGCGGGCGATGCGGCGACGCCCTGTGATAGTTAGGGAAAATGAGCCCAAATCACTTTGCAAGCTTGATGAAAGTGGGTAGCTTGCTGCCTAGAGGGAACGCCGCTCGAGGCGAGAATTGACCCCTCTAGCTTAGTTGGGTGCTCTCAGGCATACTTTGAAAGAGCTGTCGGTGAGAAAGAGTGTTCAGGTGGGGCTAGACGCCCAACGCAGGTGCCCATGTTTTGGGGTGCTGTGTTTTCTTTTCGCCTTCATCACCTCGATGTTCGGCGCAAAGAGCGCGTCGGCCGAGAGCCCACTGCCGGCGATCCGCACGACTCAGCTGGCCTTGCCCATCTCGGTGCTCGGGCTCAGCAACCCGTACTTGATCGAGGCTGCGGTGCACACGCCCCGGGTGATTCGCTTCTTGCTGTCGCGCGACATTCGCGACCTCGCCGCACGAGTGGACAAGCTTGCGCGGCACGGGGTCGACCTCAATCAGAGAAAGCTGCAGCACACCGAGAAGCTTCAGTTGCGCGTGAGGCAAGTCGGCCCTGGCGGGCTCCTCTTGCTTTCGTATCGTCACTAACAGGGCGGGCGCGCGCGAGACGGTTGGGGGGATCTCCCTGCGTGATAGAGTTCGGCTTCATGCCGCGCCCTCGCCATCACATCGTGCTCGTGCCTGGTCTCTTCGGCTTTGCGAAGCTCGGCGGATTCGACTACTTCATGCATGTCGAGGAAGCGCTCGCGGGTCGCTTTCTGGAACGCGGCGCCGCCTGCGAATTCGTCCTCGTCTCCTCTCCTCCGACGGGGTCGATCGTACATCGGTCGGAGGTCCTCATGGACGCGATCGAGCAGAGTTGCGCCAGCGATACCGGCGCGATTCACCTGCTAGGGCACTCGACCGGCGGGCTCGACGTCCGGCTTCTGGCTTCGCCAAGCGGGACGCCCGAGCCTCCTCGTTGGCTGGAGCGGGTGCGCACCGTCACCAGCATCGCAACACCGCACTACGGCACACCTCTCGCATATTTCTTCACGACGCTCGCGGGCACGCGATTGCTGGAGGCGCTTTCGCTCCTCACCTATTTCACGCTGCGCGCCGGCGGCCCGCCGCTGACGGCGCTCGCTCCTCTGATCGTGTCGATGGGCCGCATGGAGCGGGCTCTCGGGCTCGACATCAGGGTGCTCGAGCGAACGATCGATCTTCTCCACACCTTCCTCGGGGACGAGGGGCGGGCGGAAGTGCAACAATGGATTGGAGGCATTCGAAGGGACCAGGGCGCCATCATTCAACTGACCCCGGAGTCCATGGACATATTCAACGCAGGAATCGAAGACAACCCGAACGTTCGATACGGATGCGTGGTGACCCGAATGCCCCCGCCGGGGCCTGTGCGCTTACTACGAGATCTGCGTTCGCCTGCGAGCGCGCTCTCCGCGCTGATCTTCTCGACGCTCTACGTCGGAGCGGGTCGTACGTCCAAAGTCTATCCACCTCCGAATCCTGCTCCCGAAGTGCGCCAATACCTCGAAGAAGCCCTCGGAAGGACGCTAGACAACAGCCTCAACGACGGCCTCGTCCCCACCGGAAGCATGATTTGGGGTGATGTCCTCTGGGGTGGCACCGCGGATCACCTGGATATTCTCGGTCACTTCCACGGGGACCGGGACTCCGCCCATACCGATTGGATGGTGAGCGGCGCCGGATTTCGAGAGGAAGACTTCGATGAAGTCATGGACGCCGTCGCCGATTTTCAGCTACGGCTTCCATGATGCTCGTCCGCGACCGGGCCAGTTTCTAGAGAGCCGATAGGTCGTAGGTTTCGACGGCCCCAGCAGCCGCTTCACTGATGTCGAAGACCAGATCGATCGGCTCGTTGTCGAGCCAGAGGCTCAAGAGGTCGTCGTAGTTGGCCGAAGACACGTGCGCGGACTGTCCCGCAGGCAACTGGATCGTGCAGCGAGGCGGCTGCAGACCCTCGCACTGAAAGCGCGTCGAGGGACCGGAGCCGTGAATCCCGGCGCTGTTGGGGTTGGCGACGTCGACGGTCATCATTCCGCCGTCGTTCGCGTAGAACTCCTCGTTGCCTGGCGGGTTGTTGAACACGTTGAAGAAGCTGCTGAGGCTCGCGAGCAGGCTAGTCAGTCGGAATCCGTGCTTCCGGCCCCAGGGCCAGACGGCTTGGTCGCTCCCGAGCTCCGCGACGAGCGCGCTGCCCGCGGTGTCGAAGGCCGCCGCGATGATGTCGTACTTGGTTTCTTCCCCGGGCGTGTTCTCGTCGTCCCAGTAGACATCGCCCGCTTTGAGCCGTGTCGGGTCCATGATCGAGAAATAGGTCACGAAGCTCGGGAAGGAGCTCGTCGATTCGTCACGCGCCAGCGCGTCATCGATGTCTCGAATCACTTCGTGCCAGGCGGTGCAGCCGGACGACTCCTCCACCTCGCTCGGCTCAGCCAGTGGCGACATCACTGGATCGTGGCCGTCGAGACCCGTCGGGCAGCTGAAGTTCCAGGCGCCGAGAGCATCTGCGACCTTCTGGCCGTTCTCGCTGAGCGAGGTCTGCGGGTCGTTCGCGATGGCGAGGATCTCGGGCACCATTTCACGGCCGATCATCGAGACCACGTCGCTGATCAAGGCTTCGTTGGTCGCCCTGGTGTGCTCGTCCGTCGCTTCGATCAACTCGACGATTCTGGCGGTCCGATAGCCGGCGGCGATGTTGTCGGTTTGCTGCGGAGCGAAGCCGTCGTTGGTCGGGTTGCCGTCGAAGCTCGCTCCCGTGTGATCGCTGTTCGCTGTGGCCAGCCAGCCGTTCGCACGATTGTAGGCCTGGGGCAGCTCCGCATACGCGAAGTACTCCTCCCACTCGTACTCGCCGGCTCCGGGCAGCGGCAGCCAGGGGAATGGCTCGCTCGGATCATCCATGTCGAGATTCTCGGCCCAGGTGCGCTTCGGGATCCGGTTGTATGGAAACCATCCGAAGTTGCCTTGGTCATCGATCACGACCCAGTTCTGACCGAGTGACGTGACGTTCTCAAAGGCAGCTCGCGCCTCTTGGACGCTGGTCGCGGTTGCTACACCGAGCAAGTAGCTCGCGTCGGTGTCCATGTCATGGCCGGTCCAACGAAGCGTGATCGCGACGTCGTTGTCGGCGTCCAAGGCACGCACGGGGCCGTGGTGCGGAACGAAGAGCAGCTCACGCGTCTCCGTGGATCCGTCGTTGAACGTCATGGTGAAGTCGACGCGCGTGAACTCGACGACCTCGCCCTTGAACATCACGCCAAAGGGCTCGCCATTTCCGTCCTTGACCAGCTCTTCGAGATAGACGTCGGTGAAATCGAGACCCGTGTTCGTCGCACCCCAGGCGATGTGCTCGTTTTGCCCGATGATCGGGGTCGGAATGCCGGCGAGCGTGACACCGGCCGCGTGCAGGTTGCCACTACCGTTCGTCTTCGAATCCAAGTGCGCGATGTACCAAACCGCCGGCTGAGACAAACCGAGGTGCGGATCGTTCGAAAGAAACGTGTTGCCGCTTGCGGTCTTCGAGCCGCCGAGCACCCAGTTGTTCGAGCCTATGTCCGAGTTGACGATTTGAGTCTCGGGAAAGAGGCGACTGAGCAAATCCGTGGCGGACAACTCGGCGCTGAGCCCTGCCATCACGTTCCGGGCCCGGCCGTAGATCTCCGGACGCTCCGACTCATCGGCACTCTTCGGGACGAGCGAAGCGTTTTGCGGCGGGTAGGTGCCGACTTCGAGAACGGGTGATTTTTTGATCGGTTCGAGGCTCCAGAGGTCCAGATACCGGTCGTTGTCGTTGATGGTCTCACGCGCTTGGGCGGCTTGAAGTTGCTTGTTCTCGTCGTTGGTGAGGCTTCCCACGAGGGTGAATACGGTCGCGAGGCAGTCGGATGGGGTCCACTCGGGAGCGTCATCCGGCTCGTATGCGATGACAGGGCTCCCGAACTCTGCGGGCCAAATCGCGCCATTGTCGCCGTTTCGAACGTCCTCGATCCAGCGGTTCACGCCGACCGAATAGGCTTCGAGCATTCCGCGGGTCTTCGCGTCGGTGGTTTCGAGCAGCGCCTCTTCCGCGGGGCGCCCATCCCGTGTGGAATAGAGCGCACGATTCCTCGTCGCCGTTTGGATGAGCGGTTCGAGAAGTCCCGCCGATTCGACGACGGGCTTGTTGACCACGCTGGCGAGACGACCGGTCGAGAGACGGCGCTGCAGGTCCATCTGCACGAAACGATCACGGGCGTGAAAGTAGCCAAGGGCCATGGCGCAATCCTCGTCCGTCTCGCAGTCACCGTGAAAGATGCCGTACTGGTCGAGGTAGACGGTGGCATCGGGCGGCCAAGCAAAAGCGCTCCCGCCCGAGCCGCCTCCGCCGCCGACACCCGCCGTACCGCCAGCACCGCCCGTAGCGGGTGAAGTGTCGCTGCTGCTGCAGCCTCCGAGAGCCAAGCCACCAAGCAGAACCATCCCCAAAGCTAAACGCATGAAACCGCCTTTTCGATAGAAGAACGTCGACGATAACCGCATCGGCGCTGGGCCTCAAGCCCAGAGTCGCAGCCGGGCGGCCACGCGCGCCGGTCAGTCGTTCAGACCGTACTCGGCGCGGTGCGCCGACAAGTATTGCACGTAGTAATCCGCGGATTGCTGGCGCTCGACCTCGCCGGCCTCGGCGGCGGCCGTCAACTGCTTCATCAGGTCGCCAAGGCGCTTGGACGGCGGAACGCCGAACTCGCTCATGATCACCGCGCCCAAGCCTTTGGGAAGCGGAGCGACCTTGCTGTCCTCTTCTTGGAGATCGCGAATCCGTTTCGCGAGCAAGCTGATCTGCCGCACGCCGCGTCGACGTTTCTCGGGGCGCTTGGTCGTAATGTCCGCGCGGCTGAGATCGAGCAAATCGCGGAGGCCATCGCCCATCTGCTTGTAAAATCGCCGAACGGCCGCGTCGGTCCAGTCCTCGTCGTACTGCGCAGCGCGAAGGTGATGCAGGATCAGGAAGTGGACACGATCGCTTTGCGCGCCTTCAAAGCCGATGCGCTCGGCTACCCGTTTTCGGAACATGGAAGCCCCGACCTCTGCGTGACCGTGGAAGGTGACGTTGCCGCGGTCGTCGATTCGCCGCGTCTTGGGCTTGCCGATATCGTGGAGCAACGCGCCCCAGCGAACTTCCGTGCGAGGAACGGACTGCTTCACGACTTGCTTCGTATGCTTCCAGACGTCCTTGTGACGCCACTCGTTGTCACCGAATCCGACCATGGCGGCCACCTCGGGCAACCAGACGTCGAGACAGCCGACCGACTCGATGGCGTCGAGTCCCGGTTCCGGATGTTTTGCCGTGAGCAAGCGGTCCATCTGCGCGCGAAAGACGGGAATCGGAACCGAACGCCATTCCGCCGGGGTGGGGCGCTCGGGCTGCAGCTCCAGCAGCGCTGGGTTCTCGGCCACGTCGGCCGCCCAGCTCAAAGCCTCGACGGCACGCTCGGGCGTAATCTCTCGTGCTACGGACATCGCTCAGCCCAGTATATCGCTTAGCGCCTCTAGGAGACGCTGATTCTCATCGGGGGTGCCAATGGTGATCCGCAGGCAGCTTTGGAGCCGTCGATCCCCGTTCGAAAACCGCCGCACGGCGATCTCGCGGTCCAGCAGCGCATCGCATAGCTGCGGAACGTCGCCGCTGTATCGTACGAGCAAGAAGTTTGCATCGCTCGGGAAGCATCGAAGCCCCTCGTGCTCGTCGATCTGCTGCGCCAGTCGTTCACGCTCGGCGACGAGCAGAGTGACCTGCTCTTCGATCAGTGCAGCGAGATCGGTCAACGCCAGCGTCGCGATGACCTGAGATGCCGTGTTCAAGTTGAATGGCTGGCGCACTTTTTCGAGCTCTGCAGAGAGCTCCTCGTGGATGCGAAGCCAGCCGACGCGTATCCCGGCGAAGCCGACTTTCGACAAAGTCCCCATGAGAGCGCAGTGAGCGCGCTCCTCTGCAAACGTCGCAAACGAGTGCTCGGCGTACGCGCCATAGGCTTCGTCGATGACGTGCAAGGTGTCTGGAAAGGCGTCGACCAGCTGCGCAATCTTGTCGCGTGAAAAGCAGTTTCCCGTCGGATTGTTCGGGCTGGCGTAGTACACGATCTTGGGATTCCAGCGCTCCAACGCCTCTGCCATTGCATGCGTGTCGAGGTCCCAGGCATCGTCGAGCGGTACGCCGACCGGGTTCCAGCCGTGTGCCCGACTCGTCATTCGGTACATCACGAACGTCGGTTCCGGGAAGACGACCGCCGGGCGGTCGGCATCGGCCCGCGGTGTCGCCATCGCGCTCGCCAACAAGGCGATGAGCTCGTCCGAGCCAGCACCGAGCACGTATTCATCGGCGCTACCACCGAGACCGAGGGCCAGGGCCTCGCGCAACTCCGTTGCATGTCCGTCCGGATATCGATTCAGCTCGGTTGCGTGCAGCATCGTTGCCAGACGCGCGCGCGCTTCAGGTGGGAGCGCAAACGGGCTCTCGTTGGCGTCGAGCTTCACCGCGGGCGGGGCGGGGGGCACCCGGTAGGCCACGAGCTCTGCGAGCTCCGGTCGAAACAACGCTTTGAGGGATTCGATCGACATGCGACTCACCGGTCGGGCCGAGTCATTGCACGTCGTGAGCCGGTGTAAAGCGGCCGGCTCAAGTCAATGGAGCAGCTGGTCGGCGTGCTGTCGCGCCTCTTCGAGAGCGAGGCTTATCGCGACCGCGTCCTTGGCGTCCGGGCGCGCTTCCAGATAGGCGGCCAAGTCCTCGGAGGCGGCCCCGAAAGTGCGGAGGGCGTGTGCGAGCAAGCCACGGTCGCGACGGTGCTCCGGCGCCTGCGTGAGCTCCACCAGGTGGTCGCAGGCCAGCATTGCCCGCGCGTAATCGCCTTGACGCCTGTGTGCATTCTTCAGATTCGCCAGCATGCGAATCGTGATCGTATGACAGTCGACCGGTTCGAGATAGCTCGGGTGCAGTGCCATCTCCACTCCGAGGAACTGAGCGGCAAGCCTTCGCAAGCCGTGACCGTCGAGAAGCTCTCCGCCATGGAAGGGGTCTTGGTAGACGCCGTTCGGGCCACCGACGCGCACAAGGAAGTGACCCGGAAAACCGACGCCTTCGACATCCATGCCCGCTCGTTCGCCGACCGCCATCGTGAGCACCGAAAGCGAGATGGGAATCCCCTTGCGGCGCTGCATCACTTTGTCGAGATAACTGTTGTAGGGATTGTAGTAATCGTCGAGCTCACCTTTGAAACCGAGCTCCTCGAAGAGAAACTCCGCGAGGATTCGTCCGTCGCGCTCCGGATTGGAGCGGAGACCGCGACGAATCAACACCTCTGCGCCAAGACCGTCGAGGCTGCGACGCATCGCATGCTCGTCGAGCTGCGGGTTGGCTTCCTTGGCGATGAGAATGGCGACGTCCTCGACCCGAGCGTTGGGACGTTGAAGGACTGACACCAAGGGATCTCCACTCGCCACGATACTAGCCTTGCGTTGAAGTAGATTGACTCATCGAGCGCTGATGTCTAGTCGAGCAGTGTGCTACACCGAACCTGATCGCAAGCCTATGTGCTGTTCCGATGCTTGACGAATTTCTGCACACATTGGAGCACGGTCCGCTCTACTGGTCGTACCTGCTGGTCGCCGCGTCTGCCGCGATTGAGTACGTTTTCCCGCCAATCCCTGGGGATACGGTTGCGCTCTTTGCAGTCGCGTTGGCCGTTCGCGCGGAATTGAATTGGGTCTTCGTGTACGTCTCGATGACCCTCGGTGCGCTCGCTGGCGGCCTTGCCGCCTGGGGGTTCGGCACTTGGCTTGCGCGGCACGAAGAGAGCTGGCCCTCCTTCCTGAAGTCGCCCACGGCGACGCGCGCTCTCGACGCAGTGCGTCGTGGCTACGAGCGGCACGGCGCGATGTACCTTGCGGCCAATCGATTCTTGCCGGCGCTGCGCGCCTTCTTCTTCGTCGGGGCCGGGCTCTCCCGGATGAGCCTTGGGCCGGTGATCGTCTATGGCGGGCTATCCGCAGCGCTGTGGAACGCCATGCTACTCGGCGCCGGCCATGCAGTCGGCAGCAACTGGGACGCTTTGAGTGACCTTGCCGAGCGCTACACCATCGCGACCCTGGTATTCGTCATACTGGCGGTCGTCGCGGTAGTTGGCCGGTTCATCTGGGACAACCGGCGCGCCTAGCGCTCGCGGCTCGCAATCGGCGCATCGGCTTTCACCATCGAGCGCACGAGCTCGCGATTCATTCGCGCGATCCAGCGAAGGCTCACGCCCTTCGGACAAGCTGCTTCGCATTCGCCGTGGTTGGTGCAACCGCCGAAGCCTTCGGCATCCATCTGTGCGACCATCTTGCGCGCTCGATCCTGTCGCTCCGCTTGTCCCTGAGGAAGCAGGGAGAGGTGCGAGATCTTGGCGGCGGTGAACAGGCTCGCGGAGGCATTGGGGCACGCCGCCACACAGGCGCCGCATCCGATGCACTCAGCGGCGTCCATCGCCTGGTCGGCGATTTCCTTGGCAATGGGCATCTCGTTGGCTTCGGGTGCGCTTCCCGTGCGGATCGAGATGTAACCGCCTGCCTGGATGATGCGATCGAACGCCGAGCGATCGACGATGAGGTCCTTGACGATCGGAAACCCTCTTGCACGCCAGGGTTCGAGCCAAAGCTCGTCGCCGTTCTTGAATTGCCTCATGTGCACCTGGCAGGTCGTCGTCAGCCTTTGAGGCCCGTGCGCCACTCCGTTGACCACCATCCCACAAGATCCACAAATGCCTTCGCGGCAGTCGTGGTCGAAGGCTATCGGTGACTTGCCCTCTTCGATCAGCTCCTCGTTCACGACATCGAGCATCTCCAGAAACGACATGTGCGTCGTGATGCCCTTCGCCTGGTAGGTCTCGAAGCGGCCCGCCTGCTTGGGGCCGTCTTGGCGCCACACGTGGAGAGTCAGATTGAGTAGTTCGTCGCTCATCGATAGACCCCTTACTTGTAGCTCCGCTTGCTGGGCTTCACGTATTCGAAGCTCAGTGGCTCCTTGTTGAGCCGGGGCTCGCCGGGATTTCCGGTCCACTCCCAGGCGGACACGTAGCTGAAGTTCTCGTCGTCACGGAGGGCTTCGCCGTTTTCTTCGTGCTCCTCGCGGAAGTGACCTCCGCAGCTCTCTTCGCGCTTCAGCGCGTCCAGGCACATGAGCTCGCCGAGCTCGAAGAAGTCGGCGACCCGGCCGGCGCGCTCGAGCGTTTGGTTGAGCTCCGTGCCGGTGCCGGTGATCTTCACTTCACGCCAAAACTGCTCCCGAAGCTTCGGAATCTCGCGGAGGGCTTCCTCGAGGCCCTCCCGGTTTCGCGACATCCCGCACTTGGTCCAGATGATCCGCCCGAGCTTGCGATGGAAGTGCTCCGGCGCGTGTTTGGGATCAGGAGCGTTCATGAGCTTGAGAATCCGCTCTTCGACGGCTTTCACAGCTCCGGTCACGTCGGCATGGTCTTCAGTCAGGGCGGGAAGGGTGCGAACCTCGCCGAGGTAGTTGCCCACGGTGGTTGGAAGAACGAAGTACCCGTCGGCCAATCCCTGCATGAGCGCCGAGGCTCCGAGTCGGTTGGCGCCGTGGTCGGAAAAGTTCGCCTCTCCGCCCGCAAAGAGCCCCGGAATGGTGGTTTGGAGGTTGTAGTCCACCCAGAGGCCGCCCATCGTGTAATGGGTGGCTGGGTAAATGCGCATGGGTGTCTTGTACGGGCTCTCTCCCGCGATGCGCTCATACATGTCGAAGAGGTTGCCGTAGCGTTCTCGGATCGCGTTCTCGCCGAGGCGCTTGATCGCGTCGGCGAAGTCTAGGTACACACCACGGCGCTCGCCGTCGACTTCCGGCCCGACGCCCAGTCCGTCGTTGGTCACGTAGAGCGCGTTGCGCGAGGCGACATCGCGGGGAACCAGGTTGCCGAAGGCGGGATACCGCTCTTCGAGATAGTAGTAGCGATCGGCTTCTGGGATTTCTTCGGGTCGCTTGGTGACGTCTTCCTTCTTGCGGGGCACCCAGACGCGTCCGTCGTTGCGAAGGGACTCGCTCATCAGTGTGAGCTTCGACTGATAGCTGCCCGCCTGAGGAATGCAGGTCGGATGGATCTGCGTGTAGCAGGGGTTTGCGAACGCGGCGCCCTTGCGGTGTGCGCGCCAGATCGCCATACAGTTGCAGCCCTTGGCGTTCGTCGACAGGTAAAACACGTTGCCGTAGCCGCCAGTGCACAGAACCACCATGTCGGCGAGGTGCGGGCTCACTTCGCCCGTCGTCATGTCCCGGGTTACGATTCCGCGTGCGCGGCCGTCATGGACGATCAAGTCCAGCATCTCGGTTCGTGGAAACATCTCTACCGTACCGGCCTCGATTTGCCGGCTGAGCGCCTGGTACGCGCCGAGCAAGAGCTGCTGGCCCGTCTGTCCGCGCGCGTAAAAAGTGCGGGAAACCTGAGCACCGCCAAACGAGCGATTGCCCAGAAGGCCGCCATACTCGCGGGCGAACGGTACGCCCTGTGCAACGGCCTGATCGATGATCTGTACGCTCAGCTCGGCCAGCCGATAGACGTTCGACTCGCGCGAGCGGAAGTCGCCGCCCTTGACCGTGTCGTAGAAGAGTCGATAGACGCTGTCGCCATCGTTCTGATAGTTCTTGGCAGCGTTGATGCCCCCTTGCGCAGCGATGCTGTGTGCGCGTCGCGGGCTATCCTGATAACAGAAGCACTTCACATTGTAGCCCAGCTCGCCGAGCGAAGCGGCGGCGGCGCCACCCGCGAGCCCGCTGCCGACGACGATGATCGTGTACTTGCGGCGATTGGCGGGAGCGACGAGCTTGCTCTTTTCTTTGTGCTGTGCCCAGCGATGCTCGATTGGACCGGTCGGTTCGTTCGATCGAAGTTCCATGACGACCCTTACAGTGTGACGAATCCCGCGAGCACCGCGATCGGGAACGACAGGTTACCGATGGTGATCGCAGCCGAAATCGCGATAGCAGCATCGCGGCGGTACGAGTTGTAGCGAGGATGATTAGCGCCCAGCGTCTGGAGCGCGCTGAAGATGCCGTGAAAGATGTGAAAGCCGAGCGCGATGTTTCCAGCCATGTAGACGGCGGCGATCAACGGGACCTGAAAACCTTCGACGACGTTCCTGTACACCTCTCCCGGGTGCGAGGGAAGTATGGTGAAATGAAGCAAGTGGAAGACCACGAAGAGGAGGAGAATGGGGCCGGACCAGTACATGGTTCGCGCCGCGTAGTCGGTCGCGAGATCCTGATGCTTCTTGTATCGCGAGCCCCGTGCCTTCGTGTTGCGCAACCAGAGCGAGAAGGCCGATGCGATGTGTGCGCCAAACGCGAAGAGCAATAGCAGTCGGGTTCCCCAGAGCAGGGGTGGCAAGCTTTGAAGAGTGGCAGCGTAGCCGTCCAGAGCTTCCTGTCCGAGGTAGATGTTCAAGTTGCCCAGAAAGTGACCGATCGTGAAACCCACGATGATCAGGCCGGACAGCGCCATGATCACTTTCTTCCCAATGGTCGTTTGATGCAGCGTCAAGGATCGTTGCATGGTTTCTCCTCAGTGCCCTTAGCGCCGGGCCGCCGATTCATACATCCACCAACCGGGGCTCGCCACGCGGCAGGCGGAGAAAAGCCGAGATTTCAAAGCTCGGGGGGGTCGTAGTACTCCACCCGATCGCCGCGAAAGGTCTCGAGCACCGTGACACCGCCTTGCTCGCTCAGGAGATAATTGGGCCCGATCGGAACTTTGCCGAGGCCGCCGGGCGTATCGACGATGAGCTTCGGAAGCGCGATCCCGCTGACACGCCCTTGCAAGCCAGCCATCAACTCGATCCCGCGCCGAATGGGAGTTCGCAAATGCCCGGTACCTCCGACTGGATCCATTTG
This sequence comes from uncultured delta proteobacterium, assembly GCA_963786865.1. Classification (GTDB taxonomy): domain Bacteria; phylum Myxococcota_A; class Polyangia; order Polyangiales; family Houyiibacteriaceae; genus SG8-38. Next base: position 60,046 of record CAWBAV010000019.1, on the reverse strand, counting down.
TAACAAGTAGTAGGGCCGAATGCGCGATCGCACCAGCCCTCTGAAGAGCGCCTCGAGCGTGTGTTCGTCGTCATTGACCCCACGCAACAAGACGCTCTGGTTCATCACGGGGAGGCCCGCGTCGACGAGCCGCGCGCATGCGGCGCGAGCCTCCTCAGTCAGCTCTTTCGGATGATTGAAATGGGTCATGATCCAGGTCGAATCGTGACTTTCCCGAATTGCCGAGACGAGATCTTCCGTAATTCGCTGGGGAAGGGTGACGGGCGCCCGCGTGGCCAAGCGCACATAGTCCACGTGATCGATCTCGCGAATGCGGCGGAGGAGACGGGCAAGCCGCTCCGTCGACATCACGCACGGGTCGCCGCCAGAAATGATGACGTCGCGGACTTCGGGATGAGCTTCGATCCACCCAAACGCAGGCTCGAGCGCGGCCATGGAGCGCGCCCCGCCACCGTCTCCCACGATCCGTGACCGCGTGCAGAAACGGCAGTACACACCACAGCGGTCGGTCGCGATCAGCAGGACGCGGTCTGGGTAACGCTGAATGAGATGCGGTGCGACTTGATGAGCCTCTTCACCCAGCGGGTCGCGCAGGTCACCGTCCACCGCGATCGCTTCCTCCGCGCGGGGAATGCACTGTCGCCGAATCGGACAGCCCGGGTCGATCGGGTCACAGAGCGCTAGGTAGTAGGGGGTGATCGAAATCGGGAGCCCGGCGGCCATTGCGCGCGTAGCCCCAATTCGTTCGCTGTCTGTGAGATTGAGTGCATTGTCGAGACCTTGTAAATCGGTCACCGAGTGGCGCGCTTGCCAGCGCCAATCGCTCCAATCGGAGTCTGCAAAACCTTCAGCGTCGCGAAAATTTAGCGGCAGGGCGCGCACGCCGTGCAGCTTCGTGGCTGTCCATCGACAGGCAACTCTCGTTGCCCTGGACACGTTCCAGAAACATTGTCATATGCCTCTGAGCTTGCCGAATCGGCCTTTTGCTCCCAACGGCCAAGACGAAAACGGAGAGAATATGGCGACCGCAGATCCCCGCCCCTTCGACGTCGAGTACATCGAGAACCCCACCCAAGCCGAGCTCCGCGAGCTGGCGTTCGCGCACACGCCCTGCGTGCAAAAGACGGCGGTCGGGAGCATCAACAAGGTGACGCGCAACAAGGCGCGCATGGCGAAGTTTACCTACATCATCGATACCCAAGATCGCTGGAGCCATCAGATCATTGATCCAGTAAAAGCGCGTGACTTGATTGAACGCCAAGCGAAATACATCGCTGACAAAGGCAAGCTGATCGCCATCGATGGATACTCCGGTCTTGGGCGCGGCGCGTTCCCCACGACCTGGCTCTACACTCTCGAGGGCGCGAACATCGCTGGCATGCAGCAGGTTCTCGCTTTTCCGCGATCGGCCGTGGAGACCGAGGCGCAACTGGCGCAGCCTTTCCAGCCGACGTTCCGACTGTTCTACACGCCCGACCTCATGCTCGATGACATGCCGGGTCGTCAGGCCATCATCGTGGACATGGAAAACTGGACGACCTACGTGATGGGCGCCGACTACTTCGGCGAGTCGAAGAAGGGCATCCTCCGCATGCTCAATCACTACGTGTACGAGCAGGGTGGCCTCGTGCTGCATGCGGGTGCGAAGGCCGTCACCTCGAAGAGCGGCGAGAAGGTGACCATGACCATCATGGGGCTTTCGGGCACCGGCAAGACTACGACCACGTTCTCGAAACAGGGCGACCGGACCGAGCCGATTCAGGACGACATGGTTTCGCTCTGGCCACATGGTGCCTTGTCGATCACCGAGAACGGCTGCTTTGCCAAGACCGACGGCCTCTCGCTCGAAACGGAGCCAGTTCTTTACGAGGCGACGATTGGGCCGGATGCCTGGGTGGAAAACGTCTTTCTCGAGGCGGACGGCTCGTTCCACTTCACCAAGGGCGTCCTCTCCATCGACGATGTCAGCCGTCTTCGGGACATCTTGGTGGCGACGGGCGCCAATGCGGGCAACGTCGACCGGTACATCGCGGGCGACGTCAAGATCGACGAGGTGGTAGACAGCCACGGTATCCCGGCCGACGGTTGGGACTTCGTCGTCTGGACCCAGAACGGACGTTCGATCGTTCCACTGAGCTCGATTCCGGACGCCGCAGACCTCCACGACATCCCGCAGGTCAAGTCGATGGGAATCCTCAATCGTGACGAGGGCTATGATGCGGCGATGCCGGGCATCGTTCGCTTCACCTCGCCCGAGCAGGCGGCCGGCTACTTCATGCTCGGAGAGACCTCCAAGACCAGCGCCGCGGGCAAGGAGCGCGGCAAGACGCGGTCGCCGTTCACGCAGCCATTCTTCCCAGCAAAGCATGGGCTTCAGGCAAAGCGTTTTGCCGAGCTCGCGGCCACCATGCCGAACGTGACGATGTGGCTGATGAACACCGGATACGTGGGTGGCGAGGCCAACGATGCCAAAGAGAACAAGGCCCTCAACATCAAGATTCGGCATTCCAGCGCCATGCTCGAGGCGCTCTTGAACGACACGGTCAAATGGAAGAAGGACCCGGACTTCGGTTACGAAATCGTCGACGTCGACGCTCCGGAAAACGCGGACCTCGTCTCGAAGGTTCCCGCCGAGATCCTCGAACCGCGCCGCTTCTACGACAGCCGCGGACGGCATGCCGACTACGAGCAGTGGGTCCATCACATGAAGGAAGCGCGCACCGAATTCCTCAAGAAGTTCGCCGTGTCGGACGTCATCATCAAGGCGACTGCGAGCTGAGCTCGGGCCCGCCTAGCAGGTTTTGCGGGCCGGCTTGCCAGTTGTGGTAACAGACGTGGGCGTGAAGCGACTTGCGTCCGTGCCATTCCTGGTCTGTTCGCTCTTGCTGGCGTCATGGGGATCGCTCGGCCCGGTGTCGGTCGCTTCTGCGGACAGCGATCTCGTCGTGTTCGACGGGGTCTTCGGAGCGACCGTCTCGAAGTACGGTGGTGATCCGAAATGGCAGCCGAGCCTCTGGCTCGATGCGACCTACCGCCTGGCTGGCCCCCTCCACCTCGGGGGCTATTTCCAATGGCTCGGAAAGGACTGGCCGCTCGATGAGCCGGGCTTGGGCGGCGGCGGATTGATCGCGCTCCGCACGAACATCAAGAAACTTCGGCTTTCTGGTGCCTTTGGAGGTGGATACCTCCGCGTTCCGTTGCCGGGTAGTGTCGAAGGGAGCGGGACGATCAGCGCCTTCGTCGGGCTGGGGTACGGGTTCCTCTCCTGGATGGGCCTCGAGGTGCGCGGTCGCTGGATGCGCTATTTCAAGATGCCGGTCGACGCCCCCGAACAGGCCTGGTCCATGGAAGCCGGCTTCAGCTTTTACATCGACTGACTCCCCGAAGATCAGCCGGCCGCGCCGCGGACTATCGGCTCTTGAGGTTTTCGACCGCGCGTCGCGCGCGATCCGCACCTGCGGGGTCGCTCCCGTTCGTAGCGGCGATGTATCGTTCGAACGTCGCGATCGCCATCTCGGCGTTGCCGAGCTTTTCGTAGCAGGAGGCCAGATCGAACAGGAGATCGGGCGGACCACCGCGGCCGAGCTCGATCGCTTGAAGATAGACTGGAACAGCCTCCTTGTAGCGCCCTGCTCCGCGGTAGGCGATGGCCAAGTTGCGGGCGACCTCCGGGTCGTATGGAGCCGATGCGCTCGCTTTTTCGAGAGCGTTGGTCGCTTCGTCGTAGCGGCGCGCCTTGCGCAGTGCCACGCCCAAGTTGTTGAGGATCTTCGGGTCGTTCGGGATCGCTTCGAGCGCTCGCTGGTAGGTTGCGATCGCGGCGTCGTTGTCGCCCACTTTTCGGTAGGCTACGCCGAGATTCAGCCAGTGATCCCTATTCTTCGGCTCTAGCTCGGTGGCTCTCTTCAAATACGGAATGGCCTCCTTGGGCCGTTCGAGACGGATGAGAACCGCACCAGCGAGACCGCGTGCCTGCCCATCCTTGGGCTCGAGCTCGACCGCACGCTCGAACGCCTTCAGCGCTTCTTGATAGCGACCCAGCCGGCGAAGAATCGAGCCCCGCGTGAGGTGTCCCTGAGCGTAGGTTGGCCGCTCGGCCACGGCGAGGTCGATCTCGGCAAGAGCCTCCTCGTAGCGGCCCTCTGCTCGGAACGTCTTGGCGAGTTGGTAGTGCGCATCGGCTGCATCAGCAAACGCCATCGTTGCCGTGAGCCACAGCGTGCAAGCCAGAACCGCCCCCATCCAATGCACGTCAGCAGGGTAGCACGAAAGGCGGATCAGATGCCCGCGTAAAGCCATCCGATCGCGGTTCTGAAGACCGGTGGCATCAGCCGGTCGAACAGGACCCATGCGATGATCAGGCCCATCAACGAGCCCCCTCCGGAGAACAGGTCGAACCACTTTTCGCGCATGCGCTGATTGAGAAGCAGAGGGACGATCGCGTAGCCGTCGAGCGGCGGGAGAGGGATCAGGTTGAAGCACCCGAGAATTAGATTGATGGAGAACAGGACGCTACAGAACAGAGCCAAGCCCCGGGCGGCGCCCTCCGGAGCTACCGCGAGCGTTTCGAGGGTGAGACCAGCGCTCGGCAGATCGAAGTAGCCCGTCGCGACGCCTACCCGAATTGCGATCGCGGCGAGGATCGCAAGGGTGAAATTCGCGGCAGGGCCCGCCGCGGCCATTCCCGCTGCGCGTCGCGGATGGCGACTGGCCCAGGTCGGATCGTAGGGCGCGCTCGCCCAGCCGATCATCCAGCCACCGCCCTGCAAGACGAACGAGAGTATGGGAACGACCAGAGCGCCGAATGGCTCCCTGCGGATGTGCGGCACTGGGTCGAGCGTCACTTGAGTAGCCGCTGTCGAATCGCCTCCGAGCTTCCCGGCGAGTGCGTGCGCTGCCTCGTGACAGGTGAGCGACAACAAGAACGCTGCAAGCCAGAGGGGGAGCTTGGCTAGAAGTTGAAGGTCCATCGAGAGGGCGCAGCCTACTATGAAACCCCGCGGCTGCTACATTCACACGATGCGACCAATCATCGCCCTCTTCGACATCGACGGAACGCTCATCAGGGCGGGAGGCGCCGGGCGACGCGCGGTCGAGCTTGCCCTCGGTGAAGTCTTTGCGGAGCTCGACCTGGAGTTCAGCCTAGAGTCGGTCGAGTTTGCGGGTCGCACCGATCCCTGGATAGTGCGCACGGCCCTCGTTCGATATGGAGTGAATCCGGAAGCTGCGCTGATCGACGAGGTGCTGCGCCGCTACGCCGCTCACCTGCCCCGAGAGCTCGAGCTCGCGAGTGCGTTCGAGGTCCTGCCAGGCGTGCGGGGCTTGCTGACGGAGCTCAGCCAGCGCGACGACGTGGTGCTCGGCCTGGGCACGGGCAACACCGAGCCCGCGGCCTATGCGAAGCTCGCCCGCGGAGGGCTCGATGCTTTCTTTTCGTTTGGCGGGTTCGGTTCCGATCACAGCGATCGCGCTGAGCTCTTGCGTACCGGTTTGAACCGGGGGCTCGAACAGGCCGGCGCAGGTCTGGGTGACGCCAAGATCGTCGTAATTGGTGACACGCCTCACGACGTGGCGGCGGCTAATGCGATCAATGCCGAATGCGTGGCGGTGAGCACTGGCGAGTACGACCGCGCCGCTTTGGAAGGAGCCGGAGCCCGGATCGTAGTGTCGGACCTTCGAGCCGCCGAGGTTCGCTCCGCTCTGAAGAGAGTCGAAGCCGACTAGTCGAGCAGCCTCAGCACGTTTTCGGGCGGGCGCCCGAGCACGGCGCGCTTGCCTCGAAACACGACCGGGCGCTCGATGAGAACGGGATGTGCGACCATCGCATCGAGGAGATCTGCTCTGCTCATTTTTTGATCACTCAGACCGAGCTCCTTGTATGCAGCCTCCTTCGTGCGCATGAGGTCCCGAGGCTCGAGTCCCAGCTTCGCAAGCGCTTGGCTCAGCTCTTCCACCGAAGGCGGCGTTTTCAGGTACTCGATGACCTTGGGTCGAATTCCGTGATCGACGATGAGCTGCAGGGTCTGGCGCGACTTGCTGCAGCGAGGATTGTGCCAAATCGTGATGCTCGACATGTCGTTGATGCTCTGGATGCAGCCGATCGAAGCATCATGCAATACTCCCGACGTGATTGATGGTCAAAGACCTTGGCACGGACGTGGGTTGGCAATCGTCTTCTTAATCGCCCTGGTCGTGCTGGCAACGGCCGTGCTCACGGTGAAGGCGCTCGGATTGCGCTCGGTCGAGGCGCATGCGGAGCCCTTCGAGCTGCCTCCCGATGATTTCGACTGGGGCTGGTGGAACCTCGCCCTCGGCCGATGGGTGCGCGCCGGCGGCGTGGATTACGATGCTGTGCGCAGGGACGAGGGAGACCTTCGCCGGTTCGTTGCCACGCTCGGGGCAGCGGGTCCCCGGTCGACGCCTGCGCGCTTTGGTACGGAGCCGGAGCGTCTCGCTTACTACATCAACGCATACAACGCGCTCGTGCTTTTCGCGGTCGTCGACAACTGGCCGATCCGCACGGTGCACGATGTGCGAGGCTGGTTGGACCCGCGCGCAGGATTCGGGTTCTTCTACGGGCTTCGCTTTCGGCTCGACGGCGATTCGACGAACCTCTACGAGCTCGAGAACGAAGTGATTCGCGGATTCGTCGATGCGCGGATTCACGCGGCGATCAACTGCGCGTCCAAGTCATGTCCGTCACTCATGCCTCATGCCTTCGAAGCAGCCAGCCTAGACGAGCAACTGGACATGGTCACGCGCGGCTTCTGCTCGAGCGCCGAGCACGTGCGCGTGGACGAGGAGGCACGGGAGATCCAACTTTCCGCAATCTTCGATTGGTATCGGAGTGACTTCGAGGAACATGCCCGACGTCTCGGCCGGCCCGCGACGATACTCGACTTCATCTTGGCGTTCGCCACGCCCGAGCTCGCCTCGGCGCTCGAGCAGGCGCGAGGCGATGACTTTGCGTTGGTTTTTCGGGCCTACGACTGGGAGCTGAACCAGATTTGATCAGCATCGATTACACAAAAATACTGCATAAGTCGACGAACGGTGCCATAGCTTACTAAGCTTTATGGATGATTCGGGGGGATCAGCACGCGCAATGAAACGCCTTGCTTCGTACACGTTCGGGGTCGCTTCGATTTCTTTGTTCTCGGGCTGCGTCGGGAGCTTGGCGAATCCCGGCGATTTCTTGGATGGTGGCACGAATCCGAAGACTGCGGAAACGCTGCTCGCTGAAAGCTGCGGAACGAGCGGCTGCCACGACGCGTCCTCGCAGGCACAGGCCGGGCTGGATCTCGTCTCACCAGACGTCGCCAACAGGGTTGTCGATGTCAACGCGATCGGATTGGGTTGTGGGAGCGACATTCTCGTCGTCGCTGGCGATCCGGACAACAGCTACCTACTCGACAAGGTGCTCGACGAGCTCGGCATCTGCGGCCTTCCGATGCCGGTGGTAGGCAGCCTTTCCGCGAGCGATGTCGAAGTTCTCCGACAGTGGATCATCGATTTGGGCGGTTCCGGGGACGGAGCTCCGGACGGGGGGTAGTCGATGCGAGCGTTGCACCTCGGCGCGCTGACAGTGTTTCTGAGCGTGGCTTCATCGGCAGGTGTCGCTTCAGCCGAGGACACCCGCGCGGCGTTGTTACCATTTCAGGGGCCTCAAGCGTCCAAGGTCCGCCAGAGCGTTCAAGAAGGTCTGAGCGGGAAGGGCGTGCGCATGGTCCCGTTGAAAGAGGTGACCGCCGTCGTCAAGAATACGAAAGGTTACGCCAAGCAGGCGGCCAAGCTCGACGCAAGCGCACTGGTCCGAACGCGCGTACGCCGGGTCGAGGGCCGCTGGATCGCAGACACCGAAGTCTGGAACGCCAAGGGACAGAGCGTGGAACGGCTTCGTACCACTTCGTCCAACATCGCGCGCCTTTCGAATCGCGTCGTGGGTCAGCTCCTCGATACGGAGCGGATGCCGCGCCCTGGAACCGTCGCCGCCGAAAGCCGCGAGCCAGAGCCGCCGGCCCCCACGAAGCCGCGAATCGTAGTCCGGCCGTTTTCGGGGGTTCAGGCGGCCAAGATTCGAGGCGGAGCGGTGAGGGGGCTGCGCTCAGAGTCGGTCGAGCTCTTTCCAAACGACCAGTTTGTCGCGAAGGCCCGAAGTCTCGGAGCCGACCTCGAAGCTGAGGGCGGACACGTCGCTCCTGCAAGCGCCCTGGCGGTGAGCGGCCTCATCGAGGGCGACGTTCTGCACGAAGACGGCGTCTGGTCGGCCTACGTTCGGCTGATCGAAGGCGACAGCCGGAAAGTGACGAGCCAGCACTTCTACGACGCGAACACGGCGGCTGCCCTCGCGAAGGTAGTGCAAACCAAGGTCGGATCGGATTTCAGAAAAGACATCGAGAAGCTCGGCACCGCAGAACCGATGGCCGTCGTCGTGGCGCCGGTCGCCGCCGTATCGGCAGCTCCCATCGAGCAGCCGGCCACGGAGAAGCCCGCGCTCGAGGTCAAGCCCACGAAGCCCCCGTCGAAGAAACAACGGCCCGCTGCGGTAGACATCGAGATCGACTTTCGCATGGTCAACCGTAACTTCAGTTATGCCGACGATCTCCGCGGTGACCTCCGCGACTACAAGCTCAAGATTGGTCCGGGCGTCGGCACGAAGTTCCAGTACTACCCTGGTGCACATTTCACTGCGGGCGTCGGCGCGCAGTTCGGCATCGACTTCGAGTGGCAGCGGATCTTCGACTTCGAGTCGACGCGCGCGGACGGCGAGCAGTTTCCAACCCAGTCGCAGCAGTTCCTGATCGGCATGAGATGGCGCTACCCGAAAGGGCGGTGGGAGCCCTCGGTAGTGCTGGACTATGGCGTGCACACTTTCGAATTCGGTGTGTCGGGTCCGCCTCAGCCCGGAGAGGACAACACAGCGGGTGTCCCGAGCGTGAGATACGAGTTCGTCCGATTCGGCGGGGGATTCCGCGTTGCGATCGGCAAGAAGGAGATCTTCATCATCACGACGAGCATCGCCTATCGCGCGGTCTTCGCGGTGGGCCCGATCGGCACGTACGTCTGGTTTCCCGAAGCGACCGCGAACGGCATGGACGCCATGCTGATGTTCGGCTTCGCGCTGCCGAAGGGCTTCGAGATCCGACTGGGCGCGGACTATCGCCGCTACGGTTTCGACCTCAACCCAGTCCCACCCCCGCCCGAGCCACCGTATGTCGCCGGGGGGGCGCTGGACCAGTACTGGGGCTTCTCGATTGGCGCGGCCTGGCGCCGATAGACCGGGCGTGCCGCACGAAGTACCCCTGATCGGTGTTCGAGGTTAAGCTTCGGAAATGTGGCGGGCCTGGACCATCGTTGCTCTGCTCATCGTGACCGCGGGGTGCCAGAGCGGCGAAGTGCCCGTGCGGGGCGCAAACAAGGGAGTGGATCCACCACTCGGCCATCAGGTGAGCTCGCAGCGGCCGGAGCCTAGCGTCGACCTCCCCACGCCCGAGCCACGGCAGCCGCAGACCATCGTCGTGCGCAGCAGCCAGGAGAAGGTCGAACGCGACCTCGGAGCGGAGCTCGGGGCCGCCTTGGGGACGCCGAGCGATTGCCTGCGCGATTTCGTCGCACCGAATCCTACGACGCTTCGAATCACCGTCAGCGCGATCGTGCGACCGACCGGCGTGTGCATCGAGCCATCTGCTCAGGGAGCGGGCCTTTCGACTGCCGCGCTCGATTGCATCAGACGCCGAATCGGCACGCTGGCCCTGCGCCCGCTCGAAGACACTAGCGTGTCGAAACCCGCCTCCACGGTGATCGAGATCAACTACGAGCCTTCAGTCACCATCGAGATCGCTGGAGGGACGCCCGAGCCAGAGCTCAGAAACGTGAGGGATCCCCTGCCGACCCCGGAGTCGCTCCCGCTGACCGGCACGCCCATTCAAGAATCGCTCGGAAATCCTCCCAAGGGCGGGGAGGCCAACGAACGCGATATCGACGATCCCGAGCCCCGGTACCCGACGGGACCGAAGCCGCGGCCTACGGATGGGTACGAAGTGGACGACAACGTCGAGGTCTGGCGCTAAGAGTTGGTGCGGCTCATCCCGGACGCTCCCGCTTCGCGAACCAGCTGCGATAGGTCCGCATCCTCGATTGCTGCGCCTCTGGAGCCCGCCTCTTGCAGGTCGCGTGCTCCTGCGAGGCCTCCGGAGCCCCCCAGCGAACTTCGGGACAATCGTTTGGGTTGTAGGCCATCTCGAGCGGCTTGGCTCGGGCGACCAGATCCGCCAGCGTGAGCGTCCAGGCGCTTCCATCGGAGCGAGTGTATTCGAACGAACGTCGACCGAGCTCGGCTCGCAGCGTATCGCGGACTTGCTGCACCGCGGCGGCGTGCTCCAGTCCAGGAAGCCCGAAGCGCTCGGGATGGGCGCCGACGCTGTCGGGAAACGTCATCACCGCATCGATGCTGATCAGCAGACGCATGTCGCGAGAAGGTGTGGAGTAGTCTTCCCAGGGGCCGCTGGTCAGGAACAGCGCTGCACCGTGAGGCATGTCGATCGGTGCATAGCCCTGGCTCTTCACGAAGTCCTCACCATTCTGCACGGAGCTCAGGCGGCGCTGCACGGACTCCTCGAGGGCGTCCACCAGGCTGATTTGCATTCGGACGGGGTCGAGTGCGCGTGGGTTGATGAGACCTTCGATCGTGGCGTAGAAATCGTCGACGCTGCCCTGGTACTGCGCGTCGGACCATGCGCTGATTCCACCAGCCTTGCGTAGCTCCTCGTTGCTCGGGATCGCCCAGGGCTCGGGCGCTGCCGGTGGCTCCGCTCGAACCGGTCGCCACGCCTTGAATCCCGCACCGACCAGATCGGTCTTGGGCGTGAACAAGAATGAGCCCCGCCAGAAGCGCCTCCGCCCGACGGTGCCGTCGGGTTGGGCGTCCGCGCCCATCAAGACTCCGTAGTCGGTCACGCCCTGCGGCATCCAACGCGCGACGACGAGCACGTGGCCGTACGGATCGGCAAATACGGTTCCTGGCCGCATTGCACGCCTACTCGGTCGAATTGGGTAGAGGTCCGTCTGATCGTCGTTCGGAACGGTGCGGGGGCTCGAGGAGTGCACCGTACCGGCCATGCGGCGCACGAACCGTCGAAATGCCGCTACCTCGTCGCCGCCTGGAACCGAATCGAGGTTACTCAGCACGGTGGGCTCGCAGACCGGGGGTGAGATCTTCGTGCCCCGCGTGCATGCGCGGTAGACGAACGGCAGGCCGAGCTTCCACGCAAAGTAGGCGCGCAGGAAGTATGGCAGGTCGGCGCAATCAGGCTCCAGGTCGAGCTCCGCGTCCTCTCCGGGGACGCGATGATCGTAAAGCAAATTGCTTTCGGGCGATCCGATGAGCTCTTGCAAGCTCGACCAGGTGACATCTTCTCCGGCGGGCTCCCGGAACAACTGCTCGACGAAAGCCGCGTAGAGATTCTCGGTGTCGCGCCCCCACTGTCGACGCGGTTCCCATGCCGGCGTCTGCAAAGCGCGCGGGCGCGGCTGTGCTGGAAGCTTGCCGACCGTGATGCGCTTGCAAGCGTGTACCAGGTCGCCGTCGGCGAATACGGCGGTCCAGCGACCGAGCGCCGGTGACGGAACGTCGACCCAGCGTGCGTGAGGCGGCCCGTCGAGCCGATGCGGATCTGGTTTGATCTGCGATCCGTCCGGGGTGAAGAGGACGAGTGACGCAGGCCCGGGGTCGGCGTCGCCGGTGACCAGCACCCGCAACGGTTGCGAAGGGTTCGGCCGTTCGGGGGTGTAGAAGAGCGAGAACTGCTTGCCATCGGCGCATCGGCCTTCGGGAATCGAGATGGGCGCGCTCGGGCGCAGCTCCGCATCCGCGATCAGCGCCGGACCGGGCGTACCCCCCAGTACGGTAAGCTTCGTGATTCGGCTGAGAAAGTCCTTGCGAGAGCTTCCCGCGCCGAGGCTGAGGTCACTCACCGCCACCCGATCGACTCGGTTCACCGTCTCGAGCTCCGATTCCGTGCACGGCGTGAGGTACTCGGAAAATGCGTGTATCGCCATGGGCGCACCGGCTTCGGTCGTGCCCAGGTAGAGCATGATGTGTCCGGGGAAATGCAGCAGGACGGCGCCGCGCCGTGCAGCCGCTTCGAGCAAAAGCTTCTTCTCGTTGAGATCTTCGACCCTCGATATGTCGAGACTGAACGTCCCCGCTTCGGCCTGTCGCGCGCTATGGCGAGGCAGGTCGATACCGAATCGTCCGAAGACTTCCAAGAGAAATCTGGAGCAATCATAGCCTCCGTCTTTCCCTCCCCAGCCGTAGGGTTTGCCGAGCATCGAAAAGGCTTCGCTCAGCAAGGCGCGCCGCGTGAAAGGCGGCAGCTCGTCTCGTTCGAGCCGACGTTCAGCGAGCTCTCGATCGAGCGGGGCGGAGAGGGCGCTACTCGGAACCCAGCCGAGCGCATAGGGCGTTCGAGCCAAGAACATCCCGTTGGGCCAGCGGGCCAAGACCTGGACGACTTCTCCTTCGCGCATCGTGCTGCAACGATTCCGATCGAAATCCAAATCCACGGGGCGCGTGTACAAGCCGCCGTCGTACGGGCCGCAGCGAAGGGGCGTCAGATCTTCGATGAGGTTCCACGCTTCGATTGGTTCGACGGTTTCCGCTGATGCGGGCAGTGCGAAATACGCGGCCTCCGTCGTGCTCATCGCTTTCCCGCTCGCGTCGACGATTTCGTCCGCTTCGATCCGTTTTCGCAAGTAAGCCAAGCGTTCCTCGACCTGCACGTCGATCGCGTGTCGACCGACGGGTGCAAAGAGATCCGCCTGCCCGATCGGTTCGCCATTGCGCGGCTCGCCAAGCGCAGCGTTGTGTCGGCGCACTTCGGCGAGGCTCAGGAGCGGCTCGTCGAGCTTCCCGAAAGCCTCGTTTCGCTCGAGCCAGTAGGCGAGCGTTTCGTGCTCCGGTGCCACGTTGGGCAGAGGCGGCGCCACTTGCCTCGTTTCAGGGCAAGAGGCCGGGCGGCGAGGCCTTTCAGGAGCGGTCTCATCGCTTCGGCAAGCGCCTAGGAGGCAACAGCTCAAGGCGGCCGCGAGGGCCGCCCGACTCGCTATGTGGGTGCCAGCATCCATTGGAGGATTTGGTCTTCGACGGTACCCCCTGAGCCCAGACCCAGGTCCACTTTCTGCGGGAAACCCACGTGACCCCCCTTTGGGGTGATGACCCGCCGCAGTCGGTTCACAGCTTGAAGCCAAGGCAGCACCGTGTCGATCGGGACCATTGGATCGTGCTCGCTTGCGATGAAGAGCGTGGGCAGATCGATCTCGCCGAGCACGTTGCAGGCGCTGGTTTGCGCCCAGTAGTCCTCGGCGCCGGCAAAACCGTGGCGCGGCGCGATGACTCGCTCGTCCCAGCCTTCGATCGTATCGATACGGAGCGCCTGTTCGAGTGGCAGAGGAACCGCGCGGCGCGCAGCGACGCGGCTGTAGATGTCCTTCAGTGCGTTCAAGATGTGTTTTCGATAGAAGAGACCGCGCGGCTGGTCGATTGCGCGGGCGCCGGGTTTCAAGTCGATCGGCGAGCAAACCGCAGCAGCCGCGCGCACTCGCGGGTCCGAAGAACCGGCGAGATAGCGGAGCATCATGTTGCCACCGAGTGAATACCCGAGCAGGAAGATGTTCGCATAGCCGCCGAGCGCCGGGCTTCGAAGCGCGGCATCGAGATCGTCGGTGAGCCCAGCGTGGTAGTAGTCCGCGCCGCTCCGATCTGCACCGCGAAGGTTGAGCCGTAAGCTATCGATCCCGACACGGGCTGCCGCCACCGCTGCGCGTCGCGCGTAGTAGCTCGTGGCGCTGCCACCGAGCCCATGCACGATCACCACGATGGTGTCGGCTTTCCCGTTCTGGCTGAGTCGCCCGCTCAGATCGAGCGTGCCCACCACACCGTCTCGCAGGCTCGTCTCCCAGCGTTGCCATTCTGGAACCCGCGGTGGCAGCAGGTTATGACGAAGAAACGGGCCGAGGGTCCAGAAATGACCCTTCCAGCTCATGAATCATTGGGCGAAAGCGCGCTGATGGCCGGTGCTTCTTGGGGGCTTTGGTGCCACGCGTAGAAGGGCGGGCGGTCCTTGCACATCGGTCGATCATCGTCAGCGCAGTAGACCCGAACGTGAAAGTGACTGCGATGAGGAGCCCCGTGCTGCGGCTGCGTGATCACCCGCTTGGCTCGCATCAGCAATTCCGGGTTTGCGCCTTCCTTGATCGCCTGATTGAGGAGGCGACGTTTGATCGAGTTGGATACGAAGATGTGCTGAACGTCGGTCGTCGGATGGCTGAGCAGGGATTCGATCAGCGCCCAGTTGCGCGCAGAATCGAACTTGTAGAGGTTGCCCCACTGCTTGCCGATACCTTGATTGTTGAACGGAACGAACATGTGCACGTTCACCGGCGTCGAACGCCGATCGAGCATGTAGAAACCGATGTCGACATCACGACCGCTCTGGTGCGAGACGTGCGGTCGGATCCGCCCCCCACCAGAGCGTGAGAGGTCGCCTACCGTGAGCTCCGCGCGCGGGTAGCGAAAGGCGACTTCGTGCGCGGCGTATTCGATCAAGCTAACCAGCTCCCCGGTCCCGTGGCGAGAATCGAGGGAGCCGACTTTCACGCGCAGAGCTTTGTCGTCGTTGATTCGTATTCCGAAGCGAAGCAGTCCGCGGTTCGGGTAGCCGACCGAGACGCTCGGGTTCGGCTCTAGGTCCGAAGGCGAGACGCTGCGGGGCATCCGCGCGATTCTTTCGAGGTCTTCATCGCTGGGCTCGGCATGCGATTCGGCGTGCAGCGCCTCCCGCAAAACCGGGTCGCCGGTCATCGGAAGCTCGGCGGACGCGGAGGTGCCAAAGGATCCCGACAGCCAAACCAGGAGCGTCGCGACCAGAGCACAGACCCCTGGCACCAGCCTGGATCTCGTTCCCCCATGTGAATGCCGATTTCCCATTTTGCGAGGCCAAGTCTGGCCCGAATCCCCTCAAGTGCCAGTTTGAGGCTTAGACAAGCCCTGTGCCAAGGCTGAGAGCCCGTTCAGCCCGCGTTTTATAGCGTTTTCTCGATCGGTTTGCGCGGATTTTCACCAGAAAAAGACAATTTCAGCCGATCGCGGGCCGATCTTCAAGGATCTCGAGAGTTGGTAAATCCTGCGGTAGGGGTACTTTTGCACCCAGGAGGTAACGCAGGAATAGCCACCAAATGACCCCAAGGCCCCAGGCCAGCCCGAGGACGACGCCACCATCGACGATCCCTCGCCACGGCTGCGGGAGCAATCGGACGGCCCAGACCAGGATTACGATTGCCCCAATGAAAACCCAGCTCACGGTCTTCTGGCGATGCGTGGAATGGAAGAGGCTCATGCAGAATGGAAGCGCCAGGATCACCCAGATGGGTCTCGGGTTCTTAGCGAGATAGATCGCGCGCGAAACCACGCGGGGCGAGAATCGAAGCTGGAATCCGCGGTACCCCTCGAGGTAGGCATTGGCCAGGAGCCACGCGATGTAGATCCCCTTCTGCACCGGGGTCATCGTGTCCTCGGTCCAGGGTTCCATCGCTAGAGGAGTGAGTCTCCAAATCGCCCTTCCGAGGAGTAGCGACACCCAGGCGATCCCCCAGGCCGCCAATAGCTTTTCGACCCATGGGCGCATCGTCGGCGGCGACGTTAGCAGTCTCACTAAGGATGTCGACTTGCCGAAAGGGCGTCTCCGCCGCCATGCTCTTGAGAGCAGAAGGAGCGACTTGGACGAGGGAATCTACGACTTAGAAGACGGGAATGAGTCGGGCTCCAAGCCCAAGCGTCCCGGCCTCCCGGTCGAGCCGCGGCGGCTTCTGCGCATCCTGGCGGAGCACCGAAAGCCGTTGCTGAAGGGATTCCTGGTCGCCACGGCATTCGCCGTCCTGGGGTCGTTCTTCGTGCCGCGTACGTTCGAGTCCTCTGCGCAGCTCTTGTACGAAGGAACGCCCGTTCTCGAGCAGACGAACCGAGAGCCCACGGCGGAGGCTTTCGTCGAGTCTGCGATGGCGCCGGATCGCCTTCGCGAGGTGCGCGACCGCATCAACTGGAATGGTTCCCTCGAGGACCTCGAACGCCAACTCGACCTGAAGATCGAGGGACGAACCTCGCTGCGCATCGACGCACGAGCAGGCAAAGCAGAACAGGCCCATGCGATGGCAACTGCGATGCTCGAGGTGTTTCTAGCGCGACAGGCGAGCTTCAACGCGCGAAGGCTGGAGATCCTCACGGCCGAGACCCGGGTCGCGCTCGAGAGCGCAAATACGCGCCGGGAAGAAGCCATTCAGGCATACGATGCTTTTCGCAAGAAGAGCGGCAAGCCCGATCTGATTCTCGAGCAGGAGCAGCTCTTGGCGCGCGCAGCGGAGCTTCGTTCGAAGGCAGACGAAGCAGCCGTCGAGGTCCGCGCTCAGCGGGCGCGGATCGACGAGCTCGAGAAGGCTCAGGCGGAGCTCCCACGGCAGATCGTCTCGAGCGCCAAGAAGGGTTCGCCGATCGACAGCCCGCTTGCCCAGGCTCGTTCCGAGCTCGCGTCCGCTCGAGCGTCCCTGAGCGACCAGCATCCGCGGGTTCAGGCGCTCAAGCAGCGAGTCGAGAGCCTCCAGGCGCAGAGGCAGGGACAGAAGAGCGAGCTAGGAGAACAGACGGTGATCTCCAATCCAGCGCGTGCCACGGTCGATCAGCAAATCGCCACCGCGCGCGCGGCTCATGCAGCGGCGAAAGAGCGGGAGGCCGCGCTCCGCGTCCTGATGAAGGTCAACAAGGACGAAGCCGAGTCACTCGCACCCGAGGAAGGTGAAGCGCGCCGGATCGTAAGCGAGCTCGAAGCTGCCAACGAGCGCGTCAAGACCTTGGCCGACCGCGCCGCGGTGCTGCGTGATGCCGGCACGAACCCGTTGACGGGATTCCGCGTCGTCTCGACTCCGGTGATTCCCGAGGAGTCGACGCGTTCTTCGGCGCATGTTCTGCTTCTCGCCTTGTCGCCCATCCTCGTGGTCTTCATCCTCTCGCTGCTGTTCATCGTCCGGAGCCTGCGGACCTTGACCGTAGAAGCCCCGAGGGAGGTAGCCTGGTGGGGCAATGGTCCGGTGCTCGGGACCAGCGTTTGGCCTCGCGATTCCAAGGCGCTCGATACCTTCGTCGATGAGCTCGAGGATCATGGCGTCTACGGCGCCGGCCGCACCTTGGTGGTCCCCGCCACCGAAAGGGAGCGAGAGATCGCGTTTTCCTTCGCGATGCGCCTCGCTCAGGCGCCCTGGCTTGCAGCGGCGATCCTCGACGTCGACGAGAGGACCAGCCAAAGGCACCACGCTGCGACCTTGGTGACGCCTCCGCCCGGCGGCTACGATCGCCACTTGGCCCCGCCGCTGATGGTTCCACCGCGGCGACTCTCCGCACACGCGATGCCCTCCGTGCCACAGGGGCGCGTCATCCAAACTCCGCCTCCCCAGTCGAACCCGCCAGGACCTGCATCGTCGAGGCCGCCCAAGAAGAAGACGATGATCGGTTTGCCGGCGGTGCACTCCTCTCATCCGCCATCGCCATCGCCATCGCCAGCGACATCGGCCTCGCCGCCGGCCCCGGCGCCGGCCCCGGCATCCGACGCCCCAAGTCCACGTTCGGGACCCGAGCCATTTCGCCGAAAGAGGGGCGCGCGGGCCACCGTGCGAATGGTCGTACCCGTCAACCAGAACGGCGGCGCTTCCGCGGCGGCTCCGGGGGCGGCTTCCTCGGCGCGCGATTCGGTTTCAGACGAGGACGCGTTCCTTCTCACGAGGCCTGTTCCCGTGGCGACGGAGCAGACGCCACCGGGCGTCGGGCGCGCCGTCCACGTAGCGACCGAAACGGCCTCCGTCAGTGCATCCGACGCCGTGATGCGCGCGGCGGTGAGGCTTCTCGGCAACGAGGAAGACGAGATCACGGGCCCGCGTCCCTCGGACCCGCCGGCTTCGCGTGTCGTAGGCGGAGTGACCGGCGTGGCGCTCGCATGGAATGGACCGCTCAACGGTCCGGTGCTTCGGCGCGCGGCGCGTCTCGCACACCGCGTGATGGTGGTCGTGTCTTCCGGGATGAGCGCCGTCGATCTAGCGCGGATTCAGACGCGTCTGGGCCGTGAGAAGGGCGTCGGCTACGTGTTGGTCAACGTGAGCGACGCATACGTGGACCTCAAGGACCGCGTCGGGCCGGTGGAGGAGTTCTGGGAAGGGCTGCGGGACACCGAACCCCTGGAATCGCGGCGACCCTAGGCGCGCGTTGCGGCCGCAATCTCTCTAGTCTATCTAGATCTCGCTGTGGTCAACCCCGACGAGCGAATGAACGCGTTTCCACCTTTGAGCAAGTCCGACTGGATCGCCAAGGTGGAGGCTGACCTGAAGGGCGTTTCGTTCGAAGCGCTGCGTTCCACCCTCCCTGGTGGATTGAAGCTCGAACCGCTGTATACAGCGGAGGATGCAGCGAGCCTTCGCGTTCCCGGACTGCCCGGTGTTTTCCCGTACCTCCGAGGCGCGGCGCCGCTCGCCGGCTGGACCATTCGCCAGGAGTACGACGACCCGCGTCCGAGTGTCTGCAAGGAGCTGATCCGGCAAGATCTCGAGCGCGGTGTCGAAGCGCTCTATCTCCGTCTCGGGCCACGCAGTGGCTGTAGGGTGCTCACGATCGAAAGCCTCGACGGGCTGCTCGAATCGGTGGATCTCGAGAAGACCTCCGTCTGGTTCGATGCAGGTTCCGATGCACTCGCGGTGGCGGCGGGCCTGCTCACTGTCGCAAAGCGGCGCGGGGTTTCGTACACGTCGCTCGATGGCTGCTTGGGTTTCGATCCCGTGGGCTTACTCGCGGAGGAGGGTCGCCTTCAAGGAGGCCTCCGAGTTAGGCTCTCCGAGCTCTGCGACTTGGCAAGCTGGTGCTCTCAGAACGCGCAGGGGCTACGCGCGGTGGAAGTGTCGAGCGAGCCCTACAACGGCGGCGGAGCGAGCACGGTCCAGGAGCTGGCGTACAGCGTCGCGACCGGCCTCGAATATCTCAGGCGGCTCGTCGACGGCGGTTTGAGCGTCGACGCGGCGGCTCGCCAAATCGCCTTCAGTTACTCCGTGTCTGGGGATTTTTTCACGGAGATTGCGAAGCTTCGCGCGGCGCGATGGCTCTGGGCCAAGGTGGTCGTCACGGCTGGCGCCGAGCCGAGCGCGGGCGCCATGCACATGCACGCGCGAACTTCGCGCTTCACCAAGACTCGACGGGACCCATGGGTCAACGTGCTTCGGGCAAGCGCTGAGTGCACCGCGGCAGTGCTCGGAGGTGCGCAGAGCGTCTCGACGTTGCCCTTCGATTGCGCGATCGGTCCGGCGGACGAGCTGGCGCAAAGGGTCGCGCGCAATACGCAGGTCGTGCTTCGCGAGGAGGCCCATCTCGGCAAGGTTTCCGATCCGGCAGGCGGAAGCTGGTTCGTCGAATCCCTCACCAACGATCTCGCGCGCGCTGCCTGGATCGAGCTCCAATCGATTGAAGCCGGCGGGGGAATCGTTGCCGCGCTCGGGTCGGGCAAGCTCGTCGATGCGGTGGGCGAGGTAGGGGACGCGAGGGAGAAAGATCTCGCCCGGCGAAAGACACCCATCGTCGGAGTGAGCGAGTCCCCGAATCTTCGAGAAGCGACGGTGGAGCGAGAGCCGGTCTCGGACGCGGAGCTTCAGAATCTCTTCAAAGAGTCGCTCGATGCGCTCGATCTCGGCGCCCATCGAGACCGCTTGCTTGCGCTCTTGCGACTCGCGAACGATCTCGAACGCCCCCTGGGCGCGCTGACCGAGGCCTGCGTCGCAGCTACCAGCGCTGGTGCCGACATGTACAGCGTCGCGACCGTGCTGCGGCACGGTCAGCCGGACTTTCATTTGGAGCCGATTCTTCAGTGGAGGCAGTCCGAAATCTGGGAGGAGCTCCGTGCGCGTAGCGATAGCGCCGCTTCCCGGCCGCTCGCATTCCTAGCGAATCTCGGACCCATTCCATCACACAAGGCCCGTGCGACTTGGGCCCAGAATCTCATGGCCGCAGCGGGTATTGACGCCAAGGGCAATGCGGGTTTCAGCGAAACGAGCTCGCTCGCGTCCGGGTGGAGCGACTCGGGAGCGTCGTTTGCGGTGATCGCGGGTAGCGACACCGACTACGAGACGATGTTGGAGCCTGCGATCGCTGCGCTCAAAGCAGCCGGGTGTCCTCTCGTTCTGGTTGCGGGTCGCCCCGGGGGCCGCGAAGGCAGACTTCGCGAGGCCGGGGTGAGCGATTTCGTGTACGCGGGCGCCGACGTGCTCAGTGTGATGGGCCGGGTTCTCGATTCCATCGGGGTGCAACGATGAGCCGCCTTCCCGACTTCAGCACCATCGATTTCGACGCCACGCCGGAGGGCGGCAGCGCTTCGATCGCAGACTGGAAGGCATTGGCCGGAGAGCTCGCGGATCGACGTTGGAGGACGCCGGAAGGCATCGAGGTCAAACCCGTCTACACGGCCGAGGATCTCGATCCCGTCACGCACCTCGACACGATGCCCGGTCTGCCACCGTATCTGCGTGGACCTTACTCGACGATGTACGTGCGCCAGCCCTGGACGATTCGCCAGTACTCTGGCTTCTCGACAGCCGAAGCCAGCAACGCGTTCTACCGACGCAACCTCGCCGCGGGCCAGAAGGGTCTGTCGATCGCGTTTGATTTGGCTACGCACCGTGGCTACGACTCCGATCACCCGAGGGTAGCTGGCGACGTCGGCATGGCGGGCGTCGCGATCGACTCGATCAAGGACATGCGCATCCTCTTCGACGCCATCCCGCTCGATCAAATGAGCGTGTCCATGACGATGAACGGTGCGGTGCTGCCCATCCTCGCGCTCTACGTCGTGGCTGCTGAAGAGCAGGGCGTCCATCCCAAGCAGCTCACGGGCACCATTCAGAACGACATTCTCAAAGAGTTCATGGTGCGCAACACCTACATCTATCCGCCGTCGCCTTCGATGCGAATCGTTGCGGACATCTTCAAGCATACAGCCAGTCACATGCCGCGCTTCAACAGCATCAGCGTGAGCGGCTATCACATGCAGGAGGCTGGAGCGACACAAGACCTGGAGCTTGGTTACACGCTGGCGGACGGTCTCGAGTACGTCCGCACCGGCATGGCGGCGGGCCTCGGCGTCGA
Organism: uncultured delta proteobacterium; assembly: GCA_963786865.1. Lineage (GTDB taxonomy): Bacteria > Myxococcota_A > Polyangia > Polyangiales > Houyiibacteriaceae > SG8-38. Next base: position 38,829 of record CAWBAV010000019.1, on the reverse strand, counting down.
CGAGTTCGCGCCCCGCATCAGCTTCTTTTGGGCCATCGGCACCAATTTCTTCATGGAAGTGGCAAAGCTCAGGGCGGGGCGTCTCTTGTGGGCAAAGCTGATCGAGCAGTTCGGTCCAAAGAACCCGAAGAGCCTCGCGCTTCGCACGCATTGCCAGACTTCGGGATGGAGTCTCACGGCACAAGACGTCTACAACAACGTGGTTCGCACATGCATCGAAGCCATGGCCGCGACGCAGGGTCACACTCAGAGCCTTCACACCAACTCCCTCGATGAGGCGATCGCGCTGCCCACGGATTTCAGCGCGCGCATCGCTCGGAACACGCAGCTCTATCTTCAGCTCGAGAGCGGCACCACCAAGGTCATCGACCCATGGGGAGGGAGCTACTACGTCGAGCGATTGACCCACGAGCTCGCCCGGGCCGCCTGGGCGCACATCAAAGAGGTCGAAGAGCTCGGCGGGATGACCAAGGCGATCGAGGCCGGCTTGCCCAAGCTTCGGATCGAGGAAGCGGCCGCGCGAACCCAGGCGCGCATCGACTCCGGGCAGCAGACGATCGTCGGCATCAACAAGTACCGACTCGAAAAAGAGGACGCGATCGAGGTTCTGAAGGTCGACAACGCCGCCGTCAGAGAGGCCCAAATCGCGCGTCTTCGGGAGCTGCGGGCGGAGCGCGACGAAGCCGCTCTACGACCGAAACTTGAGGCCTTGACCAAGTGCGCGGAAACTGGGGATGGCAATCTGCTCGAGTTGGCGATCGACGCCGCCAGGCATCGGGGTACCGTCGGAGAAATCAGCGACGCGCTCGAGCGTGTCTGGGGCCGTTACCAAGCGACGATTCGGAGTATCGAAGGCGTGTATCGAAGCGAAGTAGGCAAAGATTCCGAGGCCGTCGACCGCGTGCGGGCGCGGAGCGACGAGTTTCTCCAGAGGCACGGCCGTCGGCCGCGCATTCTGGTCGCCAAGATGGGGCAAGATGGCCACGACCGAGGTCAGAAAGTGATCGCCACGGCGTTCGCCGATCTCGGATTCGACGTCGACATCGGCCCACTGTTTCAGACACCGGAGGAGAGCGCGAAGCAAGCGATCGAGAACGACGTTCACGTCGTCGGCGCAAGCTCGCTTGCCGCAGGCCACCTGACACTGGTGCCGCAGTTGAAGCGGGCGCTGAGAGATCAGGGCCGAGAAGACATTCTCGTCGTGGTCGGCGGCGTGATTCCTCCCGAGGACTACGACGCGCTGTTCAATGCCGGTGCAGTCGCGATCTTCGGGCCCGGAACTGTGATCGCCGAAGCAGCGATCGAGCTCCTCGAAAAGATCGAAGCGCAACTCGGGGGGTCGTGAAACGCCTTTCCGCGCGAGCCTATGTCGACGGAGTGAGGTCCGGTGATCGCGCGATCCTGGCGAGAGCGATCACCTTGATCGAGAGCGAGCAACCGTCACATGCCGAGCTTGCGCAGGAAGTTCTGGAAGCACTGCTGCCGGATACCGGAGGCGCACACCGAGTAGGGATCAGCGGCGTCCCCGGGGCAGGGAAGAGCACGTTCATCGATGCCCTCGGAACGATGCTCACGTCCAGGGGGCACCGAGTCGCAGTCCTGGCGGTCGATCCAACCAGCAGCGTGAGCGGTGGAAGCATCTTGGGTGACAAGACGCGGATGTCTTCGCTCAGCATCGACCCAAAGGCGTTCATCCGCCCCTCGCCGACCAGCGGCACCCTCGGCGGGGTGGCGCGCAAGACCCGCGAGACGATTCTCTTGTGCGAGGCGGCGGGCTTCGACGTTGTCCTCGTCGAGACGGTCGGCGTGGGCCAGTCCGAAACCATCGTGGCCGGGATGGTCGATTTCTTCGTGGTCCTACTGATCGCGGGCGCAGGCGACGAGCTTCAGGGCATCAAGCGCGGCATCCTCGAGGTCGCGGATTTGCTGGCGATCAACAAGGCCGATGGCGACAATCGCGCGCGTGCCATGCAGGCGCAAGCCTCGTATCAGAGCGCGTTGCGACTCATGCGTGGTGAGAAAGTCCCGCCCGTCGTGACGTGCAGTGCGCTCGAGAAGACCGGCCTCAGCGAGCTCTGGGCATTGGTGGTGCAGAGCCGGTCGGACTTGGAAGCGTCCGGAGCGTTCGAGCAGCGGCGCCAGTCGCAGCAGGTCCAATGGATGTGGGACATGGTCGAGAACGGCCTGCGCCGCGCGCTCCGAGGGGATCCGGAGCTGTCGGTGCTGATCGCTCAGCTCGAAGACGATGTGGGCAACGGGAGAGCGACACCGAGCTCGGCTGCGATGCGAGTGCTGCGTCGATTTGCGGAACGCGCCGCTGAGGCCCTCAGGCGCGGCTGAGCTCGTCCGAGGTGTCGGCGGTCTGTGGGCCTGCCTTGCCGGTGGGCCTCGGAGCGCGACCAAGAAGATCCGCCAGCCATCGCAAATCGTCGCTGTGCGCCAAGGCGTGCTTGATGACCATGGTGAGCGGCGCCGATACCAGCGCCCCGACCGGGCCTAGCAACCAGCCCCAGACCACCATCGAGACGAGAACGACCAGGGAAGAAAGACCCAGCGCCTGACCCATGACCCGGGGCTCCATGGCGCCGATCGCCAAATTGATGCCGCCGAATCCCGCCGCGACCACCAAAGCTTCCCCCGGGCCAAGCTGTATGAGCGCGAGCGTGATGGCGGGTATCGCTGCGATGATCTGACCGACTGTGGGGATGTAGTTGAGCAGGTACGCGAGCAGACCCCAGAGAACGGGGACATCCACGCCGCTCCACCAGCACCAGACGAACACGAGCACACCGGTGAGAAGGCTCATGACCGTCTTCGCAACCAGGTATGTGTTGACCTCGCGCGCCGCTTCCGAGAGCTCGTCGATCTGGCTCGGGGTGGCGATCCTGCCGAGCTTCTCGCGAAGCCCGGTCGCTTCGAACAACATGAAGGCCACGATCAAGAGGACCAGAACGATCTGCGACACGAACGATGCGGCGGACTGCGCCATGTTCGTCGCTAGATTCAGCATCCACGTCGGTTCCGAGAAGTCGTAGATCGCCTCCAAGTGGATTCCGTAGTTGGTGAGCCAGAGCTCGAGGGCTTCCTGCTTTCCGGCGAGCATCGCGGCGTACTCGGGGACGCGTTCGGTGAAGGTCGCGACGGCCGCTGCGAGAGAGAACCCGAGGACGGTACCGGCCGTGACATCGAGTATCAGTCCGGAGAGAACAGAAAGAAGCCGCGGCATGCCGCGGTCGCAAAGCCACATCACCAGCGGAGCCGTTACGATCGCGATGAACGAAGCGACTAGCACGGGCACGAGAAGAGGCGCCGCGAGCTTGATGCCCGCTCCGATCACGACGATCGATGCCAGCATCAGAACGATACGCCCGCCTGTGGCTGAAGCCATCCCGACAATGTAGCGCGGATTAGGAGGGTATGCGATCCACGAGCTCGAGCTCGGTACCGTTGACGCCTAGCGCAGCCATCCCGTCGATAATGGAACGCAGGTCGGCGCCCACGAGGGAATCACGCCAGCCGGTCGAAAGACGGGAGGGCTGGCGAAGGACCAAGCGGGTCACGTCGTCGCGTGTGCCCAGCACGCTCGTATCGAGACCCTCCTCGGTCGCTCGCTGGTTGAGCCATGCGAGACAGAGCGCAATCACGCCCTCGACGTTGGGCAGGTTCTCGGGCTTCTTGGGCGGAAGTCGGAGCTCGCTCGGGGGGAGCTCGCTGCCTCGACGCATGGCCGCGAGAAGCTCATCGGTATGCTTGAAGCGGCGCAGATCGAAGTTGCGAACGGCTCTCAGTTGCTCGGCGTTGCGTGCCGGGCGCTGGGACAGCGCCAGGAGTGCCATGTCGGAGAGTACCGTCCGAGCCGGCCGGTTCTGCTTCCTGGCCGTCTCATCGCGCCACCGGGCGAGCTCCTGTGCGACGCCGCGCGCCCTCCCGCCGAGCTTCGTCTTTCCGCGAAGCTTCCACCAAAGCGTCTCGGGATCGGCCGATGAACGTTCCTTGATGCGCTGCTGTTCGATCTCTTCCTCGGCCCAATCGAGGCGCCCGCGCTCCTCCAGGCGCCGAACTAGGACTGCGCGAAGCTCGAGCAGATGCGCGACATCGGAGGCGGCGTAGCGGAGATCTGCTTCCGGCAGGGGTCGGCGCGTCCAGTCGCTCAATTGCGCGCTCTTGTCGAGTTGAACCCCGAGGAATCCTTCGAGGAGCTTTCCAAGGGCGCTCGTACGGTAGCCGCAGAAGAGCGCAGCGATCTGGGTGTCGAACATGCGCTTGGGCACCGTTCCGCACACGAGATCGAGAATTTCGAGGTCCTGAGAGCCGGCATGCATGACGCAGATAGCGTCACTTTCGAGCACTCGGCGAAGCGGGCTCAGGTCGACCGCGAGAGCATCGACGAGCGCGATTCGGTCACGCGTGGCGAGCTGCACGACTGCAAGCTCGGGCAGGTAGGTTCGCTCCCGGTGAAACTCGGTATCGAGTGCATATGCGTCCGCTCGAACCAGCTCGTCTACGAGCTCTTCGAAATCCGCATGCTCGGTGATCCATTTGAAGTCGGGCACGGGCCACTCTAGCGCATCGCGGCGTGGCCGCCCCCTCACGGACAATAGGCCCGCCCCGGATGAGGCTGCGCGAGCCACTGCTTCCGTCGCTCGAGCCAACGTTCGACTTCGGCGTCCATGGGTCCTGCCGCTTCCCGCGCCTCTTCGTGCGTGACGATCCGAGCTCTGGCTTCGTCACGGTTCGGGGCAAGGGGACGCGGGCGAATCCCCGCGGCCTCCAGCTTTTCCAGATGCCACGGATACATGGGCGGGGAGTCCAGGCATCCGTCGACGATGTCGTCCGGGGCGCAGAAGAATCGGAAATGGAAGTGATCGTCGTGTGGATAGCTCGGCTGGCAGCTCATCTCGGCGAATCGTTGCACCGTGGTCGCAGGTTGCCCTTCGCGACGGGCGTAGTCGAGTAGAAGCGCACGCAGGTGCTCCGCCACGAAGATCTGCTGAAGATGCGCATCTTCGTCCTCGATGAGCGATCGAAGAAACAGCCAGTTGCGCGGGATGTCCAGGTATAGGGTGACGTCGTCCGACGGATCGGAAAGGTCACGGAAATCGACGCCTTTGCCGCTCGGGTCGAAAAACGCGCCCACGCTTTCAATCGGCTCTCCATTGGGGCCGATCTGATAGAAGAGCACGTCGACGTCGCGGCCGCTTTGGTGCGATCGATGATGCGGAATCGGCCCGCCTTCAGCATAGCTCAGCTCGTTGATCATGATCGGAAGGCCACCAAGCGCCTCTTCGACTCGGCTTCCCGCCTCGACGAGACTGCGAACGACCTCGACTGTGCCGAAGCGCGTCTTCGGGTCCTTCTTTGGGCTGAACCGCAATCCGGGCGCGGTCAATGGAAGCGGCACCCCGCCCCGAAGAGCTCCGTCGCTCGGGTTTCTCACCGAAGTCGAGTGGAACTGACTCCAGTCGATCGCTTCAGACCGTGGTGGCTTCAGCGCTTGGTTCGTTGGCTCGGGAGCGAGCGTCCCCGAGGACTGGATTGGCTGGGCTTTCTTGGTGCAGCCAGACGCAAGAGCCAATGCGGCGATCAGCGCAAGATGAAGGAACGGCCCGGTCTGCGTCACGGCGTCACGGGGTCGATGACGAGGGAGAACGCGGCGCTGGGCATCTGGGCGACGGCATGAGCGGCTTGCATCTTGGCGCGGGGAGTATAGCCCAGGTCCGGGCCAATGCCGGAGAATGGGAACGTTTGCGTTTGCCCAGGCAATTTCCGCATGCTCTCGGGGTGCGTGAAGCGGTTCAACGAGTCATCGACGAAATACTCAGACCGCTCCTGGAAAACGACGCAAGTGGTATCGAGTTGATCGATGTGAGCGACGATGAGGTCCGAATTCGAGTCACGGGCCGCGCAGCGTTCGGTGTGGGCTCGGAGTTCGTGCGCACCGGCGTGATCGAGCCCGCGCTCCGGAAAGTGATAGGAGAGGCCCGCGCGATCCACATCGACAAGGCGGTACCAAGGCCCAGGCGGCGTGCTTGAGGTTCCAGTCGCTCGGCGGTCCAGGAGGTGACGATGTACGATCTTGACCGAGCAATTCGTGAGCGACGATCAGTGCGGGGATTCAAGCCAGAACCGGTGCCTCGCGAAATCCTCGATGAGGTGTTCGAGCTTGCGCAGCAGGCTCCGAGCAACTGCAACGTTCAGCCATGGCGTGTCTACGTCGCGGTCGGAGAGCGAGTCGAGGCGCTCCGTCGCGCGCTCGTAGAGGCAGCGAGCGCGGGAGAGGCATCGGCCGCCATGACGCCGGTCGATGAGTTTCGTGATGGTTACCGCGAAAAGCAGATCGCTTGCGCAGTGGAGCTCTACGGCAAAATGGGGATTGAACGCGGCGACAGAGCGGGGCGTTCGCGCGCGATGCTGCGCAACTTCGAATTCTTCGATGCGCCTCACGTGGCCTACGTCTGCATGGCGAAGAGCTTTGGCATTGGAGTGGCCCTCGACGTCGGAATGTACGTGCAAACATTGATGCTCGCGATGCAGTCGCGCGGAATCGGCTCCTGCGCGCAGGCGGCACTACGCGCTTTTCCAGACCTGGTTGCGGGGTTCCTCGGCATCCCGGAGGACGAGCAAATTCTCTGTGGACTGTCTTTCGGCTATGAAGACGCTTCCGTTCCGGCCAACCAAACCAGGCAGCCGCGCGATCCGATTTCGAACAACGTGTTCTTCCGGGGCGACGCAGGCTAGCGGCCCTTGAACTCGCCTTCGCGCCGCTCGATGAACGAGCGGATACCCTCTGCCGCATCTTCGGTATCCATCAGCCCGCGGGCGATCACGAGCAGCTCGCCGATCGCGGCGTCGTATCCCTCGAGTTGGGCAGTGCGCGAGGAGCGAATCGTGGCCTGTACACCGAGCGGTGCCCGTTTCGCGACGGTCCGTGCAATTTCGATCGCCCTGGCGCGCAGCTCGTTCGCAGGAACCACCTCTTGAACGAGGCCGATCCTGAGGGCCTCGTCGGCATCGAAGCGATCGCCGGTGAGCAGCCATCGCATGGCGTTTCCCCAGCCCGCGATCTCGGGGAGGCGAATCGTTGCGCCGCCGAAGGGGAAGATCCCTCGGTTGATCTCGATCTGGCCGAACCGCGTTCCTTCCGCTGCGAAGCGAATGTCGGCGGCGAGGAGAAGCTCGATTCCAATCGTGAGGCACCAGCCTTGTACGGCCATGACCAGCGGTTTCTTTCGCTGGGTCCCGTGAAGGTTCAGGACGTCGACCGCATCCTCCGGGAACAAAGGCTGGCCGCTGCGAACCGCCGGACCCACCTCCGCCAGGTCCAGGCCGGCGGTGAAGTGTTCGCCGTTGGCGTAGAGCACGGCACACCAGAGAGACTCGTCTGATTCGTACTCGGTGACCGCTTCTGCGAGCTCTCGGAGCATGCGCAGGTCGAATGCGTTCATCTTCTCGCCTCGATCGAGAACGATGTGAAAGATGCGTCCGTCGCGTTCGGTCAGGACCCGGGGGCGTTCGTTGGTCATGGGGCGCGATCGTAGTGGACCGCGGTTCCGTAGGCCAGGACTTCGATGGTGCCCATCCCCTGGTTGCCCGCTGTGCTCGATATGGTCGAGGTCTCGATTCGGGTATTGATGTACGCGTCAGCGTCGGGTTGTGACTCTTTCATCCGGAGGACAGCCTCACGCCTGGCGCGCTCGATGAGCGAGGAGTACGCGCGAATCTCGCCGCCGATCAGCATCCGAAAGCCACTCACGAAGCGCTTGAAGTGGTCGACCGAGATCACGACGGACCCAGTGGCGAGGCTCGCTGAGCCGATGGAACGGGCTCGGTCGAATTGCTTGTTGGAATATGCGGGTTGCTTGCTGAACCGCCTTTCGCGCTCGCGGATGCTCTCGTAGTGGCTGCGTTCGATGCGCGATCCGACGACCCGACCGACTGCGATGAGCAGCAAGGGCAAGCCGAACGCTATCAGGAGCTCGATGGACATGGTGCGCCTATTCGATGAGGACCGCGGTGCCGTAGGCCAAGATTTCCGAGGCTCCTTGAGCGACGGATGAAGTGGTGAAACGCACGTTGATCACCGCGTTGGCACCGAGCTCGCGCGCCTGCGCGACCATCCGGCTCGTCGCCTCCGCACGGCTTTCCTGCAGGAGCTCGGTGTACCCCTTGAGCTCTCCGCCTACGATGTTCTTGAGCCCGGCGGCGAAATCTCGTCCGAAGTGCTTCGCGCGAATCGTGCTTCCTTGAACCAAACCGAAGTGCCCGACGATTTGACGCCCGGGCACGCTGTCGATGTTTGTCAGAATCAAGCGACCCCCCTCGAACGACCTTGTATCAGAAACCGGCGCTTTCATTCTAGATTCGCACGCGTCCGGCCGTCCAGCGCCGGCCGAGGACCGTGGCCAAGATCTCTTCGCGGCGATTCCAGAGGAAGCGTCGCCCCTCCCGGTCCGAGAGGTACCGAAGGAAACGCTGGGGATCGAGGCGACTCGCCTCGAGTAAGGTCACGAGCGCCCAGCGCTCGATGACCGAAGTGTCGGCGCACAGCACCCGAAAGTGGGCTCCCGCGATGAATGTATCGTCGCCGAAACGCCGGGCGAGCCAGACACGCAGAGCCTGCGAGTGCGCTTCGATGTGCGGCTCCGAGGAGGCTTCGGCCTCGCTTGCTTCGGCTCCCATCGCAAGGCGTACGCAGCGACCATGGTCGCTCACGCGTACTATCAGATCCGGCACCGCGAGCTTGCCCAGATGCAGGAACTGGCCCTGCAGCGCCTTGGCTCGAACCGAAACCTCGGCGAGCAACTCGTGCCAGGGTACCGACGACGCGTAGTGGAGTGTCTCGAGCTCTCGCGGGGCCAGAGGCGGCTTGCGCCGTCGAAGCCGCGTATTTCTCTCGGAGTCGATTTCTACATCGTCGCCGATTCGCAGCACAAGGTATCGCTCATCGGCCTTGGCGAGATCCTCGAGCTCGGCAAAGTCGAGCATCGAAGAGTTCTGATCGGCGCTTTCTTCCGCGCGGTAGTAGTGACTTGACGCGAAAGGTACTACGCGAGTCGGGCGAAGCGCATCGACCGTGAGATGGAGCGTGTCGATGAGTTGCTGCTTGCGGACTTCATCGTCGAGCACGTCGAATAGCTTGCCAGCGTGATTGTAGTTCGTGAAGAGAAGGTCGACCGATCCGATGTGCTTGCGAAGGGATTGAATCGCTTTGAGCGGTAGGTTGCAGTCGTTGTAGTTGAGTATGGACCAGGGCCCCGACTTGATGTGGAGCATGTTGTCGATGCCCGCCGTCGGGTAACGGCAGCAGCTCGTTTCCGCATCGAGCTGCAGAGTCTCACGCTCTCCAATTGGGATCACCTTGCGAAAGCCGAAGCTCGCCAAGCGCTCCACCATGGAGAAGTTCGCCGACACATTGGCCAAGACCACCATCTCCGGGTTCAGCGCGGCGAGCTTCGACAAGGATGGGGCGTGTAGATGATCGCTGTGCCAATGCGAGATCCACAGATGCGTCGCTTTGGCGCCGAGGCCGAAAGCCTCTGGGTTCTCGTAGCGCAGACCCCAGCCACCCGAGAATGCCGTGCCTTCGAGCCAAGGATCGAAGAGCATGCGTACCTTGCCGACCTCGACGAGAAGGGAAGCATGGTTGAGATAGTGCACGCGAACCGACGACATCACGACCTCCCTTCAGCCTGGATCCGGCACAGACGGCAGTGAAAAGCGAACGCCCCGTCCATGCGACTCGATCACGCCGTCCGGAAAGCAGCGCGCTGCCGGCAGGACCAAGACGTCGACGGCGCCTTCGGCGGCCCCGAGATCACAGGTCGAGACTGCGCTCAGCTCCTTGCGCAGGTCTCCGCTCGCAATCGGATCTACGACGATGAAATCGTACGTGTATGGCATGTCCCTGACCGAAGGTGCTCCCGGTTGGAGGAGGATGGGTCCGGGAATGGGGATCCAATCGTCAGCGGTCGCGAAGCTGATCGAGGTCTGCTGGTAGGGCGGCTCGTATTCCCTGTGATAGACCATCGAGTGCACGCCGGGGCTCAGCACGGGGAGCTGCCGGCTCAGTACCACGTCCTGATAGTCGGAAACGTAGAGCGCCCGCGCGCCCTTCGGGAGCTGCTCACGCATGCGTTCGAACACGGTGCGGTAGAGGACTTCGCGGCGGACGAGCTCCGGTACCGAGGGCACCTTCGCGACTGCTTTCGACGCAGGGGGCAGCATGAGAATTCCGAGCTGCGTAGCCAAGGCCGCAGCCAGGGCGAAGCGCCGCCGCACGTTCGAGAGATCCGGGCTCACCGCCAGGGCGGTCACGGCGATGATCGCGGGAATGAAGCCGAGAAGATATCCCGGCTCAGAGCAGAACATCGCGAGGTAGAAGAGAACTGCCGGCGCGGCGCTCCATAGCGCTATCGAACGCGCGTGCGTGTATGCCGAGTCCGGCGGTGCTTTGCTTCCCAGCCGGCTCAGCATGGCGACGAAGGCAGGTGCGAGCGCGAGGAGCAACCATAGCGCGGTGCTCTTCATGTTGAACGCGACGAATCCCGCGATCGCCTCGTCGCTGAACGGGCTGCTCGTGCGAACGATGGTCTGCTGCACGAGTGCGTCGTTCGCGGCTCGCCATCGCGCGAAGCCGCCGCTCGCTTGAAAGGTCGGGATCATCCAGGAGAATGCACCGAGCAGACTGGTGAGCCCTGCCGTGAGCAAGTGCCCGATTCGACGAAACCCGATCGCCCAAACGATGGGTCCGATCCCCGCCACCACGAAACTCGGGCGAAAGGCGCTCCCAAGCGCCAGCGCGGCCCCCATTGCCACCGCCCAGAGGATCGTGGGACGGCCGAGGTAGTAGACGAGCGCTAGAAGCAGGAGAGCGGCAGCGAATGCTTCAGAGGCATGGGTCTGCGCATCGACGGCGTGGTAGATGAGAAACGGGTGAAACGCGGTGAGGATGGCCGCGTACCCTCTGGCGATCGCATCGCCCGGCCGGAGCTTCGTGACGGCCATGAATACGAGAGGAATCGTGAGCGTCGAGAGCCCTCGCGCCAGGAGCTGCACCGTTCCAAGCGGGGTTCCCCCGACCACGGTATGCAGCGCCCGGAGCATCCAGACGTAAACCAGATAGCCCGGAGGGTGGGGCGCATAATGCGCGATGTTGAACTCGCGCATGCCATAGACGAGGTTGATCGGATCGACGTCCAGCGCAATCTCGGAGCTGAGTGAGCTGCAGATCCAATAGTGCGCCAGACACGCCACGGCCAATACCACGACGGACGCACGCTCCTGCACGAGCTCGCCTTTCAGGCCACCGATCGCCGCCCCCTTCAAACGCTGCCCTTCCGTCGTCGCAGAATACCTGCTCACCCCGAGGGTGGCATCTTTCAGGAAGCTGGAATCGTGCTATGCCCCGGGCGTGAAACTCTGCGTAATTGGAACAGGATACGTGGGCCTCGTCACCGGCACCTGCTTCGCGGCGACCGGACAGCGGGTGGTTTGCGTGGACAAAGACGCCACCAAGATCGAGCGACTGATGCGCTACGAGATTCCCATCTACGAGCCGGGTCTCGAGGAGATGGTCAAAGAGAATGCGAGCGCTGGCCGTCTAACGTTCACGACCGATCTAGCGGCGGCTGTTCGCGACGTCGATTTGGCTTTCATCGCGGTGGGTACCCCGCCGACGCATGACGGGGAGGCGGACTTGAGTGCCGTGTTCGCGGTCGCTCAGGAGCTCGCAAAGCATGCGACTCACGACCTGGTCATCGTCAACAAGAGCACAGTCCCCGTGGGCACGAACGCTCAAGTTCAGAAGCTCGTGGCCGACGCCAAGCACGACATCCAGGTCGTTTCCAACCCGGAATTTCTCAAAGAGGGGGGCGCGATCAGCGACTTCATGTACCCGGACCGGATCGTCATCGGCGTACGTCCGCAGCACGATCGCGCGCGGCGCCTCATGGAGCGCGTGTACCACCCGCTCAACCTTTCGAGCACCAAGATCGTCTGGATGAACCCGGAAAGCGCAGAGGTGACCAAGTATGCGGCCAACACCATGCTGGCGATGCGTATTTCGTTCATGAACGAGCTGGCGGTTCTCTGTGAAGAAGTCGGTGGGGACGTGCAGAGTGTGCGAAAGGGTGTCGGTAGCGATCCTCGAATCGGATCTCAGTTCCTACACGCGGGGCCCGGTTACGGCGGTTCCTGCTTTCCAAAGGACGTGAAGGCGCTCGTTGCGACCGCACGGCGACACGGAATCGAGCTCGAGCTCGCCGACGCGACGAATCGCGTGAACGTGCGACACAGAAGCTTCCTCGTGCGCAAGCTCAAACGGCATTTCGGCAGCGATCTCGCGGGCAAACGCATTGCGATTTGGGGTTTGGCGTTCAAGCCTGGCACCGACGACGTTCGCGAGTCCCCGTCGATCACCAGCATCGAATTCCTGCTCAACGAGGGCTGTAAGATCGTGGGGCACGACCCCGAAGCGATGAAGAACATCCGCGACGTTTTCGGAGACAGCGTCGAGCTCGTCGATGATGCGTATGACGCCGTGAAGGATGCCGATGCGCTCCTGCTCCTGACCGAATGGCGCGAATACCAGTACCCGGAGTTCGATCGGATTCGCGAGATGATGCGCACACCGGTGATTTTCGACGGTCGCAATATCTGGGTCACCTACAAGCTCGCGGAGCAAGGCTTCCAATACGCGGGTGTGGGGATTCGAGCCGACTCGGTTTGAGCGGAGATGTGCGGGCGATTCACGCTCACCTCGGCTGACGAGGAATCGCTCATCGGAGGGCTTCCATTCGACGCGTTCAGCGAAGTCCGCATCCATTTCCGTCCTCGATACAACATCGCTCCAGGGCAACGGAGCCCAATCGTCTATCTCGACGATGGCGAACCGGTCTTGGTCGACGCGGCCTGGGGCTTGGATCGCCCAGGGCGGGGACTGGTGATCAATGCCCGTTCCGAGACTGCGGATCGGACGTCGCTCTTCCGACAAGCGTTCCGAGAAGGAAGGTGTCTGGTCCCCGCCGACGGGTTCTTCGAATGGCGAAGGGAAGGGGCCGTCAACCAGCCTTATCTATTCCGGCCGGCTGACGGCGGCCTGCTCCTGATGGCCGGTCTCCGGCAAGCCGGACGCTTCGTGGTGCTCACCGAGGCATCGAGAGGAGCGGTCGCCGAAATCCACGATCGCATGCCCGTGCTTCTCCGCAGTGAGCACGCCCACGACTGGTTGGGCGAGGGGGAGCTGGTTTCCGACCCACGACTCATCGGAACGGCCGTTTCCCCGCGAGTCAATCGCATCGAGAACGACGACCGCGAGTGCCTCAGCCCGCTCGCCCAATCGAGCTTCGAGTTCGATTGAACAGCTCGGCTAAGAACGACCGCGTTTGGCGTTCTCGAACGCGTCTACGTCGACCGGCTCGGACTCGGCGCGATCCACCCGAGCTCGCGGACGATCTCGAGAGGACTCCTCCGCGCGAGCAGAAAGCTTGCGCGATGCTGCATCGACCAGTGCATCCACGCCCAATTGAATCGCCCGATCGACTTCTTTTCGAACTTGCTTCTCCCAATTGCCACGCTGCCGCTTCTGGATTCGGCGACGCGCCCTTGCGCGAAGCCGCTGCCGGTCGGGGGCCAGGGCTCGACGCGCACCGAGGGCGAGCGCGATGCCCCAACCGGCCAGGATCCATTGCACCCACCAGCCAGGCCCGGACATGATGTCGATGACGAAGAGACCGGCGTTGACGACGACGTAGGTGTAGATGCTCTGCAGAAACTGCTTCTTTCGCGAGCGGATGATTCGAGCTTCCTCTCGCAGGAGCTCGCGCTCTTCTTCGAGCTGACGCGCGGCCGACTCGACGTCCGCAGCGTCGATGCCGGCTTCCACGGCGGCTGAGACCAAGTCCTCGTGTGAGAGCGCTTCGACCGGCTGAGATTCCAAGGCGCGCCGCAAGATCTCTTCGACCTCGTCTCGCGAATACTGTTTCACGGTTAGATCGTGTCCCAGCGAAATCCTTCGGCTTTGAACGCATCTTCGGCAAGCGACTTCAGCATCTCGTCGTCGTTGCTGTCGATCCGTCGGAAATTGCGCTTGATGCGAACCTTGGCCGCTCGCGTGAAGGTTCGGAGGATGTCGATCTCCAGGGCCGCGCCATCGACCCCCTTGGCGTCGATCGAGGCCTGCACCCGGCTGAGCGTGGCCGCCACGACGAAGAGGTCGATCATGATCTCCGCGAGACGGTGACTCGCGAACTGCTTCCCGATGATGCCTTTTCCGTGCTTTCGAAGGATTCGGTCGGTTGCCTGTGCGAGGAACCGGGTCGAGTCTTCGAAGATCTGCGCCTGTTCGTGGATGATCGGATGGAGACCCGAGAATTTCGCGTCGCCGCGAATCCCGGTCCGGAGAGCGGCGTGCTTGCGGGCGTAGTCGGAGAGAAGGCCGAAGCCCTTGATCGGCTCGTTGAAGATGTCCTTCATCGTAGCCGAGAGCTCCTGGAGCTGGCTTGCGACGTCGTTCATCGCGGTGAGAGCGATGAGCAAGCGTAGGATTTCGTTGGTCCCCTCGAAGATCCGGTTGATGCGGCAGTCGCGCACGATGCGTTCGTACGGGTACTCGCGCATGAACCCGTTGCCGCCGGCGATCTGCAGGGCCTCGTCCGCGGTCCGCCAGAGGCATTCGGAGGCGTAGACCTTCGAAATCGCGGCCTCGACCTGGTACTCCTTGTACCCGTCGTCGATCAAGCCGCCGACCACGGTCACAGCAGCCTCCGACGTGTAGCAATCGATCACCATTTCGGCGACCTTCTTCTTGATCAGGCCGTAGCTCGAGATCGGCTGGCCGAAGGTCTTGCGCTCGTTGGCCTGAATGGTGGCCATCTTGATGAGGCTCTTCATCGCGCCGACGGAGCCGCCGCCAAGGCCGGTGCGGCCGCTGTTCAAGATGGCCATGGCGACCTTGAAGCCCTGGCCCACCTCGCCGAGCACGTTCGCCTCGGGCACCCGCACATTGTCGAAGTGGACCGTCGTAGTCGAGCTAGAACGCGAGCCCCATCTTGTCTTCGTGGGGCCCGATGCTGACGCCCTCCATGTCCTTGGTGACGATGAAGCCGGTCATCTTGCCGCGACCGCCTTCCTCGGGCGTCTTTGCGAAGACCGTGAAGAAGTCAGCGATGCCGCCGTTGGTGATCCAAAGCTTGTTGCCGTTGAGAACCCAGTGATCGCCTTCCTTCACCGCCGTCGTCTTCACGGCAGCGGCGTCCGAGCCGGCGCCGGGCTCGGTCAGGCAATACGCCGCGATCATCTCGCCCGAAGCGAGCTTCTCCATGTAGCGGTCGTTCTGGTCCTTGGTACCGAAGAGCAGGAGCCCGCGCATGCCGATCGAGCTGTGCGCGCCGATCGTCACCGCGACGGAAGCGTCGTACTTGGCGACCTCTTGAAGCGTCCGGGAGTAGGCCTTGTTGCCGAGACCCATTCCGCCGTACGACTCGGGAATGACCAGGCCGAACATGCCGAACTCTTTGAGCTCCTCGATGAACTCCTCGGGCAGCTCCCCGGCGACGTCCCACTTGCGAAAGTCCTCGGCACGCGGGCCGAGCAGGCCTTCGAGCGCGCCAGAAATGTCACCCAATGTCTCTTTCTCCGCCTGACTGAGCGTCGGAAAGGGGAAGATGACGTCCTGCTCGATGCGTCCCATGCAAAGGGATCGCATGAAGCTCGTGGTTTCTTTGTCGGCCACTGGTCGCTCCTTTTTCGAAGTGGTGATCATGCACGTCTTGTGTCCCGACGTCCATGGAGCCCTGGCTCAGTCTTAGGGCCGCGCGGCGGATCGCGCCAGCGCGCGGCGGCTCTCGCCGGCGCTCATCCACGAAAAAAGGCCGCCTGCTTTTGCAGGACGGCCTCTTTCCTCGAACGGCTCGACGAGTCGAGCGCCGGATTACTCAGCCGAGGCGGTCGCCGCGGAGTCCGACTTGTTCTTGTTCTTGCCCATCACGCCCCAGAACGCGGTGCCGGCGCCGATGCGCCAGGCGAACGAGGTGTCCGCACCACTCCCGCCCTCTCTGAATCCGATTCCCGGACCCAGATCGAAGTAGAACCAGGGGGCGACGTTTTCGTTGGCTTTGATCTCCACACCCAAGCGGATGAGCAGCGGAACGATGCCGCTGTTTTGGTCCTTGTTGACGAAGAAGGCAAACGGGACGTATCCACCCGTCACGACGCTCACCCGCTCGTGGACATCGATCGAAACCGGGGCGCCAACTTCGGCCCGTATGCCGAAGGTGAAGGAGTCGAGGTAATTGTTCTTCCCGATGAGGATACCTGGCTTGAACATGATGCCCACGTCATTGGTGACTTTGGGGCGCTCCTTTTCGGCCAGGTGCCAGCGAAGGATGCCGTTGACGCCAAGGCCGATGGCAATCTCGCGGCTACTACCCCGGTAGTTGAAGCCAGCATAGCTCGCGCGGTTGGTGGTGGCTGCCGTCCATTGGCCCCCATAGACCAACTCACCGCTCAAGCCCCAGTCGAGCTTCTTCTTACCCTTGTTCCACCACTCGTAGAACATGCTCGGGTAACCGACACCGCCGCTGTGGACCATGTCCTGTTCGAGCTTCTTACCGCCGATCGACCGAGTTTTCCGGTCCGGCTAGCGCAGGGCTCGCGATCGCGAGCACCAATGCGAACACACCAATTGCTCTTGCTGTCATTATTCCAGCTGCTCCTTCCCCGTAAGGTGGCCGAACCTTAGAGCAGAACCGCCCACCTTGCCAGCGATTATCCGAGCGAACCAAGGTGGACACAAGTTTCGTGATTCACGAATGATTCCTGGCGCTTGACCGGAGGCGCGCGGTCACCATAGAGCAGTCTCGAGGAGGTTCCATGCGTAGAGCTGTGTTTTTGTTCTCTCTTGGTTTGGTCGTTGCTGGGTGCAAGAACCCCGGTGCGGAGGTGACCGCTGCAGCCGTCGAGCCTGCAGCCGAAGCGACAGAAGCGATCCCGGCCGGGGCCGAGCCGACGGCGGGAGCCCTCGCGATCAACCCATCGAACAGCAAGATCGAATTCGTCGGCGCCAAAATCACCGCGAGTCACCCCGGTGGCTTCACGGACTTCGCCGGCACTCTCGAGCTGGGCGTGCCCATCGAGAAGAGCGCGATCGCCGTCACGATCCAAACAGCATCGCTCTATGCCGACAAGGAAAAGCTCACCAAGCACCTGAAATCGCCCGATTTCTTCGACGTGGATAAATATCCGACCGCGACCTTCCGCTCGACCGAGATCAGAAAAGAAGGTGACGGGCTCGTGATCAGCGGCGATCTCACCCTGCACGGGGTCACACGGCAGATCAGCTTTCCCGCTACGGCCAGCGCAACTGAGACCGAGGTGAGCGCAACCGCGGAGTTCTCGATCAATCGGCAGGACTTCGGAATCGCGTATCCGGGAATGCCCGACGACCTCATTCGGGATCTCGTCGTCATCAAGTTGTCGCTCGCGCTCCCTCGCAAGAGCTAGGCGCGCTCGAGAGGCGGCCAGGGCTGCAGGTCGAGCAGATCCTTCACCGCGATCTTGCCGGTTTCCCGGACCCCGGTCGCCGCGTCGGCGATGGTCCAGGAATGCGTGGCCCGTCCCATCGGCTGCGATTCGACGAAGATACAGCGAAGCTCGCCTTCTTCGAACTGACAGCGCTCTTGAATCGAACGGAGGAGCTGCATGTTGTGCAGATGGCCCTCGCCGAAGTTCCACCCGATCACGATTCCTGCGACCAGCTCGCCATCTAGATACTCATAAGCGTCGATGTCGTCGACGGCTTTTGGCAGGAGCGATTGCAGACAGCGGCCGTGCAGGTGCATCGCGCGGAAGCCGAGGACTTTGGAGACGGTCGCCGTGATGGTGTCCTCATCGAGGAACTTCTCGAGCTGCGCGTGCAGGTTGGGGGCTGCCTTGATGAGGTGCGCGTCGAGCTTCTTGGAGCAGTCGCCCTTGAACAGCCAAACGCTATATGCCCAGTTCCCCGCGTAGTACCGCATCGAGCATAGGAACGAGACTCGCGAGGGGACGAGGTTTCCGAACAAGGGGACCGCGAGCAGTGCAAATGCGAGGTACGCGATGAGCAGGGGCGAGCCGATGCTGAAGGCGCTCACGCTTGCGTAGTGCCCAAACAGAACGAACGCGCCATACACCATGATGACGTTCCACTCGATGGGAACGCCCATGGGGATGCTGCTCGTGATGAAGGTGTGGAAGAGCAGCATGACGACCAGTGCGGCCGTCGTGGAAGGTCCTCCGTCGCTGAGAACGAGCACGACAGGAAAGATGAGCTCGACCGCCGTGCCGGCATGGGCCATCAGGTGCGTGAGCCGAGAGGGGCGCAGGTCTTCAGGATAGTTTCGGTAGAAAATCTTGCGCAGTGAACCGATGCGCGTGAGAGGACTGTTGCTCTGCATGACCGCCACCACCGATGGAAAGTGGTGGTTGAGCTTCGAGGTCGCGGCCCACATCCAGATGGCCACCCAAACGAGCTTCGAGCCAGCGAGCCAGTCGTCTGCAAACATGAAGCAGACCAGCGCGGTGTAGTAGTGCTCCGCGCGCGATGCGAGGAAGAGGGTCTTGTCAGTCACCCCGAGCAAAGGCAGAAGGATCAGCGTCGGAATGAGCAGCTCGATCGAGAGATCGGGCGCGAGAAGTGCCCGAAACAAGAAGCCCATGTGCGCCGTGTACAAAAGGACATCGAGAACGCTGCGCCTCGAACCGCCAAAAATGGGAATCCCTGGAAAAAGGGGCGCCTTGATCGTGCCGGGCCGGCAGAAGTAGAGCGGACCTCCGAACGGTGGGTTGTAGCGCCCCGTGAGCGGCCCGCTGCCGCAACCGAGCCCGAGTCCTTCGAAGGCCATGCTCCAGAGCACCGCCTTCTTGAACGCGATCGGTTCGAAGTACCAGGATCCGAAGTCCCGTAGCTCGCCCAGGCCCGGTGTGAACGAGCAGAAGACGGTCCACATCCAGACATAGAAGACGATCTTGAGAACGTAGACGATGTAGATCGGCGACGGAGTTCCGTAGCCCTGCAACGCCCAGGATTGGCAGACCATCTTCACGCGCTCTGCGAACGGCTTCGTCTTCCATTCACCGATGTCGTAAGGAGGGAGGATGGGATTGAGAAGCGCCATGGGCCCGATGCTATCGATCTGCGGCCGCGCTGTCACCGTCGTCGCGCGCACGATGAAAATATTTCGCCAGAGCTCGCGCGTCCGTGCTGGCTGTCGTCCGCGCGCTGTGGCACCTTAGATCAGGTGAGGATGCGATGAGAAAGAAGCCAGAAAAGCGCGCGCAAAAGAAGGTACCCCTGGCAAACGCAGAGGAGTCTGGGAGCCCCAAGAAGCCGAAGCTGAAGAAGCCTTACTACGACAAGGCACTTTCCGACTTTCAAGTCGAGCTCGTGAAGCTGCAGAAGTGGATCCAAACGGAAGGGCTCAAAGTCGTCGTCATCTTCGAGGGCCGGGACGCTGCAGGAAAGGGTGGGGCGATCAGGCGGATCACCGAAAGCTTGAATCCGCGAATTTGTCGCGTGGAGGCCCTCGCGAAACCGACGGAGCGCGAACGAACACAATGGTACTTCCAGCGCTACGTCGCGTGCCTTCCCGCCGCCGGGGAAATGGTTTGCTTCGATCGAAGTTGGTACAACCGCGCAGGCGTCGAGAGAGTGATGGGCTATTGCACGGAGGACGAGTACCGCGAATTTCTCCGATCATGTCCGCAGTTCGAGCGCATGCTGGTGCGTTCCGGGATCATACTGATCAAGTACTGGTTTTCCGTGAGCGACGAGGAGCAGGAGCGGCGCTTTCAGAAGCGTATTTCAGATCCGGTTCGACGCTGGAAGATCAGCGACATCGACTTGCAGTCGCGTAACCATTGGGTGGACTACTCGATCGCCAAGGATGAGATGTTCGCTCACACCGACATCCCGCAGGCGCCCTGGTACGTCGTGCATGGTGACGACAAGCGGCGCGCGCGCCTCAACGTCATTGCGCATTTCCTCAGCCTGATCCCCTACCAGGAAGTGCATGAGCCTCATCTCACGCTTCCCGAGCGTCAGAACAAGCTCAAGTATGTTCGCCCACCGATCGATGAGCAGAACTTCGTGCCTGAGGTTTTCTGAGTCAGAGCTGGGAAACGATTGATTGCGATCGGGTCGGGCGAGCCCCACACTGAAGGGACTTCGCCGAGCTCGTGCCACGTCCAATGACCTCCGATTTTCGCCCGCGCTTCCCCAAATCCGCTCTCGTTGCCGTCAGCATCGCGCTGTTGCTTGCGGTCGGCTGTTCGGGCTTGTTCCAGAACATCGGGGCACGTTGGGTCACGCGGCAGATCGCCGAAGAGTTCAATCTGGATGAAGCGCAGACCGAAGCGACTCATGCGGCCGTCAAGAGGGTCATGGTTGCCGCGCCAGGTGCGCTCGATAGCAAGGTCACCATGCTGGTGGCCAGCGTCGACGCGGCAATAGCCAAGGGTCTCACGGAGGAGACGTTGCTCAGATTGGAGCGGCAGGTCGATTCACTGCTCGACGTGGTGGCCGGTGGGATCATCGACGAAGCCGCGCCCATTCTCGCAACACTTCGAGACGAGCAGATCGACTTCGTCGAAGCGCGGATCCAGGAGCGCCTCGAAAAGGCTCGCGAAAGGTTGGGGAAGCCCGCGGAAGAACGTCTCGAAAAGCGGCAGGACGAATTCATCGACGACGTGGAAGACTGGGTGGGAAGCCTAAGCGGTGCTCAGGAGAGGACGATACGCGATTTCGTTGCCCGTCTCCCCGACGAGAGCCAGGCTCGATTGGCCGCCGACGAGCGCCGAGTCGAGACGATGAGCATCTTGTTTCACAAGCATCCGGGAGCCCCGGCGATTCGCGATGCTCTCTGGCAGGAGTGGAAGAACCGTGAGGACTGGGGACCGGGCGCGCGTCCGCCAGAGGCACGAAGGGCGGAGGGACGTGAAGCGCTGCTCTTCATCTATCGGCTGCTCGATTCCGAGCAGAAGGCTCATGCAAGCGAGCACCTGCACGAGCTCCACGAAAAGGTAAAGACGTTCCTCGGTGCAGCGGACTCCTAGAAGAGCCAACCGAGGAAGAACTTGAAGACGTGCGAGTTGGTGCGGAAGTCCGTGAACGTCGCGCTGTTCATGCTGATCGTGTAGCTGAAATCGAAGTTGAGCGGGCCGAGGTCGAACTGGGTTCCGAGTCGTGCGCCAGCGATGTAGATGGAGAGGGGCAATCCTGGGATGTCGTGGGGCCTGAACTTGAGCGCCTTGCGATTGTCATTGATGTCGACGAAGCCACGGAGGTTGAACGTGTTGACCAGACCTCCGTACAGGAAGAGCTTGAAATAGGGGTTGGCATAAGGGACGTACCCGGCCGTCATCGGGATCTCGAGCGAGTTCATCCTCGCGGTTTCGCCTTCCAGTAGAGCGATCAGGGGGCGTTCCTCGAGCTGCGCGATCGTCACCAACTCTTCGGTCACCTGAAAGTAGAAGCGACTGAACCCGATCCCGATCTCGCCGAAGATTTTCCCGGCGCGCACTCGGGCCGCCAGGTTCATGCCCCAGTTCGGATAACTCGCCCCTTGTCGTCCACCCACCGTGGTGACGTACACGGGGTTGTCCGGGCCGCCGCTGTAGAGGTCGATGGTCGGAAGGCGAGTTACCAAGGTCGTGCTTCCCACTCCGGCGGCGATCTTCACGTCCATCTTGGGCACGGCCGAGGCCGAGCTCGGAGCGAGCCAGAGGGCGGCGACGACGGCGAGTAGGGCGAGTGCGGGGAGTCGTTTCTTCATCGGATTGCAATCATCGGAGGTCGGGACGCGGGGCCTCAGGCCGGGAACAAGTACTCCTTGCCATCGAGAACGAAACGCTTGTCCATGATGCGAGGCCACATCGGCTTGACCTTGAGCTTGTTCTTCTGCCAGTCCTCGTGCTCTTCCCTGAGCTTCTGGTAGAGCTCCGGCATCTGCTCCTTCAAGTTGATCTTCTCGGAGATGTCGGTTGCGAGGTTATAGAGCTCGGCCCAGCCGTCGCGCGTACTCAAAATCAACTTGTAGTCCCCGTCGCGAATCGCCCAAATGTGATCGGCTCGCCAAAAGAGCGCTTGGTGCGGCCGTTCCTCGTTCTCGCCGTTCACGTAGGGAACCAAGTCGACGCCGTCGTATTCGCGGTCGCTCGGCAAAACGCCGCCCGCGGCCGCGACTGACGTCGCATAGATGTCGGTCGAGGAAACCGGGTATTCGTAGCGCGTCCCCGGCCGGACCTTGCCTTTCCACTTCATCATGAAGGGAACGCGAATCCCGCCTTCGAACTGCGTGAGCTTGCCGCCCTTGAGAGGCCCGTTGTCGGTGGCGTGCGTGTAGGACGCACCCCCGTTGTCGCTCAGGAAGAAGATCAGCGTGTCGTCTTCGATGCCGAGGTCTTTGACCTTCTGATGAATCGCGCCGACCGCGTCGTCGAGGGCCGAGATCATGGAGTAGTAAACACGCTTGTTCTCATCGGCGACCTGCGGGTACATGCAGTAGTACTCGACCGGGGCCTGGAACGGCACGTGCGGGGCCGAGAACGTATTGTAGATGAAGAAGGGCTCGTCCTTGTGCTCCTCCATGTACTTCATCACTTCGTCGCGGATGGCAAAGGTCAGGTACTCCTCTTCGATGATTTCTTCTCCATTGCGCCGAATCTTGGCTTCGTCCTTGCGCCCCGTTTTCCACTGGTGCTGCGCGCTGAACGCCTGGTGCTCGTAGTTGATGATGCCCGACCAGTTCTTCTTCGGCGCATAGAGCGAAAACGCGCCGTAGAAGCCGTATTGATAGTCGAAGCCACGGGCCATCGGGACCTGCTCGCGGTGCACCCCGAGGTGCCACTTGCCGATGAGGGCCGTGCTGTAGTCGTACTTCTTGAGGATCTCCGAGAGCATGATTTCCGAGGGCGGCACACCCTGCTTGTGGACCTGCCAGGCCGAGGGAAATGAAGGCTTCGCCTTGACGACGAATTCGCCGGTGTCCACCAGCCATCGCCCCGAGATGTATTCGACGTAGTTGCTCGGATAGAATTCCATCACCTGGGTCTCGAACCCGTATCGATTCTGGACGCGCCCGGTCATGAGGCCCGCGCGGGCCGGCGCGCAGGTCGGTGCCGTCGCGTAGCCCTCTTCGAAGACGACGCCCTCTTTGCCGATCTGGTCGATGTTGGGGGTGGAGATGTGCTCGACTCCGTAGGCGCTCACTTCGTACGGACCGAGATCATCGGCCACGATGAGGATGATGTTGGGCTGCCGCTCCTCTTCCACGGGAAGCGGGGCCTGCAAGAAGGACGCCTTGCTCTCCTCCATGCCTTTGTTCCATTTGATGCGCCACTTGATGCGCGTGATGGAACAGCTGGCGAGGAGCAGGCCGAGACCCAGCGCTAGAAACACACGAACATTGCGGTATTTCATGATTACCGAGCGATCCCTACCGCCAAGCGGCCGTTCTTGGCAACCGGAATCCGACCTGCGTGTCCGAGTGGTCGCCGCAATGGTTCATCGCTGCGCCAAAGAGATTTTCGACTAGAGTCTCTCGATGGGCAAGGCATGGCTCGTTGCGCCGCTCACTCTCTGGCTCAGCGCTTCGACGGCGCTCGCCGGGAACACCGATGAGGTGAACGCCGGTCTCGACGTCACCCTCACTGGCGGCGCGGTCGTTGCGAACGTCTACACGGGGGCCTCGCTTTGGTACAACCCCGCCGGCGTCGCAAGGCTGAGCAAGACCTCGCTGGAGCTCACGGGAGTGACGCTCACGCTTCAGCGCGTGAACACCCCTGGGCTCCTGACGCTCGATACCGATCCGCCCGTAGCAAGCGAGGGAAAAGCCTTCAACGTCACGGTCATTCCGCGAGCGCTGACGTTCATGATTCGAATCAAGAAGAATCTGAAGCTCGGCGTAGGGCTCTTCAACTCCTCTCTGCGACGCGAGTATTTCGGAGAGCAGGTCGAGGCGCCTGCGACGAGCACCGCACCGGCGGTCGCGGCGGTCGCAGGCCGGGAATCGCGCGTCAACTTCTTTCACGTCAGCACGGGTCTGGCGAGCGAGCTCGGCAAGAAGCAGAAGGTCCTGTTGGGAGGCGCATTCGATCTCGTGGTCGCCACGAGTCGCATCAACGAGACGTACTCGGTCTTCTACGACGCTGGCACCGCTGGGCAGGTCTCGAGCGCCGGGGTCGACACGCAGACGGGGTTCGGCTTGCAGATCAAGGCCGGCATTCAGTGGGTGCCGATCGAGAAAGTTCGAATCGGCCTCTCGATCGCGACGCCGGCGTACCTGTTCGCCTCGCTGGAACGCTACGTGGAGACGAGCAGCCAAGCCCCGCCTGTGGGCACTGTCGACGACGAGAATCCGCAATTCGCCACAGGGGAAGAGTACCAAGATGGTAGCGGTGGCTGGTGGGGTGCCCAGCCCGGCAACCTCCGGTTTGGTGTTGCGTACGTGCGTTCCTGGGGCTGGGTCGAAGCCGACATGGTGGCTCAGTGGCCTTTGCACGCGCCGAAGCTCAGTTTCGATTTCCGCGGTTCCGTCAACGCTCGGCTCGGCTCCGCGGTTCGGCTGTCGAAGAGCTTCCAGCTCGGGCTCGGCGCGTTCACCGATTTCAGTCAGGTCGATAGGCTGGACTCGCAACCCCTGGGGACGCGCCAGGTCGACTTCTACGGCGTGCATCTGGGGATCCTCTACTCGAACCAAGAGGTCCACCCGGATCAGGACCAGCCCCCGGAGAAGGAGGGCCTCGGCATCTCCTTCGCGCTCGGCCTCCGCTATTCGTTTGGGAAGGGCGAGACCGCGGGCCTGCTCCTCCCCCCCGACTACGACCCCGGTGCTGCCTCCGTCATCTCGGTCCCAACCAAGATCAACGAGCTCGCGATCAACATCGCGGTCAAGGTCGCTTTCTGACAGGAACGACCTCAGTCGCTGATCGCTGCCAGGTTGACGACCACTGGCTGCATCGGGACGACCGTTCACCACCTCGATTCGACCGTTGGCGACGGACCCACACGCTTGCTTTGACACCTTCAGGTTCGGCGTTCTACTAGAGCGGCGATGAGCGAAACCCCAGACGAGCTGAAGCCCGGCCTCCCGTTCTCGGTGCTCAACAAGCTGGACCGTCTCAGCGAGAAGATGATCCCGATCAAGACGGAGCGCGTCATGAAGATGGCGCAGCGCACGACCGGTCTCGATGACTGGGGCAATGGTGGGTTTCGGGCTCGGCTCGATGCCGTAGTCGAGGGCCTCAACGAGGCGAACCTCAACACCACCGGCCTCTTCGGCGCTCGATACGTGCTCAACTGGCATCTCGGCAACAGGCTCCGGGTCATCGACTTCGCCAAGCGCCACCCCGAGCTCGACGAGATCGAGATCGAGCGTCCCGTCGTCATCACGGGCTTCTTCCGGACAGGAACGACCTTCCTTCACAACGTGCTGGCCGCGGACCCGAACAACCGGGTCGCCCAGGCCTGGGAGCTCGCGTATCCGGTCGGCCGCTTGGGGGACCCCCTTGGTGACGTCGCGTGGAGGCGCGCGCAAGCCAAGTTCACCTTCGGCTTCAACCAAGCCGCCATCCCGGATCAGAGCGTGGCTCACAATGTCACGGCCGACTCGTACGAAGAAGACTTCTTCCTGCTCGAGAACGACATGGCCGTGTTGACGTTCTGGATTGGCTTCGGAGCCTTTGGCTACGCGCAGGAGATGTTGAACTGGGACATGACGGAGCCCTATCGCTTCCACAAGCTCCAGCTGAAGATCCTGAACGCGCAACAATCCGCGAAGCGCTGGGTCTTGAAGTGCCCCTGGCACATCTGGAACATGGATGCGCTGATGGCGGTCTATCCGGATGCCCAAGTCATCTTCACCCACCGAGACATCACCAAGGCGCTTGCATCGCACTGCAGCTTGTCGGCAAAGATGGCGTCGAAGCTGAAGCGGAGCCTCGACGTGAACGAGCTCGGCGAGTTCTGGCTCGACTACACGAAGATCGGCTTGGACAGGGCGATGGAGTCGCGGAAGAAGATCCCCGAATCGCAGCTCTACGATGTCCGGCTTCGCGACCTCATGGCCAACCCGATGACCGTCCTCCAGGACATCTACTCTCACTTCGACCTCGAGTTCAACGCGGAGATCGCCGGGCTTCTCGAGGCGCGAATCGCGGAAAAACCGACCTCGCAAGAGGGCGAGCACGAATACGCGATCGAGGACTTCGGCCTCACCAGGGAACGCGTGCGGGAGACCCTGAAGACCTACAACGACCGCTTCGGGGTTTAGCGGGTTCACGCCCGCCTACTGCTGCGGCTTGTGCGGGGGCTTCGGGGAGCCTAAAAGGCCCTCCGTGATGGGTGTGGGAGAGCAGCTCAAGGGCGCGGTCGACGCGATCGTGTCCAAGTCGCGGGTTCCGGACGTGACTTTGGTCGTTCCGGGCCTCAACGAGGCCGAAAGCCTGCCGCTGCTTGCGGGGCAGGTGAAGGAAGCCCTGGGGACGGAGACCTCTTACGAGCTGATCTTCATCGACGATGGGAGCACGGACGATAGCTGGCAGGTCATTCAAGCTCTGAACCAAAGCGATCCCGCCGTGCGTGGGATCCGCCTCCGAAAGAACTTCGGCAAGGCGATGGCGCTGGCAGCGGGCTTCGAGCGCGCGCGGGCCGAGATCGTCGTCATGATGGACGCCGATCTGCAGGACGACCCTGCGGACCTGCCGCAGATGATCGAGAAGATCCGAGGCGGCCTGGACGTCGTGGTCGGCTGGAAGGTCGAACGGCATGACCCGCTCAATCGCAGGATCTTTTCGCGCATTTTCAATGGAACGGTCGGCTGCGTGACCGGCGTGCACCTGCACGACATGAACTGCGGATTCAAGGCGTACAGGCAGGAAGTGCTGCAGTCGATCCCGATCTATGGAGACTTGTTTCGCTTCATCCCCGTCCTGGCATCCTGGCAGGGATTCAGCGTCGGCGAGATGCCCGTGCATCATCGTGCGCGACAGTTCGGAAGCTCGCGTTATGGCCTCGAGCGTATTCTTCGTGGGTTCTTCGACCTCCTGAGCGTCTCATTTCTCACCAAGTACTCCCGCAAGCCGATGCACCTGTTTGGGTTGCTCGGCTTGCTCTTCACGACGCTCGGCGTGTTGATTTGCGGCTATCTCTCGATTGTTTGGCTTCAGGGCGAAGCCATCGGCTCGCGGCCACTTCTTCTGCTCGGCGTGCTCTTGATTCTGGTCGGTGTGCAGTCGTTTTCGATTGGCTTGCTGGGGGAATTCATGACCTTCCAGTACCATCGCAAGCACGAGCGGGAACACCTGCCCGTACGCGAGGTGATCGGTGATCCCCGATAGCTATTTCGATAGCTTTCACACGGCCAAGTACAGGAGCGAGAACCCCGTGCAGCGGTTTCTCATCCGGCGTTTCATCGAGAAGCTCGCCGGGCTCTTCGACCTCACGCAGCCGTCCGGTTCCGTGCTGGAAATCGGGTGCGGAGAGGGATTCGTGGCCGGCCAGCTTTCTGCGCGACACTCTGGTGAGTCGTACGTCGGCGTGGATCTCGACGCGGAGGACGTCGCGAACCTGAAAGCGAAGTTCCCTGGCGTCGAAGCCCACCAGGGGAGCATCTACGACTTGTCGTTTCTAGGTCGGGAATTCGACGTCGTCGTCTGCGCCGAAGTGATGGAGCACCTCGAAGAGCCCAGGACCGCCCTCGAACAGATCGTCCAACGAAAGCCCCGCTGGGTGATTCTGTCCGTGCCGCACGAGCCCTGGTTCTGTCTCAGCAATTTTGCACGAGGCAAGAACATCACTCGTCTTGGCAACGACCCCGAGCACGTGAACCTATGGGGGCGACGTGGCTTTCGGAAGGTGATCGAGTCGCACCTCGTGGTGGAGAGGCACGAGACCTCCTATCCGTGGCAGCTCGTCCTCGCGAGACCGAAGTCATGAGCGCCTGGCGTTCTTTCACGACCAAGCTCGACGCGATCATGTCCGCCGCGGTGCGGCTAGGGCTCTTCGCCGTCTGGCCCGTCCTGGTGGCAGTCGCGCTCGGCGCCACCCTGTTCGCTGCGACCCATGGTGCGTCGCTGCCGGCCATGGTCGACAACGACCTGCAGCGAGGGGAGCGACTCGTGGCGCTGGGTTTCTTCGGCGGGTCGCTGGCTGTGGTCATCCTGGCGTATCTCTCGGCCCTCCGTTTCGGCGACCGGCAGCGCTGGCCATCGCCGATGGAACGAGCCAGCAGGCTCAATCCGTATCTGTCGTGGATTCTGAGCGGCCCCTTCGTCGTGGCGCTCACGGAGCCCAAGATAGAGACGCAGCACGAGTGGCGCACTTGGCTCTACATCAGCCTTGCCGTGCTCTCGTGGTGGCCGACGTTCCACGCCTTCAGCGCCCGTCGCCTACAGGCCGCGGCTCGACGCCAGGTTCTGACCGAGCGCCAGCGCGAGATCCTGAGCGTTGCTGCTGTGTTCCTGCTTTGGGCAGGATATGCGTACTTCTTTGCGCGACTCTCGATCATCAACCACCACGCGTTCAACACGCGTACGATCGATCTCGGCATCTACGACAACATCTTCTTTCAATCGAGTCACGGTCGTCCGCTCGACTGCACCTTCCTCCGGGGCGGCAACCATGCCTCCGCGCATTTCGATCCGATCTTGGTGCTCTTGTCCCCGCTCTACCGTCTTTGGCCGCGCGCAGAGTTCCTGCTGACCCTCCAGGCAGTTTGGTGCGGCGCGGGAGTCGTCGCCGCATATCTCCTCGGCCGCGACCGGCTCGGTACCCGCGCATCGGGGCTCATCTTGGCGCTGGCATATGCGTTGCACCCCGCGCTGCATGGCGCGAACATGTACGAGTTCCACTCGCTGACACTCCTGTTCTCGCCGCTTCTCTTCGCCCTCTACTTCTTCTTGTCGCGCAAGCTCCGCCTCTACTACGTGATGCTGGCCGTGCTTCTGCTCATCCGTGAGGACGTCGCGCTGCTGATGTGCTTCGTCGGCTTCTACGGTGTCATCTCGGGTCGCACCGGGTACAAGCGTGCCGGATGGATCACGATCGTCACCTGTCTGACGTATTTCGTTCTCGTGAAGACCGTCTTCATGGCGTCGGTGGACCTGTTCAACCAGGGCGATGAGTCGTATGGGTTCTCGTACTACTACGAGGAGATGATCCCGAACCAATGGGGCCTGGGCGACTTCCTGATCACCTTGCTCACGAACCCTGCTTACGTCGCAGCGTTGGTCACGAAAGAAGCGAAGCTTCACTACTTGCTCGTCATATTCGTCCCGACGCTCATGCTTGCGGCCTGGGCCGGACGGAAACGGGTCATGCTGGTTTACGGTCTGATCTTCACGCTGCTGGCCTCGAAGCCGGCGGTGTTTTCTTCGCACTTCCAATACTCCGCAGTGCTCCTTCCGGTTGCCATCGCGCTCCTGCCCGAAGGGCTTCTTCGTCTACAGAATGCGCGGCGCAAAGACCCCAGTCTCAGGGCGGCAGCGATGGGTTGCGTGCTCGTCGCGAGTCTCCTCGTGTCTTGGAAACACGGGGCGATCGTCGAAAACACGAGCTTCCGCGGCGGTTTCGTGACGGTCGCGCGCTCACTGAGCCCGGAGAAGGAGGACGCGTACCGGCGATTCACCGCGCTGATCAGCCAGATTGAACCGGATGCATCGGTCTCGGTCGGCGATCGCGTGGGGCCCCACGTTTCGAACCGGGCGGAGGTCTACCGGATCTACCAAGACGTCGACAGCGACTACGTCCTGCTTGACACCCGCGACCTTCGCGGGGGTGTCAAAGACCGAATCAAACGCTTGGAGGACGCCAAGAAGATCAAGCTGGTCGAACGGAGTCACAGCTGGATTCTCTACCGCGGGACGCCGCAAGCGCTCGACGAGTAACGCGAAGAGGCCATGGCGACATCATCGGCGTGCGGGAGATGGCTTTACGTATAGCTGCAGCTTCGTCTTTCGCCCCGGATTGATCTGCAGGCGCGATGCGCCCAACACGAACCCTGCGCGCGCGACGTCGCCGCTCAGCTTGCCGGCGCAATCAGGATCGAGGACGACGAAGCTCGCCTCGTCGAGAATCCCCGTGACGTCCTCGAGCGTGGCCGAGTGAATGGGCGCGGCGAAGTTTTCCTTTTCCGGACCGAAGACGGGCGTCGTCATCTGCGAGAGATCGTACAGGCCGGTTGCGTACGTGTTGCCGCAGCCAATGTATGCGACTCTGCCGTACGGCGCGCTCGAGGGTCGCTCGTCGGTCATGGCTCCGATCCGAAGGTTTCCGACGCTCTTCTTTCCGCTCGTTCGATTGATGGCAAAGTCGAAAAACACCAAGTCCCCTGCGATGGAATCCCAGCCCTTCGAGGTGCGATCTTCCCAAAGCAGGTGTGTCACGCCGAGCTCGCGATAGAGATCCCAGAGCTCTGCGGGGGATTGAAGGCGCCCGTAACTGATTCCGAATTGCCAGGCGCCCCAATCGGACGTGGTAGCGCGAGAAAGACCGAGGTGTACGTGGTTGTCGTGCAGCATGACGTGCGCCTCCTCGGGAATGGCGTCGCGCGCCCGCGTCCACCCTTTGAAAACATCCAGACGCTCGTCGTATCGCTTTTCATACCCCGAGGAGAGGAGGTCGTTCACCTTCTTGATGGGCGAGCGGACCATTGCGTGTGTCTGTATGAAGTACACGTCGCCGCCGATGACGATCTGCGTGGCGACGAGCGCGCTGAGCGCCAGCCTGGAGGCCCAACCCGTCTGCCAAATTCGAATCATGAGCGCCGCGGTGACCGCGGCCATCCAAGGCATGAGTGTTTGCAGATATCGGTCTTGGTGGTGAATCCAGTACCAGGTGAAGATCGCGAGTTGAGTCAAGATCACGAGAAGCCAGATGCGCCGAGCCCGCCGGAGAAAAGGAAGGGCCACGAGCAGAAGCGTGTAGAGCGAACCGAACACGGGCATGTCCCCGTGATAGCGACCGTAGTCGTGCGGTACGAACGAGAACGTCCAGAGGGCCCCGAGCGTTTCTTTGACGCCTTCCCAATCGCGGCTCGGTCTCCAGAACTGGTATTCCTTGTAACCGAACTCGAAAAGCGTGGCCGCGTCTTGGGTCCAGGGATGAAGCGTGAGGTGCTCGTGCAGTGACGGATAAAGCGGGTCCCCGTACCAAATCCAGTTGCGAAGCCAGAAGAATGCCGTCGCACCGAGCGCGACGGCGACCGCCGCGGCCGGTCCGGTCCACGAGAGCTGGCGTTCGCGGATGGCCCGCCAGACGAATACGCTCGCGATGACCAGTACCGGGCCGGGAACCAGCATCATGCCGGCGGTCAGCTTGGGCATGGCCGCACCGGCCATGAGGAGTGCGAGCAGAGCGAGCCGACCAGGCTGAAGGCTCGGGATCGAGCGAATCATGACAATGAAGATCGGAAGCGCGAAGAGTGCGGCGATGTGGTCGGCGCCGCCCGCAAGCGAGGAGTCGTACAGTAAGACGCCCGGAAAGAGGAGTCGCGCCACCCAGGAGGCCCAGGCACGAGCGCCTGGCACGAGAAGGCGCACGGCCGCCGGGATGGTGGCCAGCGTCCAAATGAAGCAAGTGAGCTCCATGTGTAGCGCAAGCTCCACCTGGTCGAAGAGTGCGCCGCCCGGGAGCAGGAACGCCCAGGTGAAGAGGATGCTCGCCAAATGCGGATTCGTAGCGACCGTCCAACCCTCTCCGAACCGAGGGATGAATCCACGGTGCGCATACTGCTCGGCGAGCGCCAGGTGCTTCCAGCGGGCGTCGAACTGAACGTTCTCGGGCGTGAGCATCTCGAAATAGATCATCGCGAGAACGGCGATGCCGAAGGTCCAGATTGCGAGCTGGAGAACCGTCGGGCGCCAAGGACCCGAAGAACGGTAACGAACGTGGCGCACGTATCGTCGGCAGAATCGCCATAGCGGACGAGCACCGATCGCGATCATCACCAGCGGGAGGGCGAAGAACGTGGACGCATGAAGGCCTTTCACGGCGCCCAGGGCATTGACCGCGAGATAGAAGAGCACGACACCGGCCGCGAAGCTGACGCAGAGCGTTTCCGCGAACGGCATTGGTGTCCCGCGCAGCCGACGCACCAGCGCATAGCCCGTGCTCAAGCAGCTCGTGCTCCAAATGAGGCACGCCACCCAATACGAGGCGTAGCGCCAAAACAGCCATTCTTCGATGGGGTAGAATCGCCCATAGAATCGAGCGAACCCGAACGCACAGATGAGTAGAAGCGCGGGAATGACCCAGCGCGTGACCCGCGGCGCCCAGCTCTCTCTACGGCTCGTGCTCACCGAATTCCGACCTCTCGCATCGCTCATAACACAGTCTCGGGGGTCCGGCGGCTATCGTTCGGGCGGCAGGCTCGGTCATGGCGAGCAAGGGCTTGACCCTATCGAGCCTCGCGACTAAGCCCGCTGCAGCCCGCGAGTTTTCCGCCGGTAGGAGAGCCAATGAAGAAGCAGACCATCGCACGTGTTTTGATTCTAGCCTCGGCAATGCTCAGCCTCAGCAGCTGCAAGAAGGACTCGGCCACGGCGGCCGATGCCGGCAAAGAGCCGGTGCTGCTTCTCGATACCGGCGCCGAGCCGAGGGCCCCGCTTCGCTACAAGATCGCCGAAGGCACGACCACGAAGTCCAATATGGATTTCACGATTGCGACGCTTGCAACGACCAACGACGCGGCCGCGCTGTCCATCGTCCCAGGCGTGCGGCTGCACATCGTGTCCGGGCCCGCCATGCTCACCGAGAAGGGCGTGAAGTTCGAGGTCAACATCGCCAAGGCTGAGGCTGCGGTGCCGCAAGGCCTCGATCCCGATCTGGCCGCTGAGCTTCGGCAGAGCGCTGCCATTCTCGACGAGGTGGGCGGAACGGTCGAGATGAACGACCGCGGTGTTGCGCTCTCGGCGGAGCTCAACGACAGGGCGAAGAGCCGGATCTGCCCGTTCGTCTTCTCATGATGATCGTCAATGCGCGCAGCACGCTTTCGCGCGTCGTCCTGCCGGCGGAGCCCGTAGGCCTCGGAGCGCGATGGGAGTCGCGCAAGGAGCTCACGCTTTACGGTTTCAAGGTGCAGCAGGTCGACTCGTACACATGATCGAGCGGGTTGGCGACGAGATCAAGCTCAACGTGGTGGTCACGCAGAACGCGCTCCCACAGACGGTGGACTTCCCGGACGACGAGGTCTCGATCAGCGTCGAGCAAATGGTGGCCAACGCAAGGGGGGAGATCATCCTCAACCTGAACGCCCTGGAATCGGACGCGGCTGCATCGGGCGAAGCCACCGACAAGCTCACCGTAAGCGGCCCGGAAGGGTCCAAGAACGTCGAGCTCAACGAAGCCTTCGAGATTCGGATGACCAACACGACCGCCTACGAGTAGCGCCGGAGCACTTCGAAAGAAAACGCACGGCGCGACCTCTTTTTGCGCTGGTTGCGCTCCGCACGGGACTATGTTCTTGCCGTGAGCGAGCATCGGGAGACATTTGACGCCGTCGTCATTGGCTCGGGGCCGAATGGTCTGAGTGCCGCCGTGGCATTGGCCCAGGCCGGGGCCTCGGTTCTGGTGCTCGAGGCCGCAGACGAGATCGGCGGCGGCACGCGCACGGCGGAGCTGACGCTGCCCGGGTTTCGGCACGACGTCTGCTCGGCCGTGCATACGACCGGGATCCTCTCTCCGTTTTTTCGCTCCTTGCCGCTCGAGCAGCACGGGCTCCAGTGGATTCTGCCTCGGGCCTCGGTGGCGCATCCGCTCGACGATCAGCCCGCTGTGATGATCTGGCATTCGGTCGAGGAAACCTGCGCCGGCCTCGGGTCCGATGCGAGCAGTTATCGAGATCTCATCACCCCCTTTCTCCAAGATCCCGAAGGCTTCTTCTCGGACGCGCTCGGGCCGCTCGGCTGGCCCAAGCATCCGCTGGACTTCACGCGATTCGGGTTACGCGCGATCTGGCCCGCGACCACCTTTGCGAATTGGCGTTTCCAGCAGTCGCGCGCCAAGGCGCTCTTCGCCGGCTGCGCAGGGCACAGCATCCTTCCGCTGAGCAAGATGTTCACCGCGGCGCTCGGCCTCATTTTCTCGATTGCTGCTCACGTCGAGCCCTGGCCTGTGGCCGCCGGAGGCTCCGCTGCGATTCCTCGGGCGCTCGGAAGCCTCTTGCGAAAGCTCGGTGGTGAGATTCGCACCGGGGTACGGGTGACTACGGCCGCCGAGCTTCCTCGGGCGCGGGTCTACCTTTTCGACACGAGCCCCGACCAACTCGCCTCGATCGCCGAGCCCGTTCTGCCAGGCGGCTACCTGCGCCGCCTCGGGCGCTATCGCTACGGCCCCGGTGCGTTCAAGCTAGACTGGGCGCTCGACGGGCCGATTCCCTGGCGCGATCCGAGCTGCTTGGAAGCCTCCACGGTGCACCTAGGAGGCAGGCTCGAGGAGATCGCTGCGGGCGAGGCCCAGGTGTTTCGCGGGGAGCACCCGAGCCGCCCGTACGTGCTCCTCTGCCAACAGAGTCAGCTCGATCCGAGTCGCGCTCCGGCGGGTAAGCAGACCGGTTACGCGTACTGCCACGTCCCGGGCGGCTCGACCGTGGACATGACCGAGGCGATCGAGAACCAGGTCGAGCGATTCGCACCGGGGTTCAAGGAGCGGATCCTCGCCCGGCACAGCATGAACACCCGCGACTTCCAGGAGTACAACCCGAACTTCGTCGGCGGTGCGGTGACCGGCGGCGTTGCGGACATGTTCCAACTCTTCACCAGACCCGTGGCGCGGCTCGACCCGTATACGACACCCAACCCGCGCGTCTTCATCTGCTCGGCCTCGACTCCTCCGGGTGGCGGTGTGCACGGCATGTGCGGCTACCACGCCGCGCAAAGCGCTCTCAAACGAATGGAGCGGTTCGAGCCGAGGGCGCTCGTCTGAGCGCGTTAGCCGGTGAACCAGTACGCCCAGGCTATGAACAGGAACTGAAACGGCAATCTCAGCCAAAGCGCCCAACGCGGTATGGGCTTTCGGGGGTCGAGCGAGATGTTGTGGGTGAGCATGTAGATGTTCGCCGGGAAGACGGCGATGTAGAGCGCGATGAGGCCCCAGGCCGCCCAGCTTCGGGTGTCGGGAATGAGGAGGCCGAGGCCGCCGAGAATCTCGAAGAACCCGCTGACATACACCAGCGCGAGCGGTGCGGGCAGGTAGTCAGGGACGATCCGAACGAATGGCTTTGGGCGCACGAAGTGGAGCACACCGATGGCCATCATCGCGAAGGCGAGCAGGTACAGGGCAGCGAGCTGAAAAGGGGGCACCGACTCGCTTGTAGCCTAGAGGCGTCCCGAGGGATAGTGTCGAATCGAATGGGCAAGGAGCGCACAGAGCCCCTTCGAGCGGAGCAGTTCACGACGGCGCGTGCGGTGCAACCGTTCTGGTACAGGGCTACGAACGGCATCGGCCGGCTTCTCCCGCGCTTTGGGAACCCCTCGGCGGAAGCCTGGTTCGAGCAGGCCAAGCGAAACAACGCGGGCGCCGGGGATCCGCGGCCAGAAACCGTGGCCGCCCTCGATGCGCTGCTTGGCTCACTCCGAGAGGATGCAGTGCTCAGCTTCGCGGGTCGCATCGCCGCGCGAATGGACTGCTTTCGCATGGCGGGACAGCACCTTCTGATCGAGGGGGAGCTCGCCGAAAACCCCGAAATCCTGGAGACCGAAATCCCATCGCCGATCTTTCTCATCGGATGGATGCGCACGGGTACGACTTTCGTCCATCGCTTGCTGGCCCAAGATCCGGACACGCGGACGATGCCTTACTGGGAGAGCATGTACCCCGCCTCTCCAAAGGGACGAAAGGACGAGCGCCCCGATCAGCTCGCGCGCGTTCTCCGGCAGCTCGAGAGCATCTCCCCGAACTACGCGGCGATTCATCCCATGGGAGCGAGCGAGCCCGAGGAGTGCGTTGCGCTCTTCACGAATGTCTTTCGCACGCTGCAGTACAACGTTCAGTACCGGGTTCCCGGCTACGTCGATTGGCTCCAGGGACAGGATCCCCGCATCGCATACGGCCAGTATCGCCAGCAGCTGCAGTTGGTTCAGTATCACCGGCCGCATGGAACGCGCTTCGCGCTCAAGGACCCGACGCACTCGGTATTCGTCGAGACGATTCTCGAGCTTTTCCCCGATGCGCGGTTCGTGTTCACGCATCGCGACCCTGCAACGACCCTGAGCTCGCTATGCAGTCTCTACGCGTACACCCGGGCGCTTTTCAGCGACGATGTTCATGCCAAGGCTCTCGGCCCCGAGCTTCTAAACAGCTACCTGCCGGCAACTCTCGAGCATGCTCTCGAGGTCGTCGATCGGTTGCCGGCCGGTCGAGTTGCGCACGTTCGTCACGTCGACGTGCGACGGGATCCCATCGGCGCAATGGCGGGCGCGTATCGGGACCTCGGCATGGAGCTCGCCGAGCCGGCGCGCGCCGCAATGCAGACCATGCTCGATGCCGAGAGTCGCAGGCCACGGGACATCCACATCCATTCGCCAGAAGCGTTCGGCCTCGGCGTGGAAGAAGTCCGCGCGCGATTGGCAGACTACTGCGCGCGCTTCGACCTATGAGGCGGGTGGCCGACCGCTGAACTTTTCTTTCGCGCCTCTGAAGGCTCGGCGAATCTTGACGCCAGCCCAGATTACGAAGAAGAGCAAGACGAGCAGGACGATCATGTTGACCCAGGGCACGTAGACGTAGTCCGCTTCGACTTCCTTGAGAGTGAGAATGTTCGGATAGGAATCGAAGATTGCCATGCGCAGCCCGTAGTACCTCACGAGCGCGATTTTCTCCCCTTCGGCGGCCGCCAACTTCGACGCTTCGGCGGCGATGTCACCCGAGTTCCATTTGAGGTACCAGGCGGTATCCTCGTTTCGAAAGACCCGCGCCTTTTGCGAGTCGAGCTCGGTCGCATAGACGAAGCGAACGTCGCGCGTCGTGCCTTCGCCACCCGCCATGTCCGTCTTGTCCATTCGCTTGACGTCGGTTCCCGTGATCCGGGCCATGGTCGCGCGGGGCATGAAATAGACGAGAGTCCCCGCGAAGAGCAGGGTCACCAGAATCGCAAGCGCCACACCTAGTTTTCGCATCGATTTACTCCTAGCGGTCGATCCATACGGCCATTGTGGGGGCGCGTGCAAGTGCGACCGATGCTCAGAGCCCTCGTGACCATTCCGGACGAAGCGCGAGGTCGCCGGCGAGCGCTTTATCGAGCAGCGAGACGATTCGCTTTCGGTCCTGGGGCAGGCGGCCGGCGAGCGGGAGGTAGTTCGACGCGTGATTCGTGCGAAAGACCGCATCGCTTGGAGACGCCTCGGCGACCATCGTTCGAAGCTCGCCGAGCATGCGATTCACGGAGGGAAGGGTGAATTTGCCCTGGGCCTGCATCTTGGCGATCGGGGTTCCCGGCACGATTGTGAGAGTGAGCGCGGAAACGAACTCTGGGTCGATCGCCGTGATCGGCTTGGCGGATTCCGTGGCGTGCTCGTGGGTTCGTTCGGTTCCCCCTGCGCCGAGAAGAAAGATCGCCGAGAACTTCATCCCGGCGTCATGTGCGCGCCGTGCTGCCTCCGACGTGCTCCTCGAAATTGGATCCCTTGGCGATGCGCTTGAAGGTCACATCGTCGCCGGTTTCCGGGCCCATGTAGAGAAGCGAAAGGCCGAGCTCGTGAAGTCGTGCGAGCTCTGCAGGGCTCTTTTGTTCACGTTCATCGCGGTCGCGTAGGCACTGACGCGCCTCATCCGCGGGAAGGCGCGGCGGCATGCGTCCAGGATTGCTTCCCAGTGAGCGAGGTCGAGAACCAGCGCGTCGCCATCGGCGACGAAGACTTCGTCACGTTCGCGCCGAAGCTCGAGCCGGCGGCGCGGATATCCTCGAGCGTCTCGTCGAGGGCGCGCACCCGGAATGCCTTGCTGCGATACATGTCGCAATAGGTGCAATGGTTCCAGGAGCAACCGATCGTGGCCTGCAGGATGTACGCGTCGGCTTCGCTGGGCGGTCTGTAAATTTGTCCTTCGTATCGCATCGCTCTAGCGGTTGAATCTTATCCTAGGCGCCGCTCGACGCGACCCGGCGGCGCAAGGGCGAGAGCCGCTGGGTCCAGAGCTCGCGAAGCGCTGCAGTCGCCAGGGGAATCGCGAGCTTTGGCTTGAGGAACGCGCTCCAGGGGGCCTCGCCCATCATGATGTCGGCCCAGGCAAAGAAGAACGCGTTGTCCGCTCGTTCGCGACTTTCGCCATCGAATCGACGAGCTCCGGATAGCGGGCCATGAGCTGCGATGCCTTCTCGGCGAGCCCGAACTTGTGGCCGAACTCCCGATGCCATTTGTCTTGGTACGTCGAGAGGAACCGCTCGTCGAAACGCCCGACTCGGAACGCCTCGGCCAAGGTTTCAGCCGCTTGCTCGGCGCCCTCCATCGCGAATTGGATCCCCTCGCCGGTGAGCGGATCGATGTGGCCGGCCGCGTCGCCGATGATCACGAGGTTTGGCGTAGCTCTTCGGAATTCCGCCGAGCCGGCAACCAGGCACCCTTCATCGGCTCGATCGCCAGCCCGACCGAGGTGGCGGCGAACGATCGGGTTTCTCTCGAGCAGGCCGTGGTGGAGCTCCTTCAAGTCCTGACGGCGACGGCCTTCTCGCCTCCCGGAATGACAGACATACGTGCAGAAGTTCAGCTCGTCGTTGGGGTGACGGAAGATCGCGGTATAGCCGGGGAAGCAGGTCCCGCTCCATGTAACAAATGCCGTCCGTCTCGAAGCTGTGGGTGCCGCCCTCG